>NZ_JBIVXV010000013.1:0-206006 GCF_044769385.1 Streptomyces sp. NPDC090445 | reverse complement strand
TCCTTCGCTTCGCTTCGGACGATCGGGGTTCCGCTTCGCTCCACCCCGATGGCCCCGCTTCGCGGGCCTTTGGGACTCCCGTGCTGCGCACTGGAGGTGACCCTGTTTCACGGGTTCTGGGCCTGCGGCCCGTTGGGCGTCCGCTTCGCTCCCGCCCTTTCAGTCCTTCCGGCTTCGCCTCCAGGACAACAGCCCGCTCCGCGGGCGGCTGGCAGGAACTGCGGCCAGTCGGTCTATCAGGCGGTAGGCGATGTCGTGACCGTAGTAGTCGGCCAGGTCGACCGCACTCATGTGTCCGGGAGGTTGCGGTATCGGGTCGGCCCCGTAGGCCAGCAGGATCACTGTGAGCCGACTGTCGATCGGAGTCCCTGACTGGAGTGCCGAGTCCCCCTCCAAGTCGATGGCGTGCTCCAGCAGAGTCATCCCGCAGCACACTTCGTTGACGTCTGCGCCTTCGTCGAGGAGGCGGGTCAGCTCGACGTGGTCGCTGGACTCGACCGCTTGGTGGGCGGGCGTTCAAGGATTCTCGATCATCCGGTTCTCCTTCCTCTCCACTACCGATGGGTCGGTCATGTGCACGAACTCCGACCCTAGCATGATGCAGCATGTACCATTGGAGAAATAACACCACACCTTCCAAGAGCATCGAGTGAGGTTCGCGGATGCCTGTCTACGAATATCTTCCCCACGAATTAGCTCGCCTCGACGTGCTGAGAAAAGCGACGGGCCTGGATCTGAACCAGGTCATGGAGCACGTACGTCTCGCGCGGGAACGCGAGGCCCGCGCGAGCACAGGGCCACAGGAACCGAAGAGCCTGAGCGAACTGCACATCGCCTCCCTCCAACACAACCAATGGCGGCGCATCGCCCACGTCATGACCGAGCTGCAAATGCCCGTGTACGAGCCCGGCGAGGACCCGCGCGCGGGCCGCTATGAGGAACAGCGGCTACGGCGCCTTGAAGAAGACCGGGCGCACGACGGGAAGCCTGACGGTCAGGCGCTCATCGAGCTGCTCAGACACCGGGTCTACCGCATTACAGGCCGACCCCTCGACGAGCACGCACCAGGCGGTGCCGGCTTCGTCGTCCACCTGATGGCCAGCTCGCTCAGCGAGGCAGCCCACCGAGCCTGGAAGGCCTACGGGCGACCTGAAGGCACCCACCGGACGAGCCACATCACCTCCGTCGAACAAGTCCTACCCGAACCAGGAGAACTGTTTTGATCCCACTCCGAGAGCACCAGGTGGATCAGAAATCGAGCTTCCGGAAATGGGTAGGATTTCCTGCAAGATCATCCGTGCCCCCGCAAGGCGCCCGCGCCACGCTCGTGTCCGCGACCGGATCAGGAAAGACGATCACAGCCGCCGCGTGCGCGCTGGAGTGTTTCCCAGGCGGCCGGATCCTGGTCACGGTGCCGACCCTGGACCTGCTCGCGCAGACCGCCGGAGCGTGGCGTCTGGTGGGCCACCGGGCCCCCATGGTCGCGGTGTGCTCGCTGGAGAACGACCCGGTACTCAACGAGCTCGGGGTACGCACGACCACCAACCCGATCCAGCTCGCCCTGTGGGCCAGGTCCGGGCCAGTGGTCGTGCTCGCCACATACGCCTCCCTCGTGGACCGCGAGGACATCGACGCACCCGAGGGCCAGCAGAAGGTCCGCGGGCCCCTGGAGGCCGCCCTGGCGGGCGGGGAACGGCTCTACGGACAGCAGATGGCGGGCTTCGACCTCGCCATCGTCGACGAGGCCCACGGCACCGCCGGCGACCTCGGGCGGCCCTGGGCGGCGATCCACGACAACACTCGCATCCCCGCCGACTTCCGGCTCTACCTCACCGCGACCCCGCGCATCCTCGCCGCGGCCCGGCCGCAGAAGGGCGCCGACGGCCAGGAGCCGGAGATCGCAAGCATGGCCGACGACCCGGACAGCACCTACGGGGCCTGGCTGGCCGAGCTGGGGCTGTCCGAGGCGATCGAGCGGGGGATCCTCGCCGGATTCGAGATCGACGTACTCGAGATCCGTGACCCCTCCCCCGTCCTCGGGGAGTCCGAGGAGGCGCAGCGGGGCCGACGCCTGGCGCTGCTGCAGGCCGCGCTCCTGGAGCACGCCGCGGCGTACAACCTGCGCACCGTCATGACCTTCCACCAGAAAGTCGAAGAAGCCGCCGCGTTCGCGGACAAGCTGCCCGAGACGGCCGCCGAGCTGTACCTCAACGACGCCAGCGACGCCGACCTGGCCGCCGCGGACAAGCTGCCGAAGTCCTCGATCGACGCCGAGTTCTACGAACTGGAGGCCGGCCGCCACGTACCCCCGGACCGCGTCTGGTCCGCAT
Organism: Streptomyces sp. NPDC090445; assembly: GCF_044769385.1. Lineage (NCBI taxonomy): Bacteria > Bacillati > Actinomycetota > Actinomycetes > Kitasatosporales > Streptomycetaceae > Streptomyces > Streptomyces sp. NPDC090445. The sequence continues at coordinate 203,676 of NZ_JBIVXV010000013.1, read as the reverse complement.
GGCTGTGCGGCGACCACCTCGTCACCGAGCGCCGCGAAGTCCTCCACCAGTTCGCCAACGGCATCGACGCCACCGGCCACCGCGTACACCGCGCCTTCCTCGCCTCCGTCCGCGTCCTCGGCGAAGGCGTCGACATCACCGGCGAGCGCGGCGTCGAAGCGATCTGCTTCGCCGACACCCGCGGCTCCCAGGTCGAGATCGTCCAGAACATCGGCCGCGCGCTCCGACTCAACAAGGATGGCTCCACGAAGATCGCCCGGATCATCGTGCCCATCTTCCTGGAGCCCGGCGAGGACCCGACCGACATGGTCGCCAGCGCCAGCTTCCGCCCCCTTGTAGCGGTCCTCCAGGGCCTGCGCAGTCACGACGACCGCCTCGTCGAGCAGCTCGCCTCCCGCGCCCTGACGAGCGGCAAGCGCAAGGTCCACCTCCGGCGCGACGAGGACGGACGGATCGTCGGGGCCGGCGCGGAGGGCGAGGACCAGGAGAACGACACCGACGCCGCCGCGGAGTCCGCACTGCTGCACTTCTCCAGCCCCCGCGACGCCGCCACCATCGCCGCATTCCTGCGCACCCGCGTCTACCGGCCCGAGTCGCTGGTGTGGCTGGAGGGCTACCAGGCTCTGCTGCGGTGGCGGGCGGAGAACGGGGTCGCCGGCCTGTACGCCGTCCCGTACGACGTCGAGGTCGAAGTCGGCGTCACCAAGGCGTTCCCCCTCGGCCGGTGGGTGCACCAGCAGCGCAAGGCCCTGCGCACCGGAGAGCTCGAGGAACGACGCAAGACCCTGCTCGACGCCCCCGAGGCCGGGATGGTGTGGGAGCCCGGCGAGGAAGCCTGGGAGAACAAGCTCGCCGCGCTCCGCTCCTACCGGCGGGCCACCGGGCACCTCGCGCCCCGGCAGGACACGGTGTGGGGCGAGGACGACGAGATGGCGCCCATCGGCCAGTACATGGCCAACCTCCGGCGCACCGGCACCAAGAACGGACTCGGAAAGGACCCGGACCGAGCCACCGCACGCGCGGCCCAGCTGACAGAAATCGACCCGGACTGGGACTGCCCATGGCCACTCGACTGGCAACGGCACTACCGCGTCCTGGCAGACCTGGTCGACGCCGACGGCCAGCTGCCCGACATCGCCCCCGGCGTGCTCATGGACGGCGACGACATCGGCCGGTGGCTCCAGCAACAGAAGCAGCCGACCACCTGGGCGCGACTCCTGCACGAACAGCAGGCACGGCTGACCGCACTGGGCGTGGAACCCGCCCAGGCGCCGCCTCCGGCCCCAGCGGCCAGGCGTACAGCGAAGGGGCCGAGCAAGGCGCAGCAGGCGTTCCAGCGGGGCCTGACAGCCCTCACCCAGTGGGTCGAACGGGAAGGCGCCCACCGGCCCGTGCCGAGGGGGCACAGCGAACAGGTCGCGGTCGACGGCGAGGCAGAGCCGGTGGTCGTGAAGCTGGGCGTATGGGTCTCCAACACGAAATCCAGGAGGGACCGGCTGGACACCGACCAGCTCGCCGCCCTCGCGCAGCTCGGCGTCGACTGGGCGAAGCCGGTTACGATCCCGCAGGCCGCTCCGAACAGCCTCTGACCGCCTTCTGCGCCATGACCCGGACCCGGGCCTCTTGACGGCCCGGGGTCCGGTCACCGCCGTGATTCGGTCGAGGTTCGCAGGTCAGGGCTGCAACGCGGACTCTGCTGCACCCCCGGTGTTGCGCGCTGTGCGGCCCTCCGCGTCTGTGGGGAACAGAGTTCACTGCGAGGCGAAGGGCGCTGGACCAAGCCCAGCAACGCCGACTTCAGTGTGGCCGCTTGTCGCCATGAACTCGCTCTCACGCCCATCGGGCAGGCGGAGCACTCCCGGGTCCGCGTCGAAGAGGTCAACGCGGCTTCCCAGATCTGACAGTGTGATGCTGCCGGCCCAGGTGCTGTCCCGGTCCGATTCCCGGTTGTCGCTCCGGCGCGGGTCGTAACGCAGAACAAGGGACGCTGTGACCGCGACTTCACGGCCGTCAGGCATGACCACGACAGCAGGGCCCGCATAGCGCTGACGGCCATCGCCCGGGCGGAAGAGCCCACGAGGATCCATGCCGGGAGGCTAGCGCGTAGCACGTGGACCTCCTAGCCCCCGGGATTCAGAGGTCGGGCAGCTGGGATAGCTGCGCCCTGCGGGGCGTACGGATCGATGGCTCACGTGCGTGCCGAATGGCTCTCCACAGCCGTCCCGCGCGGATTCGGTTGTTTGATTCGCTGGGCATCCGTTGCGAAGGCGCCCGCCGAGGTCGGCGAACACGAGACTGTGGACCCGTGACCCACCACCCTGGCCTCCTGCGGACCGCTCCCCTGCAGGAAGAGACGACCTCGTCGCTGATCTGCCGCATCGCGAGCCGCTCCGGGATGGAAGCGAAGGTGTTGCGCGCCTGTTGGAAGTGGCGCAACTACCCGCCTGGGCACGAGAGCGGGCGCGCGCGGGCTGACGCCGAGGTGCTGCTGAACGCAGCCGGACGCCAGCTCCTGGCATGCATATGCGGCGTGGAGGAGGACGTGCTGGCGCGGGCGTTGCCGTCCTGGGGAAAGGGTGACGCACGGCTGCGCGCGGAAAATGATGATCCGGTGGGGCTGTGGCGGACCGGTGGTGCGGTGGCCGGTCCGGTGGCGTTCGGCTGCCGGCTGTGCACGGCCCGGCGTACGGGGGCGGCCGTGCGGATGGTGCGGTATGCGCCGCTGTGGGAGCGGGTATGCGGGCGGCATGGGCGGTGGCTGCTGGACGCGGACGCCGACCAGCCGCTGGAGCATCTCGATCTGCGGGGCCTGCCGGAGGTGGTGGCGGCGCAGCGGCGGTGGGCGGGGGTGGCGCGGCGGGCGGTGCGGGCCGGGGCCGGGCCGGAGCGGGTGTTCGCGCTGGCGCAGGCGGTGGTGGCCCCATGGTGGGAGCAGGCCCTGCAGTGGGAGCGGGAGAAGATCTGGCCGCGGCGCCTGCACCAGGTTGCGGGCGGTGACGCCGGTGGCGATTTGGAGCGGTCGCGGATCGTGGGGCGGGACGCGGTCGTCTTCCCGGAGGTGGTGGCAGTGGCCGACACACTGCTGGATCCGGGCATGGCCGAGCTGGTGTGGGTGGACAGCGGTGCCGGGCGGCCGCGGGCGCTGCCCGCCGACGGAATGTTCTGCCGCCGGCTCGGGGAGCGGCTGGGCCGAGGATGGCTGGGGCCGTTGGCCGCGGCGGACCACGGCGGGCCGCTCATCGCATGGATGGGCAGTGTCATCCGCCTTCGCCGCGGCGCCGGCGGGCCGCCCGGGTACGACAACGACCCGTGGTGGCTGCGGCAGGAACACCAGGCCGCAACCATGGCCGGCCAGCTGCGGGTCCTGGGCAAGGAGAAGAAGGCGCCCGGTTCGGGAACGATGTGGCGGGCGGCGGTACCCGCCGAGCAGCGTCGGCTCATCACCAGCGCTATCGACAGCGCCGAAGAGCAACTGCTGCAGCTGCACGGGGTGCAGACCGGCCCGACCTCCGACGTCGCCCGACGGCTGCTGCGCGGGCTCGGTCACAGTGCCGGCCTGATCGAGAACGCTTGGAAACGGACAGCAGTGGCGGCGGTGAACGGCGGGGTGCCTCTGGAAGAGGTGGCCCGGTGGGTGGACATGCCCGTCAAGGTGCTCCGGGAGATGCTGACCGCGGGCGGGCAGGAAGACGACAGCTGAGAGCGCTGCGCCGAGGGGCGGGTCGGCTGTTAGCTGATACGGCACTCGTTCGTGGCAGGAATACTGAAAACGGCGGTACGCGCTGGCGGGAGCGGCTTGCTGGCGCGGGTGACCAGCACAGAAGCAGCCCGGCGCCGGGCGTGGCGAGCGGGCGTAAACCAGGGCAGCGGGTTCGAGGCGGTGTTCCTCGACCCGGTGGGGCAGGCGGTGCAGCAGCGGTGGGCGGATGCCGCCATGACCGTGGCGTTCGAAGACCTGCCGCCGGTGTCGGCGTTCCCCGCCGTCCCGGGGCGCCGCTGGGGGCCGGGCCTGTGGTGGTCGGCGACCACCGGGCGCCACGTGGCCGCGGGGTCGAACGCGATGCGCGTCCAGCTGATGGTCCTGGACCGCGACCCCAACGTGACGGGATTGGCGGGACGGCCGGTACGGCTGCTGTGGCGTGATCCCCGCGGGCAGGTGCGTTCTTGGGTGCCGCAGCTCTTCGCCCGCCGTGTCAACGGCACCGCGCTGCTCGCCGACTGCCCCGGCCACCCGGACGCGGGCGGCGAACGCGCGAGGAAGGCCGCCGAGGCGGTGGCACAGGCGTGCGCGGACATCGGCTGGAACTACCGGCGCCTCCCACCGCTCGACGACATCCTGGCCGCCAACCTGAAATGGGTGGCCGGCTACCGCCACCCCCGCAACGCCGGCCATCCCGGCCTGATGCCCGCGGTTGTGGAGGCGTTCGCGCGGCCGCGGCCGCTGATCGAGGGCGCCGAAGCTGTCGGTGACCCGATCGAGGTTCTTCCCGTCGTCTTCCACGCCCTGTGGCATGGACAGCTGAAGACGGACCTGGAGGCGCCGCTGCACGAGTACGTCCTGGTCGGCCCAAGTGACTGGAGCGGTCTGGGCAAGACGGGAGGTGCCAAGTGAGCGCGCGGCGCAATGCGCGGCTGGCGGTGAAGGTGGGGGCGCATGTCCGCTTCCGCGGCGTGAAGTGGCAGGTGGTCGCCCTGTCCGGGCAGGGGATCCACCTCGTCGGCCCGGACGGCGATGGTGAGGCCGTGCTCGCCGGGTACCTGTTCGCCGACCCCGGCTTCAGCATCATCGGGGCCGAGGTGCCGCAGGCGGCCCCGCAGTGGGGGCGGTTCGAAACCGCCTCCGCCACGGCGCGCGAGAAGGCCCTTGCCTGGCAGCGGCACGTCAGGGAAGTCGAATGCGGCCTTGCCGACGGGCCCGGCAGCGAAGGGGTCGTGCGGGAGCAGTACAACCCTGAGCGGCACACGCTGGCCGAGCGGGAACAGGCCAAGGCCGAGGAGCTGACCGCGCTCGGCGGCCGCGTCTCGCGCACCACGGTGCAGCGCATGCGACTTGCCTACCGCAAGCAAGGCCTGTGGGGGCTACTCGACCACCGCACCACCCGCGCCTCCAGCCCCACCGGGCGGGCCGACGAGCGGGTCGTCGCCGCCGTCCGCGAGGCGCTGCGCCGTCGGCGCGGGCGCTCCAAGGGCACCATCAACGGCCTGTTCCCGCTGATCACGCAGATCCTTGAGGACCACCACGGCCCCGGGACGGTGCCGGCGCCGTCCCAGGCCACGCTGTACCGGCTGGTCACCTCCCTCGCCCGCCCCGGCGAGCTGCCCGCCGGGCCCGTCCGGCAGGTGCCCGCCAGTTTCGAAGGGCGGGCCTTCACCCCCGCCACGGCGCTGCGGCCCGGCGAGCAGGTCCAAATCGACACCACCCGCCTGGACGTCCTCGCCCTCTTCGACGACGGCCGCCTCGCACGGCCCGAACTCACCATCGCCGTCGACGTCGCCACCCGCGCCATCCTCGCCGCCGTGCTGTGCCCCAGCGCGACCAAGGCCGTCGACGCGGCCCTGCTGCTCGCCGAGATGGCCGTCCCCCACCCCGCTCGCCCCGCCTGGCCGGACATCGTGCGCATGGACCATGCCCGCGCGCTCCCCCACCAGCGGCTGACCGCCCTGGACGAGCGCTTGGCCGGTGCGGCGGCCCGGCCGGTCGTCCTGCCCGAGACGATCGTCGTCGACCGGGGCAAGGTCTTCGTCTCCCGCGCATTCACCGCCGCCTGCGAAACCCTCGGCATCAGCCTCCAGCCCGCTCCACCCCACGCCCCCACCGCCAAATGCATCGTCGAGCGCGCCTTCGGCACCATCAACGCCCTGTTCTGCCAGCACCTGCCCGGCTACACCGGATCCGACGTCACCCGACGCGGACCCGACATCGAGAAAGACACCTGCTACAGCGTCGCCCAGCTGCAGGACCTCCTGGACGAATGGCTGGTGCATTACCACCACCGGCCCCATGAGGGACTGCGTCACCCGATGATGCCCCGCAAAGCGCTCACGCCGAACCAGATGTGGGCCGCCCTCGTCGCCGTCGCCGGACACGTCCCCGTCCCGTTGACCGGACGCGACTACCTCGAACTGCTGCCCGTGCGCCGGCAGGCCATCACCGCCTCCGGCATCCGCATCCACCACCGCACCTACGACGCGGATTTCCTCGCCCCCTATCGTGGCCAGCCCTCCCCGGTCACCGGTCGAGGCGGGAAGTGGGAGATCCACTACAACCCTCACGATGTGCGCCAGATCTGGGTCCGGCTGCCCGACGGCGCACTCACCGAGATCCCGTGGATCCACCGCGACCACGTCCACCAGCCGTTCAACGACCACACCCTGGCAGCACATCAGAACCCTCGCCCTCCACGCCAACCACGGCGACGCCGAACAGTACGAAGCCGACCTCGCCGACGCCCTCGACCAGCTCATGCGCCGCGTCCACACCGGCCACGCCACCAAAACCGAACAGGCCCTCCTGGCCCGCACCGCCCACGTCCCGCTCCCCACAGCCCGCCATTCGGACCACGACACCGAAGCACCCGCCGACAGCCCGGCGCAGCAGGACGAGGACGACAGCATCGACGACCTCGACGACCTGCCTGACGACGACTTCAGCGCCGCCCCGGCGGCCGGATTCGGGCTCTACGACGCCTACGAGGAAGCCGCCAAATGGTAAACGTGGGCCCGCAGAGCGCGAGCAGCGCAGCAGCTGCCGACAACGGCGCGGACGAGCCGTCCTGGCCCCTGACCACCTGGCAGGGCTGGCACCGCTTCGCCACCACCGACCCCGTCACCCCACCCCAGCCCGGCGACCCGCCCCGCAGTACGGAGGACCGCCTGGCCTACCACTCCGCGTTCGTCACCATCCGCACCCCCGCCATCAGCACCCTCGCCACCCAGGTCCGCACCCTGATGGTCCTCGGCCGCCACCAGCAGACAACCGCACGGCCCTCCCTGATCGTCACCGGACCCGCCGCAGCCGGCAAAACCACCGCCCTCCTTCACGTCGGCCGCACCTGCCACCTCGCCCACACCCGCAAGAACCCCACCCCGCCCGGATCAGCCCACGCCGCAGTACCGGTCGCGTACGTCCTCGTCCCGCCCGGCGCCACCGCGAAAACCCTCATCACCGAGTTCGCCCGCTACCTCGGCATCCCCGTCACCACCCGCATGACCCAAACCCAGATCACCGACGCCGTCTGCCACACCTACACCGCCGCGGGTGTCCAACTCGTCCTCATCGACGAGATCCACCGTCTCAACCCCCGCACCACCACCGGCGCACAGACCGCCGACCTGATCAAAGACCTCACCGAACGCCTGCCCGCCACCTTCGTCTACGCCGGCATCAACGTCACCGACACACCCCTCTTCACCGGCGTGAGAGGCGCCCAGCTCGCCGGACGCGCCACACTCGTCGATTGCGGCCCCCTCCCCGCCCGCCACGGGCAAAGCGAACCATTTCGCGATGTCATCACCGACATCGAAAACGCCCTCAACCTCGAACACCACAAACGCGGCACGCTCCCCCGGCACGCCTCCTACCTCCACCAGCGCACCGCCGGCCGTATCGGAAGCCTCACAAGACTCATCCGCCAAGCTGCCATCACCGCCATCTGCGACGGCACCGAAAGAATCACCAAGGCTGCCCTCGACGCGGTACAACTCGACCACCTCGCCGAAACCCACCACCGCCCCACCCGCGGCCGCTAAACCCACCCATCAGACAGCAAAAGCAGCCCTGACCAGCACAAACACCGACCGGGCCATTACACGCTAGAACTACCTACAACGAACCCATCCGCCATCAACACACAATGCATAACCCCAGCTCACACACCCCGACCATCCCGATCGAACCGCCAACTCCACCTCTCAGCGAACCAGCAACACCCCAGACCAGCCACCACCCCGTACACCAACAAACCCCCCTCCGAGCGTCAGCACACCCCCGCCACACTCCCCCTTGACCAGCACAGCTCAACGCCCCGAGAGCCAGTGAGCACCCCTGCCACCAGCCGATACACAATCAACAACACCTACCGGCTGGGCAGCACGGCACCCTGGCCGCCCCGCGGCACGCCACCTCACTCGACAAGCCGGTCGGGCAGTGGCTGACCAACGTCCCCAGGCCCTGCGGACTCAGCAAAGACCCCGTCCCCGCCAAGCGGCGGGCCGACGCCCTCGCCACGATCGATCCGGACCGGAACCCGGGCGCGCTCGGGTGGACGGTGGACCGGCAACGCCAATACGCGGACCTGCGGGCCCTCCTGGCAGACAGTGCGCGCCGGCGAACGCCGTGCCAGGGGTGACTCGGCACGGGAACACGTCAGCCGGCAGCCGGCAGCCGGCAGCCGGCAGCCGGCCACCCAACGCCGCAACTTCCACCGGCTCAACAAGAAGCAGCAGGCCCGGCTCGGCAAGCTGGGCGTCACCCCGGCGCGGGTCGTACAGGCCCGCACGACCGTCGCGAGGGCGGGGGCGGTGCCCCGCCCCGTCCGGGCGAGGCGCGGAAGCATTCCACAAAGACCTCCACGCCCTCTCCCAGTACCAGGAAGCGGGAAGGCCGCGGCCTACCCGGACGAGCCCACATCGGACACCTCTCCGACGGCACCGAACACCGCACCGGGATCTGGATCACCAACCAGAAACAACGCCGCAACCGACTCCACCCCGGGCGGCTTGAAGCGCTCGCCGAACTCGGCATCGAGGGCTCAGTAGTTACGTGAGCGGGGGCTCTCGGCCTCGCAGGTCCACAGAGCAGCCTGGGCCGCCACCGAGTAGGTGGCGGCCCCGCTGGGGGTCTTCAGGGCGGTTCCCCGGGTGACCGGGTGCGGTTCGAGAACCGGGCCCATACAGTGGATGGGTTGCCGGGCGCCCTGGTGCCCTTGGCCGACGAGCACGGTCAGGGCAGCGCGATGCACCTGCCGACGCTGATGGTGTCGCCCGGATTCGAGGTGGTCGGCGCGGTGTCCGCCCGGCGGATGCCGCCGAGACTGCTTGACGGGTCGGCCCCCGCCGAGGCTGAGCGGGCCTTGTGGTGGCACCGGCATGAGCGAGGTCCCCACCGGTCTGCCGCCGGATGCCTCGGCGGGGGCGATGCCGAAGCCGGAATACGACCCGGCAGCACGGACGCTGACCGCCGCGCGCCGGCGGCCTGCGCCCGAGCCACCCGCGTGGCTGGCCGAGCGGAGCATCCGTGCAGGCAGGCTCAGGGCGGTCCCACCGCGCGGCGGGCAGCAGCCCGGCCGTCCGCCTTCAGGCCGTCGCGGCCGCAACGTGATCGGTACGGGTCCGCATGCGTGCCGCGTCTGCGCGCGGCGGCGCGCCGAACTGCCGTTTGTACTCCCGGCTGAACTGCGAGGGGCTGTCGTATCCCACGCTGGAGGCGACGCCGGTCACGTCGTGCGGGCCGCGGGCCAGCAGCAGCCGCGCCGCCTGCAGCCGGATCTGCTTCTGGAACTGGATCGGACTCATCGCCGTGACCGCCTGGAAGTTGCGGTGGAACGCAGAGACGCTCATCCCGGAGGACCGGGCCAGGTCTTCGACGCGGAATGCCTCGGCGTAGTTGTCGCGGATCCAGCCCACCGCCCGGGTGATGTGGGTCAGGCCGCTGTCCGCCAGGCCGAGCTGCCGGACGGCTTCGCCCTGCTCCCCCGTCATCAGCCGCCACAGGATCTCCCGCTTGGCCAAAGGCACCAGTACCCGGCGGTCGCGCGGGCGGTCCAGCAGGCGCAGCAGCCGCACGATCGCGCCGACCAGCTCTGCCGGTGCGTCGCTGACCACGATCCCGGGCCGGGCCGACCGGGTCGAAGGCGGCAGGTCGCCCGGCCCCGCCTGCAGCATCAGCTCCGCGATGACGGCAGGCTCCAGCGTCATGCCGAAACCCAGTTCGGGTCCCTGCGCGATGCGTCCGACCACCGGCAGGTCGGCCGAGGCGACCAGGTACTGGCCGACGCCGTATTCGTACACCCTGTCTCCGAGCGCGAGCCGCTTGGCCCCCTGCGCGATGACCGCGACCACCACGCCGGACATCGCGTACTCCGGCCCGGCGCCCGGTTCGGCCCGGCAGATCCGGACGCCGTCGATGGCCGTGCTCAGATCAGGCCGCGCATGGCGGCCCAGCAGGTCGCGGAGCTCGTCGAGAGACATACCCCCATCTCACCACGAGACCGGCAGGAACCCCCCGCGTGGAGCAGGATCGTGCAAGAACCCGCCGAGATCGGACGAATCACCGCGCCCAGCCGGGGGAAAGGGGGGCGGGGGGCGGGGACGGGGACGGGGACGGGGACGGGGACGGGGGACGGGGGACGGGGGGCGGGGGGCGGGGGGCGGGGACGGGGGACGGGGACGGGGGACGGGGACGGGGGGCGGGGGGCGGGGGACGGGGGGCGGGGGGCGGGGGACGGGGGGCGGGGGGCGGGGGACGGGGGGCGGGGGGCGGGGGACGGGGGGCGGGGGGCGGGGGGCGGGGCAGCCGGGGACGGCTACGCCCCGGTGCCCCGCTCCTCATAGAGGGCTATCAGCCGACCGCGGGCGACGGCATGGAACCGCAGGTGGAATCCCACCAGGGCCGGCGTCGCGTCCGCATCCGGGCCCAGCTTCTCCCGGTCGACGGCATACACCGTGAACACGTACCGGTGCGGGCCGTCCCCTTCCGGAGGCGCGGCCCCGCCGAAGCCGCTGCTGCCGTAGTCGTTCCGCACCTGCACGGCACCCGCAGGCAATCCATCGAAGCCCCCGGTTCCGGCCCCCGCCGGCAGCTCGGCGACATCCGCCGGGATGTCGAAGACCGTCCAGTGCCAAAACCCACTGCCGGTCGGCGCGTCCGGGTCGTAGCACGTGACCGCGTAGCTGCCGGTGCCCTCCGGTCCCGCCGACCAGCCGATCTGCGGCGAGGAGTTGCCCTTCGCGTAGACATGGCCGTCCGGGAGGGCCCCACCGTCGGTCAGGTCCGTGCTGCTCACCCACAACTCGGGCACCGGCGGGTGGAAATCGTGCGGGAGCGGACGCCGTTGCACCTGATCACTCAACTTCCTGGTCCTTCTTCGTGTCCACAAGGGGTGCCGCCCGGGGCCCGGGGGCACATCCCCATCGGAACACGAATCCAGCAGGACACAGCAGCCGCCGGGAGAATCACGCAAGAACACGCGCCCTTTGCCCAACCCGACGCCCGGTACCGCATCGAGGACACGCCACCGAACACCGACCGCAACACCGCGCTTCCGCAGCAACTCCGGAGCAACCCGGGCGGATGAACTCCGCCGGCAGATCGCGCACTTCACCGCCGCCCTCACCGAGACCGAAGCCCGCCTCGCGGACCCCGCCACCACCCGCAAGATCATCACCGAACTCGCACCTACCGGGACCGAACCCGATCCGCCCGAGTCGAGCACCGCCTACCAGGCCATCGTGGACGCCTTCAACCAGCACCCCGACCAGGCCTTCCGGGCTCGCGAACTGCACGAACTCCTCGACATGCCCACAGACGAAGCATCCGTCGACATCACCCGCAACCGCCTCGGACGCCTCACCCGCCAAGGCTTCCTCACCCAACCCGGACGAGGCCGCTACCAGAAACGGACTTAACGTCCACTTAATGCTCGGTCACCCGATCTCGGCCGACGCTCGCGCGGAGATGGAGCGATGTGCTCGCCCGGTGACCGTCGACGATCTCGTCGCGATCGCCTATGTGCTCGACACGACCCCCGCGGTGCTGCCGTCGCACATCCCCATCGACATGCCGGAACCCGAGGGGCCCTTTGCTACCGGGCTTCCGAGCGATGTCGACCAGAACGAGCTCCGTGCCTGGATCGAGGGGAAGACCACGCTCGAGCGCCAGTCACGGGTGAACTGGTGGAACGAGCGACTCGCCCGTCTCCGGGTCCGCGCAGCACACCACGAAGAGCAGCTGCAGGGTGCATACGCAGAACTGCGCGAGCTCGGCGACCCGGCAGTCCAAGAAGCCGACGCCCCGCCCGTGCAACGTCTGCAGTGGCGCATCCAGGACGGCGAACACGCGCTCAATCAGTCCGAGGTCGCGCTAGCGCTGACTGAGCATCGGCTCGGCAACCTCCGAGAAGGCGCCTGACAGGCGGTCCCGGTCAGCCAAAGTCGCCTATCCATAGGATATTTTGACTGGTCTTCTACATCAAACCGACTATCCAGGACGAACGAAGGGAGAACCCCATGAGCATCACCAGGACCGCACGTAGGACGCGGGCCAAGATCACCGTGTCCATCGCGGCCCTGGCCGCGGGCTCACTCATACTCACCGCCTGCAGCGGAAGCAGCGCCAGCGCCAGCAAGCTCGACGGTACCTACTACGTCAAGGACGTCAACGGTACGTCCGACCTCGGCCAGCTGGTCGTCAAGGGCAACGGCGTCTCGCATCATGAGTACAGCTGCGACGGCGTCTACGAGGAGCCGGACGTGACCAGCACCGGCGAGTTCAACAAGGATCAGTCCCAGATCATCTGGACGGTCGCCGGAGAGGACAGCCGCAACAAGCGGACCGGCAGCGAGCCCATCTCAACCAGCAACACCTCGATCAGCATCAGCGGTAGCGCGTACGTACGTGACAACTCCGATGCTGGCAAGGCTCTGCTGGACGGCTTCAAGGCCAAGTGCAGGAAGTAACGTCGACGTCCATCTCAGCCGGCCAAGCAGCACAGAACCCCGTGGGCATCGCGTCCACGGGGTTTGGTTTTCCCGCGGCTGGTCAAGTCTGACGCCTACTCCTGAAGCTGCTGCGCTGATGAGGATCCTGAAATCGGCTGTGACCGCGCTTCCGTGATGACTACGGTTGGATGAGGTCCGGCGACTGTTGTTGGATAGGCTGATGGAGATCATTGAGGCTGAGCTGTTTACGGATCCAGGCAACGACGCGGTTGTCCGTCTGCCCCCGCGGCATTTCCCGGGCGTGCTGATCCAGGGGGGACTCTCTGTCGATCATGCGCGACGACGTTGCCGAGATCGTGGAAGCCTGTGCCCAGGGTGACGTCGAAGACGCGCACGAAACCGCCACCATCCTCCTGGCCAACTTCGACGAACTGCTGGCCCGCTACGAGAGCGCGTTGGAGTCTCACGACATCAAGCGGTCCTACGGACCGCCCGCGTAGGGCTGGCATGCCGGATCGTTTCGTCGCGGCACAACTTCTGTATGGGATTGTGTGAGCTGTCGGACGTCCTGTTTCCGGGAATCGCGTTGCGGATCGAGCGGGTGCATGTCGCTGGCCGCACCCTCTTTGTGGACGCGGTCGGTAGTGGACCGCCTGGTCGTTGTCCAGACTGCGGCCAAGGCGCACGGCGGGTTCACAGCAGGTACTGGCGGCGGCTGGCCGATCAGCCTGCAGGCGGCCGAGAGATGCTCGTCCGACTACGGGTACGGCGGTTCCTCTGCGAAGTGCCGATGTGTCGCCGGCGGACCTTCGTTGAGCAGGTCGAAGGTTTCACCAGGTCACACAGTCAGTCGTCGGTGGCCATGCATGACCTTGTCCGTTTCGTGGCCGTGGAGCTTGGGGGCCGCCCGGGAGAACGTCTCTGCCGAAAGCTGGCGTTGTCCGGCCGCCGGACATCGCTCATCCGTCTGCTGTCGGCGCCGGTGGTGCCGGCACGGGCTCCGCGGGTCCTGGGAGTGGATGACTTCGCCTTCCGGCGCGGCCACACCTACGGAACGGTGCTCGTGGACGTGGAACATGGCAAGCCGTTCGATGTTCTGCCCGACCGGAGCTCCGAGACCTTCCTTGCATGGCTGGAAACTCATCCCGGAGCGGAGGTCATCTGCCGCGACCGGGCCACTGGCTACACCCGCGCGCTAAAGCAGGCCGCCACCGGGGCCATCGAGGTGGCCGACCGATGGCACCTGCTGCAGAACCTGTCCGTTGTGGTGGAGAAGACGTGTCACCAGCACCGCTCCTGCCTGCGGAACATGCCCAGGAACGAGCTCAACCTGACGCCCCGGTCCCTGACACCTGGGTGCCGGATCGGGAGCCCGTTCTCCCGAAGACCGCCATCGTCCAACGGACCGTTCACCGACACGCCGACATCCTCGATCTGGTCGAAAAAGAGTGGACGATCAGCGCGATCGCTCGCCGCTTGGGCATGGACCGCAAGACAGTACGGCACTTCCGGGACACCGATCTCGCCGTACTCATCGAATCCGCCCGGCATCGTCGAACGGGGCTTCTCACGCCCTTCCACTCCTACTTGCAAGCGCGCTTCCACAACGGCTGCACGGACGCCGGCCGGCTCTTCCGGGAGGTCCGTGAGCGTGGATTCGGGGGCACGGTTCAGACGGTCCGCCGATACGTTGCGACACTTCGGGACGGCACTGCGAGACCCGCGCCAGCGCCGATTCCGAGCCCCCGCGCGATCACGTCCTGGATCATGCGGCGGCGTGAGTCGTCGAGTGAAGACGACGAGGTCCGGCTCGGTGAGGTCTGCCGGGCCTGTCCCGACATCGCTCGCGCCCACAAGGTCGCGCAGCAGTTCACCGCCCTGGTCCGCGATCGCACGGGTCATCTGCTGCTTGACTGGATCAGCGATGTGGAGCGTGACGCACCTCAGCCGATCCGCGGGTTCGCCCGGTTCATGAAGTTCGATATCGACGCCGTCACCGCAGGCCTGACCCTGCAGTACAGCTCTGGCGTCGTAGAGGGCCACGTCAACCGCATCAAGACGATCAAGCGGCAAATGTACGGCCGGGCCTCCTTCCACGTGCTGAGAGCCCGCATCCTCATCCAGCCGTAGTCATCACGGAAGCGCGGTCACAGCCGTTTTCAACAATCGCCATCAGCTCTTGGCCACCGCCACCTTCAGGGCGAGTTCCGGCAGCAAGGTCAGCGGCTTCCACCCGCGGCGCCTGCTGCTGCTCGGCCAGGGCCACGACCTCCAGAGACAGGTTCGCCGGCAGGGACCTCGGTCGGCCGCAGCCTTCCTGGCAACTCCGTGCATCCGCCCCGTACACGGAGGTACACCGTGTTCAGGCCCGTGCTGGCCGACACCGGAGCACGGCGAAGGTCACCCCACCCAGCACGCAGAACCCGCCATACCCGTCCACCGCGCGTTGCCCGGCCGCCGGGCGGCCGGGCGTGTCCGTGACGGCGACCCGCCCGTACCCCCACCGCACCCCGGACTCGGCACCCGCGCCGCCCACAACCACCACGGCCCCACCCGCACACCCGGCGGCCGACGGGTTCGGAGTGGATCTGGCGGAGGGAGGCGAGGGCGTGCCACATGTCCCCCGGGGCGCTGGGCACGGGCCCGGCGTGGTTCTGCTTGGTTCGTCTCATGGCTCCGGTGTACGGCCGACGAGGAGGCGACGGCCGGCTCCGGGCCTCCGCGTCCCGGACGGTGACGCCACGACCTCGGAAACCATCCCGCCACGCGATCCGGACGCTGGGCAAGCCCTCCGTGCCGAGGGCCTTCCCGTGACCGATCGGCGGGCCGGCCGTGACCGATCCGTCTCCCGCAATCGGTCAAACTGGCTTTGTTGGTGAGTTTCAAGAACGTCTGATGCTCAGCTGGCCGGACCCGAAGCCTGCCCGGGGGAGGAGAACGTGGCCCGGCACCGCTGCTATCCCTCGGACACCTTCGATGACGAGTGGGCGCTGATCGAGCCGCTGCTGCCGACCCCGGCCTGCGAGACCAGGGCCGGTGGGCGGCCGGAGAAGCACCCGCGGCGGGAGATCGTGGACGCGATTCGGTACGTCGTGGACACCGGATACAAGTGGCGGGCCCTGCCAAAGGACTTTCCGCCCTGGCGGACCTGCTACGGGTTCATGGCCCGCTGGGCCGCAGCCGGTATCGTCGGGCAGATCCGCGACCAGCTCCGCAAACGCGTCCGCCGCGACATGGGCCGGGCCCCGGGCGCGGTCGCCACCGTCATCGACTCGCAGTCCGTGAAGGCCGCGGACACCGTCGGCAGGGACTCGCGCGGCTACGACGCGGCGAAGAAGATCAACGGCCGCAAGCGGCACATGGTCGTGGACACCAAGGGCCTGCCGCTGCTCGTCATGGTCACCCCGGCTGACATGACCGACCGCAACGCCGCCAAAGAAGTCCTGTTCCGGCTCCGCCTCATGCACCCGGAAATCACAATCGTCTGGGCCGATTCGGCCTATGCCGGACAGCTCGTGGACTGGGCGAAGAAGTACCTGAGCCTCACGGTGAGGACAGTCAGTCGGCCCAAGGACGCGCAGGGCTTCGTCGTCCTGCCCCGCCGTTGGGTGGTCGAGAGGTCGATCGCCTGGGTCATGCACGCCCGCCGGCACGCCCGCGACTACAAACGGCTCATCCAGCACTCCGAGTCGCTGATCACCTGGGCCGCGATCACCCTCATGACCAGGCGCATCACCCGCCGCCAGTCCCGCCGGGCCGGATAGCCGCCGACCTCCGGCGAAGTCCAACGGGACTGATCGTTCCGGCGGTCACCACGGCGACCCTGGCGGGAAGGCTGCGCGGAACAGGACTCGCACTCACAGCGAGCACCTCGCCGCGTGGCCGACCCACCGTCGTGGATCAAGCAAGCCCGCTGCCACCGAAGAGATTACGAAACGACTCGTCCAGCACAACGTAACCCTCGTCACCTGGGCCGCCATCACCATCATGACCCGCTGCATCACGCAGAGAAGGAAGAGTCCAGCCCGGCTGTCTCTCACCTCCTGCCTCGCATCGCCGCCGTGCTCGGTGCCAAACCCTGATCAGCCCCATCGGCCATTTCCGTGGACTCTCCACAGGAGGCGGATGCATGGTGACCTGGCAGAGACGGCAAAGCACACGGCTCACCGGTGGTCAGTACCACCTGACCACCGCCGCTTCGCTGCCGTCCCGAGCCGCGGTCAGGGCCGCAGGCCGAAGACTCCGCGGGGGCTGCCGACACCGGTGGGGCCGTCGTAGCCGCGGACCGCCCGACACAGGTAGGTGTTGCTCGGGCACGGGCCGGCAACGCCGCGGTCGATGTCCCAGAAGTTCAGGCGGTGGGCGTAGGGGTAGGAGTTGGGGCGGTCGGTCGGGCCGGGGGTGCCGGCCAGGGCGTACATGGAGGCGATCAGCGGCGAGGAGGCGCTGGTGCCGCCGGTCACCGCCCACCCGGGGGCACCTCCGAAGGTGTTGTAGGAGGCCACGCCGGTGGCCGGGTCGGCGACCGCGGAGACATCGGCGGAGGTGCGGCGCGGGCAGAGGGGGTCGTTCTGGAAGGCTGGTTTCGGCTGTACCTGGGAGCAGCCGGAGCCGGAGCCCTGCCACGCGGATTCGTACCATCCCAGGCGTAGCAGCTGCGGGCCGGGGACGGGGAGGAAGTTGCGCCGGAGCGAGGTGCCGCCCGCCGCGGTGACGTATTGGGAGGCGGCCGGCCAGTGGACGACGCCGCCGACGTCGCCGGAGCCTCCGACGAAGGCGATGCCGGGGTGGTTGAAGTAGATCTGGTCGAGGACCGGCTGGACGTTGTTCTCGCCGTTAGCGTCGACCCAGCTCATGGAGATGTACTTCGCGCCCTGGGTACGTGCCTGGGCCACTGCGGTGAGCAGATTGCCGAACGTGTCGTCGTTGGCCTCGACGAGCAGGATCTTGCAGGCGGGGCAGGCTGCGCTGACCATGTCGATGTCCAGGGCGGTTTCCGAAGCCCAGCCCGGGTCGGTGAGCGCAGGCGGTGTCGTGCCGCCGTTCTGGTTGATCTTGCGGAAGCAGCCGTTGGCGGTGGTGCACGGCGGCAGGCCGAACGTGCTGCGGTAGACCGCGAGGTCGCTCTCCGCATTGGGGTTGTCGAACGCCACGACGATCGCCACGGTCTGCCCCTGACCGGCGAACCGGGGCAGTCGGTAGGCGCTGCGGAGGTCGGCTGGGCCATATCCCTGCGGAACGCTGCCGGGAGACAGAGATGCCACCGCGGGGAGGTCGGTTCGGATCAAGGCCAGGCAGGTTGCCTTGTCCGGACCTGGTGCGGGATTGCAGGCGCGTCTGGTCGTCACCGTCCCCGCGCCCCCACTGTTCCCTCCCTCCGCCGGTGAACCCGCGATCGGCCCCGGCCGCCCCTCTGTATCCGCTGTCCGGGCATGTGCGGTGGACGGTACGAAGGCCATGCCCGCCACCAAGGGCAAAGCTCCCAGCAGGAACGCCGCAATGCGTGCAGCCCGCATGATGCTCCTTCATTCGCAGACGAACCGCCAGGGCACACTCGCTGTCGGACACACGAGAGCCCTGCAGATTAGACCGACATCATCGGCAGCACACCAACGGCTCACCCGCGAACAACACCCGTCACGGCACCCGATGCCGTACCGGACTCACCGCTACGGCCCACTTCACCACCAGACCCAAACACCCGGAATGAGGCCACAGCCACCACCGCCACAGACAGCTACGGTGTTCAACCCACGCCGCCTGAACTGTCATGCCCGGCTCACAAACAGCCTCTCAACTTGTCATTTATGGTCCGGCGTCGAACGCGGCTCGAACTTGTTCGGCGTTTTCGCAGTTCAGCGGACGAGAAGGCGGCCTTCGTCTGATCCTGTGCTCCGTCACAGAGTGGATCAGCGCGAAGGCCGTGGTCGTGAGTTTGGTGCATCAGGGCGTCCTGCGGGATGCGTTCGCGGAAGTGTCACACTTCCGGTCGGAGCTGTACGCGTGTCTGACCACGCGGGGCGACGCGTTGTTCGAGTTGTGCGACGCGCTGCTGTGCACTGACGGGCCAGTGCGGACGCTGGTTGATCTCGCGCTCGCGCCCGAACACCGCCGTGGTCACGGGGCTCTGTACGGCGGGCTCAACCAGGGCCGGGTCGATGTCGCCCGGCTGCGGCGGGCCCTGGCCGGGGTGCCGTTGCCGAGGGCGGCGGACGGCCGGCTTGTGCTCGCGGTGGATGTCTCACCGTGGCTACGGCCGGACGCCAACACGTCTGCTGACCGGTCCTTTTGCCATACCTTCGGCCGGGGCGAGGGCAAGCATCAGATGGTGCCCGGCTGGCCGTACTCGGTGGTGGCAGCGCTTGAGACCGGCCGAACGTCCTGGACGGCGGTGCTGGACGTGGTGCGCCTTCAGCCCGGCGTCGACGTCGCCAAGGTGACCACGGTGCAGATCCGCGAGGTCGTCGAGCGGCTGGTTGCCGCAGGCCAGTGGCGGCCGGGTGACCCGGAGATCCTGGTCGTGCTGGACGCCGGATACGACGCCCCGCGCATCGCCCACCTGCTGGACGGGCTGCCCGTCGAGGTCCTCGGACGGCTCCGTTCAGACCGGGTGATGCGCCGTCCGACCCCCTCCCGCGAAGAGTTCCACCTGACCAACCCCAAGGGCGGCCGGCCGCCCAAGCACGGCGGCGAGTTCGTCTTCGGCGACCCCACCACCTGGGGCACCGAGCAGGCCGTGACCGTCACGGACACCCGGCTCTACGGAAAGGCGGCCGCGCGGGCGTGGGACCGGCTGCACCCGCGGCTGACCCGCCGGGCCGCATGGCTCGACCATGACGGGCCGCTGCCCGTCATCGAGGGCACCGTCATCCGCCTGGCCGTGGAGAAGCTTCCCAGCGGCGGGGTCAACAAGCCGGTATGGCTGTGGTGGTCGGGCACCGGCGCCACCGCCGCGGACGTCGACCGCTGCTGGCAGTCCTTCCTCCGCCGCTTCGACATCGAGCACACATTCCGTCTGTTCAAACAGACCCTCGGCTGGACCAAGCCCCGGCTCCGCAGCTCTGAAGCAGCCGACCGGTGGACCTGGCTGGTGGTCGCCGCCTACGCCCAGCTCCGCCTCGCGCGCCCGCTGGCCACCGACCTCCGCAGGCCCTGGGAGAAGCCGGCCGAGCCGAACAGACTGACACCCGCCCGCGTCCGCAGAGGGTTCAGGAACCTCCGCACGAGGACGGGGTCCCCAGCCGCTGCACCCAAACCTTCCCTGCCCGGACCAGGCAGACCGCTCGGCTCGAAGAACCGCCGCACGGCCACCCGCCACGACGTGGGCAGGGTCCTCGCCACCGGCGAGGCATACACCCGCCCCGCCCACCACAAGGTCGGCACCAAACCTCGCCGAACTGGCTGAGGACAAGGTCAGATGAGCAGCAGTGAGGCGTGGATGCGAGCGATGGCCCGTAGCACTTCGTCGCGGTTCTTGGCCTGCTGCATCCATACGGGCAGGCGGGCCACCACGGTCATCTTCCGGCCGTGGTCGTGCCAGGGAATCCCTTCACGCAGCGGTGCCTGCACGAACCGCCTGATCAAGTCCAGGTGCTCCAGGTTGTAGGCCCATACCCACCCGTGCCGGGTCTCGGTCTGCAGCCAGAGACGCACACCGAAGTACGGGTCTGTGGCCGGCGCATGCCGGTCCCGGTGCAAGGCCACACCGCCACGGCTCCAGTCCTTCGCCATCCCACAGCTCCGACAAACGAGCCGCCTCCGGGCGAAGAGGCCCTCGTCGTGAACCCCCGACGGGTCCGGTGCCGTACCGACGTGCGCGACCTTTCCGCAGCCGGGACAACGTACGAGAACCGACGTGAGGAAGTCGTACGTCGTGCTCCGGGGGTCCCGGAACCGGTGGTGCGTGGAGATCGAACTCATTGGACCAGTATGCGAGCCACGCGCCCAAGGCTCCGACGGGTTAAATCTCAAGATGAGTGCCTGTTTTCAATCCTGAGTTGCACATTTGCCCAGCTCAAGATTCGAACGGTGCTGGTTCGGGTGCTTCCCGCAGGCGCTGCGAGCGTGCTCGTTAGAGTCCTGCCGGCAGAGCCGGTTCAGCCCGGTGAGCCGAGTAGGGACCGCCTACCAGGCCAAAGGTTCGCCTTCCCGGAAGAAGCCGCCGGTAGGGCCGGAATCGGGCAGGGTGACAGCCCAGACGACACTGGCGGCGCCCTGCTCGACGGGTCCGCCGCCGGGGCCGCCCATGTCGGTGGCGATCCAACCCGGACAGACGGCATTGACCAGGATCCGCTCGGCAAGCAGTTCGTCAGCGAGCTTGCGGGTGAGGGCGTTGAGGGCCGCTTTCGAGACTCCATAGGCGGGGGTTCCGCCGGACATGTGCTCCAGGGAGCCGGACTCGCTGGAGACGTTCACCAGGCGGGGGTGGGGTGATCGGCGCAGCAGCGGCAGGAACGCCTGCGCGGTTCGCCAGGCACCGAAGAGGTTGGTCTCCAGGGTGCGCCGGACCTCGTCGAGGTCGGCGAAGACAGCGCGCTGGGCGGTGTCGTAGTTGATGGCGGCGTTGTTGACGAGGACGTCGAGGCGCCCGAACTCTTCCTCTACGTTGCGGGCGAGGGTAATGACGTCGTCGGCGTCAGTCACGTCCAGTCGGTATGGCAGCAGCATGCCGGGCACTCCGGGGGCCAGGTCGGCGACGGCCTGTTCGGCGTCCTCCAGACGGCGGGCGCACAGCAAGACGGTATAGCCGAGCGCGGCGAGCTGACGCGCAGTCTCCCGGCCGATTCCCCGGTTGGCGCCCGTGACCAGCGATACTGGTGCAGCGGTGCTCATGTTCTCTCCCCTACGCGGACGATCTGGACCCCAGCAGCACGTTATGGCCTCATCCTGCGTACACAGATCAGGCCCGAGGCGCAGGCAGGCTGCGGCCTTGGACGTAGTCCTCACGGACCATCGCGGCTGGCGACCATCGACTTGGCACGCTGCAACCTGGGTTCAGCCGGAAGTCGCCGACAGGCTTCCGAGACGGTGGGAGAGTGGTGTTCAGGGCCGCCGATCCGGGCCCGGTGACCTCTTGGTGGCACTGCTGACCGTCAGTGCCGGGACGATCAGTCGCGTTGAGCCTCGCGGGAGGCCGGCTGTCCGCTCCTGCGGGAGCTTCGGCGGGTGATTCGCCTGGTCATCAGGGTGATCGCGGCCCAGGTGATGAGCGATTCCGAGTGCTGGACGAGCCGTTCGTAGTCGCGGGCGTGCCGACGGGCGTGCATGATCCAGGTGTGTGAGCGTTCGACGACCCAGCGTCGGGGCAGAACGACGAACCCGGAGGCGTCCTTCGGGCGGCTGACGGTCTTGATCGTCAGGTTCAGGTAGGTCTTCGCCCAGGTCACGAGCTGTCCGGCATAGGCGGAGTCGGCCCAGACGATGGTGATCTCGGGGTGCATCAGCCGCAGCCGGAACAGCACTTCCTTGGCCGCGTTGCGGTCGGTCATGTCGGCCGGGGTGACCATGACGAACAGCGGCAGTCCCTTGGTGTCCACGACCAGGTGCCGCTTGCGGCCGTTGATTCTCTTGCCGGCGTCGTAGCCTCGGGACTCGCGGCCGACCGTGTCGGCGGCCTTGATCGACTGGGAGTCGATGACGGTGGCGACCGCTCCGGGTGCCTTGCCCATCTCGCGGCGGATGCGTTTGCGGAGCTGGTCACGGATCTGTCCGATGACGCCGGCGGCCGCCCAGCGGGCCATGAACCCGTAACACGTGCGCCAGGGCGGGAAGTCCTTGGGCAGGGCCCGCCATTTGCATCCGGTGTCCACGATGTAGCGGATCGCGTCCACGATCTCCCGGCGAGGGTGCTTCTCGGGACGGCCGCCTTCCTTCGTTTCGCAGGCGGGTATCGGCAGCAGGGGCTCGATCAGGGCCCATTCGTCGTCCCAGGTGTCGGAGGGGTAGCAACGCCTGCGCGGCAACTTCCTTCCCCTCCAGGACAGGGTGGGGCCGGCTGCGAAGCGGCCGGCCCCACCGGTCAGGCATCGATGTAGTCGGAGATCACGTCGAGCGTGGACTCGACCGAGCTGAGCTGGGTGTTGAGGTGTTTGATCCACCGTCCCTTCGGCTGGAGGGCAGTGTGCGGGGCGACGACGCCGGTGATGAACCGGCGGATCTCGGTGAGTTTCTCCCGGATGACCGCGACCTCGTATGCCTGGAGCTCGGCCGGGTCCGAGCAGAACTTGTAGCCGTCCGCCCTGGTCCAGATCAGGGGCGGCCAGCCGCGTTCGGCGATGATGTCCCGCAGGCAGGCCAGACCCGCGCGGGCCTGGCTGGGCGACAGCTCGCTGGATCTGACCAGCTGGTGGAAGGTCAGACCGGCCGGATGGGCCTCGAAGAGCACGAACCGGACCGAATCGGCGTGTCGCTCGGCGGCGGCCGATCTGCGCTCGGAAGCGCGTGGCATCGCCTACTCACCTTGCAGCAGGCGGGCCAGTTCGCCGTCGACGTCGACCTTGCCGGTGTCGATGGCGGTCTCGATCCAGTCCAGCGTCGCCCGAACCCGGGCGATGTTCTCGTGGACGATGACGTGTTCGTCGTCACCGAGCTGGCGGTCGCGCATGCCCGGGACCACGCGGCCGGCCGCCGCGACGAACGCGTGGCAGGCGGTGACCAGGTCCAAGAACTCCACCGACCGGTCGATGTTGCGGATCGCGGGGGCGACGGGGCTGGTCTGCTCGAAGTGCTCGCGGGCCTGCCGGCCCCGCTCGACCTGGGCGTGGTTGACCTGGTGGCGGGCGGTGTCGTCCGACATCGCCCGGAAGGCGACGTCCGGCCTGCGCAGCAGGCCAGTGGTCACCTCGGCGGCTACGTGCTCGTCACGGGTCAGTTCCTCGACGACCTTCACCTTGTCCGCCTTGGCGACGCGGGCGACGACCGCGGGCCGACGCAGGAAGTCCGGGGCGACGGCCGCCGCGACCTTGTCCTCCCTGGTCAGTTCCTCCACCGCCCGGACCTTGTCTTCGTCCCTCACCTGGGCGACGACCGCCGGACGCCGCAGCAGGTCACCGGTGACGGTGGCGGCGACCTCCTCGTCCTGGGCGAGGGTGTGAATCGCGCTGACTTTCTCCTGCGGGGTGACGGGTTTGACGACTTTCCGGCCGACCCGCCGGTTCGCCTCGTCCGGCGTCCAGCGGGACTTCCCCTCCGGCGGGTTGAGGATGGTGGTGAACCGTTCCTCGTCGTCGGCGATGGACGCCAGGATCTGGTGGACCGTGAACGACACCCCTGCCACCCGCCGGTCCTTCGGCCACTTCGACGCGGTCCACCGGGCCTTGTCCACCGTCGCGTAGGACAAGCCGATGTCCTCGGCCAGGCGGAACAGCGATTCTTTGACCGTGAACAGCGCATCGCTGCGCTCCTGGCCGCCCGCTTCGCGCATCGGCTCGACTTCGAGCGCGTAGTCGCCGACCGTGAACTGGATCCGGCTGGCGGTCTCCACCAGTCTCCGCAGCTCGGCCACGATCTCCGCGTACCGGTTTGCGCTGACACAGCCGACCTTGTCGGCGTCGTTGATCTCTTCGGGCATGGTTCACCACCAACCCGCAGGCCGGGCACGGTATTTGGCCGTGACGGGACTCGGCCCGCTTCCTGGAACCGAGGGTCAGACCGAAAATCGGAAGATCACAATGAATGACCGAAAATAACCG
Source organism: Streptomyces sp. NPDC090445 (assembly GCF_044769385.1). NCBI lineage: Bacteria > Bacillati > Actinomycetota > Actinomycetes > Kitasatosporales > Streptomycetaceae > Streptomyces > Streptomyces sp. NPDC090445. The sequence goes on along the minus strand of NZ_JBIVXV010000013.1, from coordinate 179,329 downwards.
ACTCCTGACCGAAGATGCGATTCGGGTGCGTTCGCGTTGCGGTCACTGTGACCGTTCGCCGAACGATTCCTTTCGGGCCCGCCAGGCCCGCGTGACGCACCGCCGCGAGCAGTAGACCGCGTTCGAACGGCGGTCCACTCCCGCGACCCAAGCGGTCCCGCACTCGGGGCACTCGGCCCGGCCGACGCCATCCAGTTCCGCAGCCACTCGCTTGCGCAACCGCAGGTCACGACGCCACTGCCTGGCACGACACGCCGTAGAGCAGAACCTCGCCCGAGGCGAAGCACCCGGCCTCAGCCGAGTCCCACACCCCTCGCATGCACGCACCACAGCCTGCTTGGCATCCTCGGGCACCCAGCCAGCCTAGGGCACAAAACTACTCAAATTCGGGGATCGAAAACAGGCACTCAGCTTGTCGTTTATGGTCTGCCGTCGAACGGGACTCGAACTTGTTCGGAGTTTCCCCAGTTCATCGGACGTGTGAGGGGCCGTCGTCCGATCCTGTGCTCAGCGACAACGCAGCACGGAGGCCGGGATCGTGGGACTGGTCGAGCACAGCGTTCAACGAGACGCGCTCGCGGTGATGGCGGAGTTCCGGTCCGAGTTGTACGCATGCCTGGTCTCCAGAAGCGACGCCCTGTTCGAGCTGTGTGACGCACTGCTGTGCACGGACGGCCCGGTCCGCACACTGGTGGACCTGGCCCTCGCGCCTGAGCACCGGAGGGGCCACGGTGCCTTGTACTCCGGGATCAACCAGGGCCGGATCGATGTTGCCCGGCTACGGCGGGCACTGGCCGGCGTTCCACTGCCCCGGGCTGGCGATGGCCGGCTGGTGTTGGCGGTGGACGTCTCTCCATGGCTGAGGCCTGACGCCGACACCTCGTCGGACCGCTCCTTCTGCCACACCTTCGGCCGAGGCTTGGGCAAGCACCAGATGGTGCCCGGCTGGCCGTACTCGATCGTCGCTGCTCTGGAGACCGGCCGGACCTCGTGGACCGCGCTGTTGGACGCCATCCGGCTGGAGCCCGGCGCCGACGTGGCCGCGGTCACCGCTGGACAGGTCCGCGACGTCGTCGGACGGCTCCTGGACGCCGGACAGTGGAGGGTCGGCGACCCATGCATCCTGATCGTGCTGGACGCGGGCTACGATGCGCCCCGCATCGCCCACCTCCTGGCCGACCTCCCCGTGGAGGTTCTTGGGCGGCTCCGCTCGGACCGGGTGATGCGCAAGCCCGTCCCCGTGCCGTGGATCTGCCCGCCACAGGGCGGCCGTCCACCCAAGCACGGCGGCGAGTTCGTCTTCGGCGACCCGGCCACGTGGGGCAAGGCCACTGCGGTCACCGTCACCAACACCGACCGATACGGGGCGGCGACCGCACAAGGCTGGGACCGGCTCCACCCACGACTGACGCGCCGAGCCGCCTGGCTCGACCACGAGGGCCCGTTGCCGATCATCGAGGGCACCGTAATCCGGTTGACGGTCGAGAAGCTGCCCAGCGGTGGAGTGAACAAGCCTGTCTGGCTCTGGTGGTCAGGCACCGGCGCCACCACGCAAGACGTCGACCGGTGCTGGCAGTCTTTCCTGCGACGATTCGACCTGGAACACACCTTCCGGCTGCTCAAGCAGACCCTCGGATGGACCCGGCCGCGGCTGCGGGACTCCGGGGCGGCCGACCGCTGGACCTGGCTCGTCCTGGCAGCACACGCCCAACTTCGCCTCGCCCGCCCCCTCGCGCGGGACCTCCGTCGGCCGTGGGAACGCCCGGCGGAACCGAACAAGCTCACCCCCGCCCGTGTCCGACGCGGGTTCAGGAACCTGCACGCGAAGACCGGCACGCCAGCCAGTGCACCGAAACCGACCCGACCCGGCCCCGGACGCCCACTCGGCTCGAAGAACCGACGGCCCGCCGCCCGCTACGAGGTGGGACTCGTCCTCGCCACGGGCGAGGCCTATAGCCGGCCCGCCCACCATAAGAAGGGGACAAAACCCCGACGCAAAACCGATGCTGACCGCGATCACCGCACGGCATAGGCTGCTCGGATAGTCGCAGCTGGACCAACAGGGGGCCTCATGGAGCACAGCTCTGAGCGAGAGAACAGCGAAGGCTCGGCTCCTTCTCGGTACACCCGGGACATGCAGGAAGAACGCCGCGTTCTACGCGAAGCACTGCGCTCGGATCTCCCCGCCGCCCACATGGGTTTGGGCGTGACCGTCATCGCCCTCATCGTGGTCGCCAGTTTCTCCGGCCCTCGATGGACCTTGATCATTGCTGGTGCTTTCGCGGCCTGGTTCGGCCTTGCGCTGACAGTAATTCACATCGGCAGCGGCCGCGGCTGGGACGCCATCCGACGGGCCTACATCGCAACGTTCGGCTGGGGCAACTGGATCTGAGCGTCCCTCGCTGCCCATCCCTTCACCGAGGCCGCACCATAAACGACAAGCTCAGTTCGCCGGTGGTCGATCTGTGCGGTGGTCATGGCGGAGTGAGTCCCCGCTAGCGGAACCCTCGCGCGCAACCACGTCTACCCCGGGACCCCGCCGGACCGGCGGGCTGTCGCGGCGCGCGTCGGGACGTAGGCCCACAACGCGATGGCCATGAAGACCGCCTGCTCGGGAATCCGGAACCACAGCGGTGTCGCCGACTCCCCGTTGAACGGGATGTGCTCGACGGCCGCGTGGATGTTGGCCGGGAGCATCAGGACGAACAGCGCGGCAAGGCCGAGCCCGGCCGTCGGCCGGGTGGCCTCCTTGACCAGTCCGGCGGCGCCGATGAGTTCCAGGACACCGGTCACGTAGACCGCCAGTCGAGGCAGCGGTACGAACGGCGGGACCATGGCGACCAGGTCGTGGTGCCCAGGCAGGGGGCCGAGGGCGGACGGTACGAAGTGCGCGCTCGCCGTGAACACCAGCATGACAGCGAGGCCGTGCAGGACGGACACCCGCCAGGTCGCGAACCGTCCGACGCCGAACGCGCCGAGCAGCCGGAACAGCGCGGCGGGCACGACTATGAGCATGAGCGTGCCGAACATGAGAAAGGAATCCCTTCACTGGTGGGTCTGCCCGTCGCGGTCGGGTCGGGTGCAGGTGCATGGCATGCATACGGAACAGAGGCGTTCGCCGCGGGCAGCCGACCGGTCTCCGAGATGATGATGATGATGCCGCTCGTGCGTGCCGATCTCCGTGCGCAGACGGTGCGCGCTGCCCGGCGCGAACATCACATAGCTACCGGCCGCGGCGACGCGTCGGCCGGCTCCGATGAATGGCCGGACACGATGTAGCAGCGTTTCCTCGGTTTCGTTCACGTCCTTTCGGACCATCGTGCTCCCGGGGGCGAACACCCGCCCACGCACCGCTCCGTGGCGGGCCAGCGCCTGCGGACCCTGCCGGAAGCGGCCCCGGCCGGGCCGACGTCGTCGACCTGGACGATCCGTACCAGGTCTGGTTCTCGAGTCACGAAGATCATGCTCGCTCCCGATCCACCTCTGTCCCAGAGTCAGGATTGACGCGGAGAGGTACTTTTCTGCCATGAGCCTTCACCGCGTGGTGTGTCTTCTCTTGCCGCCTCAGTCCACATTCGAGCTGGCCTGCGCCGCCGAGGTCTTCGGCCTGAACCGGCCCGGCCTGCCCGCCCGTTACACGTTCGAGGTCTGTGCCGAGCGGCCCGGATCCCTGCCGACGCTGGCCGGCTACGACATGACGGTCACGCACGGCCTGTCGGCCCTGGAAGGCGCACAGACGGTTCTCATTCCCGGCTGGGTGCAACGCGCGAGCGCTCCCTCGCCCGGCGTCGTGGCCGCGCTGCGGCGGGCGCATCGCCGCGGGGCCCGCCTCGTCGCACTGTGCTCTGCCGCCTTCCTGCTCGCCGAGGCCGGACTGCTGGAGGCCCGCAGGGCGACCACTCACTGGCGCTTGGCCGACGAACTCGCCGCGCGGCACCCCGACATCCAGGTCGAGCCGGACGTGCTCTACACCGACCTGGGCGACGTCGCCACGAGCGCGGGCACCGCCGCGGGCATCGACCTGTTGCTTCACCTGATCCGCACCGACCAGGGCGCCGCCTACGCGAATCAGGTAGCCCGGCACATGGTCATGCCACCCCACCGCGAGGGCGGCCAGCTGCAATACGCCACGCTCCCCCTCACCGACCGCACGCCCGACTCCCTGGCCTCCGTCCTGGACTGGGCCGTCGAGCGGATGCACGAGCCACTGTCCGTCGACGACCTCGCCGCGTTCGAGGCCGTCTCCACCCGCACGCTCGCCCGCAGGTTCGCCGAGCAACTCGGCACGAGCCCCGGCAATTGGCTGCTGCGCCAGCGGGTCATGGCGGCCCGGACCCTCCTGGAGGAAACCGACCTGCCCGTCGAGACAATCGCGGCCAGGACCGGCCTTTCCTCGGCCGCCAACCTCCGCCGGCATTTCCACGCCCTGGTGCACACCACTCCCGCCGCCTATCGCCGCTCCTTCCGGCACGACGCGGCTGGTACCCGCCCGGGGAGGTCCGCCGCGGTCCCCGCCTGACCGACTGCGACCTGTCTGCCGGTTCGCCCGTCGACGCCTTCGCCGACACAGCCGCCACTGCCGGAAACCGCCGGGCGAAACAGAGGCTCAACGTTCCTGGGGAGCCCGTGCCATCTCCTGCGCGCCCGGCTGTACGTCGAGCTGCACGACGCCGACGACCTGGATCTCGTCGTGGGCGTCGAAAAGTGGAGCGGGGGCCGGTTCGTCCCGTTCGAGGGCTCCTACGGGTACGGCCGCGACCTCGTCGCCACCGGGTGGCAGAACCTCCGCCCTGCGGGCGCTCGACACCGACCTGTCCCGCCCCTTCGAGCCCGTGCCGGCCTGCCTGGTGCGCGAACCCGTCCCGGCGGCGGAGATCATCCCCGTCGACATCGCGCTCGGCGCCTCCTCGACCCTGTTCCGCACGGGGGAACAGCTCCGGCTGGCGGTCGCCGGCCGCTGGCTGTCCCCGCGCAACCCGCTGACCGGGCAGTTCCCCGCCTCCGTAGGTGGGCTGGAAGCATTCCTGCCACCTGCTCTCACACGCGGCGACGGACCCGGCAGCGAACCCGGTCAGGATGACCCCTCCCTCGGCTTCACGCGGCTGAGCCGTCCGGGCCGACGGGCTCGGCGGGAACCGCTGGATCAGACGCACCTCAGCCCCAGGCCGGCTCGGCCAGCCGCCCGCCCACCGGCTCGCCACTTTCCCGAAGACGGACGCGGACTGGGGGCCGCCTCACCCGTCGTTGAGCTGGGAGGCCAGCGAAGTGAAGGCCCCGGGACGTCGTAACCCCTGGGGCCTTCGTGCACGTACCTGTGCCGTGTGGCGCAAGGCCCGTTCCAGGCCGGCCTCGCGTCGGCCGGCGCCTGCGACCGTACGGCCTGCCCTGCCGGAGAAGACGGCCAGGACGGCGCCGCGTGAGGAGGACGCCGCCATGCGGCTCACCGCGTCCGGTGTCCTTGGGCGGGCGGCCGTCGTAGGCGTCGGAGACCGCGCCGACGAGCGTGCGTACGACTTCGCGGGGGTGGTCGTCGGCGGTCTTGCGGAGCAGACCGGGGAGGTCGACGGTTTCGGCGTCGCGTTCCTGCATGCCGTCCGTGTGGAGCAGGAGCCGGTCGACGGGGCGCAGGTCGAGGTCCTGCACCCGGTAGGCGCCCTGCAGGCCGACGCCGAACGGCATGTTCACGGCCAGGCGGAGTTCGGTGACCGTGCCGTCGCGCAGCCGGTACGGCCAGGGGTGGCCTGCGTTGACGAGCCGGGCACTGGTGCCGTCGAGGGCGATGCGCAGGAGCTGGCCGGTGGCGATGCTGTTGCGGCCGTTGTCGAGGAGGGCCTGGTGGAGCTGGCGGGCCTGTTCGGCGAGGTCTTCGCCGGCGCGGCGGGCGCCGCGGGAGGCGTTGACCAGGAGGGTGGCCATGAGCGATGCGCTGACGTCGTGACCCATGGCATCGGTGATCGACAGGTGCAGGGTGTTCTGGTCGAGGCTGTAGTCGTAGGTGTCGCCGGCGATGTCGGAGGCCGGCACCAGTGCGCCGGCGAGCGTGAACTGGGGGCCTCGCAGGCCGAGGCGGCGGGCAGGAGCTGGCGCTGGATCTCCGCGGACAAGCTGACCTGCGTGGTGAGAGGTCGGGCCACCGCCCGGTCCGGCACAGTGCCGGACAGCTCGCGGGCGGCAGGTCTGCATAACGCAGATGCGCGAGAACGGCCCCGACGCCCAAGCCTGATCGACACCAGCAGCGTGGGCGTTCTCTACCTGGACGTCGGCAAGAGCACACGCCATGGCCACGGGCTGGCCCCTGTCGGCAAGAAGGTCTTCCGAATGCGACCGCCTGACCTGCAGCAGGTGACTTCACGACCCCCGGTGCACGCTCTACGGGCTGTCAAGCCACGAGTTCCCGTGACACGACCTGACGCTCCTGGTGAGACGTAATGGAAGCAGACGCGGGCAAGCCGCCCGCTGCCCACCGGCCCAACCCCGGAAGGACCCCCGAAATGACTCCCAAGATGAATCGACGCTTCGCCTTCCTCATGACCGTGACCGGCTCGACGGCCGGTCGCTCCCCTCCCATGCCCTAACGCTCCCCGGGCGCCTCCAAAAGAGGCCCCTCATCAAGCGAAACGATGTCTATCTACGAACTCCTCCACGCCGACGCCAGCCCCGCTCTGATCCTTGCCTGCTCCATTGCAGGCTCCTACGTGCTGCTCGTACTGATCGTGCTCATCAGCCCCGGCAGCAGCAGGGGGAAGGCAGCCAGGGACCTCCTGAGCCTGCACCCCTTCTCCAAGAAGAGCCCAGACAGTCAGGACGAGCCATGAGAACAATCAACCCACCGCCGCAGTCGGGCCCTCCCCGAACCGCGGCACATCCTCCACCGTCACGTCCGGCAGCCTCGTGAACCCCAGCGGATGCCGGAAGACGACCGAAGGCCTGAGCTGACAGCCACAGAAGTTGAGCCAGAACCGCTTCCGACATCCCTGACCATGCCATCCCTCGGTTCGGCAGCGAGTCACCCTTGCGGGCGGTGGCTCCTCCGCCGCCCCAGAGCGGCGACGGCTCCGCGGGCGGCCGGGCGTGCGCAGCCGAACCGCAGGGCGCGGCGGCCCGAGGGGTTTCCGCAGGATCAGACGAAATGGCCGGGCAGGACCCGGCTGCCGATGATCTGGGCCCGGGCGGCCATGGCGCGGCCGTCACCCATCGGGTGCCGAGCGCTCTGGGCCCGGACCGTGTAGGTGGCCGGCTCCGTACACTGCCAACAGCGCCCGGCAGGGCGCAGGCACAGTGCACCGGCGCGGTGCTCTGGGTAGTCACCCGGCGATGCTCCCGAACGTCCGGACACCAGCACACCGCTTTGGCCAAGCTGGGCCGCCACCTGCCCGGTGGCGGGGCGAGGAGCCAGGCGATACCCGGCATCGCGCCGCGTCCCCGCATGTCGAGGGCTGCGACAGCCGTAGTTGGTAGGGGCGCGGGCTCCCGCGCGTCTGTGCTGCCCCACGAAGGGTCGCGAGGACAGAGGATATCCGCTGCGGGCGGCGCCGAGACCGTGTGTGCCCAAATAACAGGAGCCGCCGAAACCGGGTTTGAGGTGGGCACACCGGCAGCGCCATGATGGGGCCGTTCGAGTGGCCCGGTGTGGTGGGAGCGGCGCATGTGGCGAGACGGAAGTACGGCCCCGTCCGATCTCCAGCTGAAGGTCGTGCTGCACGGCACAAGACCGCCCTTGTGGCGGCGCCTCGTGCTGCCGTCCGACACCTCGCTCGGCACGCTGCACGACGCCATCCAGATCGCCTTCGGATGGCACGGTGGCCATCTGCACCTTTTCACCGACGAGTTCGGCCGGCGGTACGGTGATGCGGCCCGGCTCACCGACGGCGATCTCGGCTTCGGCCACGGGGTCGGCGACGAGGACTCCACCGCGCTCGGCGACGTGCTGGCCGAGGAGGGAGCACGGCTGCGCTACGTCTACGACTTCGGCGACGGCTGGGAGGACGGGATCACGCTGGAGAAGACACTGCCGCGCCCCGTCGGCGGGGAGCGGATGGTGCGCTGCGCCGGCGGGCGTCGCGCCGAGGTACCGGCCGAAGACATCGGCGGCGTGTGGGGGCTGGCCAAGGTGCTGGAGTGTCTCGACACCCCGGACAGGGCCGGGGACGGCCCGTACGGTGAGCTTGTCGCCGAGCTGCGGGCGGCCGGTTACGATCCGGCGGCCTTCGACCGGGACGGGATCACCACGCGGCTGGCCCAGCTGACGCCGGACACCGTGGCCGGCCATGCGAAGCGCCCGACCGGTGATGGGGCCGGGCGGGGCAGTGTCCGTCGGCTGACCACCGAGGACGTGGCGTCGTGTACCTGCGGGCAGTGCGAGGTGGGCGTTCCGGTCGGTGCCGAAGTCGACGGACCGGCCGAGGATGTGCCTGTGCTGCGCCCGGTGACCCTGGCTCCACGGGAGGACCTTGTCGCTGCCGTGCGGGGTGTTCCGCTCTTCGACGCTGCGCTGCAGCTTGCCGCCTGGTGCCGCGAGGGACGGCAGGTCACCGCCAGCCGGGTGCTGCGGCCCGCGCTCGCCCGTGAGGCCGTCGAGGAGCTCCAGCTGTGGAAGCTGGGCGGCGACGACTGGCCGTATGCCGATGCCGTCGCGCGGACTCGTGCGTTGAAGTCGCTGCGCAGCGCCAAGGACGTGGCCGTTGTCGATGATCCGTGGTGGCTCGCCGTGAATGGCGGGCTGATCACGATCAGCGGGGGCCGCGCGTGGGGTGGCGCGGCGACCGACTTCACCGGTGAGGGCCTCCTGGAGTTCTGGGCCGCCACGATGGGCGATCTGCTGGAGGAGATCGGTGAGACGGGGGTGCTGGACGGGTGGCACGGTGAGCTGGGCGAGCTGACGGCCGAGATCGCCGACGGACTGGTCGGCCTGCTGTACGAGGCCCCGGACGACGCCTGGGTGGATGCCGACGACCTGTGTGCGAAGGCCCGTGAGGCGGGCGAGAACGGGCCGGAGTCCGATCTCTTCCAGACACTGTTCGCGGCGTCCTTCCGGGAGTTCGGGAAAGGGCTCGCCCTGCTGGGCGCGGTGGAGTACGAGCCCGGTGACGGCGACGGTGCGTCCGAGGAGACTCGCACCCTCCTGAACGGCGTGATCGGACAGGAGCCGGGCGGCATTTCGGGAACCTCGACGCCGGCGTCGGACCGGTCGTGGGGCGACCAGTGCGGGCACCGCATGCGGCTCACCCCACTCGGCCGCTACGGACTCCGTGCGTACCTGATGGAGTGCGGTGTGCCCGCGCCGCTGCTCGGTGAGTACGCCGAAGCGGACGCCTGCGCCCTGCTCCAGGGGCTCCTGGGCTACTCCCCCGAGGAGATGCGCCGGGAGGTCGAAGGGTGGCTGGCACACCGTTCGGCGGCGGATGCCGCGGTAGGGCTGGTCGACGCATGCGCGGGAGACGGCCCCGAGGCAGCGGCGAAGCGCGCCGTGGCCCAACTGGTGCTGACCGACCTCGACGACCCCCGGGCACTGCGCGTGCTGCGCAAGGCAGCGGACTCCGATGCCGAGGGGTGCCGCCAGGTGGCCACCGTGGCCCTGGGCGCACGCCTCGGGGCAGAAGCACACGTGGACCCGGCGCAGGCGGAGGAAGCCGGTCTGTGGCTGCTCATCGACGGACTGTCGATCCTCGCCGGTGCTCAGGAGAGCGAGGAGCTGGCCCAGGGCTTCCTGGAGAACTGGAACGCGGCGCCGGAGGCGCTCGAACAGCGGATGGACGAGCTGTGGCGAGTGGAGCACCCGGCCACCGCCCACGTGCTCGCCGAACTGGGTGAGGGCCTGCGCGGCGTCGACAAGCGGCTGGCCAAACGCATGCGTACCGCGGCGAACAAGGCCCACTCCCGCCGGTGACGGCAGGGGCGGAGCCTGCTGGTGGACGAAGACGCGGTGAAGACCGCCTGGGCGACGGTGAGGCGAAAGAGAGTGGCACGAGTCCCCGTACGGGAACAGGGCACGGGCACCGGCACCGGCACGGGCACCGGCACCGGCACCGGCACCGGCACCGGCACCGGCACCGGCACCGGGAGCGTGCCGCCATTGGCCGCACCGGAGTCGGCTGCCTGGGCGCGGAGTCTCCTCGACGACGGTTGGGCGGCGGTGTTCCTGCCCGGCGAGCCCGCCCGCCTCGGCCGGTTGCTGCTCTGGCAGCCCGCCCCGGCAGCCGCCACCGAGGACATGGCACCCGCGGGCGTCGAGACCGAGGCGGCGGAGCTCGTGCTGCCGCACGGCCGCTCGGTCAGGCGGCGCCGGGTGGAGGGCTACGCGCTGCCCGTCGCCCTCGCTGTTGCCGCGCTGTCCGGGGCACGGCCACCGCATCCGTCCGCCGCCGCCTGGCAGGCCGCCGCCCGCTTCGCACTCCGGCTGGTCTCCGACGGCCGTCTCCACCCGGCCCTCACCCCCGCCGGCTGCGACACCTGGCAGGCGGGCCCTTTCACCGCCGCCCAGCGCCGGACGCTGGACGCCCTCGCCGCCGCCTTCCCTCCCCACGGCCACTGCCTGCCGGAGCCGGGTCCTGCCCCGCTGCGGATCGTCGAACCGGCCGCGCTGGTGCGCCGGTTCTGCGATGCGGTCGCCGACGCCCTGGTCCGCACCCCCGCCGCTTCGCTCGCCATGGGAGCCCTGCCGTACGCCTGGCGCGAGACGCGTGCCGTGCCCGCCCTGCACGAGTGGGCCGAGGAGACTGCCGCCGCGTTCACCGCCGATGTCCGGGTCTCACTGCGGGTCGACGTACCCGAGGGACGCCGCCGGAAGTTCCGGGCCGTTCTCCAGCTGCACACCGCTGCGGATCCGGCGCTCGTCGTGGAGGCCGCACAGCTGTGGAGCGAGCCGGCCGAGACCGAGCGCCTGCTCGGCCCGCGCGCCGAAACCGAGACGCTGCTCGCACTGCGCCGCGGCGCCCGCGCCTGGCCACCGCTCGACCGGCTGCTGAAGGACGCCGCTCCGGACCAGCTGCGGCTGACCGACGACGAAGCCTTCGACCTGCTGGGCGACGCCACCGACACGCTGCGCGCCGCCGGTGTCGACGTGCACTGGCCGCGCGAGCTCGTCAAGGCACTTGCCGCGACCGCGGAGATCGGACAACGCACCGCGCCCGGCTCCAGCGCGGGCAGCATCCTCGGCGCCGAGACCCTCCTCGACTTCCGCTGGCAGCTCTCGCTCGGCGGAGACCCGCTTACCGAGGCCGAGATGGACGCCCTCGCGGAGACGCGCCGCCCTCTCGTCCGGCTGTGCGACCAGTGGGTGGTCGCCGACCCGCAGGTGGTGGCCCGCGCCAGGCGCCGCCGGATGGAACCGCTCACTCCCGTGGAGGCGCTGGGCGCCGCGCTGACCGGCGAAGCGGAGCGGGACGGTGAGACTTTTCGCTGCGCGGCGGTCGGTGCGCTCGGCGACCTCGTCGCCCGTATCCGCGACCCCGAATCCCGCACCCCCGCCCCGCAGCCCACCGCGCTGAAGGCCACACTGCGCGACTACCAGAAACGGGGCCTCGCCTGGCTGGCCGACATGTGCGAGCTCGGTCTCGGCGGCTGCCTGGCCGACGACATGGGCCTGGGCAAGACCATCACCCTGCTCGCTCTGCACCTGCACCGCCAGACCGACCCGGCCACCGCGGGCCCCACGCTCGTCGTCTGCCCCGCCTCACTGCTGGGCAACTGGCAGCGCGAGGCGGCCCGGTTCGCGCCTGCCACGCCGGTGCGCCGCTACCACGGCGGCGACCGCCACCTGAAGGACCTCGCCGACGACGAGATCGTCCTGGTCACCTACGGCGTCCTGCGCCGCGACCGCAAGACCCTCGCCGAGAACGCCTGGTCGCTGATCGCCGCCGACGAGGCCCAGCACGTCAAGAACCCCTACGCCGTCACCGCCCGCGAGCTGCGCCTCCTGCCCGCCCGCGCCCGCGTCGCCCTCACCGGCACCCCCGTGGAGAACAACCTCTCCGAACTGTGGGCGCTCCTCGACTGGACCACCCCCGGACTCCTCGGACCGCTCACCGCCTTCCGCGACCGCCACGCCCGCGCGATCGAGTCGGGCGAGGACCCGCAGGCCGGCGAACGGCTGTCACGCCTCGTCCGCCCGTTCCTGCTGCGCCGCAGGAAGTCCGACCCGGGCATCGCCCCCGAACTGCCCGCCAAGACCGAGACCGAGCATGTCGTTCCACTGACGGCCGAACAGGCAAGCTTGTATGAGGCGGTGGTCCGCGAAACCATGGCGGAGATCGCCGAAGCCGAGGGTATCGCCCGACGCGGCCTGGTCTTGAAGCTCCTCACCGCACTGAAGCAGATCTGCAACCACCCCGCCCAGTATGTGAAAGAGCACAGCCTGCGCCAGTCCACACCGCTGCACGACCGCTCCGGCAAACTGGCGTTGCTCGACGAACTGGTCGACACCATCACCGCCGAAGGCGAGTCGGTGCTGGTCTTCACCCAGTACAAGCAGATGGCGAACCTGCTGGAGAAGCACCTCGCGGAACGAGGCGTCCCCACCCTCTTCCTGCACGGCGGCACCCCCGTCACCGCGCGCGAGGAGATGGTGGACCGCTTCCAGCGCGGCGAGGTGCCGGTGTTCCTGCTCTCCCTGAAGGCCGCGGGCACCGGCCTGAACCTCACCCGTGCCACCCATGTCGTGCACTACGACCGCTGGTGGAACCCGGCGGTCGAGGACCAGGCCACCGACCGCGCCTACCGCATCGGCCAGGACAAGCCCGTACAGGTCCACAAACTCCTCGCGGAGGGGACCGTGGAGGACAAGGTGGCCAAGCTTCTCGAATCCAAGCGCGCGCTCGCCGACGCCGTCGTCGGCTCCGGTGAGGCCGCTCTGACCGAACTGTCCGACGCCGATCTCGCCGAACTCGTCGCCCTGGGGAGGCAGGCATGAGCCCCTCGGCCCCCGGCCCGCGCTCGCGCCGCACGCCCGCCCGCGGCAGGCGTGCCTTCGCCGCGACCTGGTGGGGCCAGGCATGGGTGACGGCCCTGGAGGACTCCACCCTGGACTCGGGGCGCCTGTCCCGCGGACGCACCTACGCTCGCCAGGGCATGGTAGGCCCGACCACCATCGCCCCCGGCCAGGTCGAAGCCTCCGTCCAGGGCAGCGGGCCCCGCCCCTACCGCTCCGCCGTCCACCTGCCCGTCCTCACCGACGCCCAGTGGGACACCCTGCTCGACACCATCGCAGCCCGGGCCGGGCATCTCGCCGCACTCCTCGACGGCGAGATGCCCGCCGAACTCGTCGACGACGCCCGCCACGCCGGCGTCCCCCTGCTCCCGCAGCCCACCGAACTCGACCCCGAATGCACCTGTCCCGACTGGGGCTACCCCTGCAAACACGCCGCCGCGCTCTGCTACGCCATCGCCTCCACCATCGACGCCGACCCCTTCGTGGTGTTCACCCTGCGCGGCCGCGGACGGGAGGATGTCCTCGCCGAGCTGCGCGCCCGCCGTACGGCCGCCCAAGCGACCTGCACCCGGCCGGCCGCCGCCGGCCTCCCGGCCGCCGGCGCCTACGCGGCCTGGGCCGCCCTGGCCGAACAGGCTCCGCCCCTTCCCGAGCTCCCCGACCCGGCCCCCCACACCGCCGCACTGCCCGCCGCCCCGCCACCCGGCACCGGTCTGTCCACCGCGGACCTCGAACGCCTCATGACGGACACCGCCGCACGCGCCGCCCGGCTGCTCACAGGCGACACCACCAGCCTGTACTTGTCCCAGCACGAGGACGCGGCCCGGATCGCCGCGAGCAACTGCGGACCCGAATGGTTCCATCACCTCATCCAGAACACCGGTGCCAAACCGACCGCGTTCGCCCGCCTCACCCGCGCCTGGCGATACGGCGGCCCAACCGGCGTCGCCGTCGCCGAACAGCCCCGCACCCCCGATCCGACGGCGATGGCAGCCGCCCGCACCACCCTGACCGAGGCCCTCACCGAAATGACCACCACTCCGGTCGCCCTCAGGGCCTGGCGCAACCGCCTCACGCTCACCGACTACGGCATCCAGCTGCGCCTGGGCCCCGACACCCGCTGGTACCCCTACCTCCGGGGTGACGACGGCGACTGGTGGCCATCAGCGCCGGCCGCCACCGACCCCGTCACGGCGCTCACCTCCGTCTGGCAGCAGACCGACAGGTGACTCGGCTTGATCCGCTGTGCCGGACGCAGCCGTATGACCGGCGCTTGAGGAGATGGCTTGAGACTCCCTGTCGCCGTTCCTGACGGTGGTCGTGGATGGGAGAATGAGGACCTTCAGACGCTGTCCCGGCGTTGTCATCGCCCGTGTCCGGCCCTGGCGGTTCGGGGACGCCAGATCAAGGCAGGAGACCTTGACCACTACGAACCGCTGGCACCTGCGAGGCTCTGCTGGTCACGCCTACTCCGGCGAGGAAGCTCGACAGCTGCTCCGAAGTCGGTGGGACTGGGGAAGCCGGGAGACGTGCTTCGAGAATGACGCGGGGCGGCTCCTGGCCGTGGTCACCAATGGCGAACGTGCGATGGTCGTGTTGCTGGACGGGGAAGGCGACCCTGGTGAGCATCTCGTCGATCCGCGAGGCGAAGGCTCCTCCGATGGCTACGTACTGTCCAACGGGCAGGCCGACAGCTACGCCGACCGCGACACTGTCGCCTTCGATGTCGCCGGCCATGCCGTGGCGTACTTCATCGAGTATGGAACCTGGCCCGCCGAGGTGACGGTTGAAGGCGGCTGCGGTGAATGACCGCAGTTGATGACGCGGAATCGGCTGTGGCAGATAGTTCGTGACAAGCTGAGCAGACGAGATGGCCGCACGGGCCGGATCGGAGGCTCAGTCACACCGTTGTGACCGGGCACTGCAGGTAGCACGGCTGGACAACTTCGATGCGCACCGCTGGATGGGCAGACCCTTCTCAACCAACTGGTTCGAAGGCCGTCGGGCCCTCGCCGGCGCGCGCCGCGGCAGGCTCCTTGGCCACCCTGGGGCGATTCGTGGGGTGGCAGTGCCCCAGGCGGATCTCCAGTTGCCGGGCTGCCTCCGCCTGCCCGAGGGCCTGCTGGGAGTGAGCATGATCGCGCCACTTCACGGCGAAATCGTCGTTGCCCGGTGTGCCGAACCCGCTTGCCAGGCAGTCGCTGAAGGCGTCGAGATTCCGCCCGAAGCAGCTGCCGAGGCTGTTGGTCGGGCGTACCCGGCGAGGGCCCGGGGAACACCCTGATTTTTGAGCATGTTCAAATGGGGGTGTGTGGCGGCAGACCTGCCGTCTGATCTTGGGGGAGAGGTGCTGTGGACATGGGTGTCAAACCCGTGAGGACGAGGGGGACGGGCAGAGGCAGGTTTGTCGCCGTGCTGGTCGCGTCCGTGGCGGTGTTCGCTTCGGGGTGTGCGGGTCCGGGCGCGGTCAAGGTCGATCCGGACAGGCTGCCCGGGGTGTACCGCGACGGCGAGACCGGCGGAGAGATTCGGCTGCACGTCGACGGGCGGTTCTCCGCCGTGGGCATCTCGCAGAACGACGCCATGGGGCACGGAAGTGCCGTCCCCGTCGACTTCGGCGGTACCTGGAGTCCCACCCCCTCGAACTTCGTATACCTGGAGCCCGACGACACCGGGGGCCAACGGGACATGGGTGACATCCAGCTCTGGACGGTGAGCCCGAGGAAGGTGTTCCTGCACCCGGACGTGGACGGACCCGTCACTCTGGAGCTCGTCAGGGTCACCGGTCCCTGATCCCCGGCGAACGGGCGGCCGGCGGCGGGGCGCGGGGCGTCTCCCGAGACCGGTCGGCCCGGCCTCGGGAGACTGGGCCGACCGGCAGGTACGGAAGAGGGTGAGGGCGCTGGCGTGGAGTGCCTGGCCGCAGTGGAGACGGACATCGCCTCTCGGGCGGTCGGGTCGACGCTGGGGCGGGAGGGCCTGGGCTGCCCCGGCGGTGACCCGGTCGACACACCCTACGGCCCTGGAACACCCATGCCCGCATTCCCCGACGATCTTCGCACGCTCGCGGATGCAGCCCTCGCCCGCGCCATCAGCGACGAAGCCGGGCCAGCCTCGAACTGGGTCAACCCGGAAGACTGGAAGCAATGGCAGGCCAACCTCAACCGCCTGCGCGCAGTCCTTGCTCCGCCATCACCATCACCGTCCATCCCATTGTTCGGTGTCGAGCAATGACAGAGCGTCACCCACCACAGAACTGATGCTGTCGGTGATTTTGCCGGAGCTCCCCGCGCCGCGCTGCGGCGCGTATGAAGCGCCTCGGGTCGTCGCGGTGGTGGCGGCAGGCTGACAGGGGCCTGCCGCAGGGCTGGCCGCTCTCATCCATCCAGCGAACGCCAGGGCCCTGCTCTGACACTGGCCTGCGCCAGCTTTTCGCCCCGCGGCGTGCGGGCTGGGACCTGCACGAATACTGCGACTCCGATCTGCCCCACCTCGGTGAGAACGGTCCGAGCGTCAGGCACTGTCTGCCGCCAGCCTCGCGAGGTTTCCCTGCGTGCGTCGGAGCGCGTCGGCTATCAGGCCGTTTGCGAGAAGAAGCAGCCATCCTCCAGGCAGGAGCACGCTGCGAATCGTGTATCCAGGGTTGGCGTCATCCGAGGGCTCCAGGCCGAGTGTCATCGCGAGCACCCACAGCCCAAGGAACGTGACGATGGTGATCCAGCCGGCACAGATCACGCCTGCCACCAGGCCGCACTTTTTTAGGTTTTGGTCGTCGGCCAGCCTCAGCAGGAACAGGACTGCCAAGGCCAGGACAGCCGCTGTACCGATGATCCCGATGGGTATCGCCTGCCAGCTCGTCGCCACTTCGGGGATGCCGCTGGGAATTGCTTCCCAAGGGTGCTGCCAGTTGAAGCGTTCGACTACGTGTGCCACTTGAGTGCCGGAGGGCTCCTTCTTCCAGGTCTCCGAAAAGATCGGCTTGAAGCTCGCCCAGACGAGCGCTCCCGCTGCCAGGAGGATCTCTGCCACGTGGGTGCCGATCACTTCGCCCACCGATGGAGTCCCGATCGGGTCCGGCACCTGCTGCGGCAGTTTCCGAGTGCCCGGCAACGCAGCCGGAGCCGATGCGGAGACAAGCCCGGTCTCCGGCGTCCCGCCGCCTGCATCGCCACCTGCCATATGCGGGGAATCGGGCTGATTACGGACGGCGGTGTCTGCCGCTTCCGAGCCGGTGACCGTAAGGGCGCGCAAAGCGCTGGTGCGTGCCTGGATAGCTGCGCGGGCACCGGTGATCCCCATCCAGGCGCCCGGACCGAGCGCGTTACCCAGCTCCTCCTCGCACCACTCCCGCACACGTAACGGTGTCGGGCGCCGGTCGGGGTCCTTGCGCAGGCAGGCGGCGATCAGTTGGCGCAAAGAGGGAGTGAAGAGGGACACGTCCGGGTCGTCCGCGACGACGCGGTGGGCAACGGCCCACTCGTTCTCCGCGGCGAACGCCTCACGGCCGGCGGCGAGGAAGTACAAGGTGGAACCGAGAGCGAAGACGTCGGAGGCCGCACCGACGGGTCGGCCCGAGGCCTGCTCGGGCGACATGTACAGCGGAGTGCCGATCCGGGTGGAATGGCTCCTGTAGGTCACCGACTGGGTCAGAGATTTAACGATGCCGAAGTCGATGACCTTCGGACCGCTCTCGTCCAGCATGATGTTCCCGGGCTTGAGGTCCCGGTGCACCACGTTCGCGGCGTGGATGTCGACGAGGGCGTGGGCGATGCCCCAGGCCAGCAGCATCACCTGCTCGGTCGGCAGCGGACCGTGGTCGGCCACCAGATCCCGCAGGGAGGGCCCGGCCACGTACGTCGTGGCCAGCCATGGCCGCTCGGCCTGGGGGTCGGCGTCCAGCAACGGCGCGAGGTGGGCACCGCGCACCTTCTGTGCGGCGCCCACCTCGCGCGCGAATCGTTGTCCGAACTCCGCGTCCCCGGCGAACTCGTGACGGATCACCTTCACGGCCGTTGGCTGCCCGCCGGGAGAAAGAGCGAGAAACACCTGCCCCATACCGCCCTCGCCCAGCCGCGCCACCAGATGAAAGCCCCCGAGACTGTCCGGATCATCCGACTGCAGTGCAGGAAACCGAAACGCTGCCCTCGGCACGAAACCCCCCTCGTCTCCCCGCCCGGGGGATACCTCACGGCTCGACGCCCGCCGCGCTCGTCCCACGAGCGTAGAACTCTGCCTGCCGTTCCACCAGAAAAGCCGAAGGTCCGACCCTCCTCGCTCATTGGCTGCACGTCAGGCAGCTGCATCACGGGGCACGTCGGCTCCGTGCCAACAGGCCCCGACAAGATCACCAACAGCGTCCAGAGAAGGAAGGTCTACGGCCTGTTGGAGCAGGCCCTGGCCAAGGTGGACAAGGCCGGCATCGCCACCTTCGTGATGCGCCAGCACGAGTACCTCGCCACCCTCAAAGCCGAGAACGGACTTATCGGTAGCTTCGGATATTGGAGTGTGCGGATTGGGGCCGGAATCCGGCTCTGCTGCGCTTCACACCCCGTTGGCTGGGTGGCTTCGTGCTGCCTCGGTGGCCGAGGGGATCGCGGCCGACCTCGGCCGTCGCACCCTCGCGGTAGCCTCTCGCCATGAATCACGGGGAGAGCGAGGACGCGCTGGTTCTGGAGGCACAGCAGATGCTTGCCGCAGGGCAGAGCGAGGAGGAGGTCTTCGCCGAACTGGCCGCGAGGACAGGCGAGTGGGGTGTCTGTGTGTTGGCCGTGTGCTTGGCCCTGAGCGTGCCCCGGATGGACGCCGAGGCGCGACTCCGCGAGGTTGAGCCACTTCTCGCGGAGTTCACGGTGGGCGAGGAGGAGGACCTCGCCTTCGTGCTGACGTTCGGGCAAGTCTTCATCGTGGACCGGGCCCTTGAGGAGCACGAGGAGCACATTCGCGAACTGTTGGGGACCGCCGCCGGCGCCCGCGGAGGCTATCCCGGTGGCCTGCTCGGGTGGTTTCGCACCGGGGAGCTCACGAAGATCTTCCTCTACTTCGCCAAAACCCGGTTCCGGGACGGGCGGGGCTCGCCGCCCGATTTCTGGGCCGCCATGACTACGGCCGGCGCACTCCTGGCGAGCCAGGGCGGCCCGGACCATGCAGAGGTTATGGCGGGGCTGGAGCGTTGCCGCACGCAGGCTGCAGCCATCGGTACGAAGTACTGAACTTGAGCGTCCGGTCGGTGCAGCGGTGGCGGCGGACCTGGGACGAGGGCGGTACGCGGGCTCCGCGGTCGCAGGGGCCGGCGGCGCTTCCGCGACTGACCTTCACGAATCACCGAGGCCGCACCCCGGCCCGTCCGGGCCCTGTGCACCACCGCGCCCGGGGACCGAGTTCCGCGAGGCCTCACCCCGAGCACGGCCGCTGTCCAGGGACCCCAGGCATCGGTTGCGAGCAACGCCTTCGGCGACGGGCGCGGACGACGATCCGGTCGACGGCCGACATCCTTGCACGCGACCCTGCCACGGACGCGCGTCGAGGAACCACCGCTCACTTCCAGCCGCACCCGCTGGGCATCGCCGTCGCTCGTGAGCCGGCCGCCGTGGCTCACCCGGGCATGGATCGTCGATGACGCAACCGGGCGGCAGCGGCCAGGACCGGGGTGCACGCAGCGGTGGTGGCGGCACCGACTGCGGTGTCGGTGGCCAGGATCAGGCGGACGGTTCTCATGGCGAGGGTGACGACCTCGCTGCCGCGCCGGCGCATGCCCGCTTCGAACCGGTGCACGGCCTCAGCCGTCGTGGTAGCGCCGTCAGCGAGGTGTCGGAGCAGGGTGGCGGCATCGCGGATGGCCGCCCCCGCCCCCATTCCGGCGGTGGGCGGCGTCGCGTGGACGGCGTCGCCGAGCGCGGTGACCAGGCCCGCAGACCACGGCGCGAGCTCGGTGGCGCGGGTCGGAGCGGCATTGAAGCGGTATGCGGCCAGGCTGTCCGGATCGGCGCGGGCGATGACTTCGAGTGTGTGCTCGGCCCAGCGCCGCTCGCGGAACAGCCCCAGCAGCGCGTCCCGCAAAGGGCCGCCGTGCAGGGGCCGCAAGCCGGCCGCGACGGATTCGGGGAACATGGCACCCCAGATGTAGGTGGGACCCGTGGTGACGGACATCCGCAGCCCGGGGGCGTCGAGCGCGGCGTTGCCGACCGGATCGAGGTAGCCGACGTACAGCGCCGCGCCCCGCGGGCCGATCGCCATCCCCGAACGCCGTCCCAGCCGTTGGCGTTCCCCGCGACTCAGATCCCCCCGGAGCGTACGGCCGGAGAATCCGACGATGCCGGCCGGGCTGTTGGTCGGGCCTCCCGCCAGCTGCCGGGCGACCAGGGAGCGGGCGCCGTCCGCGCCCACCACCAGATCCGCCGGTACGGATGCGGCGTCGGTGAAGAGCACACGGGGAGCGCTGCGGTCGCCCTGGTCGACGTGGGTCACCGTCCGTCCCAGATGCAGGTCTCCGCCGACTTCCTCCGCCAGCAGCGTGCGCAGCGTGATCCGATCGACATCGATGCCGGCGTCGCCGCCGAGATCCGGCCCGTGGCCGAGTAGTCGGCCGCGGCGGTCCCAGTATGCGTCCCGGTCGCGCAACCGCAGCGCCGAGGCCGATGCCAGCAGCCGCCGCATGGTTTCCGGCGCCACCAGCTCCCGTAGCGCGGCCTGGGCCTGCTCGTCCAGGGTGAGGTGATAGCCGCCTGTCGCCCGGACGTCGCTGTCGCGCTCGAACACCGCCACCTCGAACCCCCTGCGGCGCAGCCCCGCCCCCAACGCGAGCCCACCGATCCCGCCACCGACCACGACGACGCGCATACGTATCCGCTCCTCCCGCCATCTCCTGCTGCGTTCGCCCCACGGTGACACCCGTGGTGGACACCGAATGGCCACCACCGGGCAGGATGGAACAATGGCGAACACCTCACGACGGGCGTTACGGCTCCTCTCCCTGTTCGGGTCCCGCCGCTTGTGGTCACTGCGCGAGCTGGCCGGTCGGCTCGGGGTCAGTGAGCGCACCGTCCGCCGTGACGTCGAGACCCTGCGCCGGCTCGGATACCCGATCACCACCGTCCACGGACCCGACGGCGGATACCGGCTCGGCACGGGGCACACCCTCCCTCCGCTGCTGTTCGACCATGACCAGGCGCTCGCCGTCGCGGTGGCCCTCCAGACCGCGCCCAGCACCATGTTCGGCCTGAGGGACGACGCGGCGCGGGCGCTGGTCACCCTGGAACAGGCCATGCCTGCCGAGCTGCGTGAGTCGATGGAATCCCTGCGCCTGACCAGGCTGCCGAACTACTGGGAGTTCCCGGCACCGCCTGTCGATCCGGGCGCCCTGACCACCGTGGGGACCGCGGTGCGCCACCGCCACGTGCTCGTCACCGAAACGCTGCGCGCCGACGGCTCACGCCCTGAACCCGAGGACGACGACTTCGCGCCCGCCCGCCGCATCGAACCCCACCACCTGGTCGTCTGGGCCGGCCGGTGGTACGTGGTCGCCTACGACCGCGGAGACCACCAGTGGCGGGTACACCGTGTCGACCGGCTCCGCCCCCGCCCCACGACCCACCCCTTCAACCCGCGCCCGCTCCCCCACGACGATCTCGCCCGCTTCGTCATGAGCAGTCACGACCGCGGCGACATCCCCGCTGCCTGGCCGTGTACCGGCCAGGCCCGGCTCGCCCTGCCGGCCGGAACCGTCGCCCGCTGGGCACCGAGCGGCTCGGTCGTCGAACACCTCGACAGCGAGCACTGCCGACTTACCCTGGGCGCCTGGTCCTGGGCCGGCATAGCCGGCATCCTCGCCACCTTCGATGCCGAACTCACCGACCTCCACCCGCCCGAACTCGCACGGGCATGCCACCGGCTGGCCTCCCGGCTGGCTGCCGCCTCCGACACACCGGGGACCAGACTTGACGACCCGCTGCGGTCCGCCGACCGGCGCCGCGGAGCGGAGCCGATCAGCACACCTGCAACGCCCCCGCCGCGGCCGGCGACTTGACGGCGGCGGCCGGGCGGTCCCCGGGCACGTGGTGCCGGGGGAGCGGGTGTAAACCCGGATCCCCATGCGCGGCCCCCGGGCAGCGACTGCCGCCGGCCCGGCCCCGATGATGACGTCATGCTCGATGAGCGCTTGCGCGTGGTGCCGGCGGAGGACTCCGGTGGTGGCGCTCGTGTCCAACATCCGGGGGCAGGGCCCTGCAGCGCGGCCGACTTCTCCGGCGGCCTCGGACCCCACACCGGGTGCCGCAATCCGTTGTGCTCGACGTCGAACAGCACGCCCTCGGCCGGTCTGGAGAAACGTGCCGCTGCGTCAGGTCTCCAGGGGTACCGATTCGCCAGTCCAGCCAGTTCCGGGAACCCGAGCGGGAGTCCGGCGTTCCGGCGGTCAGGAAGACCCGATGGTCCGCCACGAACCTGAAGCCCACACGGGCTCGATCTCGTCGAGCTCCGCTCGGTCCTCAGCGGGCACAGCATTTCCAGGTCCTGCGAGAGGGCCGTTTCCTCGGCGGCGTAGCCTCCGGTTGCCGCCGAGTGGACCGTCACCGCCTCCGTCCCGTACTCCGTCTCCAGCCGCAGCCCCATCGCGGGCGGTCCTTCGCCGAGGAAGGCACCGATCGCGGCCGAGACGATCGACCCGAGGCACTTCGGCGCGCGGTACTCGGCGCGCGGTCTGTGGTCAGCCGGCCTCAGCCTCGATCAGGGAGTACGGGGCGGCCTCCGCGAGCGGGGTGACCGACGTGACGCGCAGGCCCGCCCGGCGGCACACCGCCTCGAAGTCTCGGCGGGTGCGTTCCCTGCCGCCCACGTTCACCATCATGTTGAGGTCGCTCAGGTAGGTGCCCTCGTCCTCGGCGCCGACGACCTCGGGAAGCACCGGCTCGACGATCAGCACGACGCCGCCGGGCGGCAGCACCTGGCGGCAGTGGCGCAGGATCGTGACCGCCTGGTCGTCCGTCCAGTCGTGCAGGATGCTCTTCACCAGGTACACGTCCGATCCCTGCGGGACCGAATGGAAGAAGTCCCCGGCGATGAGGGAGCAGCGCTCCTCCAGGCCGTGCCGCGCCAGTGTCTTCGCAGCCTCTGCCAGGCCATCGGCAGTGTCGAAGACCACGCCGGTGAGACCCGGGTGTGCTTCGAGGACGCCGGCCAGGAGGGTGCCGCTGCCTCCGCCGACGTCCGTGACCGAGGCGAACCGGCCGAAGGCGAAGGCGCGCGGCAGCACGGCGGCGGTCTCGGAGACGACCTGGCTCATTGCCGCGTTGAAGTCCGTGGAGAGCTCGGGGTGCCGGGCGAGGTGGCTGAAGAAGTCCGTGCCGAAGACGGAGTCGAAAGCGGTCTCCCCCGTACGGACACTGCTGTCCAGGTGCTCCCAGGCGCGCACGATCGCCGGATCGGTGAACATCCGGACGAACGACGCGAGGGAGTCGGGGTGGCCGGGGCCGAGGAGTGCCCCCGCGGGGGTCACCGAGAACGTGTCGGGGGCGTGTTCCGCGAGCAGGCCGAGGGCGGCCAGGGCACGCAGCAGACGTGTCATGGGCTGGTGCGCGGTCCCGGCTCCGACGGCCACCTCGGCAGCTGTGCGCGGCCCGTCGCCGATCAGTTCCACGACCCCCAGGCGAACCGCCGCGCGCAGGGTGTGCGCGGCCATGCTCCCGAACGCGAGCCGGACGACGAGCTCCCGGCCTGCCGCCGTCTGTGCTGCTCGGACCTCGGTGTTCACCACAGGTTTTACTTCCTTCCTTGGAGTCGACCGATCACCGATCGGTCTGGACAGGGACAGTCAGGGTTCGGTGGACGCGGTCAGGCCGGCCAGTGCGCCGGGCGTGCACCCGGCGAGGGCTTGGACGTCGCGGTGAAGATGGGGCTGGTCGGCGTATCCGCACGCCACGGCGACGTCGCCGGCGCGCTCGCCCGCGAGGAGCGCCCGGGCGGCGTGGTCGAAGCGGACCAGCATGGCGGCACGCTTGGGGGTCAGGCCGACCTGGGAGCTGAACCTGGCCCAGAGCCGCTTGCGGCTCCATCCGCAGGACGCGGCGAGGTCGCCGACCCGCACTCGGCCCCGGCCGGCCACGATGGCGTCCCAGACGGCGGCGACCTCGGCTGCCATGGGCGGGGCCCCTGCGGCCCTCCGTCTGAGGAAGCCGTCCGTGAGCGCGAGGCGTTCCTGCCACGACGCAGTGTCTGCCAGTTGCTCGCGCAGCAGCCGAGCGTGCCGCCCCCACAGGTCCTCGAGTCCGGTGATGGAGCCGTCCAGTTCGAGCGGGGAAACGCCCAGCAGTGCGTAGGCGGCCCGGGGTGACAACGCCACCTCGACGCATTCGACGCCCTCGCCGCGGATACGGGCCGCGCCGGGCGACAGGGAGGCGACGAGACCCCTCAGCGGCCGGTGCCCGGAGGCGCTCTCCACCGTGACCGGGCCGGCTCCGAGCCCTATGACGATGATCACGGCGGGCTGCGGCAGCACCCGCATGTCCAGCCCGCCGGCCATGCGGTCCCGGAACCCGGCCATCCGTACGCCGTCGAGAGAGGTGCCGCCCAGGGGGCGGGCGACCTCCCAGCGGTCGTCGGCAGTGCGCTCCGGGGGCACGTCCCCCGCGTCGTCTCTGGGCATGCCTCCAGGCTCGCTGACGTCGCAGGCGTTGTCTTGGACGAAAGTTCCGCGGCCGTTCCGCAGTCGGTTCAGCAGTCCTGCCGTGTACGGGGCGGATCGGGCTTGAGAGGTCCTGGCAGAAGCTGTTGATCGGGGTCCTCGTAATCGGCGTTGCGGATCCCGAGTTGGCCGAGGATGGCCCGGATTCGCAGGATGTCGCATGTGATGGACTCCGCCATCTTGAGGATGCCCGGATCCCAGGAGACCGGCACGGGGATCACCACCCCGGTATTACGGCGGCCAGCTGGGGCGTCGCCCCTTCGAGGCCGTAGGCCCAGTTCACCCGGTTGGGCACCCCGGCGAAGTGCAGCCCGAGCACTGTGCGGCCCTCTGCCTCGAGATCGACCACGAGTGAGCCGGAGCTGCCGCCGAGCGTGCTGGCATCGTGGCTGATGATCCAGCGCCGAGCGTCGTCCGCCACCTCGCCCCGCCCCTCGGTGAGCACTCCTGGAGTCAGGCGCTTCACGCCTTTGACTCCGGCGAACAGTTCGGCGAACACGTCCGGCGTCGTCGACCCGGAGCTGCCGGGGAAGCCGACGAGGTAGACCCTGCGCCCTCGGGAGGCGAGCCCTCCCCGCGTTGCCGGATCGTCGCCCCGGGCCACCTCGACCGGGGCGGGGAACTGCTGTCCCGGCACCCGGTCGAGTTCGAGCACGGCCAGGTCGAGGCCGTCGAAGTTGACCCCTCCGACGGTGGGGTGAGCGTGCTCGGGAGCCCCCGCACGGCCCACCCCCAGCACCCGGCGGATCCGGAACGAGCGGTTCGGCGGCCCGCCGCCGATCTCCGCCCCGAAATCGACCTCCACGCCGGGGACGAGCGTTCCCGTGAACGCGCCGTCGGTGCGGGCCGGATGCGTGGAGATGACCTCCAGGACGTGGTAGTTCGTCACGACGACACCGTCTTCGACCGCCCACGCCGTGCCCTGGTAGCCGAGGGGCGCACCGGGGTCGTTCACCCGGCCGACCGCCTGGCAGACGGTGCGGACCTCGGCCTGTATCCGCGACAGGGATGCCTCCCATTGCGCCGCCGCCGGCGCCAGGACGTCGAAGAAGTCGTCTTCGACGAACAGCACCGGACGAGACCCGTCGCTGTGGACGACAGCCTCCAGGCTCGCCCTGTCCTGCAGGTCGAACCGGGCATCGCCCCCGCGGTCGACGATCTCGCGCAGCGCGTGTTCGGCGCCGCGCATCAGCTGCTCCAACGCTTGCGGATCGGCTCGCTCCCCCAAACGCTGTTCGAGCCAGCCGATGTCGTCGGACAGCCCGGCGATCAGGCGATCGGGGTCCGGTGCACTCGGGGCGCCGCGCCCTGCGGCTCCTTCGAGCCCTCCGTCCTGCGACCCACCGAGGAGGCCGTCGTAAGGGGTGCCGTCAGGCATGACGTCCTCCGCTCGGCTCAGCCGGCGCCCGCGGTCTGTGCGGCGGCCAGTTCCTGGGCCCGGCTGCGGTATGCCTCGGCCAGCTTGCCGCCGTCAGAGCCGGCAAGCCCTTCCGGACCGGCCCCGATCGACTGCAGGACCGCGTCGGCCCGGGCCTGGAGACCCGCCAACTCGTCCGTGGTGTGCGGGTACAGCAGGTTGAGCCCGCGCTTGTCGCCGTCCGACAGGTTCTGCCCGTTCCCGGTCGGCGCGCAGCTGCTCGGGGTGGACTTGTAGAAGAACGGCGGGAACCGGTACAGCATCACGGATCGGGCGTCGAAAGGTCCGGCGACGACATCCGGGTCGTCCTGGGTGCGGAGGTTGTGGTTCACCTTCGCGCGCGGCCACCGGTTCGGCTCACCTGCGAGATACGTGTAGATGCCGGGTTGCCGGCCATGGGCGTCCTCCACGAAGACGCCGCGCGCGTCCTGCGTGGGAACGTACCCGGCTTCGTCATCCCAGCGGAACTCGCTCTCGCAGGTGCCGCGCATGTTCTGGTGGGAGTGGTGGAATCCCAGGGCGTGCAGGAACTCGTGACGTACGGTGCCTTCCCACTGGGCGGGCCTGTTCACCGTGAAGCGCCCGAGGTTCAGGCTGCGCTGGCCGGGATTGCCCCCGACCGGGCCGCCGCCCGCGCCGATGGTGCGATCGGTGCTGTCGGTGCCGACCAGGGAGAAGAAGCCGGGCAGGTCGAAGCTGACGCGGATCTCGGCGGCGAAGGCGGTATCGGCCGTGGTCCAGCGTCGGAACGTGCCGGCTGCCTCGTCGTGGCCGAAGTCGAGCTTCAGGTTGCAGGCGTCGGTGATCTGCGCCGTCGCTGCCGCGATGTCCGCGTGCAATTGGTCGTTCCCGTCGAGGAACGCGACCCGCACGGTCGAACCGGGTCTCCACCGCGCGATGTCGGTGACGAGGAACTCCAGTCCACCGCCGGCCGATGCCCGCCGCCTCCAACGATCCCGTACTTCGATCGCCGCGACGACGTCATCCGGGAGGGATTCGAGTTCTATGGGAGATGCGAGTTCCATGGCGCGTCCTTTCGCATCGCATGTCGATACGGTCCCCGACCGCTCTGACGATGGATGGCAGCCCGGCTCGACGCACGAGCATGCCGCACTGGAAGCTCAAACCCCATTTTGTCACGATTAGGGCGAGTCTGCTACTACATGCCCACTCTGAGTAGTTAAGCATTCATCCAGCTTCGCCTGGCCTGGAACGGGAGGCGATGCGGAGGCCCCTCCGCGAGCAGTACGTCAGGGCACGGGCAGGGCACGGGCGAAGGCGGCCCGGTGAGTGGTGGAGGGCATCAGGCGCCTGCGCTGGAGGACCTCCCCGAGTCAGAGCGGGAGGAGGCCGCCCGGGCCCTCCGCGACCTGCTCGACGCGCACACCCGGGCGGGCGGCGCCCCGGAGGTGACCGCTCCGGGCGGTGGACAGGCCGTCGGCGGCAACGTGGACGTCCGGGCCGACCACGGCTCCGCGGCGGCGTTGCGGATGGGTGACGTCACCGTGGGAACCCCTCCGGCGCCGGGTCCGCAGCAGGGCTGAGCGGGCTCGGCGGTGGTCAGGCCCCGCACATCACGGCGGACACCGTCGTCACCGCCTCCGGTGGCGGGTTCGCCGTCGGGCGCGCCGACAGCGTCACGTACTACGCGCCGGCGGCACCCCCGCCCGAGGGCTCCCGGGGCGACGGCGACGCCGCCCCGGACCACCGGCTCGACGCGTACCTGCGTGCCGTCCGGTACGCCGCCGGCCAGCACCCGTACGGCACGCTCGCCATCGAACTCGACGGGCCGCCGTTGCCCGACGTCTACGTGCCGCGGCAGGTCGAAGCCGGTTCCGGGCGCTCGCCGGTCGACTCCGGGCGCCTCTTCACCTCGGACGGCAGCCGCCTGCGGGTGCTCCTGGCCGGCCCGGGCCACGGGAAGTCGACCCTGCTCCGGCATCACCTCGCCGCCGCCTGCCGGCCGCAGCCCTCGACCGGCCCGGATGCGGATGCCGGTGGGGGCGTCGGCCGGGGATTGGTGCCGGTGCTGGTGCACGCCGCCGAACTGGTCGTCGCCGTACCGGTGCTGGCCGCCGCCCTGGGCACGGCCGTCACCGAGGCCCTCGGCCCCTTCGGGCTGTCCGAAACGCTGACCGAGGAGTTCTTCCGGCGACGCCCGCGTCCCGGCACGGCGTGGCTGGTGATGGTCGACGGCCTCGACGAGGTCCCCGACCGCACCACCCGCCTGTCGCTGCTGCACCGGCTCTCACGCGAGGCCGGGCAGAAGGACTCGGCGTACCGGTTCCTCATCTCGAGCCGCCCCCTGCCCGGTGGCGAACTCGAAGGACTGGGCCGGACCGCCGACCGCTTCACCCTGCTGCCGTTCAGCGAAACCGACCTGCGCACCTACGTGGAGAAGCGTTTCAGCGGTCTGCCGGACCCCGCACACCACGTCCGCGCCTTCACGAACGGCATCCTGCGCACCCGCCTCGACGACCTGGCCCGCATTCCCCTGATGGCGGCCATGCTGTGCCACCTGTACGCGGCCGACGCCGACCAGCCGCTCCCCGAGGGCCGGGCCGGGATCTTCCGGTCCTTCGTCGAGCTGATCTACGAACAGAACGTCCACAAACGCGTCGCCTCCCTCCACGACGAGACCATCCGCGCCCTGGCCGGCCGGTACCAGATCCCGGAGGACCGCCGGACGGTCGCAGCGGCCGCGGAGCGGGTCCGTGAGGACCTGCCCCGTCTCATCGACCACCTGGCGTACGAGAGGATCGGCGGCAACCGGGAACCGGTCACCGGCATCCTCGCCGCGCACCCCGGCGCCGTACGCCCGGAGAAAGTGAAACCGGCGCTGTGGCACGCGCTGCTGGCCGATCTGCTGCGTGCCACGGGGCTGTTGGCCGGCCGGGGCAGCGACGTCGACTTCGTGCACCGCACCCTCCTCGAGTACCACGCCGCACGTCACGCCACCCGCGGCGAGGGCGCCCGCGTCGAACTGCTGCGCAGACTGTTCGGCGCCCGGCGGCTGCGCGACCGGCTCGCCCTGGCCGCCCGGCGCTCCCCCGCCGCCGCACCCCTGGACCCCCTCGACCTGGAACCGTCCTACCTGGGCTTCCTCATCGACGCGCTGGTGGTCCCCGGCGACTCGATCACCGCCGCCACCCTGCGCGCCCTGGAGGGCCTCGTCGCACCGCCCGGAATCGCCGGGTACCACCTCCTGAACGCGCTGCTCCAGCTCGGCAGCAGCCTGCCGCGGCAGACCACCGCCCGCTGGCTGACCGCCTTCGCCCTGGGGCCCGCCCTGCGGTCCCGCTGCCGGGTGGAGGCCGCGTGGACCCTCGCCGAACTGGACGGGCACCGGGAGGACGGCGCCCGGTTGCTGGCCCGCCTCGCCGCCGACCGCGCCCTGGAACCGTTCGACCGCGGCTGGGCCGCCGAAGTCCTGGCCGGGCTGGACGGGCACCGCGAGACCGGCGCCGTACTCCTCGCCGGGCTCGCCCTGGAGCCCGCGACGGACCCGAAGTGCCGCATCATCGCCGCCCGGGACCTGTCCCGGCTCGACGGGCACGAGGACGACGGGGCCCTCCTGCTCACGGAGTTCGCCACAGGGGCGGAGACGGACGACGACCTCCGCCGCGAGGCCGCGCACTGGCTGGCCGAACTCGAAGGGCACCGGGAGACCGGGGCCCGGGTGCTCCTCGACATCGCCCGGGACGGCGACGTCACCGCCGCCGCACACCTCGCCGCGATGGGCGGACGGCCCGGCGAGGACGGCACCGGCCTGCTCACCGCATTCGCCGGCGACCCGTTCACCCCGCACTACGACCGTGCCCGCGCCGCCCGGGCGTTGAGCGAGGTGGACGGCTTCCGGCCCCGGGCCATCGCCCTGCTGACCGCGTTCGCCCACGATTCGGTACCCGGCCGGGACCCCTACATGGCCGCCGTGCAGGAACTCGCCCGGCTGGACCCGGAACTCGCCGCCGAACTGGCCCTGCCCGTCGCCGTCGGTGACGTCGGCCACCCGATCCACCGTGGGACCGCCCTGTACGTGCTGGCGTGCTCCCCGAAGCATCACGAGGAGGCCGCCCCGCTGCCGGCCGCGCATGTGGCGGACCCCGGGGCGGAAACCGCCGACCGCGTGCGCTCCGCCGAGCTGCTGGCCTCGCTGAGCGGGCACCGGGAGGAGGGCGTCGGGCTGCTCACCGGGATCGCCCGCAACACCGCCGTCGACGCCTGGGACCGGGTCGACGCGGCCGCGGCGCTGGCAGCGCTCGGTGAGGAGGACGCGGCCGCACTCCTCACCGCGTTCGCCGAGGACCCGGCGGTGCCGTCGGACCAGCAGATCCGTGCCGCCCGCGGCCTGGCGGTGCTCGACGGGCACCGCGCGGCAGGCATCAGGCTCCTCGCCGGCTTCGCCGACGACACCGCGTACGAGGAACGGCACCGGCGGAACGCCGCGACCTCCCTGATCCTCCTCGGCATCTACCGGATCCGGCACTGACCGCCACGGCATCCCCCGGCCGAAGTCCTGGCGCCCGCGGCATCGTCCGAGCGGCGCGCGGCGCGGTTCGCGGCGCGGTGGGCGGGTCCAGTGCATCGTCGGTGCTCGCACCGGATGCCGG
This sequence comes from Streptomyces sp. NPDC090445, assembly GCF_044769385.1. NCBI lineage: Bacteria > Bacillati > Actinomycetota > Actinomycetes > Kitasatosporales > Streptomycetaceae > Streptomyces > Streptomyces sp. NPDC090445. Next base: position 148,703 of record NZ_JBIVXV010000013.1, on the reverse strand, counting down.
GACTCAACTGCCGGGCCGGAGTCTCGCTGCACTCGGCCTCCGACCACACCTCAGCAGCCGTCGACTGGCGCCTGTTCCTGCCCAAGAGTGGGGACCCTGCCTTCCCGGAAGCCGATCCCGCCGAGGTCGCCCGCCGCACGCGTGCGGTATCCCGCCGGAGACGGGCCATGTCGAGACGTGGCAGCTCGCGCTCGACATGGCCGGGCCGCGGTGCTTTCGGAGGGGCCTGAGCCGGTGATCCCCATCCGGAGGGGCCGGGGCTGGTGCGGTCGTCACCGGCACCCTGACCGTGACGCCCGGCCAGACGTTGCAGGTCAACGTCGGCGGCACCGCAGTATGCCGTCGTCATGACGGATCCTCGGCCGTAACGCGCCGCGATCCGAACGCGTGATCGTATATGTGGCCGAGCGGGGCGGCAGGAGCCGGGCAGCGGGATCAGAGCCCGTCGCCCCACCCGAAGGTCGCCTTGTAGGCGAGCTGCAGTGCGTGTCGGCCTCGGTCCCCGTCGACGCGGAGCCAGGCGAGGGCGATGCCGAACCAGAGCAGGAAGACTCCCCCGACGATCCCGAGCGCGACGACTTTGCCGGTCCAGCCGAGGACGACCAGGGCAACGGTCACGATGGCCGCACCGATGTGGGCACCCCAGAAGTCCTGGACGGGCGCCGCGTTGCGCACGGCCCGTCGCTCGGCCCGCTCGGCCGCCAGCCGCTCGTCCCGGACGGCCTGGGGCTCGTTCTCGTCGAAGTCGAATTGCACGGTTCCCCCCTGCGAGCGGTGCCGGTCGGTGTCGTCGGCGGCCGGGGCGTTGTGCGGCCGCGGGACACGGCTTGCGCCCCGCGTCCACGTACGAAGAGCTCCGCCGCCCCGCGAGGGTTGCCTGCCGCCCGACCCCCGGGACGGTTCGGGGCTCCGCCCGCTACGCTCAACGGATGATCGAAGTTCGTCGCGCGGTCCCGCAGGACGGGGACGCCCTCGGTGAGATCCACGCCGCTGCCTGGGAAGCGGCCTACGCTCCCTTCTTCGCGCCCGAGTTCGCCGCCGACGGCGTACGCGACAGGCGCGGTCGCTGGCACGCACGCATCACGGACGGCCCGGAAACGATCCTGCTCGCCGCCCTCGACGGCCGCCCCCTCGCCATGTCCTACGCCGTTCCGTCCGCGAGCCGGCCCGGCCTCGCGGAGATCTACAGCTTCTACGGCCACCCGGACGGCTGGGGCAGCGGCGTGGCCGCCGCCCTGATGGCCGAGACGCTGCGCCACCTGCGGAACGCCGGCTTCCCCCAGGTCCACCTCTGGACGCTCCGCGACACCCTCCGGTCCCGCCGCTTCTATGCCAAGTGCGGCTTCTCCGAATCGGGTCGTGAACGCGCCCTCGACTTCGGCGACGGCAACCCGCTCGCCCAACTCGAATACGAGCGTCCCTGCTGAAGGCCTGTGCCGACCAGCGCGACGACCGTCGGCCTGCCGAGGCAGCAATACGGTGGACGGCCCTCCCCATACTTCCAGCATGATGTTCAGGTCTTCTCGATTGCAGGCGCAGGCTTACCCGGGCATGCCCCATCAGGACACTCTCCCCGCCAAGGCTTCCTCCGGCATCATGAGGTGGGGCTGGCATCAGGAGAAGCCGGGGCGTCATGAGTCGGGCCAGACGATGGGCACTTACAAGCGGGGTGCTTTGCTTGGTGACCTGGGTAGCCGTCGCATTTCCGCCCGCCGGGCATGCGGGTAGAGTCGACGACTGTGCTGCGCTCCCTCCCCGTACAGGAGTCATGCTTGCCCGAGCCGGACCGCCTCGCTCTCCTCATCGTCAAACCGGACGGCGTGGCCCAGCACCTGACCCGACTCATCTCTTCGTGGATGCGGGACCACGGCTACTGGCTGTGCGGGTTCCGTGAGCTGATCCTCAGCCCGGAGCACCAGAGCCTCCTGCGCACGAACAGCCAGACCGGCGGCCCCATCGACGGAGAACTGGACGCGGTCATATACACCCTGGGCCCCGTCCATGCCCTGCTGCTGGAGCAGAAGAACGACAGGCCCCCGGGCAAACAGACGGCCGCAGCCGAACTGGCGGAGCGGCTCATGGGGGACGTCCTGCCCCACCGGGCGCGGCCCGGCACACTGCGCAGGGACTTCGGAGCGCTGAACCCCGTCTTCAACCTCGTCCACGCCACGGACAACACCGACACCCTCGACCGGGACACGCGAGGCCTCTTCGACCGACCCCTCGCCGAGCTACTGCGGCCGGGCGCCGACACGACATTCGGAATCGCGCAAACCCCGCACCTCCTGCGCCCGTTCAAACTGTGGAGCACCGTGGCAGAAGTCCTGACGGCCTGGCTGGGACCAGAGGCGGTACGCCCCATCGACTGGCCCGCCGACTCCCACGGTCCCTCCCGCCCTGCAGTCGGCGCCGCCCTGATGGCCTGCACACGTGCAGCCCAGCGCGCCGGCGGCGAGACCGGCGCGCTGCTCGCCGGCGTGCTGGACGGGAGCACCTCCTACTCCCACTTCACCCGCCTGGTCCCCGACACCGACCCATGGCCCGGCTACCTCACCTACACCACACTGCGCCACCTGGCTCTGAGCGCCGACACCCCATAAGGCGCCGGCGGCAGGCGCCCCGAGGGGGTGCGGCTCCGGCGCCGGCGTTCGCCACGGATCTCTCGGCACTCGTATGGGAGGTCTGTCGGTGTGAGGCCACCTCACCCGTGCGGTCCATGGCGTGAGGGACGTCCCAGCCACGCTCAGTTGCTTGTCGTGGCCAGCTTCGCCGCGAAACCGAGGAACAGGGCTCCCGCCCCCGTCGTCAGGCCCGCCGACAGCTTCCGGCGGCGGCGGAACTGCGTGGCGAGATAGGTGCCGCCGAGGATCAGCGCGGTCACGTACGCAACGCTGATGAATTGGTAGACCAGTGCGAGCAGGGCGAAGGACAGCTCCGGGTGGGCGTAGTCAGGGTCGACGAACTGCACGAAGAACGAGATGAAGAACAGAATTGCCTTCGGGTTCAGGATGGTGATCACCAGCGAGCGCCGGGACAACCGCCCGCCCGTCGACGGCTCCGGGGCCGCCGCGTCCTCCGCGTCCTCCGCGCTCTTCTCGTCGCGGTGTCGCCACATCGCCCATGCTGCCCGGATCATGCTCACGGCGATCCAGGTCAGATACCCGGCCCCGGCGTACTTCACGATGGCGAACAGCAGCTCGTTGTTCTGGAGCAGCGAGGCGAGTCCTGCCGCCGTCGCCATCATGAGCAGGGTCTCGCCCAGGAACACCCCTGCCGCGGCGCGATATCCGGCTTTGACCCCGAGCCGTGCGGCGACCGACAGCGTGAACAGGGAGCTCGGCCCCGGCAGCAGAATGATCAGCAGAGCGCCCGGCGGCCAGGCAGCTGTCGATCTCGGCGCTGCTCTTGAAGAAGTTCGGCCGCTCGTAGTCGACCAGCAGATCCCATACTGGGCTGTTCGGCAACGGAATAAAGCGCGAGAGCAGCATGCGGATGGCTTCGGGATTGGTTTCGCCGGTCGTCTTGTTCTTCCGCTGTGCCGTGAGCATTTCGGGGTCGGCGGGGTCCCGGCTGTTCTCGCAGCCGCGTGCGTTGTTCGCCGTCACGGCCGCGCCCGGTGGCCGTGGCGGGCTGGACGTTCCCGAGGTGCGGGTAGCAGGCGTGGTTCGGGCGTTCCTGTTCGCCGTGGGGTTGGGGGCGTTCGCGAGCAGTACCTTCGTATGTCATTCCCTTGCCTGGTACGGGGAGGGCCAGTGCGCTGTCATTTCGGTGCGGTTGGCGTAGCCGAGTTTGGCGAGGATGTTGCGGACGTGGCTTTCCACTGTGCGTTCGGAAATGACCAGGTCGTCGGCGATCTGCCGGTTCGTGTGGGCCCGGGCCACGAGCCGGGCGATCTGGCGTTCGCGCGGGGTGAGCGGGTCGGAGTCGTCTCGCCGGGCGGTGACTTCGCCGATGAGGCGTGCCGCAGCGGCGGACGGGCCGGGCAGGTCGAGCCGGTCGGCCATCGCCAGTGCCTCCCGGGCGAGGGCCGCCGCGGCCTGGAGGTCGCCCTTGTCGCGTGCGACGGCGGCGAGGTCCAGGCAGGTCAGTGCCACATACGGCCTCGCGCCGAGGGCCCGATTGCGGATCAGCGCCTCGCGGAACAGTTCCTCGGCCTGTTCCGGCCGGCCCGCGGTCCGGGCGAGACGGCCGAGGTCGCGGCTGACCGTGCCGGAGAAGTACGCCGTGGACGTGCCGAGGGCTCCCGGGTACGGCCGGAACAGTGTGAGCTGGTCGTACACCAGCCGCGCGGCCCCGGCGTCGCCCGCCAGCTCGATCAGGTCGACCAGATTCAGCAGTACTGCGGGCCACGGCGGGTTCGTCATCGGGATCGGAAGCAGCGGGCGCAGCCGGTGGTAGGCGTCCCGCGCCTCGTCCGGCCGCCCGGCGAGGAACAGTGCTCGTGCTCGCAGGGACAGGATCAGCGGGTTCCTCGGCGCACGGTCGAGGTCGCGCCACATCTCCTCGCGCAGTTCCGCGGCGTCGCCGCGCACCAGGGCCAGCTGCTGGTGCAGTACGTAGCCCATGGCGATGGCGTACTGGTCTCCGCCGGCCAGAGCGAGTTCGGTGGCGTCCTCGTTGTGGCGGCGGGCGTCGGTGAACCGTCCTTCCTGCGCGGCCCGGGCCGCGCTGACGCGCAGCAGGTGCCAGCGGATCAGCGGTCTCGGGGAGCGGGCCACGAGCGCTTCGATGCCGCGGATCGCATCGTCCACCACGTCCGTCCGCCCGAGCAGGTATCCGGACTGGACGCGCCACTGGTGGCCGAGGACGGCGGCGAGCGGGTCGCCGAGTCGTTCCGCGCGGGTGACGGCCAGCTCTCCCAGGCGCAGGCGTTCGGCGGTGTCGTCGGGATGGGCCAGGGTCATCTCCACCGCCCGGGCGGCGTCGAGTTCGGCCCGCACGTCGCCGGTGGTTCCGGCCAGATCGAGGGCGGCGCGGGCGAGTTCGGCCGCCTCCTCGGGTGAGCCGAGATCGGCCGAGGCGGTGGCGAGCTGGGCGATCAGCCGGGCACGCATCGCGTCCTGCAGGCCGTCGACGGCCAGTGCCGCTCGGCACAGCCGGGTGATGGCCTGTGAGGCACGGGGGAACGTGACGCCCTGCAACACCAGGGCGACCTCGGCGAGCAGGGCCGGTCGGCCGCCGGCGATCGCTGCGTCCGACGCCTCGTCGCAGTGGCGCAGGCTGGCGTCGTAGCGCCCGGCGAGGTACTCGGCGCGGGCCAGGTCGATGAGCGCCGACACACGCTCCGGGTCGGCCGCGTCGAGGACGCCGGCGGCGTCCGCCAGGTGTCGGGCGGCGTCCGCATGGGCGTGCCGTTCGCGGGCCAGATCCGCGGCGGTCCGCGACCAGCGTGCGGCGGCGGCACGGTGAGCGGGAGCCGTGCCGGAGCGTCGCCAGTGTGCCGCGATACGGGCTGCGTCGGCGGGGTTGCCGGCCTGCTCCAGTGCCCGTGCGGCGGCCCGGTGCAGCGCACGGGAGGTGGCCGGGGTGGTCCGGCCGAGCACCTCGTCGCGTACGAGGTCGTGGCTGAAGCGATACGTGCGTCCGGCTCGGGGGTCCTCTGCCGCGGTGAGCACCCCGGCATGCCAGGCGGCTTCCAGCGCCCGGGCGACGCTGGTCTCGCCCGACTCCGGCAGGACCGCGGCGAGCTGGTCGGTGTCCAGGTGTTCGCCGAGCACTGCCGCGGCCCGTACGACGTCGCGCTGCTCGGCGGTGAGCCCGGCCAGCAGGCCGCTGACGACGGTGCCGAGGCCGCCTGGGTGCGTGCGCAGTGCCGTGACCAGCAGGGGCAGTCCGCCCGTGCGCCGGTAGGACTCGGCCGCGTCGGCCTCACCGACGCACCGGGCGACTTCATCCCGGGTGAAGGGCGCCAGGCGCAGTGTGGCGGCACCGTAGCGGCCCAGGTCCGCGAGGGCTCCGGCGGTTTCCTCGGGCACCGGTTCCCGGAACGTGCCGAGGACGAACAGGCCGCAGTCGGCGACCCGGCCGGCCAGGTGCCGCAGCAGGTCGAGGCTGGCGGTGTCGGCCCAGTGCAGATCCTCCAGCAGAACGACGAGTGTGCGTTCGGTGGCGGCCGCGGCCAGAGCCTCACTCATCCGGGCCAGCTCCAGAAACCGCGCCGCCGCTGCGTCGGCCGGCTTCGCCGTACTCCACGGCACCCGCTCGACCGCGGTCGACGCCCCCGCAGGCTCGGCCGTCCGGTGTCCGGGGGCCCCGGGGCCTCCAGGGACTCCGGGGGCGGCTTCGGCAAGGAGCAAGGCACGCTGCCAGGGCCACAGCGGCGGTGCCACCGCGTCCCTGGGGCAGTGGCCCCGTACGACGGTGACGCGCTCGGGGTCGGCGTGGCGGCGCAGCGCCTCGACCGCGAGCGTGCTCTTGCCGGCACCCGCCGCCCCCGCGAGCAGCACCACGGATCCGGAGGCCCGCGCCGCCTCTTCGAGGCGCTGGGCGAGAATCGCCAATTCGGCTTCCCTGCCGACGAATTCGCTTTCCACTCCGGGAGTATCCCGCAGCCGCACTCGACGAGGACCCGGTTGCGGCACCGGCACCGGCTGCGTACCACGGTTCAGTGCCAGTACTGATGTCCCGGGCGACCTGCGCAGACCACTGTTGTCGACACCCACCCGGAGGCGGCTCGTGATCCCACCCGCCCCGACCGGACACACCATTGCGACGCCCAAGGAGACAACACGATGCGAGCACACCGGGCCGCCGCCGTCACGGCCGCCGCTTCGGCCGCCGCCGGCCACGGCGACAGGTCCAAGGACGGTCCCGCTCCGAACGAGCTCGATCCTCCCTCATTGCGCTCCGGAAGCCCGAGGCCCGTCGCCCCGCAGCCGTCCTCCGTACGCGGGGCACGCGGATCGCTGGGGACAGCCACGGGGAGGCGGCGGGCGTGGGCGGTGGCGGTGGCGGTCGTCGTCGCACTGACCGGCGTGTCGTGCACGCAGCCGAACCCCGGGTCGGACCACGGCAGCACGGAGCAGGAGCAGGAGCAGGAGCCCAACGCGGCGCCCTCCGACTCGAAGCCCTCGGCCGGGACCGGCGAGAGTGACGGCACCACCAGCAGCAAGAAACCCGCCTGCCCCACCCCCGGGCCCCTCACCAGGTCCCAGCTCCCCGGCTTCCCGCCGGCGGACGAAGTCAGCAGGATCAATCAGAATCCCTGCGTGCCCCTCGCCAGGCTGGCCGACCAGATCCTCGGCTTCGTCCCCAAGAGCGGCAACCCGAGGTACACGAGCTTCCGCAACGGGCTCGGCCAGTTCGTCGGCAAGCTGGACGCGGCCAACGACGTCGCAAAGTGCGCCTACGAGACCGACCGCCTGGCCGTCGGGGTGTACCAGCACAAGAGCACGCCGTGGTCGATCGGCATGGTGGCGGTCGTCCGCAAGGACCTCAAGGGGATCGTCGACGTCGGGGCCTGCTGGCTGCCCAAGCGGCTGCCGTTCCCGCCGCCGACCCAGGGCATCGCACCCGACGAGATCAAACCGGACTACTGCGCCGACGCCGTGACCAGGAAGAGCAACGGCCACACCTTCACGATCATGTGGATCGGCTCCTCCAACGTGATGTGCGGCAGCCTCGACCGCATCTACAGGAAAGCGCCGTCCTGATACTCCGGCGGCTCCGGCCGCCCGATCAAATCCGCAGGTCAAACAACAAGCCGGAATATTAGGGGGTGGAACAGGGGTCGAAATGTGTAGTCCGCGGGTTGGCGAGCGGGAAGCATGAGTGGTCTGCATTTGACGAATCTGTCCGATAGACAAAGGAGTTGATGATGCGACACCGCATTCCGGCCGCCATGGCCCTTGGGGCTGCCCTCGCGATCGCGCCCATGGCGACCGTCTCCGCCTCCGCCGCCACCGCCCCGACCACCGTCACCGCCGATCAGTGCTTCAAGAACGGCGGCTTCTTCGGCGGCTACAACAGCGACGCCAAGGCGTTCTGCACGCGCGGCGTATACGACGGCATCCCGTTCGACAAGGACCCGAACCAGGGCTGGTGCCCGGATGGCCAGCACATCGTCTTCCGCTACCTGCAGGGCCTGTTCTGCGTGCCCAACGTGCCCACCGCCAAGGGCTGACCCGCAGCGAGCGCGGGATTCCGTGAACTGACAGCCCCGCAGCGGCCTCGCCGGCCGCTGCGGGGCTCCATGCCGTTCCCGTTAAGGTTCGGCCGTACGAAATGATCACGCTGGAGGAGATCAACGGGGTGTCTGACCTGGACTTCTACGCTCATGTCGCAACACGCTGCGACGTCCTCGGGGCCGGCATCGGATCCCGCCCCGCCGTATGGGAGGCCGCGGTGGGGCCCGACTACCTCGACGATCCCGGCGACGGGCTGCTGCGCCGGGACTACGGGCTGGTGGAGCTCTCCTTCTCGGATGTCGAGGGGTCCCCGTCCTGCTTCGGGATCAGTGTGCAGGTCCACAGGTTGGTCCACGGCCCCTGCGTACCGGCGGCCCTGGAGCGGGAATACGGGGAGTTCGCGCCCCGTCCCCGGTTCGAAGGGTTGCGGCGGGCGGTCCTGTCCCTGGGGTGCACGGTCGAGCCCGATGACCTCACGGGGAGCATCCACCGCTATCGCGTGCCCGAGTCCGGCGTGCGCATTTTCGTCTTCGCCGATCCCGACCCCCACGGGGGCGGCAGCCGTGGTGTCGACGCCTCGGAGACAGGGCGAGCCAGCAGCGTGTCCTCGTTGAGTGTGTCCCCGTCCTGGTGGGGGGCTGTGCCGGGAGGCGTCTGACGGGTCCGGTTTCAGGGGCTGTGCTCCCGTACGTGGAGGTGGCCGTCGAGGGGATACGCCGGTGGTGCCGGAGTCAGGAGCCTGGTCAGTTCGTACCCGCACTTCTGCGCGACACGGCATGACGCCAGGTTGTCGACCTGGTGGAGGAGTTCCAGGCGGGTCAAGCCGTCGTCGGCGAAGGAAGTGAAGGCCCAGTCGGTCAAGGCCTGCACTGCGCGCGGCGCCACTCCCCGGCCGCGCGCATGTGCCGCGGTCCAGTAGCCGACCTCGGCGGACCCGGTGTCAGGGGCGGCGGCTTTGAGGACCACGTTCCCCAACGGCCGCCGTCCCTCAGGCCCACCGGCTCGCGGCTCCACGACGGCGAACGCGAAGCGATCACCGGCTTCCCAGCCGCGCTGCTGGTCCTGAACCCACCTGGCCGCGCTCTCCTCGTCGTCCACGTCTTCACTCGTCCAGCGGCGCAGGGCCTCGTCCCGGTACACATCGACCAGGCCGGCGGCGTCCGCCAACGTCCACGGCCGCAGGAGGAGAGCAGGGGCGGACCGGGTTGCCTCCGCCTCGATCTCGATCCGTTCAGTGATCTTGTCCATCAGGCGAGGGTATGCCAGCACAACTCCTGCTGTTCCGCGCCTGGTTGCATGGGGGCATGGACGCCATGCTCACCACGTTCCATCGACGCCTTCGTCGCGATGGCGCGATGGCGCGATGGCGCGACGCCACCGGCTGCTCCAGCCGGGTGGGTGCGACGACCGGGCCGCTGCTGTCGGTGACGCCTGGCACCATCCCGTCACAGGGATCCTCGAACACTGGCAGACCTGCATCGAGTTCGCCGAAGAGGAGCCCGACTTCACCGAACCCGACGGGGACGGGAAGCCCTGGTGGCACCCGCACCCCGAGCGGAACCGTAGGTCACCCCGCCCCGCCCGGCGGCCGGCCCCGGCCAAGGCGGGCGGGGTGTGCTCAGGGCTTCGGGCCCTGCCCCCTGCGGACCAGCCGCCATGCCTCGGCGAACAGTTCGGGCAGCGTGCCCGGCGACAGCCTGATGCCCCGGACCTCGGTCCCGGCGGCGGAGAGCCGGGCGCCGGTCAGGGGCGCCTTCCAGGACTCCATCGGCGGCAGCGGCTTCTTGGCGTGCGCCCACGGGCCGGGCAGGAAGAGGGTGCGTCCGGCGCGGGCCCGGCGGTCCTCCACCGCCAGGCCGTGCGCGAGCAGCTCGGCCGCGGCCGCCTTGTGGCGGGCCGGTGTCCAGGCGTTCCAGCGCCGCACGTTGCGGTCCGACGGAACGGGGAGCGTCAGCAGCTGGAGGTGGAGGGCGGCGGCGTCCTCGGACAGGCCGAGGGTCTCCGCGACGTCGGCGACCAGGTCGGGGGCGCAGGCGCGCGGGTCGGACTCGTAGCGGCCTGCGGGCAGGTCGTCGGCGGTGATGCGGGCCATGATGCGGTCGCAGGTGCCGTCGGTGAGCCAGTCCCAGCGGGCGCCGCCCCGGTCGCCGTGGACCACGCCCGCGCGCAGCACCCGGGCCGGGGAGTCGCCGCCGGCCAGCACCCTGCGCAGGTGGCGGACGGCTTCCGGCGCCCCGGCGCGCACGGGGTCGCCTGCGGGGAGGTCAGCGTACGCCCACGTCAGGCCGGTGAAGAGGGCGTCCGCGAGGGTCTCGGCGTCGTAGCGGCCCATGACGTCCCACGCGGTGCGCAGGTGCCGGTGCTCGGGCGCGAAGGGCCATATGCGCAGGTAGAAGCCGGGCGGGAGGGGGGCGTTGGGCGGATCGAGGAGAAGGTGGCACAGGTGGGCCGCCGGCATCTCGGTGTCCAGTGCGACCGCGGCCTGCCAGGTGCTCCACGGCGCGGTCGGCCGGGTGCCGTGCTGCTCGGCCCAGGCGGCGGCGATGCGCTCCGCGACGCGGGCGGGGCCGCCCGGCTCCCACAGGTCGGCGGGGTCGTCGGGCAGTACGTCGGCGAGCAGGGCGAGCCGCTCGTCGTCGTTCAGCACCGCCATCTCTTCGCGTGCCGATTCGAGTTCGGCGGCCTTGAATCCGTACGTGGCACGCTCGTGCGCGTCGAGGAAGGGCACGTAGTAGCTCCCCCCGCCGCAGTTGCCGGCCAGGACGAGGGCGGCGGCGGGGCGGCTGAGGCCGGTTGCCCCGCTCAGGGCGAGCGTGGCGTCCGCGTCCGTGGCGACCGGGCCGCGCTCGCGGACGAGCTCCACGAGGCGCAGCAGCTGCTCGGGGGTGCCCCAACCGCGGTGGCAGTCGGCGGCGTAGAGCGGTTCCTCGGGGCGTGGGGCGTGCTCGGCGCCGGGGAGCAGGGCCTCGAAGTAGAGCGTCCTGCGGGCGGCCGGCAGGTGGAGGCCGAACGAGGCGCCGTGCCGGTCGCGGACGGTGAAGGAGGTGGTCCCGGCGAGGCGGCCCACGCGGAAGCGGTAGGCAGGGTCGGCGAAGGGGGTGCCTGCCCACATCTCCAGGAAGTCGAGGAGCACCGCGCGGCGCTCCGGCCTGGTCGCGGCAGAGGCGGCGCGCAGCGCGAGCGCGCCCGGGCGGCCTATGAGTTCGGTCCAGCTGCCGGCCGCGGAGGGGCGGATCTCGCGGTCGCCCGGCTCGGGCGCCCAGCTGCCCTCGATGAAGCGGCCGATGCGGGTGATGTCGGCGAAGGAATCCTCGTTCCAGCAGCCTGAGGCCCCGACAAAGCCCTGGAGGGCGGCGGACGACTGGAATCCGTTCCAGCTGCGGCGGGTGGGAGGTGCGGCTGCGACCGCCTCGGTCTCGTTCATGTGTCCGATCATGACGGACGGTACCGACAGGCGCGCCCGCCCGGTTCCCGGTTCATCCGCGGTCGAGGAGGTACGCGTCCGGGGAGGCGGCCCGAGGCGGCGGAAGTCCACCGGACCCGTGACGTCCAGGACGTCCATCCGCTCCTCTATGAGCGTGATGGTCGGCTCGAACAGGTGGTGGTAGAGCGGGTCCGGCATCAGTCCGGCGGGCGGGTGGTTGGAGGTGGTGACCAGGGTGATCCGGCGGTCCAGCAGCGTGCGGAAGAGGCGTGGGGCCGCGGTGGCCGTACGTACGGGTGTAGGTGTCGCGGTCGGTCTCGCCGCGGGCGAGCCGTTCCAGGCCGAGCAGCGGTCCCATGCTGGCGAGTTGGCCCTCGTCGCCGAGGCCGGTGGTCATCAGGTCGGCGTCCTCTTCGCCCACCAGGGACTCCAGGGTGCCGCGTACCTTGACGAGGGAGTCGCCGTCCTGGCGGGTGGCGGCCTGGAGCATGTGGCAGCAGCGGCGGAAGTACGGCGCCACCTCCGATTCCCACAGGGCCGACAGCTCCCCCGCGGTCGCCGCGGCGGCGACGCGGGCCCGCAGCTCCCCGCAGCGTTCGGGCGCCTCCTCCAGGAACGCCGGCAGCTGCTTCCCGGTCGCGCGGATGCGGCTCATCACCGCGAACGCCTCGCCGATGGTGTCCCGCCAGACCCGCAGCCTGGACGCGGGCAGCAGCGGAATGGCCATGCCCTCCGGAAGGCGCCCGAACACCAGCTCGTTGGCCCGGGCGAACTTACTGCCCTGCCCGAACGCGGCCGCGAGGGTCTCCGTGACGCTGAGGTTCATGTAGAAGCGGCCGCCGATGTTCCCGTACATCGGGCGCCCCTCCAGGCTCGCCCCGACCATGACGTCGCCCATGAAGGCCTTGACGAACGACCAGGTCGCGGGCGTCATCACATCCGGGACGGCCTCGCCCAGGTTGGCGCTCGTCCACAGGGAGTCGGTGCCGGTGCTGTCGTTCCACACCTCGGGCGTGGGCGCCGCGACCGTGGTGATCGGCCGTGCCTGGAGGATGCGGAAGGAACCCGCCTCGCGCGCCCACTCGACGTCGCGCGGCTCCCCGTACAGCTCCTCGATCGCGAGTCCGAGCCGGGCCAGTCCACCGGCCCCCGCGTCCGGATCGCCGTCCGGTCCGGAGGCGGCGGTGAGCTCGGCGCGGATGCGGCCGGCCACACCGGTCGAGGTGACGAACTCCCGGTACGCGGCGGTCGTCACATGGAACCCGCCCGGCACCGGCAGCCCGGCGCGCGCGAGCTCGGACAGAGCCGCTCCCTTGCCCCGGCCGTCTCCAGCGTCGCGGCGGCAGCGTCCAACGGCAGGACGAAGTCCATGCTCCGGTCCCCCGACTCGGCCCCCGAGAAAGGGTCATGATCGCACCAGGACCGCCCGCGCGAACAGACCTGTCCGCCGACGACGAACGGCGGGGGCGGGGGGCGGTGGGCCTGTGGACGCGTTCCTCTCTCCCCCCGCCCTACGTCGGCAGCACTCGCGCTCCGGACGTGACCTCGCGCCAGTGGCGCCGGTGCCGGCCGGTCGGCACCGGCACCGACGCCGACGCCTCCGCGCGTGGTGCCGGTGTCAGTCCGCCCGTACGGGCGCCCACAGGCTGACGCTCCACACGTCCCCGTGCCCCACGCGGTAGCCCCTCTCCTCCTCCTCGTCGTCCACGACGAGGACCGAGACACAGGACGCCTCCGCCCGGTACTCCAGGAAACCGCCCTGGTCGGTGACGGTGAACTCCGGGTCCGGAGCGACATCGGAGAGCGCCTCCCGCAGGTCCGCCCAAGCGGTGTGGGGGGTGAACCCGACGCCCGTGCTCGCGCTCCACCGTGCCGTCGGCTCGGGGCGTTGGCGAGGCGGTGCAGCTCGATCGACCCGCCGGACATCACCCACTCCTCCCCGGGGTTGAAGTAGAACTCGACGAACCCGTAGTCGCGACGCAGCGAGGCGTTGTCCTCGCCGACGACATCGACGCAGCGGTGCGGCAGGGCCCGGTCGACCTCGCCGAGTGTGGCACCGATGCCGATGCCGTGCAGGCGTCCGGTCGTGATGAAGGAGGCCAGGAATGCGATGCCGGTCACGGCTGGTTCTCCAGTCTGTCGATCAGGACCCGCCCACCGTCGCAGACTACGGTGGGCGGGTCATGCAGTCGCCGATGCCCGTAGGTAGGGGGAGAACTGCTCGGCCACCATTGACGCCACCGCGGACGCGTCGCGGGTGCCGTCGACCTCGATGACGCGGATGCCGAGGCGGCGGGCGTTCCGGGCCGCGTCCTCGGCCACCAGGCGGTCGCGAGCGATGCGGTTGGCCTGGGCGCGGGCCGGGTCCCTGACCGGGATGCCGAGAGCGCCCGCGCGCGGGACGGTGCGGATCTGGTGCTGCCGGAAGTCCTCGGTGGGGACGAGGACGACCATCCGTCGGGGCGAGTCGAGCAGCGGCGAGACCAGCTCCGGCCGCAGTCCCCAGCCCTCGGCGATCGCCGGGCGGGCGGTGAACAGTGCGCGCAGGTCGTCCAACGCCCACCCGAAACGGACCGGGAAGCCGGCCAGTGTCTCCGCGGCCATCTCCTGCGGGCTCCGGTCCGACCAGACCCGGTCGGGGGTCGGGTCAGCCACGGGCGCGCCCTGGGCGACCCGCCGCGCAATCCGGCGGTCCTGATGGCCACGAGCGTCGTGGTAGTCGTAGTGATACACCGTCAGTCCATGTCGGCGGGCGACGAGCTCCGCGACGGTGGTCTTGCCGGACCACTGCGCGCCTCCGATCCACAGCATGCGGTGCAGACTGCCGTGCGGATCCCAGATGTCTGCCATGAAAGTCCTCCCGTTGGAGTGCGGGCGCAGGCCGCCGCCCGGGAATGAGTGTCCGGGTTTGACCGCAAAAATTGCAGTCTTGTATTCGCGGGGGAGTCGACAGAGAGTAGACAGAGGGGGGCTGTCACCACGGTCGGCGCGGTCGGCGCGGTCGGCGCGGTCAGCGCGTTGGCGCTGCGGCTTGCGCCGACGGCGCGGCGAAACGCCGCCCCGGACGCCAGGAGGGCGACGAGCGCGAAGCGGACGCGCTTTCGATCCGATCCTGCGGTCTCTCCTTACGCGGCCCGCCCCGGCGCAATGGGCCGGTCAGCGCTCGCGAGCAGCACCCCTCTTCTCTTCCCCGGCGGCCCGGAGCTGCTGAAGGTCGAGGACGGACACGACGTCAGCAGGGGCAGGACTCCGGGCCGTGAAGCGCGGTCCGGCCGACAGCGCGAGCCGTTCCCGGCACCCGGTCCCGAGCCGTGGGCACAAGCCGCGGACCCCTGACCATGATTGCGGACAGTAGTCAAACCGTCCCTCCCGGCAGTCGAGATGCCCGCTTGACCCCGCTTCGACGTACCCCGGTGACGCGTCACCTCACGGGGCGTGATTGGATCTTGGGTGTCGTTCCCTCGCCGGAGGGAAGACGAGAACAGCAAGGCCGAAAGATGGAGTACGGGGAACATGCGCAAGACGGTTACCGGACTGGCACTGCTCGCTGCAGTGGCGCTGCTGACCGGCTGCGGAAGTGACGGCAAAAAGGATGGTGGTGGGAAGGCGGACGGCGCGGGCGCCACGGGTTCGGTGTCCCAGGGCGCTTCGCCCGTGGCCAAGGAGCCTGCCGCCGCAAAGGGGAGCGGCAACGCGACCCACGAAGTGACGTTGGAGGTTTCCGGGCAGGGCAAGGTCCCGCTCATGTACAACGCCGAGACGAGCGGCTCCGAGCAGCAGGCGGTGCTGCCGTGGACGAAGACGGAGACCGTCAAGCTCATCGGCGCGGAACAGAAGGCCGGGCGTCTGGTGACGGTCGTCCCCGGGTCGGTTCAGGGCGCTGATGGGATGCTGCAGCAGGCCGCGTGCGTCATCAAGGTCGACGGCAAGCAGGTCGCCGACAACGACGGCGGAAAGAACCCGAAGGGCTGCCTGTACCGGCTCAAGTAGCGGCGTTCCCGCGCCGCCCGGACCTTCCCGGCCGGGAGGCCGTCGCCGTCCCGGACGGCGCCGGCCTCCCGGCGCCGTCCGCAGTGCCTCCGGGCGCGCGCGGGCGGCGGGTTGGCCGGGTGGCCGGTCGGCCGGTCGGCCGGGCCGGTTTTACGTTCGCGCGGGGGCCGGTGAAGTGCCGCGTCAGCGGCCTTCACCGGCCCCCGCGGACGTGGTGGTGGAGAGGGAACGGGCGGCCCTCACCCAAATGCCGCAGGGTGTCCGCCTGTTTGCACCCCTCCCCAAGACGGCGAGAATGCGCTGGTCCGGGTCGCAGCCGGCGCCTCCCCGCCGGCCGACGCCCCAGGGGCGTTCCGGGCAGTGCGTGCGCACGAGGTGTTCGGCTGCGGCTACCACGGCGCCGGCCGTCGCTGCGGTCCTGGTGCGGAGTGATGGGGTCGGCGAAGTGGTGCTCGGCTGTCGGCGGTCCGGGGGAGGGCGGGAGCGTTGCCGGTCAGCTGCCGGTCGGCGCGGCGAACTTCTCGGCGGGTCCGAAGTCGGCGAAGACGGCCTTGTTGACGGCCTTCACGCCGCGCATGTCGAAGCGCTGCTCGAAGCGGACGGTGCGGCCCTGGCTGTCGATCCACTGGTCGCAGTCGAAGCCGGTGACGCCTTTGGCCTTCATGGAGGCGTACGTGCGCGGGTCGGCGGAGGCGATCTGCTCCAGGTCGAGGTGTCCCGAGAGGTGGTAGGTGGCGACGCCGCCCTGGTCCTCCATGCCCTTGCGCGCGGCGGGGCCGGCGGCGAGCAGCAGTTTCGCGTACGCCTCGTAGCTGACCAGGCTGCCGCCCTGGGTGCGGGGACGCTTCGTCCACTGGGCGCCTTCCACGTCGAGGCCGCGGAAGTAGTCGGTGTCCTCCGTCGTGACCGATTCGATCGTGGCGGCCGGGGACTTCATCTCCACGCGTCCCGTGAAGAGGCCGTTGAGGTTGGCCCGGCCGCTCATGGTCAACGCGGGTACGCCGTTTGCCTCGTTGGTGATCTTGATGCTCGCCGCGTAGGGCTTCTGCCCGGCAGCGGCGAGGGCGTTCTCGGGGTCGAACGCCTTGTCCGCGGGCACGGCGGGTGCCGGGGTCGCCGAAGCGGCCCCTGCCGGGCCGGTCGGGGACGCCGGAGCCGCCCTGCTGCCGGAGCCGCTGTCGCAGCCGGCCAGCAGGATCACGGCGCAGGCTGTGGCGGCGAGGGCGCGGACGGTGCCGCGAGGGGGTGAGGGGAGAGGGCCGGTGCTGGTGTTCATTGTGATGAGCATTTCACGAACACGGGCCGGCCTCGCACGCGTTTTCCGGGTGCCGTAGGAGGTGCGGTGTCCACCTCCCACGGGCTTGCCGGTCGGTCTCCGGGGCGACCGGCGCGGGCTGTTCACAGGGTGCGGGCGGTGATGTCGCCGTAGGAGGTGGTCGCGTGGATGCTCAGGCCGGCGGCGGCGCCGTCGGTGTTCACCAGCGCGTTGTGGATCCGGCCGTAGGCGGTGCCCGCGTCCAGGGAGGCGGAGACGCCGCGGGCGGCGCCCACCGAGATCCCGCCGTGCTCGGTGCGCAGCGTGACCGTGCCGCGCACGGCCTCGGCGATGTGGATGTCGCCCTTCTGGGTACTGACCTCCGCCGGGCCGTTCAGGCGGCCGACCGAGACGTCGCCGGCCTGGAGGGTGAGGCGGGCGGCGGCGGTCTCGTCGAGCTTGACCGAGCCCTGCGCGCTCTCGAAGACGACGTCGCCGAGCCGTCCGACGCCGCGGAGTTCGGCGGCGGCCGTCTTCGCCTCGATACGGGAGTCGGCGGGCAGCTGGACGGTGACCTCGACCGATCCGGAAGAGCCGAGGATCCGGTTCTTCGCCGGTGCGGCCTCGATCCGCAGGACGCCGTCGGCGTAGGCGACCCCGGTCTGCTCCGCCGCCTTCACGTCCGCGCTCTTGGAGGCGCTGGCCGGCAGGACCTCGACCGCGGTGTCCGCCCGGTCGGCGGCGATGAACCGGATGCGTCCCGCGGGGATGTCGAGGACGACCGAGACCGGGGCGGGGGTGGCGAACTTCTGCATGGTGGTTTCTCCTGCACTCGTTGTTTCCGTCGTTCTTTCTGACAGTGGAAACGCTACGTTGCGTTTATGGAGTCGACAATCGTGTCGTTGCGCTTGATTTGCATCAATGCAGGTCAGAGGCATTAGATCGTTGCAGTGGACTGCCATTTAACGCAACGAGCGGGAGGTGGTGCATTGCAATGGATTGAGAGTGAATGCTATGGTGGGGGTACCGGGGAGCGCCGCCGGGACCGCTACGTCGTCGACGGCGACGTCTGGTACCAATCCATGATCGCCAGTGCCCAGGCCACCACCCGGCTCGCCCACACCGCGCAGGAGGGCGTCCATGTCCTCGGCCCCGGCACCCCCGCCGCCACCCGCCTCGAATACATCGCCCGCTTCGTCGACTTCGTCTCCGGGAGCATCACGCGCGCCGCCGAACAAGCCCGCGAGGTCCTCCACACCTCGTCCAGCGGGCGTCTTCCCGATCACGGCGATCCCCGTGAGGGCGGGTGACGTGCCGCGGTGTCAGTCCTCGGGCAGGGCGGGCGGGGGCGGGATGCGGGACAGGAGTTCGCGGGCGATCCGGGTCAGCTGTGCGGTGGTCCCGTCCGGGGACCGCTGCGGACCGCCGTGCTCCCAGTGCGCCGCCACCGCGTCGATGAGAGGGTTCAGCTCCTCGCACCGCCCGTAGGGCTCGGCCACGTTGTAGAAGATGAGCGCGATGCCCTCCCCGGGGTCCAGCCGGCCGCCGACGATCTCGGAAGCCCACCAGCGGGCAAGCGCCAGCCGGCCCTCCCAGTAGTCCTCGGGCGGGTGGAAGCCGAACCCGAGCTCGTCCATCACCCGGCCGAACAGCGCCGATGCCTGGTCGCGCTCGCCGCGGTTCAGCGCGGCGAGGTGCAGCAGTGACGGTGTGTCGACACCGGCGCACAGGGCGCGCAGGGCAGCCTCGATCAGAAGGTCGGGGTCGCCGTGCCACCCGTCGACCCATGAGTGGGCGATCTCCCGCAGTTCCTGCACCGCCTCGGCCACCGTTGCAGGTGTATCCCCCGTCGGCATGACGGAATGCTGTCATGCGCCGTCGGGGGCAGGGAACCGGGTATCGCGTCCCCGCAGCCGTCCGCCACGGGCAGGCTCGCGGTGCGGGCTTGCCCGTGGCGGACGGGTTGCGGGGGCGGCGGGTCAGGCGAGGCCGGCGGCGGTGCGCAGGGCGTCGACGCGGTCGGTGCGCTCCCAGGTGAAGTCCTGGTCCTGGCGGCCGAAGTGGCCGTAGGCGGCGGTACGGGCGTAGATCGGGCGGAGCAGGTCGAGGTCGCGGATGATCGCGGCCGGGCGGAGGTCGAACACCTCGGTGATGGCCTGGCTGATGCGGTCGACGGAGGTCGTCTCGGTGCCGAAGGTCTCGACGAAGAGGCCGACGGGCTCGGCCTTGCCGATGGCGTACGCGACCTGCACCTCGCAGCGGGAGGCGAGGCCGGCGGCGACCACGTTCTTGGCGACCCAGCGCATCGCGTACGCGGCGGAGCGGTCGACCTTCGACGGGTCCTTGCCGGAGAAGGCGCCGCCGCCGTGGCGGGCCATGCCGCCGTACGTGTCGATGATGATCTTGCGGCCGGTCAGGCCGGCGTCGCCCATGGGGCCGCCGATCTCGAAGCGTCCGGTCGGGTTGACCAGCAGGCGGTAGCCGTCGGTGTCCAGCTTGATGCCGTCCTCGGCGAGCTCCTTGAGGACGTGCTCGACGACGAACTCGCGGATGTCGGGCGTGAGCAGCGAGTCCAGGTCGATGTCGGAGGCGTGCTGGGAGGAGACCACGACCGTGTCGAGGCGGACCGCGCGGTTGCCGTCGTACTCGATGGTGACCTGGGTCTTGCCGTCGGGACGCAGGTACGGGATGGTGCCGTTCTTGCGGACCTCGGTCAGGCGGCGGGAGAGCCGGTGGGCGAGGTGGATCGGGAGCGGCATCAGCTCGGGCGTCTCGTCGCACGCGTAGCCGAACATCAGGCCCTGGTCGCCGGCGCCCTGCCGGTCGAGGTGGTCGGCCTCTTCGGCTGCGGCGGTGTCCTCGACTCGGTGTTCGAGCGCGGTGTCGACGCCCTGCGCGATGTCCGGGGACTGTGCGCCGATGGACACCGACACGCCGCAGGAGGCGCCGTCGAAGCCCTTCTTCGAGGAGTCGTAGCCGATCTCGAGGATCTTGTTGCGGACGAGCTGCGCGATCGGCGCGTACGCCTTGGTGGTGACCTCGCCGGCCACGTGGACGAGGCCGGTGGTGATCAGTGTCTCCACGGCCACGCGGGAGGCCGGGTCCTCCGCCAGGAGGGCGTCCAGGATGGTGTCGCTGATCTGGTCGGCGATCTTGTCGGGGTGGCCCTCGGTGACGGACTCCGAGGTGAACAGGCGGCGGGACATGTTTCTCCAGGGTGCGGGTTGGCGGGGTCAGAGGGCGGCCGGGGCCAGCATGCGGGCGCCGAGCAGCAGTTCGCCGACGGCGCGGTCGATGCGGGCGGCCAGCTGCGGCGGCGGCTCGGCGGCGGCGGTCAGTTCCGAGCGCTGCGCGATGACCTGGGTGGGCACGGCCCAGCCCCCCAGGGAACGGACGACGGCGCGCAGGTGGTCGCAGGCGGCCGAGCCCGGGTGGAGGGTGCCGCCGGTGGCGGCCAGCAGCACCGGCTTGTCGCGCAGCGCCGCGCGCGGCGCGTGGTCGAGCAGGTTCTTCAGGGCGCCGGAGTAGCTGCCGTGCTGGACCGGCGTGACCAGGACGACGGCCCGGGCGTCCGCGAGGCGGTCGGCCAGGTGGCGGACGCCGGGGTCCCGGGCGAGGGCGCCGCCGGTGTAGGCGTCGGCGTCCAGGCCCGGGAGCCGCAGCAGGCTCCGGTCCAGGTCGGATACGACGGAGTCGAGGTCGCGCAGTTCGATCCGGCGGCGGATGAGTCCGGCCAGGCGGGCGGAGGTGGACGCCGCCGCCGTGCTGCCGGTCAGGATGAGCGTCTCCATGGGGGCCGCTCCGTCAGGACGCCGCGGCGGCGGGGCGGCCGGCCGGGTGGGCGAGGCCGAGGCGGTCGCGCAGTGTCGTGCCGGTGGTGGACGGGGCGCGGAGCAGGCCGCGGCGGCGCAGCTCTTCGGCGGTGGTGGTGAGGAACGGGTCGTCGGGTGCGGTGAGCGGGACGACGAACCCGTCGGCGAGCTGCGCGGTGCACCATTCGGCGATCTCGTCGGCTCCGGCGCCCGCGGGCAGGGTGAAGGCGACCTTGACGGCGTCCGCGTCGCGGCCGGCGTCGAGGGCGTCCTGCCGGACGCGGGCGCGGATCCGGCCGGCCTCGGCCGGGTCGCCGGTCTCCAGCAGGAGGAGGTCCGCGCCGGCGGCGAGCGCGGGGTCGGTGACGGCGGTCACCGGGTGGCCCTGGGGCGGGCGGGCGACGTTCAGCGGGCCGGCGACCGTGTAGTGCTCGCCGGTGTGGTCGAGCCGGTGGAGGCCGTCGAGCCGCCAGTAGACGCCCCCGGCGCGGTCGTGGACGAAGGCGTCGGCGTCGAAGCTCTCCCACAGGCCCTTGACGACGTGGAGGTACTCGGCCGCGGCGGCGGTGCCCGGGCCGGTGCCGGTCGCGCACCAGCCGGCCCGGCCGTGGCTGAGGTGGTCCAGGGACGCGGTGATCCGGGCCAGGTGGTAGGGCGCGAGGTCGCCGGGCGGGGTGGCCGGCAGCAGGCCGATGTGCTCGGTGGCGGCGGCCAGGGCCGCGGCGGCGGTGGTGCCCTCGAAGGCGGCCGGTGCCTCGGCGGTGCCGTCGCCGAGCAGCAGGGCGTCGAGGCCGGCGCGCTCGGCGGCGTACGCGAGGGCCTTGAGGCCGCGCAGGTCCAGCGGGGCCCCGCCCGCGGTGCGGGGGGCGACGGACGCGACGAGCAGCGGGGCGGGGGCGGTGTTCTGGCCGGAGGTCACGCGGCACCTGCCTTCTGGGAGCGTACGGGGAGGTCCAGGCCGAGGTTCTCGCGCAGGGTGGTGCCCTCGTAGGCGGTCCGGTACAGGCCGCGGCGCTGGAGTTCGGGGACGACGTGGTCGACGAAGGCGTCGGCCGAGCCGGGGAGGTACGGGAAGTCGATGTTGAAGCCGTCCGCGCCGCCCTGGGTGAACCACGACTCCATGTGGTCGGCGATCTGCTCGGGCGTGCCGGCGATCACGTCGCCCATCAGGCGCAGGGCGAGGCCGCGGATCGACAGGTTCTCGCGGCGGGCGAGGCCGATCAGACGCTCGGTGGTGCTCTGCGACTGGTTGGTGTACGGGATGTCGGGGACGGGTCCGTCGACGGGGTGGCCGGTCAGGTCGAAGCCGAGGAAGTCCTGCAGGGTGCGCAGGGCGACGTGGTCGGGCACCAGGTCCTGGAGTTCGGCGAGGATGGCGCGGGCCTCGGCCTCGGTGCCGGCGATGATCGGGGCGAGGGTCGGCCAGACCAGGACCTTCTGCGGGTCGCGGCCGTGCCGGGCGACCCGGGCCTTGAGGTCGGTGTAGAAGTCCTGGGCGTCGGCGAGCCGGTTGTGGCGGGTGAAGATGACCTCGGCGTGGCGGGCCGCGAACTCCCGGCCGACCGGGGAGGACCCGGCCTGGATGATGACGGGCCGGCCCTGCGGCGGGCGGGCCACGTCGAGCGGCCCGGTGACGTCGAAGTGTTCGCCGCGGTGGTGGACGGGGGTGCCCGGCAGGCCGTCGCGGATGTCGGCGCCGGCGTCCCACAGCTGCTTGACGACGTCGATGAACTCCTCGGCGCGCTCGTAGCGCCGGCCGTGCTCCAGGTGGTCGGCGCGGCCGAAGTTCACGGACTCCCAGGGCGCGGCGGAGGTCACGACGTTCCACGCGGCGCGGCCGCCGCTCAGGTGGTCGAGCGAGGCGTAGCGGCGGGCGATGTGGTGCGGCTCGTTGTAGGTGGTGGTGGCGGTGGCGGCCAGGCCGATGTGCTCGGTGGCGGCCGCGTAGGCGGCGAGCAGCGTCAGCGGCTCGAAGTGCTCGGCGCGCGAGGTGTGGCACAGCGAGTCCAGGTGGGTGCCCCACACGGCGACGATGTCCGCGATGAACACGGCGTCGAACAGGCCGCGTTCCAGGGTTCGCGCGTTGCGGACGTGGAAGTCGAGGTCGAGTTGGGCGTCGGCCTGGGTGGCGGGATGGCGCCAGGCGGCGACGTGGCCGCCGGGGCCGTCGATGATGCCGGCGAGGGTGATCCGCCTGCGGGGTCGGGACATGGGTGTGGGCTCCTTGGGGCCGGGGTTCGGTCAGGTCCTGGCGGCGGACGCCAGGATGCGGGCGAGGACGCGCACGTTGTCGCCGGTCAGCATGGTCACGTGGTTGCCGGGCACGATCCGGATGGCGAGGTCCTCGCAGTGGTCCTCCCAGCCGAGGCCCGGGCGGCCGTGGAAGCGGTCCGACTCGTCGTAGTCGGTGCCGCGGCCGAAGCCGGTGTCGCCGGCCCGCAGGACCGCGACGGGCCCGTGGTACGGCAGGGGCCGGTACCGCTGGACGGCTTCGACGCTGTCGGTCATCAGGGCGACCGGGTCGCCGCCGCCGTCGCCGCGGACCCAGTCGGCGATCTGGGCGAGTTCGGCGAGGTAGGCGTCGGCGTCGGCGGGCTCGTCGGTGCTGCTGCCCTGCGCCGGGCCGTCGGCGGGCCGCGCCTCGGCGCCCGCGTCGGTGCTGGTGCCGGTACCGGCGTCGGTTCCGGCCCCGGTGTCCGCACCGGTGTCCGCGCGGTTCTCGGCGACGGCGCGCAGCCGGGAGACGAACGAGCCCTCGGCCTCGGCGTCGGTGACCACGCCGTCGGGGGCGCCGGCGTCGATCATCACGACCAGGGGCGGCTGCCAGCCGTCGGCGGCGATCCGCTGGGCGATCTCGTAGGCGATGACTCCGCCTCCGGAGAAGCCGCCGAGCACCACCCGCTGTCCGCTCTCCAGGACGGGAAGCAGCGCCTCCCGGTAGATCCCGGCGAGCTGTTCCGTCGTCAGGTGCTCCGGCTCGGCCTGGTCGACGCGCGGGTCGCGGATGCCGGTGAGGGCCTCGGGGCCCGGGTAGCTCTGGGCGAGCTGGGCGTAGCAGGCGACCTGCCCGCCCGGGGGGTGGACCAGGTAGAGGGTTCCGGCGTCCGGGTCGGCGGCCTCGCGCAGCGGTACGAGCACGCCCCGCTCGCCGCCGTCCGGGCCGTCGGCCAGCAGCCGGGCCAGGGCCCCGGCGGTGGGGTGTGCGAGCAGGTCGTCCAGGCGCAGGGTGCGGCCGGTGCGTTCGGCGATCTCGCGCAGCAGCTTCATGGCGAGCAGCGAGTGGCCGCCGGCCTCGAAGAAGTGGTCGCCGGGTGCGACGTCGCCGGTGCCGAGGACGGCCTGCCAGGCGTCGCGCAGGAGCTGGGTGTCGGGGCCCTCGGGCCAGGAGGCGCCGTCGCCGCCGTCGCGGTCCCGGTCGGGACGGTCGGCCATCGCGGGCAGGGCGTCGTCGGGCAGGGTCTCCAGGAGGTCGGCGACGGTGGTGAGGTCGTCGCCGGTCACGGGGAGGTCGCGCAGCAGCCGGGCGCACAGCTCGACCAGGGTGGCGGCGTCGGCGTCGGCCAGGCGGGACCGGTCGTGGACGGCGGCCAGCACGAGGCTGCCGTCCGTGTCGCGGTAGGCGAGCAGGGCGACCGGGAAGGCGGTCTCCGAACCGGCGGCGTCGGGGAGTTCGACCCGGATGCCCTGGGCGGCGAGGTCGTCCTCCAGGCCGTCCTGGGAGCGCGGGTAGTTCTCCAGGACGAGGAGGCTCTCGACGAGCTTCTCGCCGGCTCCGCGGCCGCTCCACTCGTGGATCTGGCCGGTGGACACCCACTCGTAGGAGGCCATGTCCAGGGCCTGGTCGCGCAGGGTGGCGAGGAGGCCGGGGACGGTCGCCGCGGGGTCGACCTCGATGGTCATGGGCAGGGAGTTCATGAGCAGGCCGGGGAGGCGTTCGACGCCGTCGAGCGGGATGCCGCGTCCGGAGACGGTCACTCCGAAGCCGACCCGGACCGGTCCGGCGGCGCCGCAGGCGCGGCTGAGCAGCAGGGCCCAGGCGGTGTTGAGCGCGCTGCTCTCGGTGGCGGCGTGGGAGGCCGCCCAGCGGCGCAGGCGGTCGGCCTCGGCCGGCGTCAGCCGGGTCTGGGCGCGGCCGGAGCCCTGCTGCCCGGTCGGTTCGCCCGGCAGGGCGGGGCGTACGGCGAGCGGTCCCGCGGGGACGGCTGCGGACCAGTACTCGCGGGCCGGGGCGGTGTCCTGGGCGTGCAGCCAGCGCGAGTAGTCGCGGATGTCGGGACGGCGCGTGCCGGTTTCGGGCAGGGTGCCGCCGGCCAGGTAGGCGCGGTAGAACTGCTGGATCAGCAGGGAGACGCTCCAGCCGTCCAGCAGGACGTGGTGGAAGGTCAGCAGGACGCGGGTGGACGCGGTTTCGGTGTCGCCGGGGGCGGCCTCGTCGAAGAGGGTGGCGCGCAGCAGGCCGGGGCGGCGCAGGTCGAAGCCGCGCAGCCGGTCGCGTTCGAGCAGGTCGTCCCAGTCGTCGCTGCCGTGGGCGAGGCGGACGACCTCGGGGCGGGCCTCGTCGTGGAGGACGAGCCGCGGTTCGGCCTGCCAGTCGAAGGCGGTGCGCAGGACGGCCTCGCGTGCGAAGACCGCCTCCCAGGCCGCGGTGAAGCGGTCGGTGTCCAGGGGCCCGTGCCAGCGCCAGTGGAGCTGTTCGACGTAGCGGCCGGTGCCCTGGTGGGCCAGGGCGTCGAGGAGCAGGCCGTGCTGCTGGGCGGTGACCGGGACGCTCTCGCGCTGCGGTCCGGCCGGGGTCGTGCGGCCGGTGCGGGCGGGCCGGGCGGGCCGGGCAGCCTGGCCGGGGGCGGTGATCTCGCCGGCGAGGACGGTGTCGGGATCGGCGCCGGCGAGGGTGGCGAGGACCCAGCGCATCTGGGCGACCAGTGCCTCGACTGCGTCCTCGTCGACGCCGTCGGCGGGGCTGGGGACCCAGGTCAGGCCCATCCGCAGGCGGCCGTCGTGGACGATGCCGTAGACCTCGATGCCGTAGACGCGCTCGCAGCGCGCCGAGTGCTCCCGGGGGATCGGGCGGCCCGACATGCGGAACCGGCCGGCGGGGCTGAGCTGGTCGGCCTGGCCGTAGTAGTTGAAGCAGACCAAGGCGGGCGGCAGGGCGCGCAGGGCGTCGCGGACTTCCTGCCTGGGCTCGTACTCGCGGCAGGCGCCGAAGCCGACGCCGCCCTGCGGTACGGCGGCCAGGACGCGGCCGGCCTCGGTGACGAACTCCTCGGGGTGGCGGGCGCGTTCGGCGCTGATCAGCACGGGGTGGATGGCCGTGAACCAGCCGACGGTGCGGAACAGGTCGTCGCGGCCGTGGCGGCCGTGCGTCTCGACGTCGAACGTGACCGTGGAGGTGCCGCGCCACCGGGCGAGGGCCTGGGCGAACGCGCCGGTCATCGTCTCGTGCACGGACAGGCCGAGGCGGCGCGGCAGCGGGCCGATCAGCTGCTGGGTGGCGTCGGCGTCGAGGGAGAACTCGATGCGGCGGATCTGCTGCTCGTCGGGGGCCGGGGTGGTCAGCAGCAGGGTACGGGCGGCCTTGCGCTCCTCGGCCAGGGCCAGCCAGTGGTCGGCCTCGCCCGGGCGGGCGGCGACGGCGGGCAGGCCGTCGACCCACTGGCCGTACGAGCAGGCCTCGGCGGGCAGGGCGGGCAGGGCGCCGTCGGCGAGGGCGTCCAGGGCGTGTTCCAGGTCCTCCAGGAGGATGCGCCAGGACACGCCGTCGACGACCAGGTGGTGGACGGCGATCAGCAGCAGCCCGGTGCCGTCGCGCCGGTCGCGGGCGAGGACGGCCCGCACGTGGATGCCGTCCAGCGGGGCGAGGCTCTCCTCGGCTTCTTCGAGGACCCGGTCGAGCTCGTCCTCGCCGCCGAACTCCCGCTCCCACAGCACCTCGCGGGGCGGGTAGGCGGCGAACGGGGCCGCGTCGGCCATCCGGCCGTCGCCGGTGGCGCCGTCGTGCTCGAAGCGGGCGCTGAGCGCGGGGTGTGCGGCCACCACGGCCTGGAGGGCGAGGCGCAGCGCGGAGGCGTCGAGCGGGCGGTTGAGCTCCAGCAGGACGGACTGGTTCCACTGGTGGAGGTCGGTCCTGATGTGGCGGAAGAACCACGACTGGACGGGGGCGAGCGGGCGTCCGCCGGCCGGGCCGGCGGCCGCAGGCGCGGCGGCGGCCGCCGCGGTGGGGCCCTGCGGCACGCCGGAGTCGAGATGGGCGGCGAGATCGGCGAGCACCGGGTGCTTGTAGATCTCGCGCATCGTCAGGGTGTAGCCCTCGCGCCGCATCCGGGAGACCAGCTGCATGGCGAGGATGGAGTCACCGCCGTCCTCGAAGAACTGGCTGCTGTCCTCGGTGGCCCCGAGCAGGTCGGCCCAGACGGCCCGGAGCTTGGGCAGCACGGCCGGCCGCGCCGGCATGGCGGGGGCGGATGCCGTCGCGGCAGGGGCGGATGCCGTCGGGGCGGCATCGGTGGGGGCGGCGGTCGGCGCGGCACCGGCGGAGGCGGAGGCGGTCGGCGCGGTGGTGTCGGCGGGCGCGGTGGCGGCCTGCGCTTCGGCGGTCGGTGCTTCGGCGGCCTGCGCTTCGGACGGCCCGGCCGTGGCGGCGAGCCGGGCCAGCTCCCGGCGGTCGGTCTTCCCGTTGGCCAGCAGCGGGATCCGGGACACGGGCGTGATCCGCACCGGCACCATGTGCGAGGGCAGCGCCCGGCTCACGTCCCGGCGCACCACCGCGGCGTCCAGGCCCTGCGGCACCACGTACGCGGTGATCTGCAGGCTGCCCGCGGCGTGCCGGGCGACCTGGACGGTGGCGTCCTCGACGCCCTCGACGGCCATCAGCGCGGCGCGCACCTCGCCGAGTTCGACCCGGTTGCCGTTGATCTTCACCTGGTCGTCGAACCGCCCGAGGTGGGTGAGGGATCCGTCCGGGAGCAGCCTGACGAGGTCGCCGGTGCGGTAGACCCGTCCGGGGCGGCCGTCGCCGAGGTCGAGGGTGCGGTAGCGGTCGGCGGTGCGCTCGGGATCGCCGAGGTAGCCGTCGGAGACCGTCCCGCCGCCGATCCACAGCTCGCCCGGGGCGCCCGGCGGCAGCAGCCGCTGCCCGTCGTCGAGGACGTGGCAGCGGATGTTGTCGAAGGGCACGCCGATCGGCACCTCGCCGCGGCCGGTCCACGAGCCCGCGTCGCCGCGCGGCCAGGAGAAGACGGTCGAGTACGAGGTCTCGGTCGGGCCGTACGCGTTGTGCAGGCGGGCCGGGTGGACCGCCTCGAAGGCGCGGCGCAGCTCGTTGGGCAGCGACTCGCCGGTGCTGACCACGGTGCGCAGGCTGCGGTTGGCGGGGAAGCCCTCGGCCTCCAGCAGCAGCCGCAGCTGGGAGGGGACCAGGTGGAGCAGGGTGACCCGGTGCCGGTCGAGGGTCCGGGCGAGCAGGTCGGGGTCGCGTTCGGCGTCCGGCGGGGCGATGACCAGCCGGGCGCCGGCGACCAGCGCGACCAGCATCTCGTGGGCGCTGACGTCGAAGGTGAACGGCGCCTTCAGCAGCATGGCGTCGTCGGGGCCGATGCCGAAGTGGCGGATCGCGGCGAGGACGTCGGTGACCAGCGCCCGGTGGCTGAGCTGCACGCCCTTGGGCAGGCCGGTGGACCCGGAGGTGTAGAGGACGTGCAGGGCGCTGTCGGCGGTGGGGGCGCCCTGCGGCACGGAGGACGGGCCGGCGGTGAGCGTGTCCAGGCGGACCGGTGCGGGGCCGGGCGGGCAGGCCTGCTCGGTGTCGGCGGTGACCAGCACCGTCCGCATGCCGCTGCTGTCCACGATGTGGCGCCGGCGGGCCTCGGGGTGGGCCGGGTCGACCGGGACGTACGCGGCGCCGATCCGGAGCACGGCGAGCATGGCGGCGACCGCCTCGTCGGTGCGCGGCAGCATGGTGCCGACCCGGTCGCCGGCGCCGATCCCGCGGCCGGCCAGGGCCTCCGCGTAGGCGTCGATGCGGTCGCCGAGCTCGCGGTAGGTCCAGGCGCGGTCGCCGGACTCGACGGCGACGCGGTCGGGCTGCTGCTCGGTGCGGCGGCGCAGCAGGGTGTCGATGTCGGTGTCGGGGATGGGGTGGTCGGTGGCGTTGAGCAGGTCGAGGGTGGCGCGGGCGGCCGGGCCGATGCCCTCCAGGTCGGTGACCGGGCGCTCGGGCTCGCGGACGATCTCCCGGGCGAGGGTGGTGACGTGCTCGGCGAAGGCCTCGGCGGTGCCGGCCTCGATGCGGGAGGCGTCGTACTTGAGGCGGCCGCGGACCCGGCCCTCGCCCTCGTACAGTTCGAGGGTGAGCAGGCCGAGGCCCGGCGAGGGGACGTCCTGGCGCCAGCGGGCGCGCAGGCCGCCGGGCAGTTCGACGCCCTCGGTGGCGGCCGCGGAGGAGTCGGCCCAGCTGTGCAGGACGAAGGTGCAGTTGAAGACCTGCGGGTCGGCCGGGTCGGTGCCGGGGATGAGGCGGGCGATCTTGGGGAACGGCAGCCGGGAGTGGTCGACGGCGCGGGCGAGTTCGGTCTGCACGCGGGCCACGAAGCCGGCCGCGGTCAGGCCGGCCTGCTCGGGGGAGCGGACGAGCAGGGTCCGGACGAAGTAGCCGACGGTGCGCTCGAACCGCAGGTCGTTGCGGACGCCCAGCGGGACGGCCACGGTCGGGGCGGACTGGCGGGCGTACGTCCCGAGCGCCTTGAGGTAGGCGGCGAGCAGCACGGCCGCGGGGCCGGCCCGGTGGGTGCGGGAGAAGCGGCCGATCTCGGCGGACAGGCCGGCGTCCAGTTCGACCGGCACGCTGCGGCCGACGGGCGTGTCGCCGCGGCCGGGGATGTCCAGGGGGAAGTCGACGTCGACGTCGGCCCCGTCCAGGCGGTCGCGCCAGTACTCCTGGAGGGCGGTGGTGTCCGTGTCGTCGGCGCGCCGGGCGCGGTCGGCGACGTAGTCCGCGAAGTCGGCCGGGGCTTCGCCGGGGACCTCGCCCTCCCGGTAGGCGGTGAGGAGGTCGGCGAGCAGGATGGCGGTGGACTCGCCGTCCACGACGAGGTGGTGGACGACGAGCAGCAGGGTGTGGTGCTCGGCGCCGTGGCGCAGCAGCAGGGCCCGCAGGACGCCGTCCCGTTCCAGGTCCAGTTCGTGGCGGGCGACGGCCAGCAGCGCGGCGGCATCGGCGCCGTCGGCGGTGGGGGCGACGGTGCTGCGCTCCAGGCGCGGGGTGCGGCCGGGGCGGATCTCCAGCTCGGGGAGGCCGTCGGCGTCGTCCACGACGCGGGCGGAGAGCAGGGGATGGCGGGTCGTCAGGGTGGCGAGCGCCCGTTCCAAGGCGGCGGGGTCGAGGGGTCCGCGCAGGTCGAGCGCCAGCGGCACGTTGTACGGGGATGCGGCGGGGTCGGCGCGGTGCTGGAGCAGCAGGCCGAGCTGCTCCTCGGTCAGGGAGGTCCGGCGGGTGCCGTCCGCCGCCGCCCGCGTCCCGGTCAGCACGCCTGCGGAGGGGTCATGGGTCATCTGAGGTCTCTCCTGGATCGGATCAGGGCGTGGGACGGCGGGCGGTTCGCCTCCACCGGCTGTACGCACACCTCCGCAGCGCGGCTGCCGCTTCCTCGGGGGCAGCGTCGTACTCCGGGCATGCCGGGTCACCGCTGTGACGTGCGGTCACGAGTCTGCCGGGGGCCGTCGACACGGCGCTGACAGTGCTGACGGGGGCCGGGGCGGCACGGAGGGCGGCGGCAGCGTGTGACGGCAGCGGGTGGCGGCGGAGTGCTGCGGCGGAGTGCTGCGGCGGAGTGCTGCGGCGGAGTGCTGCGGCGGAGTGCGGAGTGCACCGGCGAGGGCGTGGGAAAGGGGCCCGCCCCGACGGGGGTGCGGGGCGGGCCCGGAGGAGGATGGATCAGTGGGTGCGGTCGGCGACGAACGCGGCGAGCCGGTCGAGGCCGGTGTCGATCTCGGCCGGTGTCAGCACGCTGAACGACAGCCGCAGCTGCTCGGTGCCGCCGGTGCCGGCGTAGAAGTGGTGCATCGGCGTCCACAGCACGCCGAAGCGGCGCGCCGAGTCGTCGAGGGCCGCGTCGTCCGCGCGGAAGGGGACGGTGACCACGGCGAACAGCCCGCCGGCGGGGGTGTTCCAGCGGACGCCGTGCGCCGGGTCGCCGAACCGCCGGGCGAGGCCGTCGAGCAGGGCGTGCCGGTTGCGCCGGTAGACCTCCGCCGCGGGTGCGCTGGCCCGTTCCATGCTGCACCCGTGCTCCAGCAGCAGTCCGCCGATGGCGGCCTGCGCGACGGAGGAGGTGTTGAGCGTCAGCATGCTCTTGAGCTTGGCCAGCTGGTCGGCGAGGACGCCGCCCTCCCGGACGGGCTGGTCGGCGATGACGTAGCCGATCCGGGCGCCGGGGAAGGCGGTCTTGGCGAACGAGCCGAAGTAGACCACCCGGGCCCCGCGGTCCAGCGACTTGAGGGTGGGCCGGCGCGGTACGCCGTCGTGGAACATCGAGTACGGGTTGTCCTCCAGCAGGAGGATGTTCTCGCGCTCGGCGATCCGCAGCAGGCGCTCCCGGTCGGCGACCGGCATGGCGGCGCCGCCGGGGTTGGCGAAGTCGGGGATCACGTAGCAGGCGCGCGGGTTGAGGCCGGCGGCGCGGGCCCGGCGGATCTGGTCCTCCAGGTCGTCGGGGTCGAGGCCGCCGGGGCCCTCCCGGACCAGCCGGACCGGCATCTCGACCAGCCGGGCGGCGCCGGTGAAGCCGACGTACGTCGGGGCGGCGGCGAACACGACGTCCCGCGGATCGCGCCGCAGCGCGCGCAGCACCAGGACCATCGCCTCCTGGCAGCCGGTGGTGACCACGACCGAGGCCGGGTCCACCGTCAGCTGCTCGTCGACCGCGAGATGGCGGGCGATCAGGTCGTTGATGATGCCCTTGGTGTGGCCGTACTGGAACAGGGCCCGGGTCACCTGGTCGGGGTCGAGGCCCTGCCCGGCCAGGTGGCGGGTGTAGGTCTCCAGGTGGCGGTGGAGCGCGGCCACCTCGTAGCCGCCCTCGAAGGGGCGGCCCGCCGCGAACGACACCGCCTGCGGGTACCGGCCGGTGACCTCGTTGAGCAGGGTCATCGAGGTCAGTGCGGGGTCGGTCAGCGAGGCGTGGAGGTCGGCGGTGCTCAGGACTCCCCCGGCCGGCGCCGACGCCGACGCCGATGCCGGCGCCGGGGGACGCGGGGGGTCGAGGAGTCCGGCCGCCGGGCCGGGGGCGGGACTCACGCGGAGGCGCCGTTCATGGCGTCGACCAGGCTCTTGGGCCGCATGTCGGTCCACAGCCCGGCGATCCGGTCGAGCGCGTCCTGCCGGCCGGTGGCCTGGACGGCGACCGTCCAGCCGGCCGGGACCTCGGCGAACGACGGCCACAGGGAGTACTGGCCCTCGTGGTTGACGAGTACGAGATAGGTGGCCTCGGCGTCCTCGAAGGGGTTGGTCATGATGCTCCTCGGATGGGTCGACGGATCGGTGGACCGGGCTCCGGGCCGGCCGGGCCGTGCGAACAGGGTGGGGGGCGGGGCTGTCAGGGCGCTGACGCCGTTGATATGGCCGCGGTGGGTGGGC
Source organism: Streptomyces sp. NPDC090445 (assembly GCF_044769385.1). Classification (NCBI taxonomy): domain Bacteria; kingdom Bacillati; phylum Actinomycetota; class Actinomycetes; order Kitasatosporales; family Streptomycetaceae; genus Streptomyces; species Streptomyces sp. NPDC090445. The sequence goes on along the minus strand of NZ_JBIVXV010000013.1, from coordinate 116,464 downwards.
GCTCCGCGGGGTCCGGTTGTGACACCGCGGGCCGGTGGGGGGTGAGCGCGCAGTTCCCCGCGCCCCTGTGGGGTCGGTCGTCGTCTGCGGGCCAGTGGGGGCTGGGCGCGCAGTTCCCCGCGCCCCTACGGGGCCGCTGTCGGCTGCGGGCCCGTTGGGGCTGGGCGCGTGGTTCCCCGCGTCTCTATCGGGGCGGTGGGGGCTGGGCGCGGGGTTTCCCGCGCTCCTGTGGGGCGTGGGGCTTCACTGTGTTGCGGTGAGTCGGCGGTTGGTCAGGCCCGTCAGGACGTCGGTGATGACCGGGGTGGGGTCGGCGGTCGGGTGGAAGTGGTCGCCGGGGAAGGTGTGGTGGGTGGTTTCGGCGGTGGTTGCCAGCTGCCAGCCGGCGGCTTCGGCCTCGGTCAGCTCGGGGTCCTCCAGGCCCCGGTGGGTCGTCACCGGCGTCCGGAGGACCGCGCCGGGCGCGGACCGGTAGGTCTCGGCCAGGCGGTAGTCGGCCCGGGCCGTGCGCAGAACCAGGTCGCGCAGGTCCGGGTGTTCGAGTATTTCGGGCCGTACGCCGCCGAGGCGGTCGAGTTCGGCCAGTACGGCGCGGTCGTCGCCGAGGTGGACGGTGCCGGGGCGCACCAGGTGCGGTGCGGGCATGCCGGAGGCGGTCAGCCGGACCGCGGTGTGCCCGCGGGCCTCCAGCCGGCGGGCGGTCTCGAAGGCGACGAGGGCGCCCAGGCTGTGCCCGTAGAGGGCGAACGGCCGGTCCAGCAGGGGCAGTGCGGCCTCGCAGGCCCGGTCGGCGAGCCGGGCGAGGTCGTCGACCAGGGGTTCGAGGAGGCGGTCGGCGTGCCCGGGGTACTCGACCGCGTGGAGCTCCACGTGGTCGGGCAGGAGGGCGTGCCACTGGCGGAAGGCGGCGGAGGAGCCGCCGCCGTGCGGGAAGCACAGCAGCCGGATCCGGGCGGCCGGCCGGGGGCGCAGGCAGCGGAACCAGGTGGCGGTGGGCTCTGTGATCGTGCCGGGCTCGGTGATCATGCCGGGACCGCCTCCCATTCCAGGGACGCCACCGCGTCCAGGATCCGGTCCACGCCGGGCAGGTAGTGGCGCTCCAGCAGCGGCGCCGGGTACGGCACGTCGAATCCGGTGACGCGGCGCACGGGTGCCTCCAGGTGGTAGAAGCAGCGTTCGGTGATCCGGGCGGCGATCTCGGCGCCCGGGCCGGCGAAGCCGTGTGCCTCGTGGACGACGACGGCGCGGCCGGTGCGGCGCACGCTGGCGCAGACCGTCGCGTCGTCGAGCGGCATCAGGGTCCGCAGGTCGACGACTTCGAGGTCCCAGCCGTGTTCGGCGGCGGCTTCGGCGGCCTCCAGCGCGGTGGTGACGGCGGGGCCGTACGCGATGAGGGTGGCGTGGGTGCCGTGCCGTCTGATGACCGCCGAGCCGAGCGGGCCGGTGTCCACCGGCAGCCCGATGGCCTCCTTGTGCCAGTACAGCCGCTTGGGTTCGAGGAAGACCACGGGGTCGGGGGAGGCCACGGAGCGGCGCAGCAGCGAGTACGCGTCGGCCGCGGTCGCCGGGGTGACGACCGTCAGCCCGGGGGTGGCCATGTAGTAGATCTCGGAGGAGTCGCTGTGGTGCTCGACGGCGCCGATGCCGCCGCCGTACGGGATGCGGATGGTCAGCGGGAGGCCGATGGCGCCGCGGGTGCGGTTGCGCAGTTTGGCGACGTGGCTGACGAGCTGTTCGAAGGCGGGGTAGGCGAAGGCGTCGAACTGCATTTCGACGATCGGGCGGTAGCCGTACATCGCCATGCCGACGGCGGTGCCCAGGATGGCCGACTCGGCGAGCGGGGTGTCGAAGCAGCGCTCGTCGCCGAACTCGGCGGCCAGCCCGTCGGTGATCCGGAAGACGCCGCCGAGGGCGCCCACGTCCTCGCCGAACAGGATGGTCTTCGGGTCGGCGCGCATGGCGTCGCGCAGGGCGGTGTTGAGCGCCTTGGCCATGGTGGTCTCGGACATCAGTCCCCCTGTTCGGCCGCGGCCAGTTCGGCTGCCAGCCGGTCCGACTGTTCGCGCAGGTGGGGCGGGAGGTGGTGGTAGACGTGCCGGAACATCTGCATCGGGTCCCCCGTCGGCGGCTCGGAGAAGCGGGCGCTCAGTTCGGCGGCGAAGGCGTCGGCGGCGGCGGCGATCCCGTCGGCGGCGGCGCGGTCGAGCACCCCGGCGGCCAGCAGGTCCCGTTCGAGGCGGTCGACCGGGTCCTGCGCGGCCCAGGCGTCGGCCTCCCCGGCGGGGCGGTAGCGGGTGTCGTCGTCGGCGTTGGTGTGCGCGTCGATCCGGTAGGTGACCGCCTCGACCAGGGTCGGGCCGTGGCCGGCCCGGGCCCGTTCGGCGGCGTCGTGGACGGCCCGGTACACCTGGAGGACGTCGTTGCCGTCGATCCGCACGCCGGGCATGCCGTAGCCGGCGGCCTTGTCGGCCAGGGTGCGGGCCGCGGTCTGCTTGGCGAGCGGGACGCTGATCGCGTACTGGTTGTTCTGGACGAGGAAGACGACCGGGGCGCGGCGGACGGCGGCGTAGTTGAGCGCCTCGTGGAAGTCGCCCTCGCTCGTGGCGCCGTCGCCGATGTAGGCGAGCGCCACGACCGGGTCGCCGGCCATCCGGGCGGCGTCGGCCAGCCCGGCGGCGTGCAGGCACTGGGTCGCCAGCGGGGTGCACTGGGGGGCGGTGTGCTCGGCCGCCGGGTCGTATCCGCAGTGCTGGTCGCCCCGGAAGAGGGTGAGCACCTGCACCGGGTCGATCCCGCGGGTGAGCAGTGCGACGCTCTCCCGGTAGGTGGGGAACAGCCAGTCGGTGGGGCGGACGGCGAGCGCCGAGCCCACCTGGCAGGCCTCCTGGCCGCGGGAGGAGGGGTAGACGGCGAGCCGCCCCTGCCGGCTGAAGGCGGTGGCCTGCCGGTTGAAGGCGCGGCCGACCACCATGGCCCGGTACATGAGCAGCTGCCGGGCGGGCGGCACCCCGGCGGCGGCCGCATCGGCCGGGTCCGGGGCCGGGTCGGCGGCGGCCGGGTCGGCGGGGGCGGCTTCGAGTACGGTCACCCCTGGCCACCCCCGCTGCGGGCGCGGCGGCTGATCCAGGTCCGCTCCAGGTTGGCGATGAGGTCCGGGCTGTACAGCCGGTAGGACTGTTCGAGGGCGTAGGCGGCCATGTAGCGGCGGAAGAGGTCCAGCGGCTCCTCGCCGAGGGCCATCATGCGGCGGTTGGCGGCGACGGCGGGGTTGTCGAGGTGCTGGGCGGCCCGCTCGACGGCGGCGTCCATGGCGTCGGCCGGGGCGGTCTCGTCGACGAGCAGGGCCGCGTCCGGGTCGCCGGCGCGCAGCCGGTGGCCCCACAGGACGATCCGGCGGGCGGGCCGGCTTCCGGTCAGTGCGGTGAGCCGCAGGTTGGCGACGCCGGGGACGAGTCCCTCCTCCATGGCGGGCAGGCTGAACCACGAGTCGTCGGCGGCGACCACCCGGTCGAGGGTGGGCAGGATCTGCATGCCGCCGCCGATCGCGAAGGAGTCGACGGCGCCCACCCACGGCTTGTCGGCCTGCGGCCACCAGCGCTCGCCGCCCGCCTCGCCGTCCAGGCACAGGCCGCGGGCGAACTTGGCGATGTAGCCGATCTCGCGGCGCAGGAAGAAGCCGAGGAGGGAGATCTCGCCGTGGTAGAGGTGGGTGAGGTTGATGCCGGCGCTGAACACCCGTCGGCCGCGGTAGGCGGGGTGCGACATCGGGGCGCCGCGCAGGACGCCGACCCGGCTCGCCTCGTCGAGCAGCACCAGGTCGGTGCCGGTCTCCAGGGCGGCGACGGCGGCGTCGTCCTCGGCGTTGAGGTACGCGTCGTTGCACAGCTCCAGGTGGGCGATGCCGTCGCGGCGGGTGACGGTGGCGAGCTTCAGGTCGGCCCGGCCGGTGCGGCGGTACTCGGGGAGCGCGGCGAGGGCGTCGGGGGTGGGCCGCAGCATGGTGCACAGCAGGTGGGAGCCGGCCCGGGGGGAGTCGAGGACGGCGTGGAAGAAGATGCCGAGATCGATCTCCCAGCCTTCCTTGTCGCGCTGGGCGAGCCGGGCGTCGGCGGCCAGCAGGTCGCGGCCGGGCACCAGCCCGGGGTAGCGGTCGGCGGCCAGCTCGGCGAGCCGGTCCAGGCGGTGGTGGCGGGTGTGGCCGTCCGTCAGCTCGGTGTAGACGTGTTCGGCGTGGCGGGCGAGGAAGTCCCGGCGCAGGGTGCGGGCGCGCCGGTGGAGGGTGTCGGCGGTGCGCTGCTGCTGCTCGGTCCGCTCGGGCCGGGGCGGCAGTTCGGTGATGCGGGCCGTGAGCGTGCGCAGCAGGCCGGTGGCCGTGTCGCGGTCGGCGGCGAAGTCGCCGGTCAGGGCGGTGTCGGCGGCGTACGGGGTGTGCGGGTCGGCGGTCGTGCCGGGCGCGGCGCCGGCGATGAGGGTGGAAGGCAAGGGGGTCTCCGTTCGGGTCGGTGGGGCGGGGCTCATCGGGCCGTCGCGGCCGTCGCGGCCGTCGGCCTGGGCGTCCGGGCGGCGAGGGTGCGGCCGATCACGGCGAGGGCGTCGGGCCGGGCGAGTCCGGCGTGGTCGGTGTCCAGGCGGTGCTCCTCGATGAGGCCGCCGATGTGCGGCTGCCAGAGGGCGGCCGTCAGCGTCGGGTCGGTGCGGTCGCGGGTGGCCGCGAAGAATTCCAGGTCGCCGCCGAAGCGGCCGGGCACGAAGCCCTCCAGGAGGCGGGTGTTGTTGAGGAAGACGGCGACCATGCGGGTGATGGCGTCCTCGTCCAGGCCGGCGAGGGCGCTGCCGGACTCGCGCAGCAGTGCCATGACCTCCGGGCGGCTGAGGGGGCCGTCGCCGAGGGCGGTCCGGTCGACCTGGGCGGCGTTCAGCAGGATGGCCATGACGTCCTGTTCGCCGACCTGGTGCTCGCCGGAGCCGTAGGAGCCGGGGTAGCCGTCGAGGACGGCGAGCAGGGTCACCTCGGCGCCCTCGGCCTCCAGCCGCGAGGCGACGGCGTGTGCGAGGAGTCCGCCGAAGGACCAGCCGAGCAGCTGGTAGGGGCCGTTCGGGGCGGTCTTGCGGATCTGTTCCGCGTAGTCCTGCGCCATCTCGTCGAAGGTCGGCGGGAGCGGTTCGTCCTGGGCAAGTCCCCTGGCCTGGACGGCGTACACGGGCTGGTCGCGGTCGAGGTGGCGCAGCAGGCCGGAGTAGGTCCAGCCGAATCCGCCGGCGGGGTGCAGGCAGAACAGCGGCGGCCGGGTGCCCTCGGCCCGCAGGGGGAGGATGACGCCCAGGGGGTCGGCCGTGGTCTGCGGGCCGTCGGTGCGGGCGGCGAGCGCCGCCACGGTCGGGGCCTCGAAGAGGGTGCGTACGGTCAGCTCGGTGCCGAGGACGGTGTTGATGCGGCCCATCAGCCGGGTCGCCAGCATGGAGTGGCCGCCCAGTTCGAAGAAGCCGTCGTCGATGCCGACCCGTTCGAGGCCGAGTACCTCCGCGAAGAGGCCGCAGAGCAGTTCCTCGCGGGGGTCGCGGGGCAGCCGCCCGGTGCCGGGGCCGGCCCACTGCGGTGCGGGCAGGGCGTCCCGGTCGAGCTTTCCGTTGGGGGTCAGCGGGAGGGTGTCCAGCACGACGAACGCGGACGGGACCATGTAGTCGGGGAGCACGGCCTCCAGGTCCGCGCGGAGCCGGGCCGGGTCGGGTGCGTGGGCGGGGTCGGCCGGCAGGACGTACGCCACCAGGGCGGTGCTGCCGGAGCGGTCGGCGCGGGTGACGACGGCGGCCCGGGCGACCTCCGGGTCCAGCGCGAGGGCGCTCTCCACCTCGCCGGGCTCGATCCGGAAGCCGCGGATCTTCACCTGGTCGTCGGAGCGGCCGAGGAACTCGATCACGCCGTCGGCGGTGTGGCGCGCCAGGTCGCCGGTGCGGTACATCCGGGAGCCCGTGTCGTCGAAGCGGTCGGCGAACGGGTCGGCGACGAACCGCTCCGCGGTGCGTCCGGGCTCTGCCCAGTAGCCGCGGGCGAGGCCGGCGCCGGCGATGTACAGCTCGCCGGGGACGCCGGGGGGCACGGGCTGGAGGCGGGCGTCCAGGACGTAGGCGCGGGTGTTGTCCAGGGGGCGGCCGATCGGCACGAGGTCCGGGACCCGGCCGGCGTCGGTGAACGCGTGCCAGGTGCAGCCGAGGGTGGTCTCGGTCGGGCCGTAGAGCACCTTGACCACGGTGCCCGGGCAGTGCTGCAGGACGCGGCGCACGGCGGTCGGCGGTACGACGTCGCCGCCGGTCCACACCTGGGGGACGCCGGCGAAGGCGTCCGGCGCCTCGTCGGCGACGACCCCGAAGAGGCCGGCCGTCAGGAGCAGGGAGGTGACGCCCTCGTCGGCGACGACCCGGCGCAGCACGGCCGCGTCCAGGTTGCCGGGCGGGGCGACGACGATCCGGCCGCCGGACAGCAGCGGGCTCCACAGTTCGTAGGTGGAGATGTCGAACGCGTACGGGGAGTGCATCAGGACCCGCGCGTCCGGGCCGGGCTCCCAGCAGCGGTCCAGCGCGAGGTCGACGGCGTCGCCGTGGGTGATGCCGATGCCCTTGGGGACGCCGGTGGAGCCGGAGGTGAACATCACGTAGGCGAGCCGGTCGGGCGCGGCCGCGACACCGGGGTCGTGGCCGGGCCAGGCACCGGCGGTGTCCGCGGTCTGCGTGGTCTCCGCGGCATCCGCGGGCTCCGCGTCGACGACGAGGCCGCGGGTGCCCGGGTCGGGCAGGCGGTCCAGCGAGGCGCGGTCGGTGAGCAGCAGGGGGGCGCCGGTCTGGGCGATCACCTGGCGCATCCGCTCGGCGGGGTGTCCGGTGTGCAGGGGGACGTAGACGCCGCCGGCCTTGAGCACCGCGAGGGTGGAGACCACCAGGTCGGCGGAGCGTTCCTGGAGGACGGCCACCGGGGTTTCCGGGCGGACGCCCTCGGCGATCAGCCGGTGCGCGAGCCGGTTGGCCCGGGTGTCGAGTTCGCGGTACGTCAGCCGCTCGGGGCCGGCGGCCACGGCGACGGCGTCCGGGGTGCGGGCGGCCTGCTCGGCGAAGAGGCCGGTCAGGGTGGCCGCGGAGCGGGCCGGCCGGTGGGCGGTGGCGTTCCAGCCGGTCACGGCGCGCTCGTGTTCGGCGTCGTCGAGGATCGGCAGGAGGCCGATCGGCCGGTCCGGTTCGGCGGCGGCGTGCGCCAGCAGCCGTACCAGGCGGTCGGCGAGTGCCTCGGCGGTGGCCGGGTCGAACAGGTCGGTGCGGTACTCCAGCATGGCGTCGATGCCGCCGGGGGTGCCGTCCTCGGCGTGCCGTTCGACCAGGTTGAAGGTGAGGTCGAACTTGGCGGCGCCGAGGTCGACCATCTCGGGGCGGACGGTCACGCCGGGGAGGGACAGGCCGCCCTCCGGGGTGTTCTGGAGCGCGAGGAGGACCTGGAACAGGGGGTGGTGGGCGAGCGACCGCTCCGGGCGGACGGCCTCCACGAGCCGTTCGAAGGGCAGGTCCTGGTGTGCGTAGGCGGCCAGGGCCGTCTCGCGGGCGCGGCCGAGCAGGGCGCGGAAGGTCGGGTCGCCGGAGGTGTCGGTGCGCAGGACCAGGGTGTTGATGAACAGTCCGACGAGGTCGTCGAGCGCGTCGTCGGTGCGGCCGGCGACCGGGGTGCCGATCGGGATGTCGGTGCCGGCGCCGACGCGGGTGAGCAGGGCGGCGAGGCCGGCCTGGAGCACCATGAACAGGCTCGCGCCGTTCTCCCGGGCCAGGGCCAGCAGGTCCCGGTGGAGTTCGGCGGGGAGGGTCCGCAGGATGGCCTCGCCCCGGTTGCCGGCGACGGCCGGGCGGGGCCGGTCGGCGGGCAGGTCGAGCTGTTCCGGCAGCCCGGCCAGGGCCTGCTGCCAGTGGGCGCGCTGGCGGTGCAGCAGGCTGTCCGGGGCGTCCTCGTCGCCGAGCAGTTCGCGCTGCCACAGTGCGTAGTCCGCGTACTGGAGGGCGAGCGGCTCCCAGTCGGGTGCGGCGCCGTCGAGCCGGGCCTGGTAGGCGCGGGTCAGGTCGCGGCCCAGCGGGGCGAGTGACCAGCCGTCGCCGGCGATGTGGTGCAGCAGCAGGAGCAGGACGTGCTCGTCCGGTGCGAGGGTGAACAGGGTGGCGCGCAGCGGCAGTTCACGGGTGAGGTCGAAGCCGTACCGTGCCGCGGCGGCGAGGTCGCCGGGGAGGTCCTGCGGGGTGGTGGCCCGTACCGCGAGGGCGGGGCGGGCGTCGTCCCCGGTGAGGACCTGCTGGTGGGGCGTGCCGTCGTGGTCGGGGAAGACGGTGCGCAGGCTCTCGTGGCGGGCGGTGACGTCGGCGAGGGCGGCGCCGAGGGCGGCCTCGTCGAGCGGGCCGGTGAGGCGGACCGCGACCGGGAGGTTGTAGCTGGGGTCGGGGCCGCCGAGCCGGTTGAGGAACCAGAGCCGGTTCTGTCCGAAGGACAGCGGGACGTGTGCGGGGCGGTCGGCGGCGCGGGGGGCGGGGCGCCGGCCGCGGTCGTCCCGCTGGAGGATGTCGGCGAGGGCGGCGACGGTGGGTGCCTCGAACAGGTCGCGGACGGCGATCTCGGCTCCGAGGACGGTACGGATCCGGCTGGTCAGCCGCGTCGCGAGCAGCGAGTGCCCGCCCAGGTCGAAGAAGTCCTCGTGGATGCCGACCTTGGACAGCCCCAGCACCTCCGCGAACAGCGACGCCAGGATCTCCTGCTGCGGCGTACGCGGCACACCCTGCCCGTCCGCAGACCGGCCCGGCGCCGGCAGCGCCGCCCGGTCCAGCTTCCCGTTCGGCGTCAACGGCAACGCGTCCAGCACCACGAACGACGACGGCACCATGAACGCCGGCAACACCCGCCCCAGCGCGTCACGCAGCACACCCGGATCCGGCACCGCACCCGGCACCGCGACCAGGTAGGCCACCAGCCGCCGCTCCCCCGGACGGTCCTCCCGCGCCAGCACCGCAGCCCGGGCCACCCCCGGCTGCCCCGCCAGCACGCTCTCCACCTCACCCGGCTCGATCCGGAAACCACGGATCTTCACCTGGTGGTCCGCACGACCGGCGAACTCCAGCACACCCGACGCACTCCACCGCGCCAGGTCACCCGTGCGGTACATACGGGTCCCGGGCTCACCGAACGGGTCGGCGACGAACCGCTCCGCGGTCAGACCCGGACGGTTCAGATAACCGCGGGCGACACCCGCACCGGCGAGGTACAGCTCGCCCACCACACCCGGCGGCACCGGACGCAGGAACCCGTCCAGCACGTACAGCCGGGCGTTGTCCACCGGACCGCCGATCGGCACCGGCTCCGGCCACCCACCCGGATCGGCCGGGAGGGTGTGGGTGGTGACGGCGTGGGTCTCGGCGGGTCCGTAGACGTTGTGCATGCGTCGGCCGGGGAGCGTCCGGTACAGCTCGCGGACCTGTTCGCCGGCGGTGAGGGCCTCGCCGCCCTGGAGGATGTCGGTGAGGTCGGGCAGGGTGCTGCCGCGGCGGGCGGCGGCGTCGGCGAGGGCCTCGATGACCAGGTTGGGTGCGAACAGCTCGTTGACCCGGTGCTCCTCCAGCCAGGCGGCGAGCGCGTCGGCGTCGCGGCGGACGGCGTCCGTCGGGACGACCAGGGTCTTGCCCATGACCAGCGGCGAGAGGATCTCCTGGACGGAGAAGTCGAAGCCGATGGCGGTGTACTGGGCGGTGCGCACGCCCGGTCCGCCCGGGAAGCGGGCGGTGTGCCAGGTCAGCAGGTTGGCCAGGCCCGCGTGGGGCATGACGACGGCCTTGGGGCGGCCGGTGGAGCCGGAGGTGTAGATGACGTACGCGGGGTGCGCCGGGGTCAGCGGCGCCGTCCGCTCCGCATCGGTGAGGTTGCCGGCCGGGAGGCCGGCGGACGGTCCGGTGCCGTCGGACGGGTCTAGGCGGTCGAGTCCGTCGGGCAGTCCGTCGCAGGCTCCGGGCACGGTGACGATGCACACCGGTTCCGCGTCGCCCAGCATCTGGGTGATCCGCGCGGCGGGGTACTCGGTGTCCACGGGCAGGTAGGCGGCGCCGGTCTTGAGGACGGCGAGCAGTGCGACGACCAGGTCGACGGAGCGGGGCAGGGCCAGGGCGACGATCTGCTCCGGTCCGGCGCCGCGGGCGACCAGGCGGCGGGCCAGGCGGTTGGCGCGGGCGTTCAGGTCGGCGTAGGTCAGCCGATCACCCTCGTGCACCAGTGCCACATCATCCGGCGTATGCGCCACCTGACGCTCAAGCAGCGCCGGTATGCACTCATCGCTGTGCGCTCCGTTCGTCGTGTTCCAGTCCGTCAGCAGGCGGTGCCGCTCGGCCGGGTCGAGGATGTCGATGCCGCTCAGCGGGCGGTCCGGGTCGGCGGTGACCTGCTCCAGCAGGTGCAGCAGGCGCCGGGTGACGGCCTCGGCGGTGGACCGCTCGAAGAGGTCGGTGCTGAATTCGAGGGCCGCGTCGATCCCGGCGGGGCCGCCGTCGGCGCCGCGGTGCTCGACCATGCTCAGGTGCAGGTCGAACTTGGCGATGCCGACGCCGACCGGTGCCGGCGTCGCGCGCAGTCCGGGCAGGTCGAGCCGGGCCTCGCCGTCGCTGAGGAAGGCCAGCATGACCTGGAACAGCGGGTGGCGGGCGAGGGAGCGCTCCGGGCGGAGCCGTTCGACGAGCTTCTCGAAGGGCAGGTCCTGGTGGGCGTAGGCGGCCAGGTCGCCCTCCCGGACCCGTTCCACGAGTTCGCGGAAGGTCGGGTCGCCGGAGGTGTCGGTGCGCAGGACGAGGGTGTTGACGAAGAACCCGACCAGGTCGTCGAGGGCTTCGTCGGTGCGGCCGGCGATGGGGCTGCCGATCGGGATGTCGGTGCCCGCGCCGTGCTTGGTGAGCAGCTCGGCGAAGGCGGCCTGGAGCACCATGAACAGGCTGGCGCGGGTGTCGGCGGCGAGGGCGAGCAGCCGCCGGTGCAGTGCGGTGGGCACGGTGAACGGGACCTGGTCGCCGCGGTAGCTGATCACGGCCGGGCGGGGGTGGTCCAGCGGGAGTTCGAGCATCTCCGGCAGGTCGGCCAGTGTGCCGGTCCAGTGGTCGAGCTGGCGGGCGTACCGGCTGTCGGGGTCGTTCTCGTCGCCGAGCAGGTCGCGTTGCCACAGGGTGTAGTCCGCGTACTGGACGGGCAGCGGCGCGTGGTCCGGGGCGCGGCCCTCGACGCGGGCCGCGTAGGCCGTGGACAGGTCGCGGGCGAGGGGCCGCCACGACCAGCCGTCGCCGGCGATGTGGTGCAGCACCAGCAGCAGGACGTGCTCGTCCGGTGCCAGCCGGTACAGGGTGGCGCGCAGCGGGAGTTCGGTGGCGAGGTCGAAGCCGAGGCCGGCCTCGGCGGCCATCAGCGCGTCCGCGTCGGCGGCGGTGGTGTCCACCGTGCGCAGGGCGGGGCGGGCCCCGCCGGGCGGGAGGACCATCTGGTGCGGTACGCCGTCGGTCTCCGGGTAGAGGGTGCGCAGGGTCTCGTGGCGGGCGGTCACGTCGGCGAGCGCCTCGGTGAGCGCGGCGGCGTCGAGCTCGCCGGTCAGCCGCAGGCTCATCGGGATGTTGTAGGTCGCGCCCGGTCCTTCCAGGCGGTGCAGGAACCACAGCCGGTACTGGGCGAAGGACAGCGGCAGCGGGCCGGTCCGCTCCAGGGGGAGCAGCGGCGGGCGGACGCCCTGGGCGTTGCCGAGCAGGGTGGCGAGGGCGGCGACGGTCGGCGCCTCGAACAGGTCGCGTACGGCCAGTTCGGTGCCGAGGACGGCGCGGATCCGGCTGAGCAGCCGGGTGGCGAGCAGCGAGTGGCCGCCGAGTGCGAAGAAGTCCCGGTCGATGCCGACCTTGGGCAGGCCGAGGACCTCGGCGAACAGGGTGCTGAGGATCTCCTCGCGCTGGTTGCGCGGGGCCTGGCCGGCGGCGTCGGCGTCCCAGTCGGGGGCGGGCAGCGCGGCGCGGTCGAGTTTGCCGTTGGGGGTGAGCGGCAGGTCGTCGAGGACGACGAACGCGGCGGGGACCATGTGGGCGGGGAGCATCCGCTCGGCGTGGGCCCGGACCTCGGCGGCCAGTTCGTCGCCGCCGTGGGCGCGGCCGGGGTCGTTGGCGAGGGTGGCGAGCGGGGTGCCGGCCGGGGCGGTCGGGCGGTACGGTGCGGCGTCCTCGCCCGTCTCCGGCAGTTCCGCCAGTTCCGTCGGCTGCGGCAGTTCCGGCGGCTCCGGCAGGGTGAACACCACGTCGAGGTCGCCGTCGCGGCCTGCGGACCAGGTGACGGCGGTGCGGTAGCCGAGCCGTTCGCCGAGGGCGTGGAAGTCCTCGGGGTCCGGGAGGCCGGCGGGGGCCGGCTCGTCCAGCCGGGCGAGGGCGGCGGCGGCACCGTCGTCCTGGAGGGCCAGGCGGGCGCGGTTCTCCTGGGCGAGGCGGAGGTTGGGGACGGCGGCGACGCGCAGGCGCGCGGGCCGGCGCTGCTCCAGCAGCGCGGCGAGGGCGTCCGGGCCGGTGCGGTCGGCGTCCCAGTCGAGCGTCTCCTCTGCGCCGGCGGGGGCGGCGGCGGGGGTGCCGGTGCGGAGCACGACGTCGTAGCGGTGGCGGCTCATCTCGTTGTGGTGGCGGCCGCGGCGGACCTCCAGCCCGACGCCGGTGACCGCGGGCGCGGCCGCGGCGAACACGGTGAAGAAGTCGGGGTCGAGCAGCAGCTCCGGCTCGCCGGCGGTGCTCTGGGCGACGGCCCGGCGGACGGCGCCGTCGTCGGCGAAGGCGCCGGCCCGGCGCAGTTCGACGGCGGTGCGGAAGGTGTCCAGCAGCCGGTGGTTGCGGACGTCGCCGACGTAGACGGAGCCGCCGGGGGCGAGGAGGTCCAGGACGCCGGTGAGGACGTCCGCCAGGTAGTCGGCGTTGGGGAAGTACTGCACGACGGAGTTGAGCACGACGGTGTCGAAGAACCCGCGGGGCAGGCCGTCGAGGACGTGTGCGGGCTGGGCCCGCAGTTCGACCTTCCCGGCGAGCTCGGGCATGCGGTCGGCCTGGCCGCGCAGGCGGGCCACCACGGCCGGGGAGATGTCGGTGCCCCAGTACGCCTCGCACTCGCCGGCCAGCGGGGCGAGGATCAGGCCCGAGCCGCAGCCGATCTCCAGGATGCGGCGCGGGCGCAGGGCGCGGATGCGGTCCACGCTGGCGCCCCGCCAGTCGGCCATCTCCTCGGTGGGGATGGCGGTGTTGGTGTAGCTGCTGTTCCAGCCGGCGAAGTCGTCGCCGAAGGTGCCGGTCAGCTCGCCGTAGTGCTCGTCGTAGGTCTCCTGCCAGCTGTCGAGCTGGCTCTGCTCGCGGCCCGGGTCGCGGCCGTCGGCGGGGGTGTCGGCCTCGGCGGGGACCAGGTAGGCGACGAGGCGGCGGTCGTCCTCGTGCCGGGCGGCGATGACGGCGGCGCGTTCGACCGCCGGGTGGGCGGCGAGCGCGGCCTCGACCTCGCCGGGTTCGATGCGGAAGCCGCGGATCTTCACCTGGTGGTCGGTGCGGCCGGCGAACTCCAAGTCGCCGTCGGCGCGCCGGCGCGCCAGGTCGCCGGTGCGGTACATGCGGGTGCCGGGCGCGCCGAACGGGTCGGCGACGAACCGCTCCGCGGTCAGGCCGGGCCGGTTGCGGTAGCCGCGGGCGAGGCCGCCGCCGGCCAGGTACAGCTCGCCGACCACGCCGGGCGGTACGGGCTGGAGCAGTGCGTCGAGGACGTAGACGCGGGCGTTGGGGACGGGCCGGCCGATCGGCGGTACGACGGTGCCGGCGAGGGGGGCGCTGATGGTGGTGCAGACCGCGGCCTCGGTGGGCCCGTAGGCGTTGGTCATCCGGCGGCCGGCGGACCAGCGTCCGACCTGGTCGGGGGAGGTGGCCTCGCCGGCGACGACGAGGTCCGCGCCGGGCGGCAGGGCGCCGTCGGCGAGGACCGCGAGGGCGGTCGGCGGGAGGGTGAGGAAGGTGGTGCCGGTCCGGGCGACGAGCTCGGCCAGGGCGGGGCCGGGCTGGAGCTGCTCGGCCGGTGCGACCACGAGGGCGGAGCCGGACAGCAGGGCGAGGGTGATCTCCCACAGGGCGGCATCGAAGCTGATCGACGCGAACTGCAGGACCCTGCTGCCGGGGCCGAGGCCGAACTCCTCGATCAGCGGGACGAGGACGGACGCCACGCTGCGGTGCGGGACGGGCACGCCCTTGGGCAGGCCGGTGGAGCCGGAGGTGTAGATGACGTAGGCGGGGTGCAGCGGGTGCAGGGGCGCGGTGCGCTCGGCGTCGGTGAGGTCGTGGCCGGGGACGCCGTCGAGGCTGACCTGGTCGACCGGCAGCTGCGGTACGCCGCCGGGCAGGCCGGCCGCGACGGAGGTGTCGGTGAGGACGAGCGCGGGGGCGCCGTCCTTGAGCAGGTAGGCGATCCGCTCGGCCGGGTAGGCGGGGTCGACCGGCAGGTAGGCGGCGCCGGTCTTCAGCACGGCGAGGATCGAGACGATCAGGTCGGCGGAGCGGGGCAGGGCCAGGGCCACCACCTGCTCCGGGCCGATGCCCCGTGCGGCGAGCAGCCGGGCGAGCCGGTTGGCCCGGGTGTTCAGGTCGGCGTAGCGGGTCTGCGTGCCGTCCCAGACCAGGGCGACGGCGTCGGGGTGCTCGGCGGCGCGGGCCTGGAACAGCTCCGGCCAGGTGGCGTCGGCGCCGGGGCGGGCGGTGTCGTTCCAGGTGTGGAGGATCCGGTGGCGTTCGGCGGGGTCGAGGATGGCCACGCGGCCGATCGGCTGGTCGGGGTCGGCGGCGACCGACTCCAGGAGGGCGGCGAGCCTGGCCCCGAGGGCCTCCACGGTGGCCTGCTCGAACAGGTCGGTGCTGAACTCCCAGTCGCCGCGCAGCGACCGGCGGCCGTCGGCGTGCCGTTCCTCGGCCACGGCCAGGGCCAGGTCGAACTTGGCGAAGCCGACGCGGACCGGTTCGTGGACGACGTCGAGGCCGGGCAGGACGGGCTGTGCGGTGGGCATGCTCTGGAAGGCCAGCAGCACCTGGAACAGCGGGTTGCGGGCGAGTGAGCGCTGCGGGTTGAGGGTCTCGACGAGTTTCTCGAAGGGCAGGTCCTGGTGGGCGTAGGCGGCCAGGTCGGTGGCGCGGGTGCGGGCCACGAGTTCGCGGAAGGTCGGGTCGCCGGAGGTGTCGGTACGCAGGACCAGGGTGTTGACGAAGAACCCGACGAGGTCGTCGAGGGCTTCGTCGGTGCGGCCGGCGATGGGGCTGCCGATCGGGATGTCGGTGCCGGCGCCGTGCTTGGTGAGCAGGGCGGCGAACGCGGCGTGCAGGACCATGAACAGGCTGGCGTCGCAGGACCGGGCCAGGGCGGTGAGCCGCTCGTGCAGGTCGGGCCCGAGGTGGAAGGGGACGGTGCGGCCGTGGTGGCCTGCGGTGGCCGGGCGGCTGTGGTCGGTGGGCAGTTCCAGCTGCTCGGGGGCGCCGGCGAGGGCCCGGGCCCAGTGGTCGAGCTGGCGGGCGCCGAGGCTGTCGGGGTCGTCCGGCGAGCCGAGCATCTCCTGCTGCCAGAGGGTGTAGTCGGCGTACTGGACCGGGAGGGGCTCCCAGTCGGGGGCGGCGCCGTCCCGGCGGGCGGCGTAGGCGCGGGTCAGGTCGCGGGTGAGGGGGGCGAGCGACCAGCCGTCGCCGGCGATGTGGTGCAGCAGCAGGAGCAGGACGTGCTCGTCCGGTGCGAGGGTGAACAGGGTGGCGCGCAGGGGCGGTTCGGCGGTGACGTCGAACTCGTGGCGGGCGGCCTCGGCCAGCATCTCGGCGAGTCCGGCCTCGTCGGCGGGGACGACGGCGAGCCCGGGCTCGGCCTGGTGCGGTGCGAGGACGTGCTGGTGGGGCCTGCCGTCGGCGCTGGGGTAGACGGTGCGCAGGCTCTCGTGGCGGTGCGTCAGGTCGGTGAGGGCCTGCTGCAGTGCCTGCTGGTCCAGTTCGCCGCGCAGGCGCAGGGCGAGCGGGATGTTGTAGGTGGAGTTGGGTCCTTCCAGGCGGTTGAGGAACCACAGGCGCCGCTGGGCGAAGGACAGCGGGACGTGTGCGGGGCGGTCGGCGGCGCGCAGGGCGGTGCGGACCTCGCGGGCCTCGTCCAGGGTTTCGGCGAGGGCGGCGACGGTGGGTGCCTCGAACAGGTCGCGGACGGCGATCTCGGCTCCGAGGACGGTACGGATCCGGCTGGTCAGCCGCGTCGCGAGCAGCGAGTGCCCGCCCAGGTCGAAGAAGTCCTCGTGGATGCCGACCTTGGACAGCCCCAGCACCTCCGCGAACAGCGACGCCAGGATCTCCTGCTGCGGCGTACGCGGCACACCCTGCCCGTCCGCAGACCGGCCCGGCGCCGGCAGCGCCGCCCGGTCCAGCTTCCCGTTCGGCGTCAACGGCAACGCGTCCAGCACCACGAACGACGACGGCACCATGAACGCCGGCAACACCCGCCCCAGCGCGTCACGCAGCACACCCGGATCCGGCACCGCACCCGGCGCCGCGACCAGGTAGGCCACCAGCCGCCGCTCCCCCGGACGGTCCTCCCGCGCCAGCACCGCAGCCCGGGCCACCCCCGGCTGCCCCGCCAGCACGCTCTCCACCTCACCCGGCTCGATCCGGAACCCACGGATCTTCACCTGGTGGTCCGCACGACCGGCGAACTCCAGCACACCCGACGCACTCCACCGCGCCAGGTCACCCGTGCGGTACATACGGGTCCCGGGCTCACCGAACGGGTCGGCGACGAACCGCTCCGCGGTCAGACCCGGACGGTTCAGATAACCGCGGGCGACACCCGCACCGGCGAGGTACAGCTCGCCCACCACACCCGGCGGCACCGGACGCAGGAACCCGTCCAGCACGTACAGCCGGGCGTTGTCCACCGGACCGCCGATCGGCACCGGCTCCGGCCACCCACCCGGATCGGCCGGGAGTTCGACACCGGTCATCACGTGGGTCTCGGCCGGGCCGTAGTGGTTGTGCAGGCGCCGCCCGGGCAGGGCCGCGCAGAAGTCGCGGACGCGCGGGCCGGCGGTGAGCGCCTCTCCGGCCTGGGCGAGGTGCCGCAGGTCGGGCAGGGTGCGGCCGTGCTCGGCGGCGGCCTCGGCGAGCGCCTCGATGACCAGGTTGGGCGCGTACAGCTCGTTGACCCGGTACTCCTCCAGCCACGCGGCGAACGCGGCGGCGTCGCGGCGTACCGCGTCGGTGGGGACGGCGAGGGTGGCGCCGTACAGCAGGGCGGAGAGGATCTCCTGGGCGGCCACGTCGAAGCTGAGCGAGGAGAACTGCGCGACGGTGGTGCCGGCGTCGGCGGGGATCTCCCGGCGGTGCCAGGCGAGCAGGTTGACGACGGCGGCGCCGGGCATGACGACGGCCTTGGGGCGGCCGGTGGAGCCGGAGGTGTAGATGACGTACGCGGGGTGGGCCGGCGTCAGCGGCGCCGTCCGCTCGGCATCGGTGAGGTTGCCGTCGGGGAGGCCGGAGAGGTCCTGGGCGAGGTCTTCGGCGAGGTCGTCCTCGGTGAGGACCAGGGCCGGACGGGCGTCCTCCAGCATGGCGGCGATCCGGTCGGCCGGGTACTCGGGGTCGATGGGCAGGTAGGCGGCGCCGGTCTTGAGCACGGCCAGCACGGCGACGTACAGGTCGACGGAGCGGGGCAGGCGCAGCGCGACGGTCCGCTCCGGTCCGGCGCCGCGGGCGGCCAGCCGGCGGGCGAGCCGGTTGGCGCGGCTGTTCAGGTCGGCGTAGTCGAGGGTGCGGTCCTCGAAGGCGAGGGCGGTGGCCTGCGGGGTCCGGGCGGCCTGCTCCTCGAACAGCTCGGGCAGGGTGCGGTCGGACACGGCGCGGCCGGTCGCGTTCCAGCCCTCGACGACCTGGTGGTGCTCGGCGGCGGAGAGCAGTTCGAGCCTGCCCACCGGGCGGTCGGGGTCGGCGGCGAAGCCGGCGAGGAGCTGCTCCAGCCGCTCCAGCAGGGTGCGGGCGCCGGCGGCGTCCAGCACGTCGGCGCGGTGGTCGAGGCGGAAGCGGATCCGCTCGCCCGGGATGGCGAGCAGGGTCAGGGCGAAGTGGGTGGCGTCGCCGACCTGGAAGTCGGCCAGCCGCAGGCCGCGGCTCTCG
Source organism: Streptomyces sp. NPDC090445 (assembly GCF_044769385.1). Classification (NCBI taxonomy): domain Bacteria; kingdom Bacillati; phylum Actinomycetota; class Actinomycetes; order Kitasatosporales; family Streptomycetaceae; genus Streptomyces; species Streptomyces sp. NPDC090445. The sequence continues at coordinate 98,251 of NZ_JBIVXV010000013.1, read as the reverse complement.
GCGCGCAGGACGGCCGGGTCGAGCGGGTAGTTCTCGAACACGACTGCGGAGTCGAAGAGTTCGCCGTGGCCGGCGGTCCGCTGGATCTCGGCGAGCGACATGTGCCGGTGGTCGATGAGTGCGGCCTGCTCGCGCTGGACCCGGGCGAGCAGGCCGGCGAACGGCTCGGCGGGGCGCAGTGCCACGCGGACCGGCAGGGTGTTGATGAACATGCCGATGGTGGACTCGATGCCGGGGATCTCCGGCGGGCGGTTGGCCATGGTCGCGCCGAGGACCACGTCGTCGCGGCCCAGCAGGTGGCCGACCAGCACCGCCCAGGCGCCCTGCACGACGGTGTTCAGGGTCAGGCCGCGGGAGCGGGCGGCGGCGGCCAGCGCGGCCGACGCGGGGGCGTCCAGCTCGTACCAGAGCTGGCCGGGCAGCTCTCCCGAGGCGGCTGTGTCCCGGCCGGACCTGCCGTCCCTGCCGTCCCGGCCGGACCGGCCGGACCTGCCGACCAGGGTCGGGGCTTCCAGGCCCGCCAGGTAGCCGCGCCACGCCTCGCGGGCGGCGTCCTGGTCGCGTCCGGCCAGCCAGGCCAGGTAGGTGCGGTACGGCGGTGCGGCGGGCATGCCGCGGTCGTCGCCGCCGCGTTCGTACAGCTGGAACAGCTCGCGCACCATCAGCGGCATCGACCAGCCGTCCATCAGGAGGTGGTGGGTGGTCAGCACGAGGGTGTGGTGGTCGGGGCCGAGCGCGGCCAGGCCCAGGCGCAGCAGCGGCGGCCTGGCGGGGTCGAAGCGGCGGGCGCGGTCCTCGGCGACGAACCGGGCGAGCGCGTCCTCGCGGGCGGCCGGGTCGAGGGCGGTGAGGTCGAGCTCCTGCCATTCCGGTTCGACGTGGTGCGGCACGAACTGGACGGGCTGGTCCATGTCCTGCTGCCAGAAGCCGGCCCGCAGGTTGGGGTGGCGGCGCAGCAGGCCCTGGACGGCGGCCCGCAGGCCGTCCGTGTCGAGCGGGCCGCGCAGTTCGAGGACCATCTGGACGTTGTAGACGTCCACCCCGTCCCGGTCGTACTGGACCTGGAACAGGAGCCCCTCCTGAAGCGGCGACAGCGGCAGGACGTCGGCGAGGCCGTTGTGCATCATCGGGCAACCTTCCACATGGCTTCGAGTCGGTCGATCTGGGCCTGGTTCAGGGAGACCAGGGAGAGGTCGGACGGGGTGTGCCCGCCGGCGTCGGGGCGCTCGGCGTGGGCGGTCAGGGCTTCCAGGGCGCGGAACCAGCCCTGTCCGAGGTCGCGTACGGAGTCCTCGTCCAGGAGGTGGCTCGGCCAGCTCCAGGTGGCGGTCAGGCGGGGGCCGCCGGGGCCGTCCAGGGTGAGGGCGTTCACCTCGACGCCGTGGGCCATCGGCAGCCCGGGGTCGGTGCCCTCGCCGAGGGATTCGGCGTCGGGGGTGACGGTCCATTCGGCGGCCGGCCCGCCCGGCTCCTGGAAGCGGCCCAGGTAGTTGAAGCCGAGGTCGGGCGTCGGCAGTGCGGCCAGGAGCGGCGCGGTGCCGGCGTTCAGGTGGCGCAGGAGGCCGTGGCCGAGGCCGCCGTCGGGGAGTGCCCGCAGCTGTTCCTTGACGCGCTTGACGGCCTGTCCGGCCGCGGGGCCGCCGGACAGCGCGTCGCGGCGGTCGAGCGGGCCGACGTCGAGGCGTACGGGGTAGAGGCTGGTGAACCAGCCGACGGTGCGGGACAGGTCGGCGCCGCTGTCACCCGGTTCGCGGCCGTGGCCCTCCAGGTCGAGCAGGACGGCCGGGGCGTCGCCGAGGCCGCGGCGGGCCCGCCAGTCGGCGACGGCCAGCGCGAAGGCGGTGAGCAGGACGTCGTCGACCTTGGCGTGGAACGTGGCGGGCACGGTGGTGAGCAGGGGTTCGGTGGCGGCCGCCGGGAGGGTCAGGGTGAGGCTGCGTGCGGTGGCGGCGGTGTCGCGGGCGGGGTCGAGCGGCCGGTCGGTGACCGGCAGGGCGGGCGCCGCCAGACGGCTGGTCCACAGGTCGAGTTCGGCGGTGCGGGCGGGGCGGGCGGCCTCGGCGGCCAGGTGCCGGGCCCAGCTGCGGAAGGAGGTCCCGGCGGGGGCCGGGCGCGGGGCGGTGTCCCCGGTCGCGGCCTGCCAGGCGGCCTGCAGGTCGGGCAGCAGGATGCGCCAGGACACGCCGTCGACCACCAGGTGGTGGAGGGTGAGCAGCAGGCGTCCGGGCCGGTCCGGGCCGGCGTCGAACCAGACGGCCTGTCCCATCACGCCCGACCAGGGGTCGAGCCGGCTGCGGGCGGCGGCCGCCTCGGCGGTGATCAGGGCGCGCAGGGCCTCGTCGGTGTGGCCGGCGGTGTCGACCCTGCGGGCCCAGGCGCCGGCGGTGCCGCCGCCGGGCGGGTCGATGCGCATCCGCCAGCCGCTGTCCGGGTCGGCGGACAGGACGGCGCGCAGCATGTCGTGCTGGTCGGCGAGGGTGCGCAGGGCGGTGGCGAGGTGCTGCTCGCCGAGCCCGGCCGGCACCCGGACGAGCAGGGACTGGCTGAACGCCTCGACGGGGCCGCCGCGTTCGCGCAGCCAGTGCATGACCGGGGTGAGCGGTACGTCGCCCCAGGCCTGGTCGTCCGCCGGTGCGGTGCCGGGGGCCGGCTCGGCGTCGGCCGTCGCGGTCGCGACGGCGGCCAGGGCGGCGACGGTCTTGTGTTCGAAGACCTGGGCGGGCGAGAGCAGCAGGCCGGACCGGCGGGCCCGGCCGACCAGCTGGATCGCCATGATGCTGTCGCCACCGAGGTCGAAGAAGCTGTCGTGGGTGCCGACCTGCTCCAGGCCGAGCACGTCGGCGAACAGGCCGGCGAGCAGTTCCTCGCGGGGGTTGGCCGGGGCCCGGTGGTCGCCTGCGGGGGCGAACTCGGGGACGGGCAGCTGTCGGCGGTCGAGTTTGCCGTTGGGGGTCAGCGGCAGCCGGTCGAGCAGGACGACTGCGGCCGGGACCATGTAGTCGGGCAGGGACGCGGCGACGTGCCGGCGCAGTTCGCCGGCGTCGGCCGCGGCTGCGGCGGCCGGCACCACGTAGGCGGTGACCCGCTTGTCGCCGGGGCGGTCCTCGCGCACCAGTACGGCGCTCTGCGCGACGGCGGGGTGGCGGCCGAGGACGGACTCGATCTCGCCGAGTTCGATGCGGAAGCCGCGGACCTTGACCTGGTGGTCGGCGCGGCCGAGGAATTCGAGGATGCCGTCGGCGCGGCGGCGCACCAGGTCGCCGGTGCGGTACATGCGGGCGCCGGGCGTGCCGGACGGGTCGGCGACGAACCGTTCGGCGGTGGCGTCGGGGCGGCCGAGGTAGCCGCGGGCGAGGCGGGCGCCGCCGATGTAGAGCTCGCCGGTGACTCCCGGCGGCACCGGGCGCAGCCGCTCGTCGAGGACGTGGCAGGTGGTGTTGTCGAGCGGGCTGCCGATCGGGACGGTGGTCTCCTCGGTCCACGGGGCGCGCATGAAGTGGTGGGTGGCGAAGGTCGTGGTCTCGGTCGGGCCGTAGCCGTCGACGACCAGCGTGTCCGGGGAGGCGGCCAGGACCCGGGTGACGGCCGCGGGCGACACCACGTCGCCGCCGGTCCACACCTCGCGCACGCCGCGGAAGCATTCGGAGCTCTCCTCGGCGAGCAGGTTGAACAGCCCGGAGGTGAGCCACATGCCGGTGACCCGGCCGCGGGTGACGGCCTCGCGGAGGGCGGCGCTGTCGAGGTCCCCGGGCGGGGCGACCACGACGGTCCCGCCGGACAGCAGCGGCACCCACAGCTCGTACTGGGAGGTGTCGAACGAGTACGGGGAGTGCAGCAGCACCCGCTGCTGGTTGCCGGTGCGCCAGCAGCGGTCGGCGGCGAGCACGGCGACGTCGCGGTGGGTGATGGCGACGCCCTTGGGCGTGCCGGTGGAGCCGGAGGTGTACATCACGTACGCCAGCCGGTCGGGGTGGCTCGGGACGGCCGCCGCAGGGGCGGGCGCCGGCGCGGGTGCGGGCGCCGCCGCGGTCGCGGTCGCGGGGTCGTCCACGACGACCACCTCGGCCTGTCCGGCCCACTCGTGGCAGCGGTGCCCCGTGTGCGCGGCCCGGTCGGTCAGCAGGACGCGGGCCCCGGCCATGGTCATGATCTGGCTCATCCGGGAGGCCGGGTTGCGGTGGTTGAGCGGGACGTAGAAGCCGCCGGCCCGCAGTACGGCCAGCAGGGACACGACCAGGTCCGCGGAGCGTTCCTGGAGTACGGCGACGGGGCTCTCCGGGCCGATGCCGAGGGCGGTCAGCCGGGCGGCGAGGGCGCCGGCCCGGGCGTCCAGCTGGGCGTAGGTCAGCTCGGTGCCGCCGGCCACGACGGCCGTCGCGTCGGGGGTGCGGCGCGCCTGGGCGGTGAACAGCTCGGCGAGGCCGGTGTCCGGGACGGGGGCGGCGGTGTCGTTCCAGCGGCGCAGCTGGTCCCGCTCGGCGTCGTCGACCAGGTCGAACCGGCTGATCGGCAGTTCGGGGCCGGCGGCCGCGGCCTGCAGCAGGGCCAGCAGCCGGCGGGCGACGGCCTGCGCGGTCGCGGGGTCGAACAGGTCGAGGTCGAATTCGAGGTCGCCGTGGATGCCGTCGGGGGCGCCCGCGTCGTCGCGGTGCTCGACCAGGTTGAAGGTGAGGTCGAACTTGGCCACGCCGAAGTCGACCGGTTCGCGGTGCACGGCGAGTCCGGCCAGCCGCGGCCGGGCCTCGGACTCCTGGTACGAGAGCACCACCTGGAACAGCGGGTGCCGGGCGGCGGAGCGGGCGGGCTGGAGGCGTTCCACCACGCGGTCGAAGGGCACGTCCTGGTGGGTGTAGGCGGCCAGCGCGGTGGTGCGTACGCGGGTGAGGAGTTCGGCGAAGGCGGGGTCTCCGGAGGTGTCGGCGCGGACCACGACGGGGTTGACGAAGAAGCCGACGAGCCCGTCGAGGGCCTCCTCGTCCCGGCCGGCGGTCGGGCAGCCGATCGGGACGTCGGTGCCGGCGCCGAGCCGGGTGAGCAGTGCGGCCAGGGCGGCCTGGAGGACCATGTGGACGGTGGCGCCGCCGGTGCGGGCGAGCCGGTCGAGCTGCGCGTGCAGGCCCGGGTCGACGATCAGCGGCACCGAGCCGCCGCGGTGCCGGGCGACCGGCGGGCGGGGGCGGTCGTAGGGGAGCTGGAGCTGGTCGGGCAGCCCGGCGAGCGCGCTGTTCCAGTGGTCGAGCTGGCGGGCGCCGAGGGAGGCCGGGTCGCTCTCGTCGCCGAGCAGTTCGCGCTGCCAGAGCGCGAAGTCCCGGTAGGTGACGGGCAGCGGCTCCCGGCGGGGTGCGGTGCCCGTGGAGCGGGCGTCGTAGGCGGCGGCGAGGTCGCCGAAGAGCGGGCGCAGCGACCAGCCGTCCCCGGCGATGTGGTGCAGCACCAGCAGCAGGACGTGCTCGTGGGGGGCCAGGGTGAACAGGTGGGCGCGCAGCGGGATCTGCGTGTCGAGGTCGAACGGTTCGCGGGCGGCCGCGGTGAGGGCCTGCGCCAGCTCCGGCTCGGCCACCTCGGTCTCGGACAGCCACGGCGGGACCTCGTCGAGCGGCAGCACCCGGGGCAGCGGGCCGTCCGGTCCGGCCGGGCAGACGGTGCGCAGGGTGTCGTGGCGGCCGATCAGGTCGCCGAGGGCGGCGTGCAGCGCGGCGCGGTCCAGGGTGCCGGTGAGCCGCAGCGCCAGCGGCATGTTGTACGTCGGGGCGCGGCCCTCGACCTCGCGGATCACCCACATGCGCTGCTGGGCGGGCGAGAGGACGGCCGGTCCGTCCGGGTCGCCGACGGGCCGCAGCCGCGGGCGGGCGGTGGCGGCGCCCCGGGCGAGCCGGGCGAGTCCGGCGGGGGTGGGCCGGTCGAAGAGGTCCTGGATGGTCAGCTCGACGCCGAGTTCGCTGCGGGCGGCGGAGAGCAGCCGGTTGGCGATCAGCGAGTGCCCGCCGAGGGCGAAGAAGTCGTTGCCCGGTCCGACCTCGGGCACGCCCAGGACGCGTGCGAACAGGCCGCACAGCAGTTCCTCCAGCGGCCCGGCGGCAGCTCCCTGCACGCCTTCCGCCGCGGCGGCGGCCGGGGCGGGCAGGGCGGCGCGGTCGAGCTTGCCGTTGACGGTGAGCGGAATCGCGTCGAGCGGGGTGAACGAGGCCGGCAGCTGGTGGGCGGGCAGTACGGCGGCGAGCTCGCGGCGCCAGGCGGCCGGGTCGGCCGGTACGCCGTCGGCCGGGACGGCGTACGCCGCGAGCCGCCGGTCGCCCGGGGTGTCCTCGCGGACGGTCACCGCGGCGTGGGCCACCGAGGGCAGTGCGGCGAGCGCCGCCTCGATCTCGCCGAGTTCGATGCGGAACCCGCGGATCTTCACCTGGTGGTCGCCGCGGCCGACGTACTCCAGGGTGCCGTCGGCGCGGCGGCGGACCAGGTCGCCGGTGCGGTACATGCGTGCGCCGGTGTCGTCGGCGGGCGCGAAGGGGTCGGCGACGAACCGCTCGGCGGTGAGGGCGGGGCGGCCGAGGTAGCCGCGGGCGAGGCCGGGACCCGCGACGTACAGCTCGCCGGTGACGCCCGGCGGTACGGGGCGCAGCGCGCCGTCCAGCACGTGGGCGCGGAGGTCCGCGAGGGGTGCGCCGACGGCGCCGGGGGCGCCGTCCGGTCCGTCGAGGGCGGTGTGGGTGACGTGCACGGTGGTCTCGGTGATCCCGTACATGTTGGACAGCACCGCGGTGTGGCCGTGGCGCTCGTACCAGCCGCCGAGCCGGGACGCGTCCAGGGCCTCGCCGCCGAAGACGACGTGCCGCAGGGCGGGCAGGGCGGTGGGCCGCGGCCGCTCCCGGTCGGCCTCGATCAGCTGGTGGAAGGCGGACGGCGTCTGGTTGAGCACGGTGACCCGCTGCTCGGCCAGCAGGTCGAGGAAGGCCCCGGGGGAACGGCTGACGGAGTACGGGACGACGACCAGGCGGCCGCCGTGCAGCAGCGGGCCCCAGATCTCCCACACGGAGAAGTCGAAGGCGTAGGAGTGGAACAGCGTCCACACGTCCGCCGGGCCGAAGCCGAAGTGCCGCTGCGCGGCGGTGAACAGCCGCACCACGTTGTGGTGGGTGACGACCACGCCCTTGGGCCGGCCGGTGGAGCCGGAGGTGTAGATGACGTACGCGGGGTGGCGGGGGTCGTGCTCCGTGCGCGGGGCGGTGTCCGGCAGGCCGGCCTGCGGCTCGTCGTCGAGGAGGACCAGGGCCGTGCCGTCGGGGGCGGTGACCGGGGCGGCGGCCGTCGCGACGATCACGGACGGGCCGGCGTCGGCCAGCATGTACGCCAGCCGCTCGGCCGGGTAGTCCGGGTCCAGCGGCAGGTAGGCGGCGCCGGTCTTGACCACCGCGAGCAGGGCGACGACCAGGTCGGCGGAGCGCGGCAGGGCGAGGGCGACGGTCCGCTCGGGGCCGGCGCCTCGGGCCGTGAGCAGGTGGGCGAGGCGGTTGGCCCTGGCGTCGAGTTCGCGGTAGGTGAGCTGCCGGTCGCCGTCGACGACGGCGACGGCCTCCGGGGTGCGGGCGGCCTGCGCCTCGAACAGGGCGGGCAGCACGGCGGGACGGTCCGGGACGGCCGGCTCGGCGGCGGACAGCTCGGAGGCGGACAGCTCGGAGGCGGCCTGCGCGGGGGCGGCCTGCGCGGCGGCCTGCGGGGCGGCCTGCGGGGCGGCCTGCGGGTGCTCGCCCGGGGCGAGGACGTCCAGTCGGCCGCTGGGCAGCGCCGGGTCGGCGGTGGCGAAGGACTCCAGCAGGGCGGTGAGGCGGGCCAGGTGGGCGGCGACCTCCTCCTCGCGGTGGCGCAGGGCGTCGGCTTCGACGTCGATCCGCAGTCCGGCGCCGCCGGGGCGCTCGTACACCGAGAACTTGAGGTCCTCGACGGGGCCGGTCGACACCGGGTGGACCTGCGCCTCGGTGCCTTCGAAGTCCAGGCCGTGGTCGAACGGCATGATGTTGGCGACGATCGAGTGCAGGGGGCGGTCCTGCGCCAGCAGCCCCAGTTCGCGGCGGAGTTCGGCGTACGGGTAGCCCTGGTGGCGCAGCACCTCGGCGACCCGGTCGCGGACCTCGGCGACCAGGCCGGTGAGGTCGGTGCCGGGCCGGGCGGGCACCCGCAGCGGCGGCACGTTGGCGAGCATGGCGGGGGTGCGGCGGGCCGTGCCGGAGCGCCGGTTGGTGACCGGGAGCCCCAGCACGGCCTCCCCGGCGCCGGTCAGGCGCCGGGCGTAGAGGGCGACGGCGGCCAGCGCGGCCACCTGCCAGCCGGTCTGCGCGGTGCGGGCGAGCGCGTCCAGGCCCTCCCGGACGGCCGCCGGCAGGAACACCGTGCGGCGCAGCGGCGCGGCACCGCCTTCGGCGGCCGCCGGGGCGTCGTCGCGGACGCCGGGGCCGGTGCCGAGTCCGGTGCCGGTGCCGGTGCCGGTGCTCAGGGTGGGTGCCTCCGGGCGGTCCGCCCAGGAGGTGAGCCAGTACGCGCGGTCGCGGGCGTGGCCGCGCGACGCGCGGTAGGCGCTCTCGGCCTCGACCAGGGCGGCAAGGTCGTCCGCCTCGGCCGGCGTGCCCGCGCCGTTGTACGCGTCGGCGACGCGCCGGGCCACCAGGCGCAGCCCGTAGCCGTCGAGCAGCAGGTGGTGGACCTGCTGGAACCAGCGGTGGCGGCCGGGGCCGAGGGTGAACAGGACCTGGTCGAAGAGCGGTCCTTCGCCGTCGACCGCCGTCGGGGCGGCCAGCTGCCGGCGGATCAGGCCGTCGGCGGCGGCCTCCGGGTCGGGTTCGGCGCTGACGTCGACGTGGCGCAGCTCCCAGGCCAGCTCGTCCGCGGGGACGACCCGCTGGCGGACCTCGCCGTCGGCGCGGGTGTGGAAGCGCAGCCGCAGGGCCTCGGTGGCCTCGACCGCGGCGCGCACGGCCGCGGTGAACCGCCCGGCGTCCAGCGGGCCCGTCAGATCGACGTACTCGCCGGTGTTGAACGCCGTGCTGTGCGGGTCCCTGGCCTGGGCGAACCAGACACCGAGCTGTGCGTCGGTGAGGGCCATGGACGCGACCTTGGCACCACTCATCTCTTCCCCTCCTGTCGAGCCGGCCGCCGCGGCCCGACGGGCCGGGGGCAGGCGCAGCCGACCACCTGGGGTCGACGAGATCGAAATGCATGCTGGCCCGGGCGCTTGACGGACGGCTGACGCGCCTGACGTGCCCGGGTGTGGCCGGCGGGCGGTCAGCGGGTCCGCCGCAGCCCGGTCTCGTACGCGTAGACCACGGCCTGGACGCGGCTGCGCAGCCGGAGCTTGCCCAGCAGGTTCTGCACGTGGGACTTGACGGTGTGCTCCGAGAGCATCAGCTCGTCGGCGATCTCCGCGTTGGACAGGCCGCGGGCGATCAGGTCCAGTACCTCGGTCTCCCGCGCCGTCAGTTCGGCGGGGTCGACGTCGGAGACCTCGGCGCGGCGGAAGCCTCCGTCGTCGTCGGGTGTCCGCCGGGACGGCCGGCGGCTGAGGTGGTAGCCGGCGGCAGCCATCCGCACCGCGGCGGCGAGGTCCGCGGGCGCCACCGTGGCGGGGAGGGAGCCGTTCAGGTGGGGGCCGGGCTCGGCCGGCTCCGGGCCGCCGACGGCCAGCAGCGGTGTCCCGCCGAGGTCCTGGCTTCCGGGCAGCCCGATCAGCTGCGGGTCCGGCACCCCGTGGAGCACCATGACGTCGGGGCAGCTGATCCTCAGGTCCGCCAGGGCCCGGGGGCCGGGTTCGCCCTCGGCCGCGACCACGACCCCCGGCTGGCTCTCCAGCAGGGCGCGCAGGCCGGCCCGGGCGAGGGCGTCGGGCGCCAGCAGGAAGACCCGGACGGTGTCCGCGCCGTCGGGCGCGGGCTCCTCGGGGCGGACGACGTCGTGGTGGGACGGCGCCCACCGGTACGCGGCGGGCGGCGCGGCCCGGTCCGCGAGCGGGGGCAGGAGGGTGTGCCGGCCGCGGGGCCGGGCCGGCTCGGCTCCGCCGGGCAGGACCCGCAGCGCGGCGGTCCCACTGGATGCGGGCCAGCCCTGTGCTCGCCGTTCCATCCTCACTCCCAACGTCTGCGGTGTCCGTGTCCCGGGGGGCCGCCGCACGGTGCGGGGCGTCCTCCCGAGAGCAGAAGGTAGCCGCGGACGGGCCGCCGGCGCCGGTTTCTCAAGCGCGTTTCAAGCGCTTCGCCAATACCGTCCCAGCGGGAAATTCAGGAGCCGCGGAGGGGATTTCGCCGGAGCATTTCCGATGCTACGTTTCCTGGCCATGAACACCGCATCCGAGACCCCGCCCATGTCCGAAGAAGTGCCCATGACCAAGGAAGTACTGCGCTCCCTGATCGCCGACAGCATGGGGCTGGCAGCCCACGAGATGCCGGGCGACGACGAGGACCTCGTCGATTACGGCCTGCACTCGATCGCGGTTATGCAGGTCGTGAGCCTCTGCCAGCAGCGCGGCGTCGAGGTCACGTTCCCCGAGCTCATCGCCACGCCGACGGTGGACGCCTGGTGGCGGGCGCTGTCCGCGGCCGACCGCGCGGCAGCCCGCTGAGCGGCCCCCACCACCCCTGCCACCCCTGCCACCCCTGCCACCCCCGCCGCCCCCGGCGCGGAGGACCGCGCCCCACGCTCGCTTGAGAGCCGTTGGAACCCCGCTGGGAGGGCGGTCGCGAAAATCCGGCCGCGGCCGCCCGCCCGGTTATCGTTCTGCTCTCCGGGCGCATTCACCGATTATCTCGCCCTATTTCCCCAGTGCCCCCGCACCGAACCTTCGGACGGAGTCGTCATGGAATTCGGAGTCAATTTCTTCCCGGTCGTGGACCCGGAACGGAAGAGTGCTGCCGAGTATTACGCCGAGAGTCTTCGGCTGGTCGAACTGGCCGAGTCGCTCGGCTACGAGCACGTACAGATCGTCGAGCACTACGGCTCCCCGTACGGCGGCTACAGTCCCGATCCGGTGGCGTTCCTGGCCGCCGCCGCCGCGCGGACCAGCCGCATCCGGCTCGCGACCGGCGCCGTGATCGCCGCCTTCACCCACCCCGTCAAGCTCGCCGCCACCCTGGCGATGCTCGACAACCTCTCGCACGGCCGCCTCGACGTCGGCTTCGGACGGGCGTTCCTGCCCGACGAGTTCGAGGCCTTCGGCGTGCCGATCGAGGAGAGCCGCGCCCGGTTCGACGACGGCATCGCGGCCTGCATCGCGCTGTGGACCGAGGAGAACACGGTCTTCGAGGGCGCCGTCCACCGGTTCGGCCCCTTCACCGGCTTCCCCCGCCCCTACCAGCAGCCCCACCCGCCGGTGTTCGTCGCCTCCGCCAGCAGCCCGGACTCCTGCGCGGCGGCCGGCCGGGCCGGCCACCACCTCCAGGTCGTGCCGTCGGTGACCACCCGTCAGGGCCTGAAGGAGATGATCGAGGGCTACCGGCAGGCGCGCGCCGCCGCCGGGCACCCGGGCGGCGGGCGGATCCAGGTGAAGTACACCTGCTACGTGTCCGAGGACCGCGGCCTGGCGCTGGCGGACGCCCGCGAGCAGGAGCAGAACTACGTGTCCCGGATGGCCGAGGCGGTCTCGTCCTGGGCCCACACCCGCAGCAGCCAGTACCCCGGCTACGAGCGGTTCGTGGAGAAGGCCCGCGGCTACGACTTCGACCGGGCGCTGGCCGACGGCAAGGTCCTCGCCGGCACCCCGCAGGACGTCACCGAGCAGGTCCGGGAGATCGCCGCCGAGTACGGGTCGGACCTGTGCCTGAGCCTCCAGTTCAGCCCCGGCCACCTGCCGTTCGAGCGGGCGGCGCGGGCCATGGAGCTGTTCGCCCTGCAGGTCGCCCCCTCCTTCACCGGCGGGGCCGGTGCGGCCGCCGGGGCGGAGGCCGCCGCGGTGCCGGCGGCTGGCTGAGCCGGACCCACCGGCCCCGCCGGCGGCAGCACGCGCCGGCGGGGCCGCACCGGAGCACATCGCGACACGAGACGGACACGAGGAGAAGAGGAGAAGGGGACATGGCCCGTACAGCCACCGGCCTGGACGCCGAGGCCGCCGTCGTGGGGCTGGGCGCCTGGGGCGCCTGCGCCCTGTGGCAGCTGGCCCGGCACGGGGTCGACGTCATCGGCATCGACCGCTACGGCATCGGCAACGTGCACGGTTCCTCGTACGGCGAGAGCCGGATGTTCCGCACCGCCTGCCTGGAGCACCCGGGCCTGGTCCCGCTCGCGCAGCGCTCGCGGGAGCTGTGGGCCGAGCTGGAGGAGCAGACCGGCCGGGTGCTGATGGAGCGGACCGGGGCCATGCTGATCGGCCCGCCCGGCGGGCGGATCGTCGGCGGTGCGCTGCGGGCGGCCCGCGAGCACCGGCTGGACGTCGAGCTGCTCGACCCGGCCGCCATGCGCGAGCGGGTCCCCGCGCATGCCGGGCTGCCGGACGACCACGTGGGCGTGCTGGAGCCGGCCGGCGGGCTGACCTACCCCGAGCACACCATCGCCGCGGCGGTCGACGCGGCCCGGGCGGCCGGGGCCCGGGTGGTCACCGACACCCGGGTCACCGCGATCGAACCCGGCGGCGACGGCATCGTGGTGCGCACCGCGCTGCGGACGCTCCGCGTGGCCCGGGTGGTGGTGGCCGCGGGACCGTGGCTGTCCCAGCTGGTGCCGGGGCTCCCCCTCGACGTGCTGCGGATGCCGACGACCTGGTTCACCCCGGCCGAGCCCGATCCGCGGTTCACCCTGGAGCGGCTGCCGGTGTTCATGCGCGAGCTGGCCGACGGGAACGTGATCTGGGGCCACGGCACCCTGCCCGGCGGCACCGAGGTCAAGCTCGGCCTGGAGGACGGGGGACGCCACTTCCGCGTCGTCGACCCCGAGAACATGGACCGCTCGGTCTCCCCTGCCGACTGGTCGGTGCTCTCCCGCATCCTCCCGGCGGCCGTGCCCGGCCTCGGCGACACCCCCTCGCGGGCCACGGCCAACCTGTACGCGCGCACCCCGGACGGCCAGTTCGTCCTCGGCCCGCTGCGGCACGACCCGCGGATCATCGTCGCGGGCGGGTGCAACAGCCACGGCTTCAAGCACGCGACCGGGATCGGCGAGGCCGTCGCCGACATGGTCCGCGGCAGGACCCCGGCCGTCCCGCTCGGTTTCGCCGACCCGAACTCCCTGCGCTGACGCCCCGGCACCCGTCCCACGACCCCATCCGGACGCATAGGTGAGGAAAGATGCAGTTCCGCATTCTCGGCCCTGTAGAGATCCACGACGAGCGGAGCGGCCTGCGGATCGTACCCACGGGCTCCAAGCAGCGCGTCCTGCTGGGCGCCCTGGTCGTGAAGGCCGGCCATCTGCTGTCGTACCACCGCCTGATCGACGAGCTGTGGGGCGAGCACCCGCCGGCGAACCCGGCCAACGCCCTCCAGGCCCACATCGCCCGGCTCAGGAAGCTGCTGGAGGACGCCGGATCGACCGGTCAGGAGCGGATCGACACCCACGCGCTGGGCTACCAGCTGCACACCGGGCCGGACGCGACCGACGCCGGCAGGTTCCACCGGCTGTGCGCCCAGGGCCGGGCCGTGATCGCCACCGACCCCGAGCAGGCCGTCCACCTGCTGCGCCAGGCGCTCGCCCTGTGGCGGGGCCCCGCGCTGCAGGGCAGCCTCGGCGGGGACATCTGCCTGGCGGAGGCCGCCCAGCTGGAGGAGAACCGGCTGGTCGCCCTGGAGACGCTCTACGAGGCCAGCCTGCGGGCCGGCCTGCACCACGAGATCACCGGCGAGCTCGAGGAGCTCATCGGTGACAACCAGGTCCGGGAGCGGTTCTACGAGCTGCTGATGGTCGCCCTCCACCGCTGCGGCCGGCAGGCGGAGGCGCTCGGCACGTACGAGCGGGCCCGGACGCGGCTGGCCGAGGAGCTGGGGGTGGAACCCGGTGCGGCGCTGCGCCGACGGGTCCGGTCGATCCTCAGCCCCGGCCGCGAGCCGGCCCCTGCCGCGGTGCGCCCGGCGGCGCAGGTGGTCCGCTCCCTCCCGCCGCGGCCCGGCACCGCCGGGCCGCGGGCCTCGGCGCCGGCCCCCCAGGGCGGGGCCGTCGTCCTCGACCTCGGCGACGAACTGGCGCGGCTGCGCAGGCGGTTGGAGAACCTGACCCGCGAGCAGGAGGACCTCGCCCGCCGGTTCGACCAGCTCACCGCCCGCACCGCGGCCGCCCGCTGACCCCGGTCGGCGCCCGGCGCGGCGCCGTGCCCGCGCACGCACCCGGCCGGCACCGGCTCCCGCCCGGTCCCGCCCGGTCCCCGCTCAGTCCCCGCTCAGTCCCCGCCCGGTCCCCGCCCGGTCCCCGCTCAGTCCCCGCTCAGTCCCCGCTCAGTCCCCGCTCCAGGAGGAGCGTCCGGCCCGCCGACCTGCGCATCCGGCGGTCGTGGGTGACGGTGACCACCGGCCCGGGGAACTCGTCCAGCGCCGTCTGCAGGTCCTCGATCAGCGGCAGGCTCAGATGGTTGGTGGGCTCGTCCAGCAGCAGGACGTGCGGACGCATCGCCACCAGCCTGGCCAGGTCGAGCCGCCGGCGCTGACCGGCGCTCAGCGCGCCGACGGGCACCTGGAGATCGGCCGGGCGGAACAGGCCCAGCTCCAGCAGCTGTTCCGCCGCCTCGTCCTCGGTCGCGGCGACCACCTGCGCGTACGTGCGCAGCAGCGGGACCCGGCCGGCCGGGTATGCGCTCTCCTGGGGCAGGTGGCCGATCCGTACACCCTGACGGGTGGCGACGGTGCCGGAGGCGGGCTCCAGCTCCCCCGCGAGGACCCGCAGCAGCGTCGACTTGCCCGCCCCGTTGGGGCCCGCGACCACCAGCCGGTCGGTGCCGGTCAGGGCGAGTTCCGGCAGCCGGATGCCCTGGGCCGTGCGGACGTCCCTGAGCTCGATCAGCGGGCCGGCCTCCTGCCCGGCCTCCGCGGCTCCCCGGCCCGCCCGGTCGGCGAGGCCGACCGCGGTGAAGCTCAGCGGGGCGGGCGGTCGCGGCACCGCCTGGAGTTCGAGCCGCCTGATCTCCTCCTTGGCGGCGCGGGCGGTGCGTGCCACCGCCGCCTGGGCTCCGGCGCCGCGCAGGTCGTAGTTCATCTTGGCGTTGTCGCGCGGCGGCCGGTAGTGCCCGGCGGCCCGGTCGGAGCGGTTGAGCCGGAGCCGGGCCGCGGCGAGCGACTCCGTCCAGTTCTCGTAGTCCGCCTCCCAGCGCCGCCGGGCGGCCGCCTGCGCGGCGGCGTAGTCGCGGTAGGTTCCGCCGTAGCGGACGACCGACCCGCGCGGTCCGTCCAGGTCCAGCAGTCCGGTGACGGCGCCGTCCAGCAGGTCGCGGTCGTGGGAGGCGATCAGGCAGGGTCCCCTGAACTCGCGGAGCCAGCCGGCGAGCCACTCGACGGCCTCGTCGTCGAGGTGGTTGGTGGGCTCGTCCAGCAGCAGGGCGGGCGGCCCCTGGAGGACGAGCAGGGCGAGCCCGAGCCGGGCCCGCTCACCGCCGGAGAGCTGCCCGGCCAGGCGGTCGGACGGCAGCCGGTGCAGGCCGAGCGCCTGGAAGACCTCGAACGCCCTGGCCTCGAAGCGCCAGCCGTCGCGGGCCTCGAAGTCCTCCTGGAGCGCGGCGTACTCGTCGAGGAGCGCGGCCAGCCCGTCATCCTCGGCCGCGGCCATCAGCTGTTCGACCTCGTGCATCCGCGCGGCGATCCGGTCGATCTCGCGGCGGGCCTCGGCCAGGCAGCGGGCGAGGTCCCAGTCGGCGGGCAGGTCGGGTTCCTGGGACAGGTAGCCGGGGGTGCCGCCGCCGAGGCCGGCCCGGACCCGGCCGCCGTCCGGGGCGTCGAGGCCGGCCAGCACCCGGAGCAGGGTGGACTTGCCGACGCCGTTGTCCCCGATGAGGCCGAGGCGTTCGCCGGCCGAGACGGTCAGCGAGATCCCGTTGAGGACGGTGCGGTCGCCGCGGATCCGGGTCACGGAGTCGGCCGCGAGATGGGCGGTCGTGCCCGCCGCCCGTGCGGTTCCGATCATGCGACGCTCCTCTGGAGTTCGGTGTGGTGCGTTCGGTGGGGCGCGGCCCCGGCGATGGGGAGCGGGGCGGCGGACAGGGTCCCGGGGGCGAGCAGCGGGACGGGGTTCCCGGGGTGGAGGCTCGCGCGCAGGGCGGAGGGCCGCCACGGGAAGCCGGCGTGCAGCCGGAGCGCGGTCATCGGGGTGGCCCCCTCCTCGACCGCGAGGGAGACCAGCACCCCGGGCTCGGGTTCGAGTTCGAGCAGCCACCAGGTTCCCGACGGGTCGTCGGGCGGCGGTTCGAACGCGGCCACGCCGCCGTTCTCGGACAGCACGAAGCCGAACGAGTCGAAGGGCAGGCCGAGGCCGAGTCCGCGCGCCTTGGCATAGGCCTCCTTGAGCGTCCACAGGCGCAGCACCGTGCGGTCGTACGCCGCGCCCGCGGGTATCCGGGCCAGTCGGCTGCGCTCACCGGGCGTGAAGCTCTCGGCGATTCCGGCCAGTGCGCGGCTGTTCACCCGGTCGAGCCGTTCGACGTCGACCCCGACCCGGCGGCCCCGGCCGACGGCGATCGCATTGTATCCGTGGGCGTGCGAGAGGTTGAAGTCCAGCGGGCCCTCGCCGGCGGGCCAGCCGCCGTCGGGCGGCCGTACGGACGGCCGGCCCCGGTCGGACCTGCGCAGCTCGACCAGCGCCTCGGGGATGCCGGTCTCCAGCGAGAGCAGGCGCCGCACGAGGACGTGTGCCACGAGGTACTGGCGGCGGTCCCGCTCGAAGATGAACCGTTCCGCGGTCGCCCGTTCGTGCTCGTCCAGCCAGTGGCCGGCCAGGGCGGTGGCGGTGCCCGGCCCGAGGTCGTCGTTGGCGCAGACCCAGAGCCGGACCTCGCCGTCGGCGGGCGGCCGTGCGCCCGCGGCTGCCTGCGCGCTCATCGCACCGCTCCCGCCACCGGGCGGCCCGCGGTCGCGGTCGCGGTCCGGACCTGTTCGGTGATCAGCCGGACCATCTCGGCGGGGCGGCCGCGGAAGTAGAAGTGGTCGCCGTCGAAGAGGTGGAGGCCGAGGAATCGTTCGGCGTGCTGCTGCCAGGCGGCCAGCCGCTCGGGCGAGACCACCACGTCGTCGGCGCCGCCGAAGACCGACAGCGGGACGGACAGCGGCGGCGTGTGCGGCCGCGGGCTCCAGGTCTCCACCAGCCGCAGGTCGTTGCGGATCATCGGTCCGAACAGCTGCCAGATGTCCGGGTCCTCCAGGACCTCGGGCGGGGTGCCGCCCATCCGGGCCAGGTGGTGGCGGAGTTCCGCGTCGGGCATGCGGTGGCGGTTGTCGGCCGGGCCCGGCTGCCGCGGCGCGCCGCGGGCCGACAGGCCGAGCCAGACGGGCAGCGGCAGCCCTTCGGCGGCCAGCCGGTTGGTGAGCTCGTAGGCGGCCAGGCCGCCCATGCTGTGGCCGAAGAAGGCGAAGGGGCGGTCCATCGCGAGCACGATCTCGTCGTGGAAGAAGTCCACCAGCCGTTCGGCGTCGGCGCAGGCCGGCAGGTCGGTCAGCCGGCCCCGGCCGGGGGCGTCCAGCAGGTGGATCTCCCAGTCGGCGGGGAAGTGCGCGATCCAGTCGCGGTACAGCAGATGGGAGCCGCCGGCGTGGTGGAACAGAAACAGGCGCAGGGCCGCTCCCGGGACCGGGCGGGGGCAGTAGCCCGCTCCGGCCTGCGGGCGGAACCTCGGGGTGTTGCTCGTCATCGCGTCTCCTTCGTGTGGTGCGTGGGCGTCGCCTCAGGCGACGGCCTGGCGCGGGCGGGCCGCGCGGGCGGGCTCGGCGTCCCGCTTGATCTGCCGGACCATGCTGGTCAGCACGGTGCTCTCGCCGATCTCGGTGAACTGCGCGTCGGGCTCGTCGAGCAGGGCGCGGACGGTCTCGTGCCAGCGCACGGGGTGGTCGATCTGCTGGAGCAGCAGGTCCGCGGCCAGTTCGGCGCGATACGGCTCCGCGGTGCGGTTGGCGATCACGGGGAAGGCCGGCGGCCGGAGCCGGGCGGCCCGTACCACCGGGGCGAGCGCGGCGGCGGCAGGGGCCATGTACCGGGAGTGGAAGGGGCCGCTGACGTCCAGTCGGCGGACCATGCGCGCGCCGGCGTCCTCCAGTACCTGGCCGGCCTCCTCCAGGTCCTCCACCGGCCCGGCCAGCACGGTCTGGACCGCGGTGTTGAGGTTGGCGAGGTCCAGCGTTCCGAATCCGGCGCGCAGCAGCAGGAAGCGCAGCTTCGTCTCGGTGAGCCCGACGACCGCGCTCATCCCTCCGCCGCCCACCTCGGCCATGGCCGCGGCGCGGGCGGCGACCAGCCGCAGGCCGTCGGCGAAGCCGAAGACCCCGGCGGCCTCCAGGGCGTTGTACTCGCCCAGGCTGTGGCCGATCGCGATGTCGGGGCGGGCGCCGTCCTCGACGGCCGCGCGGTGGGCGAGGGCGTTCACCGCGAACATCGCGGGCTGGGTGTAGCGGGTGTTGCCGAGCCTGCCCTCGGGGTCCTCCAGGCACAGCCGGCGCAGGCTGTAGCCGAGCGTGTCGCTGGCCTCGCGTTCGAGGTCGGGGAAGCGGTCGAAGAGCGTACGGCCCATGCCGACGCGCTGCGCTCCCTGGCCGGGGAACATGAAGATCCGGGTCATCGTCGTTGGCTTCCTTCTCGGGGGAGGTCGTTCAGGCGGGTACGGCGACGGGGAAGGCGAGCTCGGCCAGGGCCGCGAGGTCCGGGGCGGTGAAGAGCGACTCCAGGGGGAGCTCGCTGCCTCCGTCGGCGGCCACCCGGGCGGCGATCCGCAGCAGCTGGCGGCTGGTGACGCCCATCGCGAACAGGTCGTCGGCGGGGGCGAGCCGGTCCGGCGCCGCCCCGGTCTCCTGGGCGACGATGCCGGCCATCCGCTCGAACGGCGTCGGTCCGGTCCCGGTCGGGCCGTCCGGCTGCTGCCCGTTCTCCGGCCGCGGGGCCGCGGCGGCGGGCGCCGGGGAGGCGGGCGCGGCGGCGGGGGCGGCGGGCACCGGGAGCGGCACCCGGCGGACGGCCAGCGGCACCGGCGGCAGCGCCCGGCGGCGCGGCGCGGCGGACGCGGCGGGCGCGGCGGGCGCGGCGGGCGCGGCGGGCGCGGCGGGCGCGGCGGGCGCGGCGGGCGCGGCGGGCGCGGCGGGCGCGGCGGGCGCGGCGGGCGGCGGGAGCTCGCCGCCGGCCGACCAGGCCGCCGTCAGCGCGCGCTGGTCCGGCGTCGTCGCGGCGGCCTCGACGGTGGCGCCGCTGCCGTCGCGCAGCACGCGCTCGGCGAGGGTGCGCAGCGCGTCGGCGGCCCGGCCGCGGTCGGCGGCCACCGCCCCGCGGACGGGGCGCGCCCGGCGGCCTTCCCGCAGCGTACGGGCGACGGCGGCGAGGCCGAGACCGGGGTCGGCGTCCAGCTCCTCGGCGAGGGAGCGGGCCCAGCGGGCCAGGTTCTCCGGGCTGTCCGCGGAGAGCACCAGGACCTCGGTCCCCTCGCCGGCGCCCGCGTCGGCGCCGGCCGGTGCCGCGGTCGCGGTCGCGGCGGCGGGCGGCTCCTCGACCACGAGGCTGCCGTACGATCCGCCGCCGGCGAAGCCGTTGACCAGGGCCCGGCGGATGCCGCCGGGCGCGGTGCGCCACCGGTCGGCGGACGGGCCGGCCAGGGCCGCGGATCCGCCGTACGCGGCGAGTGCCGGGTTGGCGGCCGAGGTGAGCCGGGTCGGGTAGAGCCGGTCCCGGCGGAACTGGGCGATGAGCTTGCCGAGCTGGGCGAAGACGGAGGCCGCCTCCAGGTGGCCGGTGTTCGGCTTGACGGAGCCGACCGGCACGGGCCCGAGGCCCGCGTCGGCGCCGTTCCCGGTTCCGGTCGCACCGCCGTTGCCGGCGCCGGTGGCGCCGAACAGCCGTCCCAGCGCGGTGAACTCGAGCGCGTCGGCCAGTGCCGCGCCGGCCGCCGCCGCCTCGACGTAGCCGATGTCCCCGGCCGTCAGCCGGGCGTCGGCGAGCGCGGCCCGCATCACCTGCTCCTGGCGGCGCGGGTCCGGGATCCCGAACTGGCGGGTCGTCCCCGCGTGCAGCAGCGCGCCGCCGCGCAGCACGGCGTGGACGGGGTCGCCGTCCGCCAGGGCCCGGTCGAGCGGCTTGAGCAGGACCGCGCCGACGCCCTCCCCGACCAGCCAGCCGCTGGCCCGGTCGGTGAAGGCGCAGGAGTCCTCCTGCTCGGCGACCAGGCCCAGCTCGGACAGCACGTCCAGGTGGTCCGGGTGCAGGACCAGGTTGCTGCCGGCCGCGACGGCGGCCTCGCACCGGCCGTCGGCGACGGCCCGGAAGGCCGCCTCGACGGCCGCCAGCCCGGAGACGCAGCCGGTGTCGATCACCAGGCTCGGGCCGGTCAGGCCGAACGCGTGCGAGATGCGGTGCGCGAGCCCGCCGCGGGTGGCGTGGGTGCCGGTCCGGCCCTCGGCCCGGGCCGCCACCCCGTACAGCGCGTGGTCCTGCCACATCGACCCGACGAACACGCCGACCTGGCCGGTCTCCGACAGCCGCTCGGGGGTGAGCGCGGCGTCCTCCAGGCAGTGCCGGGTGACCGTCAGCAGCAGCCGCTCCTGCGGGTCGACGGCCGCCGCCTCGGCGTCCGCGAGCCCGAACTCCTCGGCCTCCACGGCGGTCACGTCGGCCAGGTAGCCGCCGACGCGGGCGCCGGCGCGCCGGGCGTTGCTGCGCAGCGGGGCCCAGCGCTCCTCGGGGGCGGGGCCGAGACCGGAGTCGCCGGCCGCCAGCATCGCGTCCAGCCCGCGCAGGTCGTCGGCCCCGGGCAGCCGGGCCGCGAAGCCGACCACGGCCACCGGGCGCGGCCCGGCCGGCACCGGCGCGCTCTCCTGCGGCCGCTCGGCGGCGACCAGCTCGGCGCGGCGGCTCAGCGCCGGCCCGGACAGGGCACCGCCCCACAGCGAGACCAGCAGCTCCTGGTCGTCCTGGAGGCCGAAGTGCCCGCGCACCGCGCCGAAGTCCATCTCCCCCACGGCGCACATGCCGAGGCCGCGCTCGGGGGCGGCGGTCAGCAGGAGCTGGGCGACGTGCCCCGCCTCGATCATCGAGAACCGGGCGGCGTTGCGCTCGCCGTACGCCGGCGCGATGGCCGCCGGGGTGGACACCAGGAAGACGCCGAACGCGGAGGCGTCCACCAGGGCGCGGTTGTGGAAGACGTGGACGTCGGTGCCGAAGCGGGCCTGCGGGTCGATCGCCACCAGGGCGCGCTCGCCCGGGTGCAGGTAGTAGAGGCCGCCTTCGACGCCCTCCACGGCGCCCGGCCGGACGTACAGGTAGACCTGCACCGGGTAGAAGCCGCCCGCGGACGGGTAGCGGTGCTTGGCCCGGCCGTCGAGCTCGCCGCGGGCCAGGGTGCTCAGCAGCTCGGTGAGCCGGTCGCCGGGCAGCGGCCCGTCGGCGAACTCGCGGAACGCGGAGGCGTCGTACTGCGCCCGCCGGTCCTCCGGTCCGGCCGCCGGGAACGGCAGCCGGGCCAGCGACCCGGGCAGCCGGCGCTCGGCGACCCGGGCCTCCTTGAACGCGGCCTTGGCCTGCGGGTCGAGGGCGATCCGGATGTCGGTGCGGGTTGCCTGCGGCGCGGGAGCGGCCTGCGGGGCGGGGGCGGGGGCGGGGGCCAGGCTTGCGGCGATGCCGCGGGCGGTGGGGGTCTGGATCAGGGCGTCCACCGGGACGTCCGCCCCGAACCGCTCGGCGAGCTCCTGGGCCAGCCGGATCATCGTGAACGAGGTCGCGCCCAGGTCGAACAGGTCGGTGTCCGGGTCGACCTCCGCCAGGCCGAGCAGGCCGGCAGCCAGCTCAGCCACAGCCGCCGCGTCGGCCTCCGGACCGGCCGGGGCGGCCGTTCCGGCCGTCTCCGGCTCGGTCCGGCCGGCGGCGGCCTGGCCGGCGCGGACGGCGGCCAGCAGCGCGGTGACGGTCGGCCCGCTGATCAGGGCGTCCACGGACAGGGAGACACCGGTCAGCCGCTCGATCTCCTGGGCCAGCCGGATCATCGTGAACGAGGTCGCGCCCAGGTCGAACAGGTCGGCGTCGGGGTCGACCGCCTCCAGCCGGAGGCATTCGGCGACGGCCGCCTCGACGAGCGCGGCGGTCCCCTCCTCGGGTCGTCCGGGCCGGGGGTCGTACACGGGGTCCTCCTCGATGGCGGGAGCCGGGTGGTCGGTGGGAACGGGGGTCTGGGGGGCGGCAGCGACCGAGACCGGAGCGGCCGAAGCGGCAGCGGCAGGAGCCGGAGCAGCAGCGGCGGAAGCCGGAGCGGTCGGCGCGGCCGGCGCGGAAGCCGGAGCGGCCGGAGTGGTCGGCGCGGAAGCCGGAGCGGCCGGAGTGGTCGGGGTGGTGTTGGTGAAGAGGGCTGTGGCGGCCGGGCGGTCGAGCTTGCCGTTGGCCGTCAGCGGCAGCCGGTCCACGAACCGGAAGCTGCTCGGCACCAGGTACGGCGGCAGGGAGCGGGCCAGGTCGCGGCGCAGCTGCCCGACGGACGGGGCCAGGGTGCCGTCGGCCTCGACGCACACCGCCGCCAGGACCTGCTCGCCGGTGGCCGGGTCGGTGACCGGGAGCACCCGGGCCTCGGACACCCCGGGCAGGTCGGTGAGCGCGGCCTCGACCTCCTCCGGTTCGATCCTCAGGCCGCGGAGCTTGAACTGGCTGTCGATCCGGCCGAGGTACCTGATCTCGCCGTCCGGGCCGAGCTGTCCCAGGTCGCCGGTGCGGTACAGGCGCGGTGACGGGTCGTCGGCGAACGGGGAGGACACGAAGCGCTCGGCGGTCAGCTCGGGCCGGCCGTGGTAGCCGAGCGCGACGCCCGCGCCGCCGATGACGATCTCGCCCGGCGTGCCGTCCGGCACCCGTGCCATCCGCTCGTCCACCAGGTGGATGCGGGTGCGGGCGATCGGCCGGCCGATCGGCACGGTGGGTTCGTCCCAGTCGGGGCGGCACGCCCAGTGGGTCACGTCGATGGCGGCCTCGGTCGGGCCGTACAGGTTGTGCAGCTCGGCGCCGCCCGGCAGGACCTGGAAGAACTGCTTCATGGTCGCGACCGGGAGCGCCTCGCCGCTGGCGAAGACGTACCGCAGCGACGCGCAGCCGGATGCCGCCCGGTCGCGCAGGAACAGGCCGAGCACGGAGGGCACGAAGTGGGCGACCGTCACCCGCTCGTCGCGCAGCAGCCGGGCGAGGTAGCCGGGGTCGACGTGGCCGCCGGGCCGGGCGACCACGATGGACGCCCCGGCCAGCAGCGGCCAGAAGAACTCCCAGGCCGAGACGTCGAAGCCGTACGGGGTCTTCTGGGCGACCCGGTCCTCGGCGCCCAGCGGGAAGCGGTCCTGCATCCAGCGGACCCGGTTGACGAAGCCCCGGTGGGTGTTGCGGCAGCCCTTCGGCTTGCCGGTGGTGCCCGAGGTGTAGATCGTGTAGACGGGGTCGTCCGGGTCTATCTCCACCTGGGGGGGCGTCACCGGGCGGGACGCCAGCAGGGCCCGGTCCTCGTCGCGGTCCTGGCAGAGGACGACCGCGCCGGCGGCGGCCGGTACGGCGGCGAGCGCCGCGTCGGCGACCACCACACGCGCGCCGCTGTCCTCCAGCAGGTAGCGCACCCGCTCCGGCGGGTTGGCCGGGTCGACGGGGACGTACACGGCTCCGGCGCGCACGATGCCGACCAGCGCGACCACCAGGTCGTCGGAGCGGTTCATGTGCACGGCGACGTGGTCGCCCGGGCGGACCCCGGAGGCGATCAGCTGGTGGGCCAGCCGGGCCGTACGGTGGTCGAGCTCGCGGTAGTCGACGACGCGCCCGTCCCAGTGGACGGCCGGGCGGTCGGGGTGGCGGGTCAGCGCCTCGGCCAGCAGGCCGGTCATGGTCGGCGACGGCTCGCCGGCGAACTCGGCGGACCCGGCGGACCCGGCGGAGTCGACGGAGTCGACGAAGGAGCGGATCCGGCGCGCGTAGCCCTCGAACATGGTGTCCAGCCGGTCGGCGGAGAGGCAGCCCTCGGCGGCGTCCCACTGGCCGACCAGGTCGTCGCCGACGAGCAGCGGGACGTGGTCCAGCGCGACCTGGGCGGTCTGCGACTGGCTCTCGCGCAGCCGTACGCCGCGCGGGTGCAGGGCGGGATCGATCTCGGGCACCCGGGTGAAGACCACCGGCAGCCGCAGCCTGCCGCCGGAGCGGAAGACCCGGCCGCGCAGCTCGGCCAGGCCGGGCCGGACCTCGCCGCGCTCCAGGTCGGCGCGGACGCGGCCCCACAGCTCGCGGGCGCGCTGCGCGAAGTCGGCCGGCAGCGTGTCGTCGACCACCACCCAGGCCAGCTGGGTGAAGTCGGCGACCATGCGGTCCGCGCGGGCCAGGCCGGCGGGCCGGTCCCAGGAGACCACGGTCACGGTGAACGGCTCCGGGCCGAAGGTGCGGCGCAGCTCGTCGGTGTACGCGGTCAGCAGCACCATGTCGGCCGGGACGCCGATGGCGGCGGCCCGCTCGGTGAGGCGCCGCCAGGACCCGAGGTCCGTGCGGCGGTGCAGCCGGGCGGCCTGCGGGGCCGGGTCGGGGAGCGCGGGGCCGCCGGGCAGGGCGGCGAACTTCTCCCGCCAGGCGAGCCGGGCGGCCTCCGCCGGACCGTCCTGGCCGGGCGCGGCCAGGCCGAGCAGGTACGGGCCCGGGTCGGCGGGCTCGTCCAGCACCGCCGGGTCGCCGTCGTGCAGCGCGAACAGCTGGCCGAAGAGCAGTGCGAAGGAGCGGGCGTCGGCGAGCAGCGCGTCCAGGACGACGTGCAGGACGGTGGTGCCGTCCGGCAGGGTGCTGGCCTCCAGGGCGTACATCGGGCGGCTGCCCAGGGGGAAGGTGCCGCCGCGCAGCCGGGCGGCGGTGTCGGCGAGCGCCCGCTCGACCGGGGACCCTCCGTCGTCGGCCGACCCTTCGGCGGGCCGCAGGCCCGTCAGGTCGTGCCGGGCGATGCGGTAGTGGGGGACGGCCGGCGCGACCTCCAGGGTGCCGTCCTGGTGGACGGCGGCGCGCAGCATCGGGTGGTGGGCGACCAGCCGGTTCCAGGCCGCCTCCAGGGCGTCCACGTCGTGGTTCTCCAGGAGGAACTCCTGGTAGACGCGGGTCTCCGCGGCGCCGCCGAGGGTGCCGAGCCGTCCGACCAGGTAGGCCGACTGCACCTCGGTCAGCGGCAGTCGCCCGGCGGTGCCGGACGCCTGGCCGGCGGTCTCCGCGCCGGTGGTCTCCGTACCGGCGTCCGACGCGGCAGTGGTCGGCAGGTCCGTGGTCGGCAGGTCGGTGTCCCACGCGGCCGGGCCGAGCTCCGCGACCCGGCGCAGCAGGGCGCCGAGCCCCTCGAAGGCGGCCCGCACCTCGGCGCCGTCCAGCGCCCCGGGCAGGTAGTCCCAGGACACGTGGAGCTGCCCGGCGCGCTCCTGTACGCACATCTCCAGCTGGACGCCGGGGGTGCGGGTGGCGGATGCGTCGACGTCGACCAGCGCGGCCCAGTTGCCGGGGTCGTCGGCGCGCTGGTCGGCGATGCTGCCGAGCAGGCTGGTGAAGACGACCGGCACCGGGACCGCCCGGCGGCCGGGCTCGGTGCGGGCGCGCTCGCGCAGCGCGCGCACCCCGCTGACGTCGCCGTGCTCCAGGTCGCGCCAGAGCTGGCCGCTGACCTCGGAGACCAGCTCGCCCAGGGTTCCGGCCGCCTCGGGGGCGACGAAGACCGAGGTGGACAGGAACGGGCCGACCAGGCGGGCCACGTCGGCGTGGATCGGGAGGCGGTTGTAGGTGGTGAGGACCAGGGGCAGCGGTCCGCTGCCGGCGGCGCGCACGACAGCGGCGTTCAGCGCGAGCAGCATCGCCGACGGGGTGGCCCGGGCCGCGCGGGCGGCCTCCTTGGCGCGCTCCCACTGCTCGCGGTCCAGGTGGAGCGTGATGCGCCGGTGCCCGCCGTCGGCGGCGGCCGCCGGATCGGCGTCCCGGCGGGCGAGCGGCAGCGGCCGGCCGAAGTCCACGGCCCCGAGCTTGTCCCGCCAGTACGCGAGGGACTCCTCGGACGGGCGGCGGCCGCCGGTGGCGAGCGCGTAGTCCCGGAAGGAGATCTCCGGGACGCCGGGCTCCTCGCCGAACGCGTAGCGCGCGTACCAGTCCTGGAGCAGCAGCGAGACGCTCGGGCCGTCGGCGATCAGCTCGTCGACGGTGAGCATCACCTTGGTGCGCCCGCCGGGGAGTTCGGCGGCGGCGAGGGCGAACAGCGGCCAGCGGTGCGGGTCGATGGCGGCGGCGGACTGCCGGCGCATCTCCTCCAGGGCGGCGCGCTGCTCGTCGGGGCCGGCCGCCGTGAGGTCGCGGACCTCGAACCGGTACTCGGGCGCCTGTTCCAGGACGGTCTGGCGGGCGTCGGGCAGCAGGTGGGCGCGGAGCATGTCGGTGTCGGCGACGAGGCGGTTCCAGCTGTCCCGCAGCCGCGCCGGGTCGAGGCGGTCCGCCTCGAACTCCAGGTGGATCTGGGTGCCGCCGGTGTTTCCGCCCGCCGTACGGCCGACGTAGAAGGACTCCTGGACCTCGGTGAGGGAGAAGGGCTGGTACCGGTCGGCGGGGTTGCTCTGGATGGTCATGGCGTGGCGCCAACTCTCTCGTTCAGGCCCGGTCGTGGGCGGGGTCGGCGGACAGGTGGGCGGCGAGCGCGGGGACGGTCGACTCGCTGAGCAGCTGGAGCGGCAGGGTCCGCCCGAAGCGCTCGGTGATCTCGAAGCGGAGGTTCATCAGGTTGATCGAGTCGATGCCGTGTTCGAGCAGGGTGCGGTCGGGGTCGATCGGCCCCGCCGCGTCGGGGACGAAGCCCGCGACGAGGCGCGACAGCTGCTCGGTCACCGGTTCCCCGGTGCCGGCCGGCGCCGCCGCCGCGGGGGCGGCTGCCGGGGCCGGGGCGACGGACGGCGCGGGAGCGAGGGCGGGAGCGGGGGCCGGTGCCGGAGCGGACACCGGGGTGGGCAGGGGGTTCGGTACGGGCGCGGTGTCCGCCGTGACCGGGTCGGTGATCCAGAGCCGGCGCCGCAGGAACGCCGACGTGGGGAGCGGCACCGGACCGGTGCCCGGCTCGCGGGGCGCGGCACGCTCGATGTCGAGGCCCGACAGCCAGAGCTCGCCGAGCTGGTGCAGGCGCCGGTTGCGCCACAGGTCGGTGAGGAAGGCCGTGGTCTCCGGCACCGTGTCCAGGTCCCGGTGGGCGCCGCGGCCGTCCCGCAGGTCGGCGTACCGTACGGCGGTCTCCCCCGCGCCCTCGCCGGTGCCGGCCGAGCGGGCGAAGGCGCCGAGCGCGGCCGCCAGGCCGGCGGTGTCGGCCGCCACGACGGCGAGGCGGCAGTCCATGGCGGCCCGGCCGGTGCGCAGGCTGTACGCCACCGCCCGCAGGTCGGCGGGCGCCTCCGGGCCCTCCAGCCGGCGCGCGAGGCGGTCGGCGGTGGCCGACAGGTGCTCCCGCGTCGGGGCGGAGAGCAGGACCAGTTCCGGGCGGCCCGGCTCGGCGGCGGCTCCGGCCGCCCGGCTGCCGTGCTGCTCGGGCAGGTACTCCTCGACGATGACGTGGGCGTTGACCCCGCCGGCGCCGAAGGAGCTGATGCCCGCCCGCCGCGGCAGCGGGCTGCCGTCCGCGCCGGTCAGCCGCTCCCAGCGGCCCGGGGTGTGCTGGAGGACGAAGCGGGTGTCCTCCAGGCGCAGGCCCGGGTTGACCGGGTCGGCGTGCAGAGTGGGGGCCAGCTCGCCGTGGCGCAGCTGGAGCACCACCTTGGTCAGCGCGGCGATGCCCGCCGCCGACTCGCCGTGCCCCACCGAGGACTTGACCGACCCCAGCGAGCAGGGCACGCCGCCGGAGCCGTACGCGTCCTGGAGGCCGGCCAGCTCGACCGGGTCGCCGAGTTCCGTCCCGGTGCCGTGCGCCTCGATCACGTTGACGGTCGCCGGGTCGGTGCCGGAGTCGCGCAGCGCGGCACGGAGCACCCGGGCCTGCGCCCACGGGCTCGGCGCGGTGAAGCCGTTGGTCCGCCCGCCGTGTGCGACCGCGCTGCCGCGGACCACCGCGTGCACGGTGTCGCCGTCGGCCAGGGCGGCGGCGAGCGGCTTCAC
Organism: Streptomyces sp. NPDC090445; assembly: GCF_044769385.1. Taxonomy (NCBI): domain Bacteria; kingdom Bacillati; phylum Actinomycetota; class Actinomycetes; order Kitasatosporales; family Streptomycetaceae; genus Streptomyces; species Streptomyces sp. NPDC090445. The sequence continues at coordinate 70,039 of NZ_JBIVXV010000013.1, read as the reverse complement.
CAGGACGGCTCCGCCGCCCTCGCCCGGGCCGAAGCCGGCCCCGCCGGCGCCGAAGCTGCGGCACAGGCCGTCCTCGGCCAGGAAGCCGGACTGGCGCAGCATCCGGAACCGGGAGGGGTGGACGTACAGGTTGACCCCGCCGACCAGGGCGGCCGCGCACTCGCCGCGGCGGAGCGCGTCGAGCGCGAGGTGCAGCGCGACCAGGGAGGACGAGCAGGCGGTGTCGACCGGCTGGCTCGGACCGCGCAGGTCCAGCAGGTAGGACAGCCGGTTGGGCAGGCTCCAGTAGTGCCCGGAGGGCATCTCCCGGTGTCCGGCGGCCCAGCGCTCGGCGCCCAGCAGCTTGTAGTCGCTGGAGGTGATCCCGGCGAACACGCCGACGCTGCGGCGCTCGCCGTCCGGCGCGACGAGGTCGTGCAGGCGCGCGCCGGTGTATCCGGCGTCCTCCAGCGCCTCCCAGGCGACCTCCAGGAACAGTCGCTCCTGCGGGTCGAGCAGGGTGCCGTCGTGGGCGGACAGTCCGAAGAACGTCGGGTCGAACGCGTCGACGCCGTCGAGGAAGTGGCCCCGGGCCTTGACGCCGCCCGCGTCCGGCCAGCGGTCGGTGGGCAGGTCGGAGGCGGTGTCCTTGCCGTTCAGCAGGTTCTGCCAGAAGGCGTCCAGGTCGGGCGCCTGCGGGTAGCGGCCGCTGATGCCGATGATCGCGAAGCGGTCGTCGGCGGACGGCGCCGGCGCGGTGGCGGGGGCGGGGGCGAGGGCGGCCGGGGCTGCCGGTACGGCCGGGGCTGCCGGTACGGCCGGGGCCGCCGGGGCTGCCGGTGCGGCCGGGGCCGCCGGGGCTGCCGGTGCGGCCGGGGCTGCCGGTGCGGCCGGGGCCGTCGCGGGGACTGCCCGGGCGGCGGCCAGGTGGTCGACCAGTTCGTCCAGGTCGCGCAGGCCGAAGAGCATCTCCGGCCCGACCGGTGCCACCTCGGCGCTGAGCCGGGAGGCGAGGGTGCGGATCATGACGGAGTCCAGCCCCATCGACTCCAGCGAGGTGTGGCCGCCGATGCTGCCCGCGGGGCGGCCGATGGTGTCGGCCACCGTCCGGCTGACCCGGTCGGCCAGTTCGGCCCGCCGGCCGGCATCCGCCGCGGCGGACTCGGCCGGCGCGACGACGGCAGCGGGGGCGGCGGGGGCGGCGGCCGTCGCCTGGGCGGCCGCGACCGGCCGGGCCTCGGGACGGTGCTCCAGGTGGAGGGCGGCCAGGTGGGCCCGCCACGTGACCCCGTCGCCGTGGAAGAGCGAGACGACCTCGGGGCCGTCCGCGGCCAGCAGGCGGTCCAGGGCCGCGAGCCCGGCGGCGGCGGGCAGCGGCGCCATGCCGGTGTGCTGGGCCACCACCTCCAGGACCGGTTCGGGGATGCTCATGCCGGGGACGTCCCAGAGCGGCCACTGCACCGACAGCGTCCTGCCGTGCCGCTCGCCGCGCGCCACCTGCCCGGCGCGGCGGGTGGCGAAGCCGTCGAGGAAGCCGTTGGCGTACGCGTAGTCGCTCTGGCCGAGGTTGCCGGTGACCGCGGCCACCGAGGAGAAGAGCGCGAACGCGTCCAGCGGGAGGGCCGCGGTCGCCTCGTCCAGCGCCCGCGCACCGAGGATCTTGGGCGCCAGCACGTCGGCCACGTCCCGGGGGTCCTTGCGCACCAGGTAGCCGTCGCGCACGACGCCGGCGGCGTGGAAGACGCCGTGCAGGGCGCCCTCGGTCCGGACGATCTCCGCCACGAGCGCGGCGGCGGCCGCGGGGTCGGTGACGTCGGCCCGGGCGTAGCGCAGGCGGTCGCTGCCGGCCACGGCGCTGCGGGTCGCGTCGGCGAGGTCGTCCCACGCGGTCCGCCCGCAGAGCACCACGCGGGTGCCCGGACGGTCCGTCAGGTGCCGGGCCAGTGCGAGGCCGATGCCGCCCGCGCCGCCGCTGACCAGGTACACGCCGTCCTGGCGCACGGTGGGGCGGGTGCCGGGCAGCGGGACCGGTACCAGCACGCGGCGCAGCCGCCCGGCGGAGCGGAGGTCGGCCAGGTGGCCGTGCTCGGCGCCCGGCGCGGCGATCTCGGCGAGCAGCCGCCTCGCGTCCGGCGTGCCGCCGGCGGTCAGCACCGCGCGGCCGGAGAGCCGGGGGTTCTCCTGGCGGAGGGTCTGGACGAGCGCTCCGGCCGCGTCGGCGCGGGTGGGGTCCGCGGTGACGGCCAGCAGGGTGAGCTGCTGGGTGCGCAGGACGGCCAGCGCCGAGCGGGCGGCTTCGAACGCCGCCAGGTCCGCGGCGGTCGCGGGGGCGCCGTCGGCGGGAGCGGTGAGCCGCAGCACGACGGTGACGGCCTGCGCGCCGGTGGCCCGCAGCGCCTCGGCGGCGGTCCGGTCCGTGCCCAGCGGGTGGACGTCGAGCCCGGTGGCGGCGAGGGCGGCCGCCAGGTCGCCGGCCGGGTCGTGCACGAGCACCGGGGCCGTGGGGGCGGGTGCGGCGGCCGGCAGCGGGGCGGGGATCCACTCCTGCCGGTGCAGGACCGGGTCGGTGAGCGTCCCGTCGGCCGGCTCGGCCGGCGCCCCGTGCGGGGCCTCGGTGAGTGCCGGAGTCGCGGCAGGCGCCGAGGTCGCGGCAGAGGCCGAAGACGCGGCAGACGTCGGGGGTGTGGCGGGGGCGGGGGCGGGGCGTTCGACGTAGTGGCGGTCCGGGGCGAAGGGGTAGGCCGGCAGGGAGAGCCGCCGGTGCCGGGCGGGCGGGCTGACCGCGGCCCAGTCCACCGTGTGGCCCTGCGCGTACAGCTTGGCCAGGGCCGCCAGCTCGGCCGGGCCGGGGTTCTCGCCCGCCTGCTCCACCAGCCGGGCCAGCAGCGCGGCCTGGGCGCGGCGGACGGCCGGGTCGGGCGCGGCGGCGTCGGGCGCGGTGTCGGTGCGCCGCGGGTCGGCCGAACCGGCGGCGAGCAGGTCCAGCGACTCCAGCAGTTCGTCCCGGCCGGAGACCAGCAGCGCGGAGCGGTACGGGTGGTGGGTGCGGGCGACGGCCAGGGTGTGGGCGACGTCGGCGGGGGCCGCGTCGGAGCCCGGGCCGCGCAGCCAGCGGGCGAGGTCGGCGGCGTGGGCGGCGGGCGCGTCGGCGCGCCGGCCGGACAGCGGGACCAGGACGGGCGGGGCGCCGTCGCCGGCGGTGGGCCGGGCGGCCGGTTCGGGGGCCTGCTCGACGACGACGTACGCGTTGGTGCCGCTGAAGCCGAAGGAGCTGACGGTGGCCCGGCGGGGCCGGCCGCCGTCGGGGCGGGTCAGCTCGCGGCGCTCCGCCGCGACCGTGAACGGCCCCTGGTCGAACGGGATCTGCGGGTTGGCCCGGGTGTAGTGCAGCGACGGCGGGACCTGCCCGGTGCGCACCACGCCGACCGCCTTCAGCAGCCCGGCCAGGCCGGCCGCGGCCGAGGTGTGGCCGATGTTGCCCTTGACCGATCCGATCGGCACGCTGGCGGGCGCCAGCCCGGCGCCGGCGAACGCCTCGTTGAGGGCGGTGACCTCGATCGGGTCGCCGAGCGGGGTGCCGGTGCCGTGGCACTCGACGTAGTCGATGCCGGCGGGGTCCACCGCGAAGCGCTGCAGCGTGTCGCGGACCAGTGCGGCCTGCGAGCGGGCGCTGGGCGCGGTGATGCCGTTGGTGCGCCCGTCCTGGTTGAGCCCCGACGCGCGGATCACCGCGTGCACGGGGTCGCCGTCGGCGAGCGCCTTCGACAGCGGCTTGAGCACCACGACGGCGCAGCCCTCCCCCGGCACGATGCCGTCGGCGGCGGCGTCGAACGGGCGGCAGCGCCCGTTGGGGGACAGCATCCCGGCCGCGCTCATGAACACGTGCGGCAGCTCGGTCAGGTACAGCGTGACGCCGCCGACCACCGTCAGGTCGGTCTCGCCGAGCCACAGCGACTGGCAGGCCAGGTGCAGTGCGGTCAGCGAGGACGAGCAGGCGGTGTCCACCGTGACGGCGGGGCCCTTGAGGTCCAGGTGGTAGGCGATCCGGGCGGCGAGGATCGAGTTGGAGTTGCCCTGCATCACCTGGGGGAGCCGCTTGTACGGGCTCTCCCGCTCGACCAGGTCCTGGTAGTCGTTGAGCATGACCCCCGCGTAGACGCCGCAGCGGGTGCCGGCGAGCGAGCGGGCGTCCCGGCCGGCGTGCTCCAGCGCGCGCCACGCCTCCTGGAGGAAGAGGCGCGCCTGGGGGTCGGTCAGCTCGGCCTCGCGGGGCGTCATCCGGAAGAAGTCCGCGTCGAAGCGGTCGGCGTCCGCGACGTAGGCGCCCCAGCGGGAGACCGAGCGGCCCTCGGCGGCCGGGTCCGGGTCGTAGAACTCCTCGGTGCGCCAGCGCTCCGGCGGCACTTCGGTGACCAGGTCGTCGCCGTCGAGGATCCGCTGCCAGAACGTGTCCGCGTCGGCGGCGCCGGGGAAGCGCGCGCTGTAGCCGATCACCGCGACGGGCTCGGGCCGGCCTGCCGCGGCCCCGGCGGCGGGCTCGGTGGCGGGCGCGGTGGCGGGCTCGGACGGGCGCGGTGCGGCCGCCGGGGTCCGGCCGGCGAGCAGCGCCTGGGCGGCGGCCCGGTCCAGGCCCCCGTCCTTGAATCGGGTCAGGATCTCTTTCGCGTCCATCAGTTCTCGCGGTCCTCGCGTCGGCGGTGTCGGTCTGGTCGGGCGGCGGTCCGGCCCTGGGCCGGCGGGGAGGGGCAGGGGTCAGGGGTGTGGGCGGTCGGCGGCGCCGTAGCCGCCGACGATGCGGTCCATCACCTCGGGCAGCCGGAAGGAGGTGCGGTGCATGGCCGCCTCCCGTGCGATCGCCGCGTCGGTGGCGGCGAGCAGCGGTGCGGCCAGGTCCTGCTTGAGCAGTTCCAGCGAGGCGCGCGGCGCGTTCGCGATGCCGGCGGCCAGCGCGTGGGCGGTGGACGGCACCTCGTCGTGCGCCACGACCCGGACCGGTGCCCCGCGTTCGCGGAGCTCGGCGCCGCGGTGGTTGCGCGCGGTGTAGAGCATCTCGGTGCCGAGCTGGTGGCCGAAGCGGGCGGGCAGGAGGTGGGTCGCGCCCATGCCGGGGGTGAAGCCGTAGCGCATGAAGTTGGCCGCGTACACCGACCGCTCGCTGAACACGGCGAGGTCCGCGTAGAGCGCCAGCACCAGGCCGCCGCCGATCGCGTGCCCCTGGACCGCGGCCACCACCGGCAGCGGGCAGCGGGCGAAGACCCGGAAGAAGTCGTCGGTGTCGAAACTGCCGTCGCCCCGGGCGAAGTGGACCAGCTCCCGCTGGTTCCCGCCGGCGCAGAACAGCTCGGGCATGCCCTCGACGACCAGGACCCGGGTGCGTTCCTCGGCGACCGCCCGGTCGACGGCGTCGACCAGGCCGCGGCTGAGGGCCGGGCCGAAGGTGTTGCGGCCCTCGTGGTCGGCCATCCGGACCACGGCCACCGGTCCCTGCCAGGACAGGCTGACCACGTCGTCGGCGGCGCCGGTGTGCGCCGTGACCGCGCTCACGCCGCCGCTCCGGCCTCGCGCAGCCGCGCCAGCAGCTGCCCGGTTCCCGGGGCGGCGAACCGCTCGATCAGCAGGCGCGAGGCGTCGTGGCCCAGGCGGGCGTCCCTGGGGAACAGCCGGGCCCGGTAGTCCTTGAGCGCCGCGGTGGTGCTCCGGTCGGTCCGGCCGAGTCCGGCCAGCACCGGGGGCAGCAGGTCCTCGGCGCGCGGGCCGGCCAGGTCGGCGAGGCCGGCCCGGTGGGCGGCGCCGGCGTCGAACTCCTCGGCCCGCAGGGTCGCGGCGAACGCCCGCTGCTCGCCGATGCGGCGGGCGACGAACGGCAGCGCCATCGCCGGGACGAGCCCGGCCAGTACCTCGGTGAGCCGGAAGCGGGCCCCCTCCCCCGCCAGGACGAGGTCGCACGCCGCGGCCAGGCCGGCCCCGCCCGCGGTGGCCCGGCCGTCGACGACCGCGACGGTGGCGAGCGGGCTGCGGGTCAGCCGCTCCAGCAGGGTCCAGTAGGGCAGTTCGGCGCCGTCCGGCAGCGGCTCGGGGGCGGGGTCGCCGCCGGACAGGTCGGTGCCCGCGCAGAAGTCCCCGCCCGTGGACGACAGGACGAACACCCGGCAGTCCGGGTCGCTCTCGGCCTGGTCGAGGGCCCGGGCGAGCGAGGTGAGCAGGTCGGCGTCGATCGGGTTGCGCCGCTCGGGGCGGTCGAGCACGGCCCGCAGCATCCCGCGGCCGCGGACGACGCGCACGGCGTCCGGGTGGTTCATCGGCCGGCCCCCAGCCAGACGTACTCGCGGTGGTAGTTGCGCACGGCCTCCAGGACCAGGCGGGGGCGGGCCGTGCCGCCGTCGAAGCGGGCCTTGGTGATCTGCGGGAAGCGGTCCAGGTCGAAGGTGAAGTCGCGGGTGCCGAACTTCAGCTCGGCGGTGGCGGTGAGCAGTTCGTCGTACTCCGGCACGGACAGCTCGTAGCGGTCGTCCAGGGCCTGGCGGATGCCCATGGCGCGAACCGCGCGCTGCGAGTCGGGGGTGACGACGGCGCTGTAGAACTCGGAGCTGCACCCGGAGCCGTAGGAGTAGATCCCGACGCGGCGCTCGCGGTCGATGACGGCGTTGTCGATGGTGCTGGCCAGCGCCAGGTAGACGGTGCCGGCGTAGATGTTGCCGACCTGGCGCGGGTACTCGACGGCCGCGGACAGGCGGGCGGTGAAGTCGTCCTCGATGGCCTGCGGGGACATCCGCTTGAGCTTGCGCAGGACGGCCCGGTGCGCGCCCTTGACCATGCCGGGGAACGGCGTGTGCATCGCCAGCAGGTCGAAGCTGTCCACCAGGTCCGCGCCCTCGACCTTGCGCGCGTAGTCGGTGAAGGAGCCCTTGAGGCAGTCGATGTAGGTGAGCAGCGACAGGTCGACGTCGCCGGCCTCCGCCTCCGGGTCGGGGCGGCAGGTGTCCATCACCTCGTAGCTGTGGAAGCCGTTGGCGCCCCGGTCGAAGGTGGCGACGACCGGCTGGTCGCTGATCAGCATGGCGACCGCGCCGGCGCCCTGGCTCGGCTCGACGTAGGTGTGCGGCACGGGGCGGGCGACGTCGCTGCTGATCACCAGGGCCTTGGCGCCGTCGAACGGGCTGGCGGCGACCACGGCCGCGGCCATCTGCGTCGCCGCCGTGCCGCTGTAGCAGGCCTGCTTGGTCTCGAACAGGCGGCAGGAGCGGGGCAGTCCGAGGTGGTCGTGGACGTAGGTGGCGAGCGACTTGCCGAAGTCGACGCCGGACTCCGTGCCGACGATCAGGAGCTCGATGCGATTGCGCTCCTCCTCGGACAGCGCGTCCACGATGGGCTTGGCGGCGTTGACCGCGAAGGAGACGGCGTCCTCGCAGTGCAGGGCGACGCTCTTGCGGGCCATCATCAGGTTGTCGATCCGGCTGTCGTCGAGCTGCCGGGCCGCGAACAGGGTCGGGACGTCGACGTAGGTCTCTCCGCAGTAGACGTTGATGGCTTCGATGCCGACCGGCTTCATGGGGTGGTCTCCCTAGGTCAGGTGTGGTCAGGGTTCGGGTGGGCCGACGCGGCCGTGCGCGCGGTGCCCGGCAGGCGCAGGACGACGGAGGCGTTGACGCCGCCGAACGCGAAGCTGTTACTGAGGGCGGTGCGCATCGAATGGCGTTCGGCGCGGGTGCCGACCAGCGGCAGTCCGGGGTCCAGCGGGTGGTCGAGGTTGGGGTTGGGGTGGGCGCGGCCGGCCCGCAGCTGGCCGATGACCGCGACGGCCTCGACCAGCCCGGCGGCGCTCAGGCAGTGCCCGGTCAGGGGCTTGGTGGAGTTGATCCGCAGCGACCGGCGCTCGCCGAACACCGCGCGCAGCGACGCGGCCTCCACCTCGTCGCCGAGGACCGAACCGGTGCCGTGCGCGTTGACGTAGTCGACGTCCTCCGCGGTCAGGCCGGCCGAGCGGAGCGCCGCCCGCATCGCCGCGACCTGGCCCCGGGCGTCCGGCTCGGTGCCCCGGCGGGCGTCCAGCCGCTGCCCGTGGCCGGCGATCTCGGCGAGCACCTCGGCGCCGCGGGACCGGGCGCCGGCCGCGGACTCCAGGACGACCGCCGCGGCGGCCTCACCGCGGACGAACCCCTGCCGGTCGCGGTCGAACGGCCGGCACATCCGCTCCGGCGTACCGCGCAGCGCCGCGTGGGCCATGGCCCCGGTCCGGCGGAACGCCTCCGCCTCGACCGGGGACAGCTCGGCGGCCGGCGCCACCACCAGGACCCGGCGCGCCCATCCCGAGGCGACCATCCGGGCGCCTTGGAGCAGCGCTATCGTGCCGCTGGCGGACGCGCCGCCCACCGTCCAGCCCTCGCCGCGGACGCCGGTGACCTCGCTGACGGCGCCGACCGCGTCCACGTCGAGGTGGGTCAGCGCGTACGAGGCCCGCAGCCGTCCCGGCGAGCTGTGGTGTCCGAGGACGGTGGCGGCCTGGTGGGCGAGGGCGAGGTTGCTGCCGGCGACCAGCAGTGCGGTCTCCTCGCCCCACGCGCCGCCGGGTTCGAGTCCGGCGTCCAGCACGGCCCGCAGCGCCACGCAGGCCGCGGTCCGCGCCGGCAGCGCGGCCCGGCCGGCGACCCGCCGCAGCAGGGCGGCGGTGTCGGGGTCATCGGCGAGGTGGCGCTCGGCCCAGCTCCCGAGGACGAAGTCGTCGAGGGCCGCGACGGGCAGCGGCCCGCCGGCGGCGTCGCCGTTCGCGTCGCCGTTCGCGTCGCCGTTCGCGTCGCCGGACGGCATCCGCACCGCGCTGCGCCCCGCCAGCAGGGCGGCGGTGAAGCCGTCCAGCCGGTCGCCGAGCGGGCTGAGGACGGCCGCCGCGGTGACCGCCACCGGCTGCACCGCGGCTGCCTCGGGCGCGTCGCCGCTCACACGTGCTCGCTCAGCACCGCGACCAGGGACCGCAGGTCGTTGGCGCGGGTCAGCTGCTCGGCCGGCACCCGGACGCCGAGGTCGTCCTGGGTGGCGATGACCACGTCCATCCGGTCGATGGAGTTGGCGCCCAGCTCTCGCATGCTGTGGTCCAGCGTGATCTGCGACTCGGTCAGCTCCGGGAGCACGTCGATCAGGTTGCGGCGGACGACGGCGAAGATCTCGTCGGGGGTCATGGGTTCTGGTTCCTCGGTTCTCGTACGGGCCGGGCGGCAGGGGTGGTGCGGGAGGGGGTGCGGGAGAGGGGGTGCGGGAGGGCGGGGTCAGCGCCGCGGGGTGAGCAGGGTGACCGCCTGCTCGATGGACAGCCGGTTGTCGCGGACGGCGCTGAGCAGCGCGTCCAGGTCCGCCTGGGAGGGCTCCCCGGCGCCGGGTACCGGCAGCGGGAGGGCGGCGGGCTCCGCGGCGGCGGCCGGGGCCTGGGCCGGGGCGGCGCGTCCGGCGACGTGGCGGCTCAGCGCGGCCAGGCTGGGGTGGTCGTAGAGGATGCCGGCCTTCTCGTCCAGCCCGTAGGTCCGGTTGACGAACGCCACGAACTCCACGCCGAGGATCGAGTCCAGGCCGAGGGTGTTGAAGCTCGCCTCGTCGTCGATGTCGCCGGGCTCGCAGTACAGCGTCCGCGCCAGCTCCTCGCGCAGCGCCTGGGTGACGGGGGCGGGGTCGACGGCCACAACGGGGGCGGCAGCAGCGGCGGGGGCGGAAGGCGCCGCGGCCGGGGCGGAGGCCGGAGCCGGGGCCGGAGCCGCGGCCGGGGCGGAGGCGCCGAGCAACTCGGCGACGTGCCGGGCGAACGCGGCCGGCGTCGGGTGATCGTACAGGGCGGTCGCCTTGACGCCGACCGGGTAGGCGGCGTTGACCGCGGCGACGAACTCGACGCCGAGGATCGAGTCGACGCCCAGGGTCAGGAAGGTCTCCTCCGCGTCGAGCCGGTCCGGTTCGAGGTACAGCACACCGGCGAGCAGTCGGGCGATCTCCTCGGTGACCTCCTCCTGACGGCCGGCCGGAACGGCGGCGGGGGCCGGGGCGGCGGCCGCGGCAGGCACGGCGGCAGGAGCCGACGGGGCGGCCGGGGCCGCCGGGGCGGCGGGCCTCGTCACGGCCGGGGCCGGAGCGAGCGGCCGGAGCGAGATCTTGCGGTCGCTGGTCATCTGTGGCTTCTCCATCGGGTCGGGTGCGGTGGCCGGCCGGCGGGCCGGCGCGGCCGCACCGCGCAGGGTCAGGGCGGGTACGGCTGCGGGCGCGGCAGCCGGCGCGGGTACGGCGGCGGGAACGTCTGCCCGGGCGGGTACGGCTGTGGGCGCGGCGGTGGCCGGCACGGGCGCGGTGGCCGACACGGGCGCGGCAGCCGACACGGGTGCGGCAGCCGACACGGGTGCGGCAGCCGGCACGGCCTGCGGCCGGTCGGACGGCGCCCGGCCGAAGTCGCGCAGGTGGCTCCGGGCGAACGCGGGTTCCTGTCCGGCACTGCCGAGGCCCTGCCGGTGCAGGTGGGCGATCTGCAGGTCGTACCAGCAGCGGACGCGTTCGAACGGGTAGTGCGGCAGCGGGATGCGGCGGCCGGCGGACGCGGAACCGCAGGCGGCCTCGCGGTCGATGCGCCGGCCGGAGAGCCAGGCGGCGACCGCCTCGCCGGCCGGCGGGGCGGGCTGCGGCCGGCCTTCGGCCAGGTCGTCCAGACCGGCGAGCAGCAGGTCGAGCGAGTCGGCCGGGAGGGCGGCGCGGCGGGCCAGGTCGACGCGCCCGACCGCGAAGGTGAAGGCGACGTCGGCCGCCGAGGGCTCCTCGCCGGCGGAGCGGGCCCGGAGCAGATGGTCCCTCAGGTCCCGGGCGTACGCGGCGAGCGCGGTGTCCGTCCGGGCCGACAGGAACAGTACCTGCGGCTCGCGGCGGCCGGCCGCCGGACGCGGGGCGGGCGCGGGCGCCTCCTCGACGATCAGGTGGGCGTTGCCGCCGCCGGCGCCGAACGAGCTGATCCCGGCCCGCAGCGGGCGCGCGGCGCCGTCGTGGGTGCGCCACGGCGCGAGCTGCTGCTGCACGGTGAACGGGACCCCGTCGAAGTCGATCTCCGGGTTGGGCGGGGTGGCGTGCAGCGACGGCACCAGGGTGCGGTGGCGCAGCTGGAGCAGCACCTTGGCGAGCGCCACGGACCCGGCGGCCGACTCCAGGTGGCCGACGTTGGACTTGACCGAGCCGATCGGGAGGCTGCCCGGGCCCTTGATGCCGTCCCGGGCGAACGCCGAGGCGAGTCCGCGGATCTCGATCGGGTCGCCGAGCGCGGTGCCGGTGCCGTGCGCCTCGACGTAGTCGAGGTCGCGGGCGGTCAGGCCGGCGTCCCGCAGCGCCTTCGTCACCAGGTCGGCCTGGGCGCGGGGGTTGGGCACGGTGTAGCCGTTGGTGCGGCCGCCGTGGTTGGCGGCGGTGCCGCGGATCACGGCGTGGATGTGGTCGCCGTCGCGCAGCGCGTCCCGCAGCGGCTTGAGGAGCACGGCTCCGACGCCCTCGCCGGGGACGTAGCCGTCGCCGCCGGCGCCGAAGCTGCGGCAGCGCCCGTCGCTGGAGGCGAACCTGCCCTGGCCGAGCATGAAGTACTTGTTGGGGTGGATGAGGACGTTGACGCCGCCCGCGATCGCCACCCGCGACGTGCCGGCCCGCAGCGACTCGACCGCCAGGTGGACGGCGGTGAGCGCGGAGGAGCAGGCCGTGTCGACGGCGACGCTCGGGCCCTGGAAGTCGAAGAAGTAGGACACCCGGTTGGCGATGGACCAGTAGGCGCTGTTGGCCAGCACGGGATTGCCCCTGAGCCGCTCCTCCGCCTCGTGGAGCTGGTACTCGCCGTACATCGCCCCGACGAACACGCCGACGTCGCGCCGGTGCACCGGGTCCTCCGCGGCGGACACCAGGCGGTCCGGGGTGTAGCCGGCGTCGTCGAGGGCCGCCCAGCAGCTCTCCAGGAACAGCCTGGCCTGCGGGTCGACGATCCCCGCCTCCCGGGGCGAGATGTTGAAGAGGGCGGCGTCGAAGTTCTCCACCCCGTCGATGAACCCGCCCCACTTGGTGTGGGTGCGGTCGACGCGGGTCTTGTCGGCGTCGTAGAGGGCCTCGGCGTCCCAGCGGTCGGCCGGGACCTCGGTGATGCTGTCCCGGCCCTCCGTCAGGTTCCGCCACAGCCCGTCGAGGCCGTCGGCCTCGGGGAAGCGTCCGGCGACGCCGATGACGGCGACCGCCCGGGGGTCGGCGAGGTCGTCGGCGGACGGACCCGACGGCGCGGCGGACACGGTCGGCACGGCAGCGGACACGGTCGGCGCGGCGGGTACGGCGGGCTCTGCCGGGGCGGCTGCCTCGGCCGGGGCGGCGGGCGCCGCCGGGGCGGTCTCCTTCGGTCCGCCCGCGAGCGCGGTGCACCGCTCGGGGTGCTCCTCCATCAGGTACTCGGCGAGCTCCGCCACCGAGCGGCACTCGAAGAGCAGGGTCTTGGAGAGCCGCCCGAAGTCCTGTTCCAGCAGCTCGACGACCCGGATGGCGAGCAGGGAGTCGATCCCCAGGTCGTCGAAGAGGCGGTCGGCGGTGACGTCGGCGACGGGGGTGCGGGTCGCCTCGGCCACGACCTCCGCGAGCCGCCGGTGCAGGACGCCGGCCACCTCCTCGGCCGGCGCGGCGGCGGGGGCCGCCTGTTCCGCGACCGGAGCCGGGGTCGGCGCCGGGGCGGCCGGGGCGGCCGGGGCCGCGGGGGTCTCGGAGGTCAGCAGCGGGAAGGCGGCGAGCAGGGCCTCCCGGTCGCCGTACAGCACCACGGGCGCGGTCGCGGGACCGGCGAGCAGGGATTCCAGTACGGCGAGCCCGGCCTCGGTGGGCAGGGCCCGCATGCCGAGGGTGGCCAGCTCCTCCTGGGCCGGCCCGTCCGGGCGCATCCCGCCGTCCGCCCAGAACGGCCAGGCGATCGAGACCGACCGGCCTCGGCCGGCCCGGTCCGCGCGGCGGCGGACCAGCTCGTCCGCGGCGGCGTTGGCGAAAGCGTAGTCGGCCTGGCCGGCGCTGCCGAGGGCGCCCGACACGGAGGAGAAGACGGCGAAGCAGTCGAGGTCCCAGTCGGCCGTGGCCGTGTCGAGCTCGGCCGCGCCGACCAGCTTGGGGACGATCACCTCGCGGGCGTCGGCAACCGTCTTGCGCAGGACGTACCCGTCGCGCAGGACCCCGGCACAGTGGAAGACGCCGTTCACGGCGGGGCCGCCGGCCGCGATCCGCCGGGCGGTGTCGCCGATGGCGGCCGGGTCGGCCGGGTCCAGCCGCAGGTACTCGACCGAGCCGCCGGTCCGTGCCGCCCGGTCGGCGAGCCGGCGCAGCTCCTCGCCGCGGGCGCCGTCGGCGGCGGACCGGCCGGTGAGCACGATCCGTGCGGCGTGGCGGTCGAGCAGGTGCTCGGCGAGGAGGGCGGCGAGGCGTCCCATCCCGTGGATCCAGTAGCGCCCGCCGTGGCGCAGGACCGGCCGGGGGCCGGCGGCGGGGCTGAGCGGTGCCAGGACGGTGGTCCTCAGCGCGCCGTCGGCCGCGACGGTCAGTGCACGGGAGAGCGGCACGCGCACCGTCAGGGCGTCGAGCGCGCGGCGCAGCCGGGCCGGCCCGGCGCCGTCCTCGACGGCGAGGGCGGTGAGGTCGAAGCGGGGGTTCTCACCGGTCAGCGAGCGGCCGAGGGCCGCGAGGCCGGCGCCGGTCACCGCGCCCGCCGGGGAGCCGGCCGGGTACGGGACGACCAGGTGCGCGCCGCGCCGGCCGAGCGGGCGCAGCAGGGCCCGCAGCAGGGCCAGGACGCGCAGGGCGCCGTCGGCGGCGGTGGCCGCGGGGCCGGTGTGCGGGTCGTCGGCGGCGGCCGGCCACACGATGGTCGGCCGTCCGCCGCCGGCGGGCAGCCGCGCGGCCAGCTCGGCGCCGGCCGCCGCGGCGGCGTCCGGGTCGGCGGGCTCCGGGAGCACCAGGTCGGCGCCGTCGAGGGCGGTGTCGCCGATCAGCACCAGCGGTCCGGCCGGGGCGGCGGCGTCCTCGCCGGGCAGGGTGAACTCCTGCTCGGCGGAGGCGAACAGGTGGACGTCCTGCGGCACGGCGGGCACCGCGGCCGCACCGGCCGTACCGGCCGCACCGGGCGCACCGGCCGCACCGGGCGCACCGGCCGCGGCAGGCGCCGTGACCGGGCGCAGGGCGAGGCCGCGCAGGGTCAGCAGTACGGCGCCGTCCTCCGCCGCGACGGTCACGTCGTACCGGCGCACCCGCCGGCCGCCGCCGGCGAGCCGCTGCGGGCTGACCGTGACCCACACCTGGCCGGGCAGCGGAGCGTGCACCGTCAGCTCGTCGACGGCGAACGGGATGAAGGTCTCGCCGGCCAGGTCCTCGCGCAGGACGCAGCCGATGACGGACTGGAGGGCGCCGTCCAGGACACAGGGCGAGACCGTCTCGCCGGGCACGGACTCCGGTGCGGCGGCCACCCGGGCCAGCACCCCGGCGGGACCGTGGTGCAGCTCGCGCAGGACCCGGAAGGCCGGGCCGTAGCCGACGCCGTTGTCCGCGAAGTAGCGGTAGAGGGCGGCGGGTTCCGCCGATTCGGGGTATGCGCGGCGCAGGGCGGCGAGGTCGAGCGGGGCGGGCCGCTCGGGTGCGCCGGCCGGCAGCAGCCGGGCCTGGGAGTGGACGTCCGTGGAGGCCACCCGGACCTGTCCGTCCTCGATCTCCACCCGCAGCTCGACCGGGTCCGCCACCTCGATCGTGCGGCGGAACGCCAGGTCGGCGAGGCCGGCCGCCGGTCCGCCGGCGAGCCGGCCGGCGGCGGTCAGTGCGAGGTCGATCTGGGCGGCGGCCGGGAAGACCGGCAGCCCGCCGACGAGGTGGTCGGCCGCCAGCGGGTCGGAGGGGCGCACCGTCCGGACCGGGAGCGCGCCGGTGCCCGCTGCGGTGCGCGCCTCGGGCGACCGGCTGTCCGGCGTGGCGGCCGGGGCGTCGGGGCGGGGCCACCGGCGGCGGGCGAAGGGGTAGCCGGGCAGTCGGACGCGGCGGCCGGTCCGGCCGGCGGCGGCCTCCGGTTCGGGCAGCTCGCCGGTGCCTTCGACCCACGCCCGGTAGGGGCCGGCCGGGGCAGCGGCGGCTGCGGAGCCCTCCCGGGCGAGCGTGTGCAGCTGCTCCGCCAGTTCGGCCGTGGTGCGTGCGGTCAGCACGGCGCGGACGGCGCGGTGGCTGCGGCCGGTGCGCAGGGTGTGCGCGACGTCGGCCGGCTCCGGGGCGCCGGGGCCGCTGAGGGCGTCCGCCAGGGAGGCGGCGAGCTGCTGCAGGGCCTCCTCGGTGCGGGCGGACACGGGCACCCGGTGCTCGTCGCGGCCGTGACCGGCGGGCGGGACCGGCAGGTCGGGCGCCTGCTCCAGCACCACGTGGGCGTTGGTGCCGCCGATGCCGAAGGAGCTGACCGCGGCCCGGCGCGGGCCGTCCGGCACGGGCCAGCCGTCGCCGGGGCCGGCGGCGATCCGCAGGCCGCCGGTCCCGGCGAGCCGCCGGTTGGGCGTCTCGAACGGGGCCTGCGGCGGCACGGCGGCGTGCTCCAGCGTGAGGATCGCCTTGGCCAGGCCGGCGAGTCCGGCTGCGGTGTTGAGGTGGCCGACGACGCTCTTGACGGAGCCGACGGCGGCCGGGTGCGGCCGGTCGCCGCCGTAGACGCGGTCGAGGGCCGCGTACTCGATCGGGTCGCCCAGGTGGGTGCCGGTGCCGTGGGTCTCCAGGTAGCCGACGGTGTGTGCGTCGATCCCGGCGACGGCCAGCGCCTCGCGGAGGACCGCCTCCTGCCCCTCCGGGGACGGGGCGTGGTAGTCCATCTTGCGGGCGCCGTCGTTGTTGACGGCGCTGCCGCGGATCACCGCGCGGATCGGGTCGCCGTCGCGGACGGCGTCGGCCAGCCGGCGCAGTACGAGCGCGCCGGCGCCGTTGCCGAAGACGGTGCCGTCGGCGCTGTCGTCGAACGGCCGGCACGCGCCGCTCGGCGAGAGGATCATGTCGGGCGCGGCGAGGTAGCCCGCCTGCGGGAAGTGCAGCGAGGCGGCGCCGACCACGGCCAGGTCGCACTCCTCGCCGAGCAGGCTCTCCACCGCGAGGTGGACGGCGACCAGGCCGCTGGAGCAGGCGGACTGCACGGTCAGGCTGGGACCGGTGAGGCCGAGCTTGTACGAGATCCGGCTGGCGGCGAAGTCCTTGTCGGAGGAGGAGAAGCGGATCATGCCGGCCGCGTCGAGCTCGGTGATGCCGACCTGCGGCATCGTGGACTGGCCGACCGAGACGTACGCGGCGGTGCGCAGCCCCGTGCGGTCCGGTGCGAAGCCGGCGTCCTCCAGGGCGTGCCAGGCCGTCTCCAGCAGGACCCGCTGCTGCGGGTCCAGCCACTCGGCGTGCACCGGGCTGTAGCCGAAGAACTCGTTGTCGAAGGCGTCGGCGTCCTCCAGGACGACGCCGGCGGGGACGAAGCCGGGGCGTCGGACCAGTTCCGGCCGGTGGCCCAGCCGGACGAGCTCCTCGGTGGAGTGGCGGCGGATCCCGCTGCGGCCCTGCTCCAGCAGCTCCCAGAGCCGGTCCGCCGAGGTGGCGGGGCCGAAGCGGCAGGACAGGCCGACGACGGCCACCGCGTTCGGGTCGTCGACCGCGTCGTACGGGTGGTGGTCGTGGTTCATCGGTGGTCGTCTCCGAGTCGAAGGGCGCGCCGCGCCTCGCGGCGGGACGGGCGGGCGGCGGGGGCGGGCAGCGGGGTCCGGCCGGCGGGTGCGGCGGGTGCGGCCGGGGCGGCGGGTGCGGCGGGTGCGGGCGGGGCGAGCCGTTCGGTGAGCAGGGCCACCTGGTCGTCGAGGGTGGGGCGGGCGAAGAGGTCGGCGACCTCCAGACCGGTGCCGGGGAAGCGGTCCTCCAGCCGGGCGAACAGCCGGCCCAGCAGCAGCGAGTTGCCTCCGAGGTCGAAGAACCGCCGGTCACCGGGGACGCGGTCGAGTTCGAGGAGCTCGGCCCAGAAGGAGGTGACGCTCTGCCGGATCTCCGCCGGGTCGGCCTGCGCCGGTACGTGGGCCGCAGGCGGCACCGGGGTCGGCGCCGGATCCGCGGTCCGGGCCGGACCGGTGGCGGTCTCCCGCTCCGCGGACGGCTGGGCCAGCAGTGCGGCGGCCTTGCGGTCCACCTTGCCGTTGGGCGTGAGCGCCAGCTCCGGGGTGGTGACCAGCCGGTCCGGCAGCATCCAGGCCGGGAGGCTCGCCGCCGCGAACGCGCGGAGCTCGTCGAGGCCGGGTACGGCGGCGCCGCGCGCCGGGACGGCCACGGCCACCAGCCGGACCAGCGCCCCCGTGCCGCGGAGCACCACCACGACCCGGGCCAGGCCCGGATGGGTGCCGAGCACGGCCTCGATCTCGCCCAGCTCGACGCGGTGCCCGCGGATCTTGACCTGGCTGTCGGCCCGGCCGAGGAAGACCAGCCGGCCCTGCTCGTCGCGCCGCACCAGGTCGCCGGTGCGGAACCAGCGTCCGCCGCCCTCGGGCCGGGCCGGGTGGGCGGTGAACCGTTCGGCCGTCAGGTCCGGCCTGCGCCAGTAGCCCTGGGCGACGGCGGGGCCGCCGATCCACAGCTCGCCGGGCTCGCCCGGGGCGGGCGCGGCGGTGCCGTCGACCTCGGTGACGGCCAGGCCGGTCGCGCCGATCGGACCGCCGAGGTGCACGGTCGCACCGTCCACGCGGCCGATCGTCGACCAGATGGTGGCCTCGGTGGGCCCGTAGACGTTCCACAGGCTGCCGGTGCGGGAGACCAGCTCGGCGGCCAGGTTCGGCGGCAGCGCCTCGCCGCCGCACAGCGCGGTCAGCCCCGCGCGGCCCCGCCAGCCGCCGTCCAGCAGCAGCTGCCAGCCGGCCGGGGTGGCCTGGAGGACGGTGACGTCCCGGCTCTCGATCAGGGCGGCCAGCCGTCCGGCGTCGATGACGTCGGTGCGGCGGGCCACGACCACGGTGCCGCCGGTCAGCAGCGGCATGAACAGCTCCAGGACGGAGATGTCGAAGCACACCGTCGTGACGGCGAGGAGCCGGTCCTGCGGGCCGGTCCCGGTGGTGGCGGCGATGGCCTCCAGGGTGTGGACGACGTTCCCGTGGGTGACGCCGACTCCCTTCGGCCGGCCCGTGCTGCCCGAGGTGAACATCAGGTAGGCCAGGTCGCCGGGGAGGGGTGCGGTGCCCTGCCCGGAGCCCGGCTCCGGGGCGGCGTCCGGGTCGAGGGCCTCGGCCGCGGGCAGCACCCGCAGGGTGGCGGGCAGCAGGGCGGACAGGTCCGGGTCGGCGACCGCGAGCCGGCACTCGGCTCCCTCGACCACCATCCGCAGGCGGTCGGCGGGGTAGGAGTCGTCGAGCGGGACGTAGGGCCGGCCGCTCTTGAGGATGCCGAGCAGGACGGCCGCGAGCCGGGCCGAGCGGTGCATCAGCACCGCGACCGGCTCGCCGGGCCCGGCGGCCCGCGACACCTGCCGGGCGACGGCGTCGGAGAGCTCGTCCAGCGCGGCGTAGCTGAGCGTCTCCTCCCGGTCCTCGGCCGCGGGGCGGTCCGGGGTGCGGCGGACCGCGTCGGCGAACCGGCTGACCAGGGTGGACCCGGCGGGGTCGAGCAGTCGGCCGACGCCGCCGTCCAGGCCGCCGTCCAGGTCCCGGGAGAGTTCGACCACCATGCGCCGCAGGTCCTCGACGAGGCCGTCGACGGCCGTGCCGTCGAGCGCACGCGTGCGGTGGTTGGCGAGCACCTCCACCCCGTCGGGGCCGTCGGTGACCTCCAGTCCGAGGTCGAAGTGGCCGCGCTGGCCGCGCCGGTGGACCGGCAGGCCGATCTCGGTGGGTCCGGCCGCCGGGGCGGAGCCGGCGGTCTCGCGGCGCCAGTTCTGGTAGGCGAAGGTCACCGTGGGGACGGTGTGCTCCCCGGCGGCCCGGCACAGTTCGGCGAGCCGCGGGTAGGGCAGTCCGGCGTGGCCGACCGCGCCGCGCACCTCGTCGTGGAGCACGGCCAGCCAGTCGGCGACCGGCCGTTCCGGGTCCAGGTCGATGCGCAGCGGCACGGAGTTGACGAAGCAGCCGACCGCTTCGTCCTCGCTCGCCGAGGCCCGGCCGTAGGCGGGCACCGCGAGCAGGAACGAGCGGCGTCCGGTCAGCCGGCCGAGGGAGGCCGCGAAGGCGGCCAGCAGCACGGTGAACGGGGTCACGCCGGCGGTGCGGGCGGTGCCGGACAGCAGTGCCGACAGGTCGGCGCCCAGCCCGTACTCGCGCTGCGCGGAGGCCGCGTCGGCGCCCGTGTCCGGGAAGAGCGGCTCGGCCGTCGGCCGCGCCAGCCGGCCGGCCCAGAAGGACTCGTCCGCGGCGCGGGTCCGGGCGGCGTCCTCGCGCTCGCGGCGCAGGACGTCGGCGAAGGAGGGCGCCGGGGCGAGGGCCGTGCCCCCGCCGGTCCGGGCCGCGTAGAGGGCGGCGAGGTCGCGGCCGATCAGCTCGGCCGACCGGCCGTCGGCGGCGAGGTGGTGCGTGGTCAGCTGGACGACGGTGTCGGTGCCGTCCCGCCAGAGCACGGCCCGCAGCAGCGGCTCGGTCGCGAGCGCGAAGCGGCGGTCGGCCTCCTGCCGCACGGCGGCGGCGAGGTCCAGGCCGGCCTCGGGCGAGCGGTCCACCAGGGCGGGCGCCGTCTGCGCCGGGACGAACGACGGCTCGCCGCGGTGCGGGCGGACGCAGCAGCCGAGCACCGGGTGACGGCGCACCAGGTCCTCCACCGCGCCGGCGAGCGCGGCGCGGTCGGCGCCGGTCGACCGCCAGGCCAGGGAGACGTTGTACGGCGCCAGCGGAGCCGCGGCCTGGTCGGAGGTCCACATCCCGATCAGGCGGTCGGGCAGCGGTACGGCCTCGGCGCTTCCGGCGCCGCCCGCGGGGACGGCCTCGGCGGCCGGGGTCGGCTCGGCGGCCGGGGCGGCGGCCGGGGCAACCGTACGGGCCTCAGGGGCTTCGGGGGCGGTCGGCGCGGCCTCGGCGGCGACCGCCGCGGTGAGCTGGGCTCCGTGGTCGCGCAGCAGGCGGTCGGTCAGCTCGCCGAGGGTGGAGCTGTCGAGGAGCAGGGCGACCGGCAGTCGGCCGAGGTCGTCCTCCAGCAGCCGGCTGAGGCGCATGACCGCGATGGAGTCGACGCCGTAGTCCAGCATCGGGCGGTCGGCGGCGATCATCGCCGCGGGGACGCCGATCGCGCGGCTCACCCGCTCGGCCAGCCACCGCAGCGCTGCGGTGCGGCCGTCCGCGGGAGCGGCCGGCGCCGGGTCCGCGGCAGCGGGCGCAGGAGCGGGAGCGGCCGGTGCCTCGGGGGTGTCGGCGGTGCCGTCGGCGACGACTCCCAGTGCCCGGGACCACACGTCCTGGTCGCCCGCGACCAGGGCCGCGTGCGCCTGCCCGGGTCCGGTGGCCAGGTCGAGCAGCGGCCACATCCGGCGTACGGCCTCGCGCACCGGCAGCGGGCGCAGCCCGAAGGTGTCGGCCAGGTAGCCCAGGGCGGCGGGTTCGGGCGCCATGCCGGCGCCCTCCAGCACCGGCCAGCCCACGGAGAGGCTGCGCCCGGACCGGAGGCCCTGTTCCGTCCAGCGGGCCCGGACGGCCGCGAAGCCGTCCAGGAAGCCGTTGGCGAAGGCGTAGTCGGACTGCCCCTGGTTGCCGACCAGGGCGGCCAGCGAGGAGGCGACGACGAAGAAGTCCAGCGGGTGGTCGTGGAATGCCGCGTCCACCGCGACCGCGGCCAGCGCCTTGGCCCGGCAGACCTCCTCGATCACCTCGGGGGTCTTGCCCCGCAGGAAGCCGTCCCGCAGGACGCCCGCGGTGTGCACGATGCCGTGCAGCTCGGTGCCGGAGCGCTTCAGCTCCGCGGCCAGGTCGGCGAGCCGGGCGAGGTCGGTGACGTCGCACCGGCGGTAGTCCACCGGTCCGGTGCCGGCCGGCCCGCGGAGCCCGGCCAGGGCGGCCTCGTCCGGGGCCGAGCGGCCGACCAGGACGAGCCGTGCGGTCGGCCGGGCGGCCCGGACGGCGGCGGCGATCTCGCGGCCCAGGCCGCCCTGACCGCCGATCACCAGGTAGGTTCCGTCCGCGCGGAGGAGGCCGGCCGGGTCGGCCGTGCCCGTGTCCCGGACGGGGGCCAGGGCGGCGCGCCGGCGGCGGTCGCCGGGGCCGATCCGCACCCAGTCCTCGCCGTCGGCCGGTTCGGCCGTGAGCTCGGCCCGGACGGCGGCGACGGCGTCCTGCAGTCCGCCGGTGCCGGCCGTGCCGGAGTCGACGGAGGCCATCCGCAGCCGCAGCCGGCCGGTCTCACCGGCCACCGTGCGCACCAGGCTGTGCAGGGCGCGCTGGAAGGGCGAGGGTCCGGTGGCGGAGTCGTCGGTGGCGAACAGCACCAGGACGCCGTCCAGGGCGCGGGAGCAGACCAGGGCCCGGAGCAGGCCGAAGACCTGTGCGATCGGGCCGGTCCTGAAGTCCGTCCAGTCGGCCGCGATCTGCCCCGCGGGCAGCGGGCCGGCGCCGAACCCGAGGCCGCGCGGGCCGCCGGTGAGGTCGACCAGGACGGTCGCGGGGGCGCCGGTGCGCCCGGCGGTCTCCGCCAGGGCGGCGGCGTCGCAGGCCCGGTCGAACGAGAGGCGGGCGGCGGCCTGCGGGGCCAGGCCGTCGGCGAGGGCGCCGTCGCCCACCGTCCAGAGGGTGCCGATCGGGCGCCCGGCGGCGGGCCGGGGGGCGTCCGGCCAGCCGAGCCGGTAGGTGGCGACGGCCGGGGTACGGTCGCCGTCCGCCGCGGCGGAAACGGCGGCCGGGACGGAGACGGCGGCCGGAGCGGCGGTGGCGGCCGGGGCGGCGGTGGCAGCCGGGGCGAAAGCGGCGGCCGGAGCGGAGGCGGCGGCGGTACGGGCCGGGGTGGCGGTGTCGCCGGTACGGGCCGGGGTCGCCGGGGCGTCGCGGTCCTCCACCCTGATGCGGAAGCCCTCGGCCTCGGCGAGCACCTCGCCCGAGCCGGCGTCGACCAGGCGCACGTCGAAGACGTGCGTGCCGGACGCCTCCTCGGCGCGGACCCGACGCGTGTGGACGTACGCCTCGCCGGTCACCGGGGCGTGCACGGCCAGCCGGTCCACGGACAGCGGCCGGTAGCGGCGCCGGGCGGCGGGGTCCTCGGAGAGCAGCAGGAAGGCCGCGGTCTGGCAGGCGCCGTCGAACAGCGCCGGGTGGAGCACCTGCCTGCCGTCGCGGTCCTCGCCGTCGGGCAGCCGGAGCCGGGCGGTGGTCTCCTCGCCGTCGCGCAGGGCGCGGCGCACGGTCCGGTAGAGCGGACCGTAGGCGAAGCCGTGGCCGGCGAAGACCCGGTAGAAGTCGTCGGCGTCGACGCCTTCGGCGAGGTGCCGGGCCAGGTCGTCCGGCCGGTACCGCAGGGAGGGCCGGACCCGGTCGGCGACGGCGGCTTCGGTCCAGCCACAGGCCGCGGTCCGCTCGCCGTCCGCGGCGGTGACCGCCTCGACGGTGAAGCTGCGTGCGCCGTCGGCGCCGGGTTCGGCCAGCTCGGCGCGGACCGTCATGGGGAGCCCGGCGGCCGGGGCGGGCCACATCAGGTCGCGGATGACCTGGCGGTACGGGGACTCGCCGGCGGTCAGCAGCGCCTCGTGGACGAGTTCGGGGTGGAAGGCGCCGGGCAGCAGCGCGGTGCCGTCGACGACGTGGTCGGCCACCCAGCGGGACGCGCCGCCGAGGCGGGCCGTCACCGTCCGGGCCGCGGGGATCCGTACGGAGCCGGCCAGCGGCAGGTCGACCGGGTCGCCCAGCCGCGGGTCGTGCCCCTCGGGTGCGGGCAGGGTGCAGCGGCGGCGGGCGAACGGCGTGGTGGGCAGCGCCACGCGGCGGCCGGGCCGGTCCTGTGCGGGCAGTCGGCCGTCGGCGACCCAGGCCCGGGCGGCGGGCTCGGCGTGGTCGGCGGTGTCGGCGGTGTCGGCGGTGGCCACGTCCGGGTGGGGGCGGCCCTCGGCGAGGGCGGTGAGCGCCTCGCGCAGCCGCCTCGGGTCGGAGGCCGTGACCGCGGCGCGGTGGGGCCAGGTCTCGCGGCCCACCCGCAGGGTGTGTGCGAGGTCGGCCGGCGTGGCCGTGGCGGCCAGCAGCGTCTCGCTGCCGGGAGCATGGGCGATCAGGGCGGCGAGCCGGGCGGCGAGGGTGCGCAGCCGCTCGGGGTCGGGGGCCGACAGCGGGAGGACCACCGGCGTGCGGGCGGCCTCGGACCGGGCGGCCTCGGACCGGGCGGTCTGCGGGTACTCCTCCAGCAGGACGTGGGCGTTGGTTCCGCCGGCGCCGAAGGAGCTGACGGCGGCCAGCCGCGGCAGGGGCCGGCCCTCGGTGTCGACGGGCTGCGGCCAGACCTCGGCGCGGCGCTGGATGTGCAGGGAGGTGCCGTCCAGGTCGAGCTTGGGGTTGAGCTGCTCGGCGTGCAGGGTGGGGACGAGCCGGCCGTGGTGCAGCTGGAGGACGGCCTTGGTGAGGCCGGCGATGCCCGCGGCGGCCTCGCCGTGGCCGATGTTGGACTTGACCGAGCCGATCCGCAGGCCGGCCGTGGCGGGGCGGTCGCCGTCGAAGGCGAGGGACAGCGCCCGGAGTTCGATCGGGTCGCCGAGTTCGGTTCCGGTGCCGTGGGCCTCCAGGTAGCCGACCGCGGCGGGGTCGATCCCGGCGTCGTCGAGGGTGGTGCCGATCACGGCGGCCTGGGCGAGCGGGTTGGGCACGGTGTATCCGCCGGTGCCGCCGCCGTGGTTGAGGCCGGTGCCGCGGATCACCGCGTAGACGGTGTCGCCGTCGGCCTCGGCCCGGTCCAGGCGCTTGAGGACGACCGCTCCGACGCCCTCACC
Organism: Streptomyces sp. NPDC090445; assembly: GCF_044769385.1. Lineage (NCBI taxonomy): Bacteria > Bacillati > Actinomycetota > Actinomycetes > Kitasatosporales > Streptomycetaceae > Streptomyces > Streptomyces sp. NPDC090445. Next base: position 46,149 of record NZ_JBIVXV010000013.1, on the reverse strand, counting down.
GGGGACGAAGCCGTCGCCGCCCGCCCCGAAGGCGCGGGTGCGGTCGCCGCGCGAGGGCATGCCGAGCGCGCAGAGGCCGGCGAACCGGTCCGGGTGCAGGTAGAGGTTGACGCCGCCGGCGAGGGCGAGGTCCGCCTCGCCGTCCTGGACGGCGCGGCAGGCCAGGTGGAGGGCGGTCAGCGAGGAGGAGCACATGGTGTCGACCGTCAGGCTCGGGCCGCTGAGGTCGAACGCGTGGGAGACCCGGTTGGCGACGGAGGCCGCCGCGGTGACGGCGTACTCCGGGTTGTCGGCGCCGGCCAGCCGCGCCTGGTGCTGGGCGATCAGGTGGCTGTTGGCGGTGACGCCGGCGAAGACGCCGACCTTCGGCCCGCCGGCGCTGCCGGACAGGGTGCGGCGGCTGTAGCCGGCGGTCTCGAACGCCTCCCAGGAGACCTCCAGGAAGAGCCGTTCCTGGGGGTCCATCACGGCGGCGTCGCGCGGGGTGATGCGGAACAGCTCGGGGTCGAAGCGGTCCCAGCCGTCGAGGAAGCAGCCCCAGCGGGCGTAGCCGCCGCCGAGGGTGCGGGCGGTGCGCCAGTCCCAGCGGTCGGCGGGGACCTCGGTGACCGGGGTCCGGCCCTCGGACAGCAGCCGCCAGAAGGCGTCGAGGTCCCCGGCGCCCGGGTAGCGTCCGGCCAGGCCGACGATGGCGACCGGTGCGCGGTGCCCGCTCGGTGCGGCCGGCACCGCCCGGCGGGCCGGGCGCGGGTCGGCGCCGATGCGGGCCGCGGTCGGCAGGCCGGCGGTCGGAACGGCAGGCATCGCCGGGACGGCAGGCATGGCAGGGACGGCAGGCATGGCCGGGAGGGTGACGGGTGCCGACGGTGTCGCGGCGGCCGCCGCCCGGACGGTGTGCGGGCGGGCCTGGTGTGCGGGGGCCGCCAGCCAGGCGGTCAGGGAGCGCAGCGAGGTGTGCTCGAACAGCACCGTGGAGGGGATCGCCCGGTCGGGGAAGCGCTGCCGCAGGGCGGCGGTGAACTCGCCGTTGAGCAGGGAGTCCACCCCGATGCCGGGGAAGTCGGAGTCCTGGTCGATCAGTGCGCGGTCCTGGCCGGTCAGGTCGGCGGCCAGCCCGGTCAGTTCGGCGAGCAGGTCCGCGGCGCTCGCACCGTCGCCGGCGGCGTCTCCGTTGCCGGCGGTCGGGGCCTCGGCCGGGGCGGGGGCGATGGCCGGAGCGATGGCCGGAGCGGTGGCGTCGGCCGGGCGGGCCCGTCCGTCGAGCGCCCGGGCCAGGTCGTCGAGCGTCCGGTGCTCGAACAGCGCGGTGCTGGACATCTCACCGAACGTCTTGGACACGGCGGTGACGAGCTCCAGGTTGAGCAGCGAGTCGATGCCCAGCTCCTGCCACGGCCGGTCGCCGGGTATGGCGGCCTGCGGGTCGCCCAGCAGCTCCCGGACGATCTCCCGGAGCCGGTCGCGGGTGCCGTCCGTACCGTCGGCGGCCGGGGCCCAGGCCGCCGCTGCGGCGGCCGGCTCGTCCTCGGCGGGGGCGGAGGGGGCTCGGCAGTCCAGCAGCGCCACACAGCCGGGTGCGTCGCGCAGGTGCCCGATCCCGGCGAGCGTCCAGCCGCCGGCTTCGAGGAGGGCCTGCCAGCGGGCGCCGTCGAGCAGCGGCCCGTGCGGCAGGCGGTATTCGGTGTCGACGTACCGCCACCAGCCGTCCGTCAGGCCGAAGGTGAGGGTGTAGACCGCGGCCGGGACGGTGATCTCGACGAGCAGCAGCCGTCCGCCCGGGGCGAGCAGCTCGGACACGTGGCGCAGCACCCGGGTGAGGTCGCGGGTGGCGTGCAGCACGTTGCTGGCGACGACCAGGTCGTAGTGGCCGGTGGCGAAGCCCTGACCGGCGGGGCTCTTCTCGATGTCGAGGAGCTGGGGGCTGACCCGCTCGCCGAAACGGCGCCGGGCGTGCTGGAGGAACGCGCGGGACACGTCGGTGTAGGTGTACTCGGCGTCGGTGACGCCGAGGGCGTCCATCGCGGCCAGCGCGGAGGCGGTGGTGCCGCCCACGCCCGCGCCGATCTCCAGGATGCGGGGGCGCCGGCCCTCGCGGGCGATCCGGGCCGCGTCGGCGGCGAGCTCGCGGGCGGCTGCCGCGTTGACCGGGTCGAAGAGCCGGTTGCCGCTGTAGATGGCGGACACCGCGCCGAGGTCGCCGCGCGGGAAGAGCACGGCGGTGGCGGGCTGCTCGCCGCGCAGCACCGGGCCGTACGAGGCGAGGGCGCGGTCCAGCAGCTCGACGTGGCCGAGCAGGTCGGGGTGGGCGGCCAGCAGGGCGGCGCGGTCGGCGGCCGGGTGCGCGGCCGACGGGGCGTCGGGGCCCTCGCCCTCCAGCAGGTCGAGGACGGCGGCGAGCAGGCGGTGGTGCTCGGGGACGACGCCGAGCAGGTCGGCGGCGGCGGTGAGGCCCGCCCGGGCGGTGCCGCGGTCCAGGCCGAGGTCGGCCATGGTCTGGGCCAGGGCGCCGCGTGCGTAGCGCTCCAGCAGGTGCGCCGGGTCGGCGGCGGCCGGACGGGTCAGGGCCCGCAGCGGCTCCGGATCGCCACTGATGGCGACGGTCTGCGGATCGGTGCCGGACATGCCCGCTTCCAAGGCGGCCACCCCTCTCTCTGGTTCGAAGTCGGTCAGTCCCGGGTACTGGCGCCGGACGTGTGCGGTGTACTGGCGTGCGAGGCCGGTGCCGCGCCACAGGCCCCAGTCGAAGGTGCGGACCACCAGCCCGCCGTCGCCGTCGACGGCTGCCGCGTAGTGGTCGAGGAAGGCGTTGGCCGCCGCGTAGTTGAGGCCGCCGACGCTGCCGAACAGGCCGGCGACGGAGGAGAACAGGACGAGGGCGGTGTCCGGCCGGCCCGCCAGGGCCCGGCGCAGGGTCAGGACCGCCGTGACCTTGGTTTCGAGCACGTGGTCGATGTCGGCGGCGGTGAGCCCGGTCAGCAGGCCGTCGCTGACGGAGCCGACGCTGTGCAGCAGGCCGTCGGGCTCGCCGAAGGCGGTGCGGCAGCGGGCGAGTGCGTCGGCCACGTCGCCGGCGTCGGTGACGTCGCCGCGGTGGTAGTGGGCCTGCCCGCCGGCTGCCCGCAGGTCGTCCAGCAGGGTCCGGACGTCCTCGCCCTCGGCCGAGCGGCCGACGAGCAGCAGCGAGGCGCGGTAGCGGGCGGCGAGATGGCGGGCGACCTCGCCGCCGATCCCGCCGGCGCCGCCGAACACCACGTACACCCCGCCGGGGCGGAATCCCCGGGCGTCGGCGGGCAGCGGCCGCTCGGCGAGCACCTGGCGCAGGCGGCGGGCGCCGCGCAGCGCGACCAGGGGGACGGCCCGGCCGCAGGGCTCGGCCAGGGCGGCGGCGATCAGGTCGCCGGCGGCGCCGCGGAGCGCGTCGGCGGGCAGGTCGACGGCGGCGGCGGTGACGGCCGGCACCTCCAGGGGCAGGGTGCGCAGCGCTCCGAGGAGCGCGCCCTGCAGCGAGGCGCCGGCGGCCGGGGACTCGCCGTCGGGGGCTCCGAGGCCGGTGGTCAGCAGCCGCACCCCGGCGGGTGCGCCGCTCTCCGCGAGGACCTGGGCGGTCGTCAGCAGTGCGGTGAGCCAGTGGCGCAGTGCCGTGACGCCGGCGGTGTCCTCCGTCCACCGGCAGCCGCCGACGAGGAGGGTCACCGCGAGGGGAGATCCGGCGGCAGCGCGGACGGCCGTGCCGAGGCGGTCGCGGTCGACGCCGTCCGGGCCGACCGGGAGCAGGGTCGTGGTGCCTCCGCGCAGGCCGTCGGCGGCCCGCTCGGTGTGCCGGTCGTACAGCACGACGGTGCGGGTTGCGGTGTCGGCCGGGGCAGGGCCGGGGGTGCTCTCTTCGGCCCAGACCGGCGACAGCACGCGGATCGGGTCGCCGTCCTGCGCGGCCGGTGCGGGTGCGGCCGGTGCGGGTGCGGCCGGTGCGGGTGCGGCCGGTGCGGGTGCGGCCGGTGCCTGCACGAGGCGGAGGCCGCGGACGCGCAGGACGGCCCGGCCGTCCTCGGTCACGGCGTCCAGGTCCACCAGCACGTGTCCGGGGGCGTCCTCCACGAGGTGCAGCACCAGGTCCGCACGGTCGGGCAGTTCGCCGCTCCAGGACACCCGGCCGATGGCGGCGGCCATCAGGGTGCGGTCGGGGGCGGTCAGTGCGCAGGCGGCCTGCAGGGCGGCGTCGAGCCAGCCGACCCGGCGGGTCAGCGGGTCGCCGGCCGGCGGGGTCAGCCGGGCGGTCGCCCGGTCGCCGGACCGCACCAGGGCGGTGACGGCGTGGTAGGCGGTGCCGACGTCGATGCCGGCGCGGTGCAGCACACCGGCGAGGTCGACCGGGGTGCCGCCGGCGGGGGTGCGGTCGCCGGCGGCCAGCGGCTCCGGGGTCCCGGGGTCGGCGGCGGCCCTGGCGTGGACGTGGCCGTCGCGGGTGACGGTGAGGGCCGTCGGGCCGTGGCCGTCGTCCGTGCCGCGCTCCAGGCGCAGGCCGGCGTCGAACGGGACGGGGCGCAGGAAGCGGACGCCGCGCAGGGCGACGGGTCCGCCGCCCGCGAGGGCGTCGATCAGCAGGGCGCCGGGGGCGACGGCCCGGCCGGCCACGCGGTGCTCGGCCAGCGGGTGGCCGGCGGGCAGCACGAATACGTCCGCGTGACCGCCGGTCACGGCGGCGGCCGTCGGCACGGTGGCCGTCGGCGCGGTGGCGGACGGGGCAGCGGTCGGCACGGGCTGCGGCGCGGGGCGGGCCGCGGGCTCGCCGGGCAGCCAGTACGGCTCGCGCTCGAACGGGTAGGGCACCAGCGGGACCCGCCGGGGCGGCTGTCCTCCGGTCCACAGCGCCGCCCAGTCGGCGGTGCCGCCGGAGAGCCACTCCAGCAGGGCGGTGCGGGCCCGGTCGTCGGCCAGGGCTGCGAGGGCGTCCGGGCGCCCGGCGGTGGCGGTCGCCGGGTGGGTCTCCCCCGCGGCGAACGCCCTCGCGGCGTCGGCCAGTTCGCCGGTGTCGCGGGCGACGACGAGCATCCGCTCGGCCAGGGCGCGCCGGCCGCTCTGCAGCGACCAGGCGATCTGCCGCAGGTCGAGGTCGGACGGCTCCCGCCCGATCCGGTCGGCGAGGCCGCCGGCCAGCCGGGCGAGCGACCGCGCGGTGGCGGCCGACAGCGGGACGGCCAGCGGTGTGCCGTTCCCGTTCCCGTTCCCGCTCGCCGCGCCTGCGCCGTCGAGGGCCGGGGCCTCCTCCAGGACGGCGTGCGCGTTGCTGCCGCCGAAGCCGAAGGCGCTGACCGCGGCCCGGCGCGGGGACCCGTCGACCCGCGGCCAGCGGACCGGGCGGTCGGCGACCGTGAGCGGGGTCCCGTCGAGGTCGATGTGCGGGTTGAGCTCGGTGAAGTTCGGTGTTCCGGGGATCAGTTCGTTCCGCAGCACCTGGACGGCCTTGATCAGGCCGGCGAGGCCGGACGCGCCCTCCAGGTGCCCGATGTTCGCCTTGGCCGAGCCGACCCACAGCCGGTCCAGCGGGCCCGCGGCCCGGGTGACCGGGCCCTCGGCGCCACCGTCCAGCACCTCCCGGACGGCGTCGATCTCGATCGGGTCGCCGAGCGGGGTGCCGGTGCCGTGCGCCTCCAGGAAGCCCAGGTCTCCGGCGTGCAGACCGGCCCGGTCCAGGGCGGTGCGCACCAGGGCGGCCTGCGCGCGGGGGTTGGGGGCGGTCAGGGCGGCGGCGCGGCCGCCGTGGTTGACGGCGGTCGCCCGCAGGACGGCCAGCACCGGGTCGCCGTCCGCGATCGCCCGGTCGAGCCGCTTGAGCACCACCCAGCCGGCGCCCTCGCCGCGGACGAACCCGTCGGCTCCGCGGTCGAACACCAGGCTGGTCCCCTGCGGGGAGAGCATGCCGGCGCGCCGGTACGCCTCGTTGTTGAAGCCGTTGCTCAGCAGGTTGGCGGCGCCTGCGAGGGCGATCTCGCAGTCTCCGGAGCGGATCGCCCGCTCGGCGAGCGAGAGGGCGGTGAGCGCGCCCGAGCAGGCGGTGTCGACGGTGATGCTCGGGCCGGTGAAGTCGTAGGTGTGGGAGATCCGGTTGGCGAGGAAGGCGGGGAAGGTGCCGACGGTGGCGTACCCGTCGGCGGCGTCCCGCTCCACCAGCTGCTCGCGGTAGTCGTAGCTGCACGCGGCGGCGAACACGCCGACCGGCGTGCCGGCCAGGTCGTCCGGGTCGAGGGCCGAGTGCTCCAGGGCGTGCCAGCTCAGTTCGAGCAGCGCGCGCTGCTGCGGGTCCATCGAGGCGGCCTGGCGCGGGGTGACGGAGAAGAAGCGGGCGTCGAACAGGTCGATCCGGTCCAGCAGCCCGGCCCGCGGTTCGGCGGCCGGGTCCCCGGCCGGGGAGCCGGCGAAGCGGCCCGCGGGCACCGGCTCGATCCGGCAGCCGCCCTCGGCCAGCAGGGACCAGAACGCGTCCACGTCGTCGGCGCCGGGGACGCGGCAGGCCATGCCGATGACGGCGACGGCGCCCCGGGCATCGTCCTCGGCCTGTCCGCGGGCATCCGCCGCCGAAGCGGCCACCGGAACCGGCCCGGACGCGACCGGCATGGACACGACCGGTGCAGGCGTGGCCGGTGCAGGCGTGGCCGACACAGACGCGGTCGGCGCAGACGGAGCCGGCGTGGGCGCGGCCGGTGTCGCGGTGCCGGGTGCGGTCTGCGGGAGCAGCTCGGCGAGGGCCCGCAGGGTCGGGTACTTCCAGATCGCGGTGGCGGGCAGCCTGGTCCCGAAGATCCGGCCCGCTTCGCGGGTCAGGCGCAGGGCCTTGGCGGAGTCGATGCCCTGCTCGCCGAGGGGGCGGTCGGGGTCCACCGGGTGGTCGGCCACGTCGCTCGCGAGAGCCGTGAGCCGCTCCAGAGCGCTCTCCCGGACCTCCCGGGCCTGCTGTCCGTCGGCCCCGGTCCGGTCGGCCGTCGCGGTCGGGACGGGTGCCTCCGGTGCACCGGCCTGTGCGAGCTCGGCCCGCAGGGCGTCCAGGAAGCGGGCGGCCTCCTGGCCGTTGAACACGGTGTGGTCGAAGGCCAGGACGATCCGGCGGACCGTCTTGGGCCCGCTGCCGGACGGTGCTCCGAGGAACAGCGTGGCGGCGGCGGGCGGCACGACGACGGGGACGGCGAAGGTCGCGCCCTGGTCGCCGAGGTGGGAGAGCATCAGGGTGACCCGGCCGTCGGCCTGGGACTCGCCGCCGAGGGCGCGCTCGACGGCGTCGGCGTAGCGCTCGTCGAACCGGCCGGCGTCCAGCAGGTCGGCGCCGCGCACCACGCCGATCGTCAGGTCGCCCTCCTCACCGGCACAGGCGATGCCCAGGTCGACGTGGTCGAAGACGCGCAGGTGGTCCTCGCCCAGGCGGCGCGACCTCAGGAACGGGAAGCCGGCGGCGACGCGGGCGGCCAGGTGGGCGAAGACCTGGAAGGCGGTGGTGAAGCCCTGGCCGTCGCCGGTGGCGCGGCGGGCGCGCAGCGCGCTCGCGAGGAGTTCCTCGCGGACCTCGGTGGCCACCACGGCGGGCACCACGTCACCGGTGCCGGAGCGCAGCGCCCGGTTGAGCTCCTTCTGGCGCGGGCTGACGGGCAGGTCGGTGAAGTCGTGGCCGGCGCCGGTGAGCGGCGCCGCGGCGACGGGCTTCGCAACCTCGACCGGGGCCTGGGCCTGGGGCTCGATCGGGGCCTGGGCCTGAGGCTGGGCCTGCTGCGGCTCGGAGGCGGCGGCGCGGTCGGCGACGTGGCGTTCCAGGTCGGCCGGCATCAGGCTGCGCCCCCGGGCGGGGACCAGGGTTGCCAGGACCGCCTCGTCCAGGCCCAGCCGGCGGGCGTGGGCCCGGGTGCGGGGCGGGATGCGGACGGCGCCGGTCCGGGCCCGTCCGGGCGGTCCGGCAGGGGACGCGCCCTGCGCGGGTGCGGCGGCCGCGCCGACGCCGTCGGCAGCTGCGCCCGGCTCGATGGACTCGGCGGTCTCGGCGACCGGCTCGATCTCGGCGACGGCTCCGCCGATCGGCACCCGCTGGCCTTCTTCGACCAGCCAGGCGGTCAGCCTGCCGGCCGTCGGCGACTCGATCTCCAGGGATGCCTTGTCGTGCTCCATCTCGTAGAGCAGTTCGTCCTTGGCGACGAGGTCGCCGGGCTGCTTCAGCAGACGCAGGATCAGGACCTCGACGATCCCCTCCCCCAGTCGCGGGACGGTCAGCGTGGTCGTTGTCTTCTTCTCGCTCATGCCAGCACCGATCGGATGGCCGCGACCACGTCGTCCGCCGCGGGCAGCACGGCGCTCTCCAGGTCGGGGTGGAAGGGGATGTGGACGTCCCGGCGGGAGACGAGCCGGGGCGGCGCGAGCAGCGAGTAGAACTCGTCGTCGCTGCCGAGGAGGTCGGCGAGGACGGTGGCGCCGAAGCTGCTGGTGCGGTTGTCCTCCTGGACCACCACCAGGCGGCCGGTCCGCCGGACGGAGGCGGCGACCGCCTCCCGGTCGAGCGGGGTCAGCCAGCGCAGGTCGAGCACCTCGGTGCCGATGCCCTCGGCGGCCAGCCGGTCCGCCGCCTCGGTGGCCAGTTCGGTGCCGTTGCCCCAGGTGGCGACCGTGACGTCGGCTCCGGTGCGCAGCAGCCGGGCGCCCCGGGCGGGTGCCGGTCCGGGCTGCGGCGGGTGCTGGCGGCGCATCAGGTGCTTGGGGAGCAGGATCAGCGTCGGGTCGGGGGATGCGAAGGACTCCAGGAAGACCGCCTCGGTGTCCTCGGGGGTGGAGGGCACCACGACCCGCAGCCCGGGCAGGTGGGTGAACAGGCTCTCGTTGCTCTGGCTGTGCCAGATCCCGCCGCCCGGCAGGTAGCCGCCCCAGGGGGCGTAGATCACGACGGGGCAGCGCCAGGCGGAGGCGGTCCGCCAGCGCAGGGTGGTCAGCTGGGAGGCGATCTGGTTCCAGGCCGGTCCGGCGAAGTCGACGAACTGGAGCTCGACCACCGGCCGCATGCCGGCGGCGGCCAGCCCGACGGCGGCGCCGACGATGGTGGCCTCGGCGAGCGGGGAGTTGGTCATCCGGGGGCCGGCGAGGGTGCCGAGGCCCTTGGTGAATCCGAAGACGCCGCCCTTGGGGTCCTCGATGTCCTCGCCGAACAGGACGAGCGTCGGGTCGCTCTCCAGTCCGGTGCGCAGGGCGCGGTTCACCGCCTCGACCATCGTGCCGCCGCAGGGGCGGGTGTCGGCGGGGGCGGCCGGCTGCTCGTCGGCCGCGGCGAACAGGTGGTCCATCACCCGGCCGGGGTCGGCGGAGGGTTCCCCGGCCACACGGTCGAAGACCTCTTCGACGTCGTCGGCGAGCCGGGTCCGGACCTGGTCCGCCCAGCCGGGGGTGATCGTCCCCTCGGCTTCCAGTCGGTCGGTGAAGAGGGCCACCGGGTCGCGCATGGCGGCGAGTTCGTCCTTCGTGCGGTAGAGCCGCTGGTCGTCGGAGGAGGTGTGCGAGTCGAGCCGGTCCAGCCGGCACCAGAGCACGGCCGGGCCCCGGCCGGCGCGGACGTCCGGCAGCACGGCGGCCGCGGCGGCGTGGACGGCGTCCGGGTCCGACCCGTCGACGACCCTGGTGATCGCGTCCGGCATCAGGCCGAGCCGCTGCGGCGAGAGGCCGTCGGTCGGGGTGCTGATCCCGTAGCGGTTGTCGGAGACGAGGAAGACGACCGGGAGTTTCCGTTCGACCGCGAAGGCGACGGCTTCGAAGAATTCGCCCTGGCGGGTCGAGGCGTCGCCGATGGAGCAGACGACGACCTTCTCCTCGCCGCGCAGTACGGCCGCCCAGGCGGCGCCGGCTGCGGGCAGGCACTGGCTTCCGGTCGGGCTGGCGAGCGAGAAGACATTTCCCGGACGGTGGCTGAAGTGCGAACTCATATTGCGTCCGGCAGAATGCGATCCGCTCTTGGCCATGAGGTCGCGGGCCTGTCCTTCGGCGTCCATTCCGCGCGCCAGCATCAGGGTGCGGTCGCGGTAGTGGGGGAAGATCAGGTCCTCGGGTTCCAGCAGTTCACACAGGGCTGCGAGGGCCTCGTGGCCGGCCGACGAGATGTGGAACCACGCCTGGCCCTGCCGCAGAACGATCCCGGAACGCCGGTCGCATTCGCGGGAGAGCATCATCTGCTCGAGAAAGGCGGCCCGCCGGTCCCCGGGAATTCCGTCCCCGGTTCCTCCGGCGTGCGACAGCACGTTCTCGGAACTCTTGTCCTTCTTCGTCTTCGCAACCGGAGCAGCGTCGGGCACAGCACGTCTCCACGGTCTTCAGGATTCCAACCCGGTTTGGGTACAAGGGAATTCTGGTGGCGCCAAGGATTCCGGACCATCGCTCGCGGTGAGGGATTCGCGGGTGGTCCCGAAGGACCATCCGGGGGGTCTCCCGTCGTTCCCGCTCCGCCGGAATGGGGACCGGCCGGGGCCTGCTCCCTCGTAAGGACCAGATGCGGGGCGGGGCTCCCTCTCAGGGGGGAGTCGTCCGGTAGTCGGTCCGCCCGGACGGCCCGACCAGGCCGGGCAGGGCGAGGTCCCACAGGGCGGCGACCCGGGCGGTGAGTTCCTCGTCGGGCATGTCGGTGGCGGCGAGCAGCTCGATGCCGGCCACCGCCGCGGCGAGCAGCGTCTGCGGTCCGGTGCGGTCGGCGCCGTCCTGCAGTTCCCCGGCCGCGCCGGCCCGGTCGAGCAGCGACCAGGCGGTGGTCATCCACGCCCGGGTGAAGTCGCCGCCGGCCACCTCCTCGCCGCGCAGTTCCCTGCTGAGGCGGAAGTTGGCGCGCAGGGCGGCCTCCTCGCGCAGCCCCCGGGCCAGCCAGTGGGTGAAGTCGATCAGGGTCTGCAGCGGTGAGCTGCTGCGGGCGGCGAGCCGGTCGACCGACTGGGCCAGCAGGGTGCAGCCGCGGGTCTGTACGGCGTGGGCCAGTTCGCCTTTGGAGGCGAAGTGGAAGTACAGGGCCCCCTTGGTGACCCGTGCCGCACCGGTGATCTCCCCCAGGGTCGCGTTCACGTACCCCTTGCGGTCGAACAGTTCCGCTGCGGCGGTCACCAGCCTCCGGCAGGTGATCACCGATCTCTCCTGCATCGCAGGTCTCCTTCTCTTGGTCGGGGATCCGGTCCGTTTCCCTTGGTCGGGGATCCCGGTCCGTTTTCTCTTGGTCGGGGATCCGGTTCCGTTCGGGGAACGGGATCCGCTCAGCCGGCGTGGGCGAGCCGTCCCCAGGACGGTTCGACGGCCTCCCGCTCCGGGCCGGACGCGAGCATCGACTGCTGGAGGCGGCGCAGGGCCGGCGAGGGCTCCAGGCCCAGGTCGCGGACGAGCGTCATGCGCAGCCGCTGGTAGGCGGCGAGTGCCTCGCCGCGCCGGCCCGAGCGGTGGAGCGCGATCATCAGCTGGCGGTGCAGCGACTCGTGCATGCGGTGGCGGGACGTCAGGACGGTCAGCTCGCCGACCAGTTCCCGGTGGCGGCCGAGCCGCAGGTCGGCCTCGATCCGCTGGTCGAGGGCGCACAGCCGGGCCTCTTCGAGGCGGCGGATCTCCATTTCGAGCAGCGCGCCGGCGCGTATGCCGGCGAAGGCCGGTCCCTGCCACAGGGCGAGCGCGTCGCGCAGGCGGCGGGAGGCGGTGGCGAAGTCCTCCTGGGCCATGGCCCGGTAGCCGGCGGCGGCCCGGCGCTCGAACTCGTGGGTGTCGATGGCGCCGCCCCTGGTGTCGAGGCGGTAGCCGTCGGGTTCGGTGGCGAGGACCCGCTTGGCGTCGTGCGGGTCGCCGGCGAGCCGCAGTGCCTGGCCGATCAGTTCGCGGAGCTGGAGGATGTAGGTCTGGAGGGTGTTGCGGGCCGATCTCGGGGGCCGGCCGCCCCACAGTTCCTCGATCAGGAGGGGTACCGGCACCGTCCGGTCCGCGTGCATCGCCAGGACGGCGAGCAGTTGGCGCGGCTTGGGGGCGGTCAGGGCCATGGGCGCCCCGCCCTCTCGTACGGTCAGCGATCCCAGCACGTCGATGTCCACGCTGTCTCCCCTGTTCTTTTGCCCAGCATGGGGCCCTGGGGCCGGCGAGTGCGCCGCCCCCTGCAATAAAAACAGACTATACGGTTTGTGGTTCAGAGACCAGTCGGTCTGTTTTAGAGTGGCGTCCGGGACGCCGGTGTCGCGCACGGCACCGACCACCGCCCACCGGGCCGTCAGTTGACGGTGCATCCGATTGGTGGAGCGCTCGGGCGCCAATAGGTATACGCTGTAGAAGAACTGCTGCCGTTCATGGGAGAACGCCGTTGCTCTTCTGAAGTCATGTGGTGCCCGCGCCCCCGGAGGGGTGGTGCGTGCAGCGCTCCCGCCGGCGAGCCGCTTCCGGCCCGCCACCAGACGATCCGTCACCCGCACGCCGCGGGGCCGACGGCGTCCGCCCGCGACCGCCGTCCCGCCGTCCCGGGACAGACATGACTTCAGGAGGACTCATGACCTTGACCAACACATCCGTCGTCTGCGCCGACCTCTCCTTCGCCTGGCCCGACGGGACCCCGGTGTTCACCGACTTCTCCCTGGTCGTCGGCACCGGCCGGACCGGGCTGATCGGCGTCAACGGCTCGGGCAAGTCCACCCTGCTCCGGCTGATGGCCGGAGCGCTCAAGCCGAGCGGCGGCTCGGTCAAGGTGACCGGTCAACTCGGCTACCTGCCGCAGAACGTCGTGCTGGAGCCGGAGGTCCGGGTCGAGCAGGCGCTCGGCATCGCGGAGATCCGCGCCGCCATCGACGCGATCGAGGCGGGCGACACCTCCGAGGAGCTGTACACGGTGATCGGTGACGACTGGGACGTCGAGGAGCGGGCCCGGGCGACGCTGGACAAGCTGGGGCTGACGCACGTCACGCTGGACCGCCGGATCGGCGAACTGTCCGGCGGGGAGTCCGTCCTGCTCTGCCTGGCGGCCCAGTTCCTGCGCCGTCCCGACGTCCTGCTGCTCGACGAGCCGACCAACAACCTCGATCTGGAGGCCCGCCGCCGGCTCTACGAGGCGGTCGGCTCCTGGAAGGGCTCGATGGTGATCGTCAGTCACGACCGGGAGCTGCTCGACCTGGTGGACCAGATCGCCGACCTGCGCAGCGGCGAGGTGCGCTGGTACGGCGGCAACTTCAGCGACTACGAGGAGGCCCTGGCCGTGGAGCAGGAGGCGGCCGAGCGCATGGTGCGCGTGGCCGAGTCCGACGTCCGCCGCCAGAAGCGGGAGCTGGCCGACGCGCGGATCAAGCTGGACCGCCGCGTCCGCTACGGAAACAAGATGTACGAGAACAAGCGGGAGCCCAAGGTGGTGATGAAGGAGCGCAAGCGCCAGGCCCAGGTGGCCGCGGGCAAGCACCGCAACATGCACCTGGAGCGGCTGGAGGAGGCCAAGGAGCGGCTGACCGAGGCCGAGGAGGCGGTGCGCGACGACCGGGAGATCCGGGTCGACCTGCCCGAGACCTCGGTACCCGCGGGCCGCACCGTCCTCACCGTGCGCGACGTCGAGCTCCGCTTCGGCGGCCGGGCCCACTTCGAGGTGCGGGGGCCGGAGCGGATCGCCCTGGTGGGACGCAACGGAGCGGGCAAGAGCACGCTGCTGCGCACCGTCGTCGGCGAGATCCCGCCGGTGGCGGGCGAGGTGAAGGCCGCCGTCCCGATGCGCTACCTCCCGCAGCGGCTCGACCTGCTAGACGAGGAGCTGACGGTGGCGCAGAACGTCGGCCTGTTCGCTCCCGGCGCCACCGACAACGCCATCCGCTCCCGCCTGGCCCGCTTCCTCTTCCGCGGCCGGAAGGCAGACCAACTGGTCGGTACTCTCTCGGGTGGCGAGCGGTTCCGGGCGACGCTGGCGGCGCTGCTGCTGGCCGACCCCGCACCGCAGCTGCTGATGCTCGACGAGCCGACCAACAACCTGGACCTGGCGAGCGTGCAGCAGCTCACCCAGGCCCTGCAGTCCTACCAGGGCGCGCTCATCGTGGTCAGCCACGACCTGGCGTTCCTGCGGGACCTCCAGATCACCCGGTGGATCCGGGTCGACGGCGGGACGGCGGACATCGATCCGATGTGATCGGTGCCGCCGCCCGCAGCCGGCACCCGGCCGTACGCCCTAACCCCCGGGGGCGCGGCCGGGTGCCGGTCTTTTCAGGCGGCGGGTGCCCGGCCGGATGCGCCGACAACCCGCCCGCCGGAGCCTGATCATCGGATGAAAGACTCCGGAAATGACTGATCGACAAGGATTTCTGGCCGACAGGACCGTACTGATCACCGGAGCCAGCAGCGGCATCGGCGCGGCCGCGGCACGGGTGTTCGCCAGGGAGGGCGCGGCGGTGGTGGTCACCGCCCGCCGCGAGGAGCGGCTGGCCGGACTGGTGGACGAGTTGCGGGCGCAGGGCGCCCGTGCCGCGTACGTGGTCGCCGACGTGACCCGGTCCGAGGACGCGGTGCGTGCCGTGGAGTTCACGGTGGAACGTTTCGGCAGGCTCGACGCCGCGTTCAACAACGCCGGCTACGGGGCCGCCCGCACGCCGCTGCACCTGATGGACGACCGCGTCTACGACGACATCATGGACACCAACGTGCGCGGGGTGTTCAACTGCCTGCGCCCGGAGATCACGGCGATGCTCGAATCCGGAGCAGGCGGTTCGATCGTCAACACCAGCAGCACCGGCGGCCTGGTCGCCACTCCGGTCGCCGCGCCGTACGTGGTGTCCAAGCACGCCGTGATCGGCCTGACCAAGGCGGCTGCCGCCGAGTACGGCGCCCGGGGCATCCGGGTCAACGCGATCGCGCCCGGCACGACCCGCAGCGAGATGGTGTCGGACTGGTTCGCACAGAACCCGGACGCCGAGGAGATGCTGCACCGGGCCACGCCGCAGCCCCGTACCGCCGAGCCCGAGGAGATCGCCGAGGCCGCCGCGTGGCTGTGCAGCGAGCGGGCGTCCTTCGTCACCGGGTCGACCCTGGTGGTCGACGGCGGGTTCACGATCCTCTAGTTCACGATCCTCTGGAAGACGTCCGAATTCCGGACGCCTGAGGCCGGCCGGGCCGGCCCGGCCGGCCTCAGGCGTCCGTCCCGAGGTGCTCGCGGTACCACGGGGCGTGGCGGGCGAGGCTCTCCTCGAACGCGCCGCCGGCCGGGCAGCCGGTCTCCCGCCAGAGCCGGGAGCTGGCGAACCAGTGGTCGGTGGTCAGCATGGCGAGGTGGTGCAGCAGGACCGGGTGGTCGGCGAGGCGGCGGCGGGCCTCACCGGCTTCGATGTCCCCGGTGCCCGCGGGCAGGCCGAGCAGGCGTACCAGCGCGCCGAAGATCCGGGCGCAGTCGACCGGTTCGGGGTGGTTGGGGTGCCAGACGCCGGAGGTGTCCCGGGGGTCGACGGCGACGGCGGTCACGGCACGGGCGAGGTCGTCGACGTCGACCACCGACATCCGGGCCTGCCAGCCGTCGACGGAGGCGGCGAGCCGCCGGTGGAGGCGGACCATGCCCGGCACCACCCAGCGGTCGCCGGCACCGATGACCAGGTGCGGGCGCAGCACCGTCCCGCCGGCCGCGAGCACGAGCCGCTCGGCGGCGGCGCGGGTCCGGCTGGTGGGTGAGAGCGGCGCGACGGGGAGGTGCTCGGGTCCGGCGTTCCGGAAGACCCCCCGGCCGTACACGGAGGCGGTGCCGACCTGCACGAAGCGGCGGACTCCGGCGCGTTCGGCCTCGGCCAGCAGGGCCCGGGTGCCCTCCTCGTTGACCGTCCGGGCCGACTGCTCCGGGCCGCCGACCTGCGCGGCGCAGTGGAGCACGATGTCGACGCCCTCGCACAGCCCCTGCAGGCCGGCCGGGTCGGCGAGGTCGGCGTGGACGTACCGGACCGCGGGATCGTTTTCGTCCGGGCGGTCGGCCGAACGCCTCGCCAGGACGAGCCGGGCGCCGGGGAGCGTACGGGCGGCGGCGGCGACCCGGCCGCCGATGAAGCCGGTGGATCCGGTGACCAGGATCTGCCGGGGAGCCGGGGGGCCGTACGGGGCGGCCCCGGCCGTCGGAAGCCACTCGGGGGCGGGTGCGACGGGGGCCGGGCGGCTCACTCGGCCGCGCCCGGGGCCCCGATCAGGCAGCTGAAGACGAGGGTGTCGTCCTGGTGGCCGGTGACGCGGACCTGCCGGTCGCCGTTGTCGGCCGCCGGCAGCGGCTCCGCCTGTATCCAGCAGGGGCTGTCGAGTTCGGCGTACCGGATGAACTCGGAGCGCATCGTGGTCGGCAGGAACGGCCGGGACGGGTCGACGGCCTGGGCGGCCTGGCGGGCGGACTCCATCAGCACCATGCCGGGAACGTGGTCGACGGGGTGGTCGAACAGCACGGGGTGCTGGTCGTCCACGCGCAGCTGCCACTCCAGCGGGCGCTCGGTGGCGGACAGGACGACGTCCGTGGTGAGGAAGCGGCCGACCGACGCGGGGGCGAGCGGCTGCGGCAGGGGCCGCAGGCCCTTGGCGCCGGCCCGGTCGCCGCGGACCCGCCGGTAGACGGCGGGGCTGGTGCAGTCGAAGGCGGCGCCACCGGTGGCGATCACCTGGCCGCCGCAGTAGAGGGTGACCTCGTAGCGCATGCCCGCCAGGCGGCGGCCTCGGCGGCGGATGTCGGAGCAGATGACGTCCAGTTCGAGGTCGGCCGGCGCGGCACCCACGCCCGCCTGCTCGGGCCTGACGCTGTGGTGCAGGTCCCACATCAGGAACTGGTCCCCGAACGGGACGCCGAACTCCGCGTGGGAGAGCAGGGTACCGACCTGTCGGATGGTTTCGGAGGCCAGCAGCGGGTCGTAGCAGCCGTTCACCGGGGTGAAGTAGCTGTGCGCCCTGGGCCACTGGGCGGTCAGCGCGAACCGGTTCTCCGCGGTCCGGCTCCAGCCCGTCAGAAACACTTCGGCGACCGCCGCCCGGTGGACCAGCTGCCGCGGAACCGTGCTGGTCATGGCCGGTACGTGGGCCGGTCGACCGGTCTGGGACGCCGCGCGCTGGGCCGGGATCGCCACAGGCGCGGTTTCGTGCTGAAGCATCACAACAGACATGGAATCCCCCATAAAAGCCGATGCCACGGGACGGGCGCTTCCGCCGTCCCCCCTTGCCGATAAGATACATACCAACCGGTTCTTTTGATAGCCGGATGTTGATCTATCTAGGCTGACTGGCCGGGTCGTCCGACAGCGGCGGATGTATGACAGGAGTAGCCCTATGGCAGTGCGACAGGAACGGGTGGCAGTGCGACAGGAACGGGCCGTCCGCACGCGGCAGGCGATCGTGCGGGCGGCCGCCTCGGTCTTCGACGAGTACGGGTTCGAGGCCGCCTCGGTGGCGGAGATCCTCTCGCGGGCCTCGGTCACCAAGGGCGCGATGTACTTCCACTTCGCCTCCAAGGAAGAGCTGGCCCGCGGCGTGCTGGCCGAGCAGACCCTGCACGTGGCGGTGCCGGAGTCCGGCTCCAAGGCACAGGAGCTGGTCGACCTCACCATGCTGGTCGCCCACGGCATGCTGCACGATCCGATCCTGCGGGCGGGCACGCGGCTCTCGCTGGACCAGGGGGCGGTGGACTTCTCCGACGCCAACCCCTTCGGCGCGTGGGGCGACATCTGCGCCCGGCTGCTGGCGGAGGCCCAGGAGCGCGGGGAGGTGCTTCCGCACGTCAACCCGAAGGAAACCGGCGACTTCATCGTCGGCTGCTTCACCGGACTCCAGGCGGTCTCCCGGGTCGCCTCGGACCGCCAGGACCTCGGCCACCGGATCTCGGTGATGTGGAACCACGTGCTGCCCAGCATCGTACCGGCGTCCATGCTGACCTGGATCGACACCGGCGAGGAGCGGATCGCGAAGGTCGCGGCGGCCGCCGAGGCCGCGGAGGCTGCTGAGGCTGCGGAGGCTGCTGAGGCTGCTGAGGCCGCCAAAGCCACTGAGGCCACTGAGGCCACTGAGGCTGAGGCCAGCAAGGCCGCCGAGGCCACCAAGGCCGCCGGCGAGTAGGAACACCGACGTCAGGCCATGCCGGGCACCCAGGGGGCGCCCGGCATGTCTGCGTCCGCCGTCCCGCCCGCCGGAATCGGACCGCCGGACGGCAGGCCGGCGGGAACTTCGGCCAAAAACAAGGCAAGCGGTCTGCTTTGGCTTGGCAATCGGGTCTGACGGTTTGTATCGTGATGCCGCAGCGCCGCAACTCGCACCGGGCGCCCGCTCGGCGTCAGGTGCGGGCAGCGGGCACCTTCCCTTCATCCGGGGGCTCGGCCGCCCTTCACGCGGCCCTGACCTGCCCGTACCCGAATCACGCCCGTCGGCAGCACACGAGCCGTTCAGCGAACCGAACGGTTCGTTTGTTCGCAGCCGGACGGTGCACGCCAGGAGTTCCCTTGACGCCCAAACAGGAACGCGCCGTCCGCACCCGCACCCAGCTGGTGCTCTCGGCGGCCGAGGCCTTCGACCGGCAGGGCTTCGCGGTGGCCTCGCTCACCGCCATCAGCAACAGCGCCGGTGTCAGCAACGGGGCCCTGCACTTCCACTTCGAGAGCAAGGAGGCGCTCGCCGCCGCGGTCGAAGCGGAGGCGGCCGAGCGGATGCGCGCGCTCGTCGACGGAGCGGCCCGGAAGGGCGCCTCCGCCCTCCAGGCCCTGGTCGACACCAGCCACGCCCTCATGCTCCGGCTGCGTGAGGACGTGGTGGTGCGCGCCGGGTTCCGGCTCAGCGGCGACGCGGCCCGGCAGGCCACTCACGACCTCCCGGAGCAGTGGCGCCGGAGTGTCGTGCGGCTGCTGGAGCAGGCCGGCCGGGACGGCTCGCTGACCTCGGCCGTGACGCCCTCCGATGTCGCCGGGGTCGTGACGGCCACCGTCCTGGGCTTCGGCGTGCTGGCGCGGTTCGACTCCGCCTGGCTCGCCTCCGGATCCCTCTCCGGATTCTGGAAGCTGATGCTCCCCCTGATCGCGGCCGGTCCGGTCGAGCGCGGCGAACTGGACTGCGAGCCCGCCGTCCCGGCCGGCGCCCCGCGCGCAACCGCCGTCTGAGAACCGGCCCCCACCCCTGCCGTCCCCGACCGGACGGCCCCTTTCCGTGTCCGGGTCGCACTTCACGCGCCCCGGGCAGGCTTCACCCGCAATCCACTTGTACATCGTATAGCTCTCATATACGTTGTAGAACAGTTCCTCACTCACTCCTGGGAGGTCTCCTTGCAAGACACACAGATCACGGCGGCGCCTGTAACGGCCCGCAACCCCAGGCGCTGGGTGATCCTCGGCGTCATCTGCCTCGCCCAGCTCGTCGTCCTCCTGGACAACACGGTCCTGAACCTCGCGATCCCCGCGCTCACCGAAGACCTGGGCGCGAGCACGGCGGACATCCAGTGGATGATCAACGCCTATGCGCTGGTCCAGTCCGGCCTGCTGCTCACCGCCGGAAGCCTCAGCGACCGGTACGGCCGCAAGAAGGCCCTGATCACGGGCCTGGTCGTGTTCGGCCTGTGCTCCACGGCCGCGGCCTTCAGCGCGTCGTCCGGCCAGCTGATCGCCGCCCGTGCGGGCATGGGCATCGGCGGCGCCCTGCTGATGACCACCACCCTGGCGGTGATCATGCAGGTGTTCGACGGCGAGGAACTGCCGAAGGCGATCGGCCTGTGGGGTGCCGTCAGCTCGCTCGGCTTCGCCGGCGGCCCGCTGCTGGGCGGCGTTCTCCTGGCCCACTTCTGGTGGGGCTCGATCTTCCTGATCAACATCCCGGTGGCGCTGATCGGCGGCCTGGCCGTCGCCAAGCTCGTCCCGGAGACCAAGAACCCGCTGGGCAAGCGCCCGGACCTGGTCGGCGCCGTACTCTCCACGGTCGGCATGGTCGGCGTGGTCTTCGCGATCATCTCCGGCCCGGAGCACGGCTGGACGTCCGTCACCGTGCTGGTGCCGGCCCTGATCGGCCTGGCGGGCCTCACCGCCTTCGTCCGCTGGGAGCTGCACGTCCCGGCGCCGATGCTCGACATGAGCTTCTTCCGCAACCGGCGCTTCAACGGCGCCGTGGCCGGCGGCATCCTCGTCGCGTTCGGCATGGCGGGCTCGCTGTTCCTGCTCACGCAGCACCTGCAGCTCGTCCTGAACTACAGCCCGTTGGAAGCCGGCCTGCGGATGGCTCCGCTCGCCCTGACCATCGTCGGGCTCAACCTGGCGGGCGTCGGCGCGAAGGTGCTGCCGAAGCTCGGTGCCGCCGGGACCATCGCCTCCGGCATGACCTTGCTCGCCGGCGGGCTCGCGGCCGTCGCCACCGTGGGCGGCAGCGGCTACGGCGGCATGCTGGTCGGCCTGGTGCTGATGGGCTCCGGCATCGCCCTGGCGATGCCCGCGATGGCCAACGCCATCATGGGCTCCATCCCGCCGGAGAAGGCCGGTGTCGGTGCGGGCGTCCAGGGAACGATCACCGA
The DNA here is from genome assembly GCF_044769385.1 of Streptomyces sp. NPDC090445. Lineage (NCBI taxonomy): Bacteria > Bacillati > Actinomycetota > Actinomycetes > Kitasatosporales > Streptomycetaceae > Streptomyces > Streptomyces sp. NPDC090445. The sequence continues at coordinate 25,688 of NZ_JBIVXV010000013.1, read as the reverse complement.
ATTCGGCGGCGGCCTCGGCGTCGCGATCCTCGGTGCCGTGCTGAACTCCCGCTTCGCGGCGCTGCTTCCGGCCACCGTGGCGGCCGGCACGGCCGGGTCGCTGCACGAGGCGCTCGCCGCCGACTCCTCTGCGGACGTGCAGGACCAGATCCGGGACGCGTTCGCGTCCGGGGTCGGCACCAGCCAGCTGATCGGCGCCGCGGCGGTGTTCGCCGGCGGCCTGCTGGCCGGCCTGCTCCTCCACCGCGCGGCGCGCGCCGAGGCCGCCGCGGCCGCCACGGCGGAAGCCTCCGCGGCCCCCGCCGGGGACCCGGCCGCCGCCTGATCCCCACCCGACGGCCGGGTGCGAGCCTGCTCGCACCCGGCCGCGTACCTTTGTACAGCCCGTAGCCGAAGGACGACCCCAGGGAGGACGAACGTGGCCGCCAAGCGCGCCTCGCAGCCGAGAAGCAGCGTGTGGCTCACCCCGGAGCCGACGACCCGCGGACGCCGGGGTCCCGAACGCGGTTCGGGAGCGGGCAGTCTGGACCGGGAGAGGATCGTCGCCGCCGCGGTGCGGCTGCTCGACGAACAGGGCGACGCGAAGTTCACGATGCGCGTGCTGGCCACGGAACTCGGCGTCACCCCGATGTCGGTCTACTGGTACATCGCGAACAAGGACGACCTGATGGAGCTGGCCCTCGACGCCGTGGCGGCGGAGATAGAGCTCCCCGACCCGGCGGCCGGCCGGGACTGGCGGGAGGACCTGCGTGCGCTGGCGCTCTCCTGGCGGCGCACCATGGTCGGCCACCCGTGGGCGATCCGCTCGTACGGCGAGTACCTCAACATCGGCCCGCACAGCATGCAGTTCTCCGCCTGCGCGCAGGCGGTCATCGCCCGCTCGCCGCTGCCCGAGGCCGAACGGCCCGCCGCGCTGTCGGCCGTCTTCCAGTACGTGTACGGCTTCACCTCGATGGAGAGCCGCTGGCTGGAGTACGGCAAGGAAGCGGGCCGTACGGCCGACGAGTTCCTGGAGGAGGTCGCCGGCAGCATCGCGCAGGCCCCCGAGATCGCGGCCGGCGGCGGACTGATGGAACGCCGCTCCGGACTCAGCCTCGGCGAGATGCGCGACCTCGACTTCGAGCGCGCCCTCGACTGGCTGATCGCCGGCATGTGTGCGGGCCTGTCGGACTGAGTCCCACAGGCCCGCACGGCGGCAGCCGGTCAGCTGCCGGTGACACCGCCGATCCCCCAGCGGCGCGGCTCGACGCCCGTCAGCGCCACCCAGGTCTGCGGCCGGATGGACTCGTCGAAGACGTCCACCACGGCCTGGGTGATCCGCTCGACGAGCTCGCGCTCGGTCCGCTCGTCCAAGCGGCGCTCGTAGATCTTCACGTCGATGAAGGGCACGTCAGGAGCCTTTCTCGGGTCCGTTTCGGGTCTGGTCGGTGAAAGAGGGCCGGGGAGCCTCCGGCAGCCCGGCGGGCCGGCGGGCCGTCATCGGACGGCCAGCGGCCGGCCCTTCCCGGCGAGGGCCGTGGCCTCGTGGAGCGCGGCGGTGACCGACTCGACGAGGTGGTCGACCTGCTCGTCGGTGAGCCCGGGGTGGCAGGGCAGGTTCAGGTGCTCGTCGAACCAGACCCGCTCGGCCTGCGGGCACTCGCCCGGGCCGTGGCCGCGCAGCCGCCACTCGGGCAGCAGGTGCAGCGGGAAGTACCGCAGCTGGACCTCCACGCCCATGCGGTCCAGGGCGCGCACGAAGTGCTCGCGCACCTCGCGCCCGGCCGTGACGAAGAACGTGTACAGGTGGTAGGCGTGGGTGCTGCCCTCCGGCGTGCGCTGGAGGCGGGTGCCGGGGAACGCCGACACGGCGGCGTCCAGCCGGGCCGCAATCCACCGGCGGCGCTCGGTGAAGCGCTCCAGCGCGTCCAGCTGCACCAGCCCGACCGCCGCGGCGGCCTCGGACATGGTGGCGTTGGTGCCCGCCCCCCGGATGCCGACCGCCCGGCGGCGGTAGACGTCGGCGGAGAAGCGCATCCACGGCAGCAGCGCCGGCTCGTCGTCGGCGTAGCCGGGCACCGGGGCGAACACCCCGTCCACCTCGTTGCCCCGCAGCCGCTCGACCCGCTCGGCCCAGTCGGCCCGGTTCAGCGTGATCATGCCGCCCTCGCCGAGCGTGGTGATGTTCTTCGTCGAGTGGAAGCTGAAGCACCCGATGTCGCCGAGCGCGCCGGGGCTGACCCCGCGGTAGGAGGCGCCCAGCGCGTGCGCGCAGTCCTCCACCACCACGACGCCCGCGCGGCGGGCCCGGGCCAGGATGGCCGCCATGTCCGCCGGAAGGCCGCCGTAGTGCACCAGCAGGATGGCCTTCGTCCGGTCGGTGATCAGCGAATCCAGGACCTGCGGGTCCATGTTCAGGGTGTCCGGGTCGACGTCGCAGAACCGGACGGTGACGTCGTGGCCGAGCAACGGCTGCACCGTCGCCTGGAACGTCTGCGGAGTGGCGATCACCTCGTCGCCGGGCTGCAGGTCGAGCAGCCGGACGGCCAGCTCCAGGGCCACCGTCCCGCTGGTCACCGTCAGCGCGTGGCGGGCCCCGGTGACCTCCCGGAAGCGCTGCTCGAACCGCTCGCGCCACACCCCCGCCGACAGCGGCTCCGCCGAGTGCACGACCGAGGCGAGCGCCGCCAGGTCGGCCTGGCCCACGATGCTCCCCCGGCGCTGGAACGGCACCAGGTAGCGCTGCGCCGCCGTCACCGCGCACCCCCTCGGCCCGCGACCGAGCCACCCGGCACGGATCCGGCCAGGGCCGCGGCCCGGGCCGCCAGGACCTTCTTGTCCACCTTGTTGAGGCCGGTCAGCGGGAAGTCCTCCACCACCTCCAGCCGGTCCGGCAGTTTGAAGTCGGCCAGGCCGCGGGCGCGCAGCAGCCGGCGCAGCTCCGGCAGGATGGGCGCCGGGCCGTCCCGGTCGGCGACCACGTAGGCGCACGTCTTCTCGCCCAGCACCGGGTCGGGCATCGCGACCACCGCGGCCTGCTGCACCCCCGGGTGCGCCGTCAGATGGCCCTCGACCTCCGTCGCGGACACCTTGTCGCCGCCGCGGATCACCACGTCCTTGACCCGGCCCTCCACCACGATCTCCCCGGTGGGGGTCCGGCGGACCAGGTCGCCGCTGCGGTAGAAGCCGTCCGCGGTGAACGCCGAGGCGTTGTGCTCCGGAGCGCGGTAGTAGCCGCGCAGCGTGTACGGGCCGCGGGTCAGCAGCTCGCCGACCGTACCGTCCGGCACCTCGCGGTCGTCGCCGTCCACCACCCGGATCTCGTCGGCCGGCGACACCGGCCGGCCCTGGGTGGTCAGGACGACCTGCCGCGGGTCGTCGTAGCGGGTGAAGGTCAGCAGCCCCTCCGCCATGCCGAACACCTGCTGGAGCCGCACCCCGAGCTCGGGCTCGATCCGGGCGGCCACCTCGTCGTGCAGCTTGGAACTGCCGACCTGTACGACGTCCAGGCTGGACAGGTCGTGGCCGGTGCGCCCGGCCGCGTCCAGCCACAGGTGCACGATGGTCGGGATGACCGAGGTCATGGTGACCCGCTCCCGCTCGATCAGCGGGAAGCAGGTCTGCGGGGTCGGGTCCGGGGCGAACACCACCCGGCCGCCGACGCCCAGCACGCCGATGATGCCGGGGCAGCCCCACGGGAAGTTGAACTCCACCGGCAGCACCGCCAGGTAGACGGTGTCCTCGCCGAGTTCGCAGATCCCGGCGGTGATCCGGGTCTGGTACGCGTAGTCGTCGTGGGTGCGGGGGATCATCTTCGGCAGCGCGGTCGTACCGCCGGACAGCAGGAAGAACGCGACGTCGGAGGCGTCCGGCTCGGGCAGTGCGACCGGATCCCGCTCCAGGGCCGCCAGGGCGACCAGGCCGTCCTCCTCTCCGCCCGGATCGCCCGCCACGAAGACCCGGGCCACGTGCGGGAGCTCCGGCAGCAGGCCGCGCACGAGCGCACGGTGGTCAAACCCCCTGACCTCGTCCGGGATCACCATCGCGACGGCACCCGACAGCTCCGCCAGGTGCCGCAGCTCCGCACTGCGGTACGACGGCAGCGCGAAGACCGGCACCGCGCCCACCCGGAACAGGGCGAAACAGACCGCCACGAACGTCGGGGTGTTCGGCAGCTGCACCAGCACCCGCTCACGCGGCGCCACACCCTGCCCGGCGAAACCGGCGGCCAGCCGGTCGCACCACAGGTCCAGTTCGCGGTACGTCACCCGGGTGCCGTCGTCACCCACCAGGGCGACCCGGTCCCCGTACCGCGCGGCCCAGCCGCGCAGCAGGGCACCGAGCGTCTCACCGCGCCAGTACCCGGCCTCGCGGTAGCGCTCGGCGACCTCCGGGGGCCACGGCACGCATCCATCCAGCATTGCTCGTCCTTCCGTCGTGCTCACCAAGGGTCCGGCGCCCTCGGGCGGGCGACGGCACGGGTGCCCGGCGAGTCTCGGCAGGCCCGTTGACACGGCGCTGAGCCGGCTGACGGCGCCGCGGGGGCCGCTGACGGTGCCGCAGGGACCGCCGGCGCCGCAGGGGCCGCCGTACGCCCCGTCAGCGGCATCAGGCGCGTGTCAAGAGGCCCTCCGACGATGTCCGCTCAGCCTCCGGCCGGCGCCGGAAGCGCCGGCCAACGAGAAACTCTGGGAGCGTTTGATGGAGACCTGGGTCCTGAGCGAGCGCGACGTGACACGGGCTGTGGAGAGCGTGGGCCGCGACGCCCTGATGGACCGCGTCATCGACCGCCTCACCGAGGGCCTCGCCGAGGTCGGCCGGGGCCGCCGCGCGCTCTCCCCGCAGCGCGGCGGATTCAACCGCGAGGAGCCGGTCCCCGGCATCTGGGAGTGGATGCCGCACCGCGAGGCCGGCGACAGCATCACCCTGAAGACCGTCGGCTACAGCCCCGCCAACCCGGGGCGGTTCGGCCTGCCGACCATCATCGGCACGGTCGCCCGCTTCGACGACACGACCGGCTCGCTGACCGCGCTGATCGACGGCGTGCTGCTCACCGCGATCCGTACGGGCGCGGCGAGCGCCGTCGCCAGCCGGCTGCTGGCCGCACCGGACAGCCGCGTGGTCGGACTCATCGGGTCCGGCGCCCAGTCGGTGACCCAGCTCCACGCCCTCACCCGCGTCTTCCCGATCGAGCGGGTGCTCACCTGGGACACCGACCCGGCGCACGCGGCGAGCCTCGCCGACCGGGTGGCGTTCCTCGGCCTCGACGTGCAGGTCGCCGAACCGCACCGGATCGCGGCCGAGGCCGACATCATCTGCACCGCCACCACCGTCCCGGTCGGCGGCGGGCCCGTCCTCCCGGCCGACGCCACCATCCGCCCCCACCTGCACGTCAACGCCATCGGCGCCGACCTCGTCGGCAAGACCGAGCTGCCGCTCGACCTGCTGCGCCGGGCCTACGTCAGCCCCGACCACCCCGAGCAGGCCCGCCACGAGGGCGAGTGCCAGCGGCTGGCGCCGCACGAGATCGGGCTCAGCCTCGGCGAGCTCTGCGCCGATCCGTCGGCCGCCGACGCGCTGCGCGGCCGGCTGACGGTCTTCGACTCGACCGGCTTCGCGCTGGAGGACCACCTGGCGATGGAGGTGCTGCTGGAGGTCGCGGCCGAGCACGACCTCGGCCTGCGGCTCCAGATCGAGCACCACCCCGCCGACGCCCTCGACCCGTACGCCATGACCGGCGCGCACGCGGACGCCGACACCGCCGCGCACACCGCAGCGAACACCGCCGCCATGGCCGTCGACCGCGCCTGAGCAGCCGCGGGACCGCAACCCGCGCACCGCGCACCGTGCCCCGCGCCCAAACCCGCCCTGCCCCTGCCCCGGCGCCTGCCCCGGCCCCGTACCGGACAGCCCCCCACCCCCACCCGCACCGCCAGCCCCCCTGCACCGAAGGAGCCGACAATGGCCCAGCAGACCCCTCCCGCACCACCGTCCATGGCGGACGGCGGCAAGGCGATGCTCGCCTGGCTGCGGACCATGCGTGACGAACACCCCGTCCACGAGGACCAGTACGGCGTGTTCCACGTCTACCGCCACAGCGACGTCCTGGCGGTGACCTCCGACCCCGCCGTCTTCTCCTCCGACCTGAGCCGGCTGCGCCCGGACTCCAGCGCGCTCAGCGAGGAGATCCTCTCCGTCATCGACCCGCCGCTCCACCGCAAGCTGCGCAGCCTCGTCAGCCAGGCGTTCACCCTGCGCACCGTGGCCGACCTGGAGCCTCGCGTCACCGAACTCGCCGGCCAACTGCTGGAGAAGGTCGAGGGCAGCGAGTTCGACCTGGTCGGCGACTTCGCCTACCCGCTCCCGGTGATCGTGATCGCCGAGCTGCTGGGCGTCCCGGCCGAGGACCGCGAGCTGTTCCGCGGCTGGTCCGACCGGATGCTCTCGATGCAGGTCGACGACGCCGTCGAGATGCAGTTCGGGGACGGGGCGGGCGAGGACTACGAGCGGCTGGTCAAGGAGCCGCTCAAGGAAATGCACGCCTACCTCCAGCGGCACGTCGACGCCCGCCGCGAGACGCCGGGCGACGACCTGCTGTCCCGGCTGGTGACCGCGGAGATCGCCGGCGAGAGGCTGACGGACCGCCAGATCGTCGAGTTCGGCGCGCTGCTGCTGATGGCCGGGCACGTCTCCACGTCGATGCTGCTCGGCAACACGGTGCTCTGCCTGGAGGAGAACCCCGACACCGCCGCCGCGCTGCGGGCCGACCGCTCCCTGCTCTCCGGCGTCATCGAGGAGGTCCTGCGGATGCGGCCCCCGATCACGGTCGCGGCCCGGGTCACCACCCGGGAGGTCGTCGTCGGCGGGGTGACCGTCCCGAAGGACCGGATGGTCATGGCGTCCCTGCTCTCGGCCAACCACGACGAGCGGCACGTCCCGGACCCGGAGGTCTTCGACCCCAAGCGCAGCCCCAACCCGCAGCTGGCCTTCGGCCACGGCATCCACTACTGCCTCGGCGGACCGCTGGCCCGCCTGGAGGGCCGGATCGCCCTGGAGATGCTGCTGGACCGGTTCGAGGACATCAGGGTCACTCCGGGCGCGCCGTACGACTTCCACCGCGAGGGGCTGTTCGGCGCCCGCTCGCTCCCGCTGACCGTCCGTCGCGGCTGACCGTCGTGGCACGCGCGGACACCGGCTGGGCCGCCGAGGTGGTTGACGCTCCGATGCACACGCCGTGGGGGGTCCTGGCCCAGATCTACCGGATCGCCCTGACCGGCAAGGGCCAGGGCACGACGGCCGAACCGCTCCCGGGTGCCACCGGCGCCTGCACTGGTGCGGGCGGCAGTACCGGTGCGGGCGGCAGTGCCGCGGTGCGGAGGCTGCACCGCCCACTGCCCTGAGCCGAGGCCCCGCCGCCCTGATCCCGGTGGCCCGTGCCCTCGCCGAGGAAACGGGCCACCGGCCTCCGCGCCCACGTGGTTCACACGACACTGGCCATGCGATTCGCGTGTGATTCACGTGCGATCCATGTGCGTTTGAGATAGGGTACCGAGAGGAGGTGATCTCTGTGTCCACGGAGAAAGAGCTGTTCAGCGCGGTGGATGCGCTGCTTGAACGGGTTTCCCAGGATCCCCTGCCACCGCCGGCCGAGCGCAAGCGGCTGCGTGAGGCTGCCGGGCTGAGCCAGGACCAGATCGCGGCCGTGCTGAAGACCCGGCGCGAGACCGTGAGCGGCTGGGAGTCCGGCCGGACCGAGCCGCGCCCGCCGAAGCGTGCCGCGTACGCCCGGCTGCTGGAGGGTCTGGCCGAGCGCTTCCCCGAGACGGAGGGCACTGCCCCTGCCCCCTCCCCCGCCACTGCCTCCTCCTCCCCCGCCGCTGCCACCTCCCCTGCTCCTGTCCCCTCCCCCGCCGACGCTCCGGCGGCTCCTGTCGCCCCGGCCGCGGAAGCGGCACCGCCGACGCCGCCGGTGTCCCCGGTGTCCCCTGCGCCGGCCGACCGCCGCCCCGCACCCCCTGCCGGCCGCCCGGCGCCTGCCGCGCGTCCCGCGGTGGCGTCTCCCCCGCCGTCGCGAGGCGCGCGGGAGGCGTCCGGTTCCCCGGTGGCGGCCGATGCGCGGTACCCGCACGGGCCGCTGGCCGTCGTCGACGCCTGTGCCGACGGGCGGGTCGTCGCGTACTGCGTCGGCGGGCTCGTACTGGACGTACCCGCCAAGTCCCTCCCGGCACTGGTGGAGTGGACGCTCACGGAGTCCGGGCTCGGTGCCGCGCGGCTCAACCCCAACGGGTGGGACGCCGATCCGGTGCTCGTGCTGACCGATGCCGCCGCCGAGCGGTACGGGCTGCCGTCCCGGCTGTCCGAGGAGGAACGGCACACCGGGCGGCTGCCGGACGATCACAAGGCCGTCAGGCAGCTCGCGAGGGCGCAGTGGCAGCTGACGCGGCGCGGGCTCGGCCCGTGGGCGTGGATCTACCGGCCCGCGCAGGGCGGCAAGCGGTTCTCCGTCCAGCTGTGCATCCTGGGCTGGGACGCCCTCGACAGCCGTTCCTGGGGCCACGCCGCGCAGCTGCCGCCCCCCGAGCTCGCCCGGCTGCTGGGCACGTATGCCGACCGGGTCATCACCCCGCGCGGGACCACCGCGGTCAACGGCCTGGAGCTGATGACCGCCCTGCACCCGCCGACGCGGGCCGGCCGGCCCGACGCCGACGGCCGCCGCCACAGCGAGTACAACCCCGGCTCGCTCGGCTCCCAGCCGGTGGACTGCGCCCCGCCGGAGGCCCCGGACGGGCACCCGCTCCTCGCGCACCTGCCCCGGTTCCACCAGCGCGGGCCCGCCGAGGTCCTGATGGAGGAGGCGTACGACTGGGCCCGGCCCCTCACCGACGAGGAGTGCCTCAAGCCGTACGTGGTGGGTGTCGACGTGAACATGGCCTTCGCCGCGGGCGCGAACGGCGCCGTCGTCGGCCTCGGCGCGCCCACGCACGTCACCCGTCCCGCGTTCGACGCGAAGGTGCCCGGCTGCTGGCTGGTCGACCTCTCGCACGTGGAGCTCGACCCGCGGCTGCCGTCGCCGTTCACGCCGACCGGCGAGCGCCCCCGGGGGCCGGCCTGGTACACCACCCCGACCGTCGCCTACGCGGTGGAGCTCGGGTACGACGTCCGGCCTGCCGAGGGCTACCTGCGCAGGGAGACCGGCCGGTACCTGGACGCCTGGTACCAGCGGCTGCGCGACGCCTACGTCGCCACCATGGCCGACCTCGGCGTCACCACCGGCATGGAGCCGCAGGCCTTCCTGGAGGCGATGGCCCGGCACCGGGAGGTCGACCCGGACCTCGCGGTGGTCCTGTCCGCGATCAAGGCGACCGTGAAGGGCGGCATCGGCAAGCTCCGCGAACGCCCCCGGGGCGGCGGCTGGCGCCCGGGCCAGCCCTGGCCGGCGCTGCTGCGGCCGACCTGGCGCCCGGACATCCGCGCCGCCGTCATCTCCCGGACGCGGACCAACATGCACCGCAAGATGCTCAAACTCGCCGCCGCCACCGGCCGCTTCCCGGTCGCCGTGCTGTCCGACTGCGTCGTGTACGCCTCCGACGGGCCCGGCCCGCTCGACGTCCTGCCCTACGAGGACGGCAAGCCCCTCAAGGGCGGCTTCCAGCTGGGCGTCTCCCCGGGCATGGTCAAGCACGAGGGCACCCAGACCGTACTGTGGGCCGAAGGCGTCCGCGAGGAGTACGGAAGCGACCTGAACCTGGCCCGGTACATCAAGGACGGCCAGATCTCGGCCCAGGACAGCGGAGAGTAGGCGGATCCCGATGGCCACGGTCGGCGAAGGACTCGACGAAGCGCTGCAGCGGGCGTTCACCCGCCCGATCCCCAAGAGCGCCGGAGCGCAGATGCGCTACCTCGTCAAACAGCACAAGGGCCGCACGAAGGACGTCGCCCGGCTGCTCGGCATCAGCCAGCGGACCGTCGAGCGGTACGTGAAGGACGAGATCAGGCGGCCCCGGCCGGAGCTCGCCGCCCGCATGGAGCGGGAGGTCCGGCAGCGGTGGCAGCCGCAGGTCCGGGCCCGGGCGAGGAAGGCCGCGGCCACCACCGCCGGCATCATGATCGACACGCGTGCCCGGTTCGGCTACACCGCCGCTCCCGGCACCACCGACGACGCCCGCCTGCGCCACCTCACCGTGGCGCTCCCGCCGGAGTTCGCCGGCCGCCTCTTCGAAGCGCAGGAGGCCGGGGCCACCGAGCAGCGGCTCCGGCAGATCGCCGCCGAGGGCCTGCAGGAGACGTACTTCAAGGACCGCGGGCGCCGGGCCCAGGGCCTGCTGGTCGAGTACACCGACCTGGAACACGTCGAGTTCGAGCTGTAGGGCGCGCGGCGCAGGGCGGGCGGGCCCACTCCCCCTGGACGTCCCCCGCGTCCGCCCGGGACGTCCAGGGCTTCGGCCGGCAGGACGAAATCGGCGCCGGGCTGCGGCGCGGTCGGCGCCCACGGCCTCCTGCGATGGGCATGCTCGAACCCCCGGCAGGACGCCATCCCCTGGACGGGGAAAAGATGATCTTGCCCCCCTCCCGGTGTTTGCGACCGATCGCCGGATCCCGGCCCCGTCGAATACGCCGGAGGAATGCGCGGCGGGGCATTCAGTCCCTTTCCCGATCTTCAGGGACCTGGACGGCCCTCCCCTCCCGCTGTACTCCCTCCCCGGCTCGGGGGACTGAAGCCCGGTGGGCACCCTTCAGTCCCTGTCCCTTCGGTCACTGAAGAAACCTGCAGGTCAGCGGCTCGGGCAGGGACTGAGAGGGACTGAAGGGACTCAAATCCCTAGTTATGAGCTGCTCACGCTACTCCAGTAATACCTACTGATTACTTACAGGCGCGCATACACGCACGCACGTAAAGGCTGGAAATAGTGATTCTGAGTCCCTTCAGTCCCTGAGGCTCGATACACACGGCTGTGACCTGCAGTTTTCTCCAGGGACTGAACGAGCAGGGACTGAACGCGAATCCAGCAGATTCAGACCCTGGAGCGGACGGACCGCTTCCGGAGCCGCCTCGGGGGTCTCGTGCGGCGCAGGGACCGAAAGGGACCGAGCGACTCCGAGAGAGACCGAGAGAGACCGAGGGACTGTGGCCCCGACTGCCGCAGGGACCGAACGCGGGGAGGGGGCGACCACCGCCCGGCAGGTCTGTCTGTGCGGAGGCTGCGACGACCGGCGGCTACGGGCGGTGCCAAGGAGTGGGCGGGCCCGGAACCTTGGCCGGCGTAGGGGTGCGGTTGCGACACGCCCGGGTGCGAACTGGCTTCGGAGAAGGGCTTACCCGGACAAACCGGTTGGAAAATGTCAGGGACCGAGGGACTGAAGGGACTGAACTTTCGATACAGCGGAGATTGCATCCCTGGCTGCGGCAGTCTCTGGGGTAGTCTCCGGCATAGTGAATCTTCAGTCCCTCTGGTCCCTGAGGCGCAGGTCAAAGCGCTCCTCGGAGAACAGCCCCGGGACCGGAGCAGCCGCCGCTCACAATGCGTCAAGGAAGAGCCAGTGCCCGTCCATTCCCAGAGCCTGCCACACGGTGAGAGTGGCAGGACGGCGCGGGACGTGGCCGTCTGGCTGGCCCGGAGGGGCCACCCCGTGCACCCGCTGGCGCCGGGGACCAAGACTCCCGCCGCGAACTGCCCCGACTGCCGGGGCGGCCAGCACCTCCCGCAGGAATGCCCCTGCCACGCCCTGGGCCGCTGGTGCCACGGCTTCCACGCCGCCACCACGGACGTGCCCACGGTGCTGCGGTGGTGGGAGGCCGAACCCGGGTTCGGCGCGGGTGTCTCCTGCGGCCCGGCCCGGCTCGTGGTCATCGACGTCGACGCCCACCCGGCCCCGCTGCCCGACCGCGGGCGGCTGCTGCCGGGCATCCCCGTAGACGACCGGGTGGACCTGACCGGGCTGCAGAGCGGGTTCGACACCCTGGCGCTGCTGGCCGCGTACCGCTCGCGGCCCAACCCCTGCGAGGACACGTCGACCCTGCGCGTCCGTACGCCCTCCGGAGGCATGCACATCTGGTACCGGGCGGCCAAGGACGGTCCGCACTTCCGGTCCTCCAGCGGATCGAGCCCCAAGGTCGCGCTCGCCTGGCAGGTGGACGTCCGGGCGGTCGGCGGATACATCGTGGCGCCCGCGACGCGCACGACCGCCGGTGTGTACGAGGCGCTGCCCGGAGCACGGCTCCCCGCGCCCCTGCCGCTGTGGCTGACGGCCGAACTCGCCCGCACCGGGCACTCGGTCGAGGACGCCCCCGCAAAGCCCTCTGACGGCCCTGTGGCGGCCCGTCAGAGACTCCCGCATGTTCGGGGTCCTCAGGGGCGCGCGCGGGCCGGAGAACGCGTCCTGGCCCCGCTCGTCGACGAGGTGCGGGCCTGCGCGGCCAGACCTGCCGGAACGGCGTTCAGCGAGAAGCTCAACCGGGCGGCGTTCACCGCGGGCGGGCTGGCGGCCACGGGCCACTTCGACCCGGAGGAGTGCCGCCGGCTGCTCCTCGAAGCCGCCGACCACGCACGCCCCCACCAGCCGCGCCGGAACCGCCTCATCGTCGAAACAGGGCTGCGCGCCGGAAGCAACCGACCCATCCACACCGAGGAACGCCCATGAGCAACGCCGGAAGCACGGGGTTCAACGCCCAGGCCGCGGCGGAACAGCTCGCCGCGTTCACCACGGACAGCTCCGCCGGCACCCCGGCCGACACGCCCGCGGACGCCCCGCCTGCCGACACCGCCAAGCCCGGTCGGCGGGGCGGCCGGCGCCGCCTGCCCGCGCAGCAGACCGCGGCCCCGGCAGCGGCCGCCGGCGGCGACTTCATCTCCGTCGGACTGCTGCGCAACCTCACCGACCGCGGCAACGCCAAGCTGTTCGCGCACCTCCACCACGACCGGTTCCGCCACGTCGAGGGACTGGGCTGGTACGTGTGGGACGAGTACCGGTGGAAGCGCACCGGCGGCGAGAAGGCCGCGATCTGGGCCGCCGGCGAGATGGCGGAGGAACTGCCCGGCCACGACCCGCGCGGCGTCTTCACCGACCGGGAACTGGCCCAGCACCGCAAGCGCGCCATGTCCACCTCGGGCGTGAAGGCCATGCTCGCCCAGGCCAAGGCCTCCCCCGAACTCGCCCTGGACCCGGACTCCCTCGACGGCGACAAGTACGCCCTGTGCACCCCGGCGGGCGTCGTGGACCTGCGCACCGGCGACCTGCACAAGCCCGACCCCACCCGGGACCTGCACTCCCGCGCCACGTACCTGGCCCCCGAGGCCATGCAGACCCCGAGGTTCCACGACTTCCTCCACCAGACCTTCGGCGACGACGACAAGGGCAAGGAGATGATCAACTTCCTTCATCTCCTGCTCGGCTACTCCATCACCGGCGACGTCGGCGGCCAGGTCCTGCCCTTCCTGTACGGCGTCGGCGCCAACGGCAAGTCGGCCCTCCTCGACGTCGTCATCAAGATCCTCGGCGACTACGCGGACGTCGCCCCGCCCGGATTCCTCATGGAGCGCGGCAAATTCAACGAGCACTCCACCGAGCTGACGGAGCTCCACGGGCGCCGCCTGTTCGTGTGCAGCGAGCTCAAGCCGCACGACAAGTTCGACGAGGCCCGAGTCAAGCTCCTCACCGGCGGCGACCGCCTCAAGGCGCGCCGCATGCGGCAGGACTTCTTCAGCTTCGAGCCCACCCACAAGCTGTGGCTGCTCGGCAACCACCGCCCCGAGGTCGGCACCGGCGGCCACGCCTTCTGGCGGCGGATCCGGCTGATCCCCTTCGAGCGGGTCGTACCCGACCACCGTAAGATCGACAACCTGGCGGAGGCACTCGTCCAGGAGGAGGGCCCGGGCATCCTGCACTGGATGATCCAGGGAGCCAAGGCCTACCTCGCGACCAAGCCGGCCCTGACCGGGCCCAGCGTGGTCCGCACCGCCACCCAGGCCTACGCCACCACCGAGGACCACATCGGGCGGTTCCTTGTGGAATGCTGCACCACTGGGGCGGACCTGCCCGATTCACGTGATCTGAAAGTGGAGCAGGGAGCCCTCTACCGGGCTTACAGTGCCTGGTGCCAGGACGGCGAGGGCCTGCGCCCGGCCACGACCCGCGCGTTCGCCACACGCATCCGCGCGGAGGTCGGTGTGGCCTCACCCAGTGAGATGCTGCGCTCGAACGGGCAGAAGTTCTACCCCGGTCTGGCTCTCTTGGCCGACGAGGAGTAGACACCGCACCACGCAAACCGGGCAAACGCGACGTGATCGGCCGATGTGTGCTGCCTCCCCGGGGTGGGCACGCCTACGATGGACAAGGAAGATGAACAGACCCACCATCCGGCGGTGGCCCACAGAGCGCTGCCGCATATCGCCATCGGCATCGGCGCCGCTCGCGGCGTGGAGGAATCGAGGGCCCGCAAGGGCCGACGTGAACGAGGAAGGATCCAGGCCATGAGCTCGCTACTGACGGCAAGCGATCTCACCCACGAGGACAAAGTGGTGTGGCTAGAGGACCCCGCAGAGCTCGATTACGTCCGCCAGGCCCTGGACAAGACCCCCCGGCGCCGGGGGAAGCCGCGCTACCACCGTGACGGGCGCATGATCGGCTTCACCGAGCTCGGCGACACCGCGGAGGCGGACCCCGACAGCGGCCTGCAGAAGCGGCGGGTGTTCTACCTGCTGCCGCACGACCGGGACGCCGAGCCGCACGGCCTGTACAAGGAAGGCGCGCCGGGCGAGGCAGTGGACCCCCGCACGATCGCGCCGCGGCAGGTCGGCAAGAAGACCGTCCGCTCGCAGCGCGGGCTGTCCGCGTCCGCGCCGACAGTTGCCTGACTCGGTCCCTTCGGTCCCTTCGGACCCTCTCCGGTTCCGGTTTCCTCGGCCTGCTCCTGTGCTGCGCCGCGGTGGGCGCATGCCTGTTGTTCCGCTTCAGGGGCCGCATGTGGCTGCCCGGACGGTGGCCGGATGGGGTGGCCGGATAGTGCCTGAAGCCAATGGCGAATTTCGGTCCCTTCAGTCCCTCCGGACCCTTTGAGTCCCTCCGGGCCCCCTGAGAGTGCCTGTTCGCTGTACGTCCGGCTGCGCCCGGCTGAGTCCCTCCGGGTCTCCCCCGGTTCCTCCGGGTCCCTCCGGGTCTCCCCCGGTTCCTCCGGGTCCCTCCGGGTCTCCCCCGGTTCCTCCGGGTCTCCCCGGGTCTCCCCCGGTTCCTCCGGGTCTCCCCGGTTCTCCCCCGGTCCCTCCGGGTCTCCCCGGGTCTCCACCCCGGTTCTCCACTGGTCCCTGTCCTCGACCGTTAACGCCGTTAACGCCTCCCTGCGGGAATCCGCCCCGCCGAACACACGTGGGGGCGTTAACGGCGTTAATGCCGTCAGCGCCCCCGGCGTGGTGGTGCTGCTGCTGCTCCCTCCGCCCCGCCTCAGATGCGGGTGATCAGGAGTTCCGTCACGGCCTTGAGGTCGTCCGGGGTGAGGTGGGCGGTCAGGGCGTCCGCGATCGTTTCCGGGGAGTCCGTGGCGATCATGATGCGGGGGGTGGCGGGTGTGGTCGCCGCAGGGACCGAAGCGGCCGCAGGGAAGGCGGGCGGCGCGGGTGCGGGGGGCGGCGCGAGCGCCGGGGCCGGTGTCGGTGCCGGTGCCGGTGTCGGCGTGGGGGCGGGTGCCGGCGGCGGGGGTGCCGGGGTCGAGCGCTGGCGGGGCGGCGCGGGGGCGTTGATGGACTCCGAAGCCGCCGCCTCCTGCTGCTCCTGAGGGAGGCGGCCGATGCGGCGGGCCGGCTCCACCTTCAGCTCGCCCGTGTCGACCTTCTCCTGGAGGGCCGGGGTCAGATTCAGCAGGGTCAGCCGCTGGGAGACCCAGGCCGGGGTCTTGCCGAGGCGCTTGGCGACCTGAGCCTGGGAGCCGTGCACCTCCACGAGCTCCTGGAGGGCGCGGGCTTGGTCCATGGGGGCCACGTCCACGCGGTGCACGTTCGCGATGAGCGCCGATTCCAGGATGTCCGCGGCCGACGCGGCGAGGGCGTCGTTGACGTGGATGTGCAGGGTGCGCAGGCCCGCCAGGTGGGCCGCGGCCAGGCGGCGGTTGCCGTCGATGACCACGTACGGGGCGCGGCCCAGGCCCTCCGTCTGCCCGGGGTGCGCCTCCATGAAGGCCATGCGGGTGGCGACTGCGAGGGGCTGCAGCTGGCCCCGGGAGGCGAGGGACTGAGCCAGCTCGTCGAGCTCGGTCAGGTCCTCGCGGAGGTTGAACGGGTTGTGGGCGAGGGCCTCGATCGGCACCTCGGAGGGCGGGAGCACACCGGAGGTGGGAGCTCCGGTGGCCTCCGCGATGGCCGCCCGGCGGGAGCTGACGCTCACGGGCTGGGCCCGTGCGAAGGACGCCGAGACTCCGAGTTTTTCGGCCTTGCTGCTCATGAGATCTCCCGGGCGAGGGCGCGCAGGGCGACTGCCTGGTCGCCCTTGGGGGCGTAGACGAAGAGGGGCTGCTTCATGCGGACGGCCTCGCGCTGTTCCTTGAGGTCCGGTACGACGGCGACGACACGCGGATCCTTTATGTCCATCCAGGCCTGGAGCGAGGAGGTCGCGATGAAGCCGCGCCGGCCGTCGTACAGGTTGACGACGAGGCCGAGGTAGTCGATGTCGAGGCTGAGGTCGTCGCGGAGGTCGTTGATCTGGGAGGTGAGGAGGTCGTACGCGTCGGCCGAGGAGTCCTCCGCCTGGACGACGATCAGTGCGCCCGATGCGCCCTGCTGCTCGGTCTCACGGCGCCGGCCGTAGTAGATGGCGGCGTCCATGCTCAGGCCCAGGCTCGGGGGGCAGTCGATGAGGATGACGTCGTAGTCGGACTCGACCGGGGCGAGGGCGCGTTCGAGGGAGGCCTCGCGGGCGCGGACGGTGGACAGGCGGACGTCGAGGAGGAAGGCGTCCGTGCACGCGGGGAGGAGGTGGAGGCGGTCGCCGAAGCGGTCGTGCTCGATGGGGACGACCAGATCGGCGAGCGGGCCCTTGGCCTCGCCGGCCATGTGGCAGGTGAGGCTGTCGCCGCCGATGGGCAGCGGGTGGTGGCCGAGCTGCTTGGTGAGGTGGCCCTGGGGGTCGAAGTCGACCAGCAGGACGCGCATGCCGAGGCCCGGGAGGTCCTCCAGGTCCAGGGGCGGGGTGGCGGCGTCCGGGTGGAGGGGAGCCTCCTCCTCGGAGGAGCGGCGGGCCAGTTGGCGGGCCACGCGGACGGGGTGGAGGACGTCGGGGTCCTCCGCCAGCGCCTCGCCGGTGCCGGCGGTGACGGCAGTCTTGCCGACGCCGCCCTTCTGGTTGCACACGACGATGCGGCGCACGACCGAGGGGCGCTTGACGGTGGGGGCCGGGTTCATCTCCAGCCAGAGGCGGACGGCTTGGGCCAGCCCCTGGATGAGAGAGACACCGCGGTCCTTGGCATCGGCGCGGAAGGACTCCCACTGGCCGGCGGGCAGCCAGGTCGAGAACGACTCGGCGCCCGAGGTGTCGACCGGGGAAGGGGCGGACGCGAGCGCGCTCCAGTGGGCGATGCCCTGGTGGACGGCGTCCTGGATGTCCACCCGGAGTTGGGCGGTGCGGATTTTCAACTCCTGGCGGAGCCACGGGGGCAGCTTGGAGACGACCTTCTCGCGGTCGCTCTGAGAGGAAGGCGAAGTCATGAGAGGGACTTTACTAACGTTCTGAGGCGGATGCGGGCGCCACGCTTGGGTTTTGCTAACGGATTGGGTGCAGTGTCGGCCTCCGGCGTGCCGAACGCACCGGTTCTGCCGCGGGGGAGTGGCGCCCCGCCCCTGTTTGTCGGGGTTGCCCGGGTTGCCGGGCTGCCGCCAATGTAGTTGCGCGGGCAGGGGCTGAGGGAGTTGGCGTTACCGACTTCGGCCCGTCAGGGTGAATCTCCGTGGAGCGGGGCGGCGGCGTGGGTGCCGCCGCCGCCCGTCAGTCCTCGACCGGCAGCGGGACGCCGGCAGCCTGCCGTACCGCGGCCTCCAGCTCGTCACGGTCCAGACCCAACGCCTCCGCGTGGTGGGTCAGGGCGTCGTCCAGCGGCTCCCAGACCGCACGCCAGTCCTCCCACGCGTCCCGCCAGGCCACGTGCTGCTCGTCGGTCCACTTCTGAACACCGCCGAGTTCCTCCTGAAGGCGCTTCACCACGGCATGCGCATCGTCGGCCGCTTCCTGCAGCTCGATCAGTTCGTCCATGTCGTAACTCAGTTCGATTTCCATTCCGGAATCCTAAGCGGCAAGACCTGCCTGGCCGGCACCCGTCGGCTCGGCCGGTCAGGCATTAACGGCGTTAACGCCGACCCCCCGGAAGCGTGGGGGTGTTCGTTGCCGCGCGGAGATGCGGGCGGAAGCCCGGGGCGGTGGCGGGGCGATACATGAACCGCTTGAGGCAGTGCCCGCTGCCGTACCCGTGGTGGTGCTCGCATGCGGGATCGCCGGCGCCGCGGTGCGCAGGGCTGGCTCAGGCAACCCGCCGTGGTGGGGGAGATCCTGGCGGGGATCGTGCTCGGGCCGTCGCTGCCGTCAGCCAGGCGAGCCTGTGGGTGCCGTGGGGGCTGGGGGCCCTGCTGGCACTGGCGATGTACGGGTCGTTCGCGCCGGAGGAGGTGGGGCGGGGGAGTTCGCGCTGTTCGTGGCCGTCGCGCTGGGCGTGACCGCGTTCCCCGTGCTGGCACGGAACCTGGCGGATCAGCAGCTGCACGAGACGCCAGTGGGAACGGTGGCGATGGCATGTGCGGCGGTGGCCGACGTGGTGGCCTGCTGACGTTGGTGGCGGCCACAGCCGGTTCCGCGGGAGCGGGGAGCGGCTGGGAGACCGTCGGCACCACAACGCTCGCCAGGGTGTTCCTCGCGGCGATGTGGTGGGGGGTGCGGCCGTTGCTCCCCCGGGCGGTGGAACGGTGAGGCGGCTCCACCGCGGGACCCGGAGCGGAGGTGGGGCTGTACAGCAGCTGTGCCTGGCGGCGTACGCCACGGAAGCGGAGGGGGTGCACGCGCTGTTCGGGGCGTTCGTGTTCGGGGCGGTGCTGCCGCGGGTGGCGGTGGTGGAGGCGCCGGCGCCGGAGCGGATGCCGGAGCTCGCGGCGCCGGTGCTGCTGCCGCTCTGTTCTTCGTGGGGAGCGGGCTCAGGACGGGTACGGGGCTGCCCGTCGGAGGCGGCGAGTGGTGGTGGGCACCGGCGGTGCTGGGTGTCGCGGTCGCCGGGAAATGGGGGCCGGATCCGGGGCGGCGGTGCGGAGGTTGAGGGGGCGGGGAGGGGCGGGCGTTAACGCCGTTACTGACTTCAGCTCGTCAGGGTGATTCGTTGCGAAGTGGCTGAGGATTTGGCTCGGTGGCTGTATCCCGTGGTGTGTGAGATACGCGGATGGGGTCGGGCTGACCGCTGTGGGACGTCAGCGCCGTGAAACCGTGCGGATGCAGGCGGCTGAGCTGTTCGAGCAGAAGATCAAGCCCGTGGAGGTCGCGCGCCAACTGCGGGTGAGCCGGAAGTCGGCCTACCAGTGGCATCAGCTGTGGCGGGACGGCGGAGTCACGGCTCTGTCCTCGCGCGGACCGAGTGGATCGAGATGCCGGCTGTCGCCGTACTGCCTTCAGAAGCCGGCGGGGTTTTGGGAGGAGGGGCCGGCAGCGCACGGCTGGGTGGAGGACCAGGTGTGGACCGCATCAAGGGTGGCCACGCTGATCGGCAGGAAGTTCCACGCCTCTTACAGCGTCTCCGGTGCCACTCGGTTGATGCACCGGCTCGGCTTCTCCCCGCAGGTTCCCGCACGGCGGGTCGCCGAACGGGATGAACAGGCCGTCGCCGATTGGAAGGAGGCGACCTGGGCGGAGGTAAAAGGGCGAGGGCGGCCTGCGGGGGCTACGTCTGCTTCGAGGACGAAGCCTGCTTCACCCGACGGCCGCCGAGGGGACGGACCTGGGGCCGGCGCGGTATCACCCCGGTCGTCACAGTGAGCGGGCGCCGCTCGGGACGGCTGTCGGTGGCCGGGCTGATCGCCATGCGGCCAGGTTCCCGGACCCGGCTGCGCCATCGTCTGCGGACCCACCCCGCGGGCAAGGGCAAGCGCCGCAGCATGGGCGAGCGGGACTTCATCGCACTGGTCGACGGTGTCCATCAGCTGGTCAGGGCGCCGATCGTGCTGGTTTGGGACCGGCTCAACACCCACGTCTCGCGCAGGATGCGGCAGCTGATCGACGACCGTGAGTGGCTGACGGTGTTCCTGCTGCCCGCCTACTCACCCGACCTGAATCCGGTCGAGGGCGTGTGGGCGCACGTCAAGCGCAGCCTGGCCAACCTCGCCGTCATGGCCCTCGACCGCTTGGAAGCCCTCGTCCGCAACCGCCTCAAACGCCTCCAGTACCGGCCCGACACCCTCGACGGCTTCATAGCCGGCACCGGCCTGACCCTCGACGACCCAACGTCACCCTGAAGAGCCGAAGTCAGTAATGGTGTCGGCGGTGTCGGCTGGCTTCCGGTCCGAGTGGTCCGGGCGGCGGTCGGGCGTTAACGCCGTTAGGGCACGTATTCGGTTGTGATCATTCTGGGAAGATGCCCTCGCGGCGCGGCCTGACCCGGTAGACCGTGTTCCGTGACGCGAGTGCAACTATCTGATGCGGAGTGGGAGTTCATCGAGCCGTATCTGCCGATCGGCGAGTACGGCCCGTACCCCGAGCGGCTGCGCCAGCAGTTCGAGGGCGTGATCTGGCACTTCAAGACCGGTAGCCAGTGGCGTGAGATGCCCAGGGAGTTCGGTGCCTGGTCGACTGTCCACAACCGCTTCCGGCAGTGGAGGGACGCCGGCGTCTTCGAGGCCGTGCTGGAGGGCGCGATCGCGGAGGCCGCCAAGCGCGGTGAGGTGGACTTGTCCCTGGTGAGCGTGGATTCCACCACCGTCCGGGCCCATCATGACGCTGCCGGGATGCACCTGGAGCCCGACGCCTTGGCCGCCTTGGAGAAAGCGGCCGAGGAGGCGGAGAAGGCCCGGCAAAAGGGGGAGGCCCGCCGGAACAAGACGAGCAGGACGACCCGGAACGGGAAGAGCGGCGCATCCGACGTCGGCGCAAGCTCCGCCTGAAGGCCGCCCTGCTCGGACGCTCCAGAGGCGGGCAGACCAGCAAGGTCCACATCGCCGGCGAGCGCAGGTGCCGCCCGCTGGCCTTCGTGCTGACCGAGGGGCAGGCCGCCGACAGCCCGCAGTTCGTCCCCGTGCTGCGGAAGGTCCGGGTCCGTGGGCCGGTCGGCCGTCCCCGAACCCGGCCCGACGCGGTCGCCGGGGACAAGGCCTACTCGTCCCGAGGTAACCGCAATCACCTGCGAAAACGCCACATCAAGGCCGTCATCCCGGAGAAGGCCGACCAGACCGCCAATCGCAAGAAGAAGGGCAGCACGGGCGGCCGACCCGTCAGCCACGACGCCGAGCTCTACAAGGACCGGAACACCGTCGAGCGCCTGATCAACAAGCTGAAGGCCTGGCGAGGCATCGCCACCCGCTATGACAAGACTCCCGCGAGCTACCTCGCCGGCCTCCACCTTCGCGGCGCAATGATCTGGATCAAAGACCTCACCAGAACCACCGCTTGATCACGACCAAATACGCGCCCTAGTCGCCGGTCGTGCCGTCGAGCATCTCGCGCAGGATGTCCAGGTGACCGTTGTGGCGGGCCGTCTCCTCGATGAGGTGGAGGAGGATCCAGCGCAGGTCGACGTGGAGGCCGTTGCGGACGGCTCGCTGGGCCTGCTTGTCCAGGCCGTTCCCGGCGACCAGTTCGCGGTAGCGGGCGCTCTGTTCGGCGTATTCGTCGAGCAACTGCGTGAGCGGGAAGTTGACGGCGATACGCATCTCGCGGTCGGGGTCCTCCTCGGTCCAGGGGCCCCGGTCTTCCTCGCCGAGGAAGACCATTTGGAACCAGTAGTACTCGACCCAGCGGAGGTGGTTGATCACTCCGCTCATGGTCATCAGGGGTGAGCCCGGCAGGAGTGCCTTGCGTGCGTTCTCCGCGGAGACGCCGGCGCACTTGGCGCGGGCGGTGTCACGTGCGTAGTCGAGGAACGTGGTGAGCTGGGTGCGCTCGTCCCACGCGGGCGGCGTGTCGTCGATTCTGGTCATCGCGTGAAGCGTCCCCGATCACCGCGACCGATGTCGAGGTAATTACCGACGGACCCGCCCTGCTCCACCCAGCTCCTTGTCCGGCAGGTCGCTACAGCGATTCAGCGCCGACGGGGCCGCCCGGCATGATCCGCCGGACAGACCCTAATGGTGTCGGCGGTGTCGGCTGGCCTGCGGTCCGAGTGGTCTGGGCGGCGGTCGGGCGTTAACGCCGTTAATGGTCTGGGGCCGGCCCGGCCCCGGGCTGCGGGCTGGCTCGGTGTGCGTGGGTCCTGCGGGGCTGTTCCCCTACCCGCCCCTTCCCGAAACTGGGGCTCTGCCCCAGACCCCGCCGGTACGGGGCGCCTGTGGCGCGGGTTCGGGCCGGACCGTTAACGCCGTTAACGGTCCGGCCCGTGCTGCGCACGGACTTCGTCTGCGTCCGGCTGGTTCTGGGCCTGGCGTTAACGGCGTTAACGGTTTGAGGGCGCCCCCAGGGGCGAGAGAGGTCCGGGGAGGCTCGGCGTTAACGCCGTTAACGGTGGCGGGCCGGGTTCGGGCCGGGCGGGCATTGGGGCGGTGGGCGTTAACGGCGTTAACGGTGTGGGGCGGGTTTGGGGCGGGTGGGCTTTGGGGTGGTGGGCGTTAACGGCGTTAATGGTCGGCGGGCGAGGCTTCGGCTGCGCACCGTTGAGTCTCCTGTAGGGGGAGACTCCACACTTGGGGCATGGACCGCGACACGCTCTATTCCATCGGGGACCTGTCCCGCCTGACGGGCCTGACGGTGAAGGCCATCCGGTACTACTCCGACCAGGACATCGCTCCCCCGACCGACCGGAGCCCGGCAGGCTACCGGCTCTACAACGTCGACGCGTTGGCACGACTGAACCTGGTCCGCACGCTGCGCGACCTCGGACTGGACCTGTCGGCCGTACGGAAGGTGCTGGACCGGAAGGCATCCTTCGCCGATGTCGCGGAAGCACACGCCGATGCCCTCGACGTGGAAATCCAGACCCTGCGCCTGCGCCGGAGCGTACTGCGCGCAGTCGCCCGACGCGGACCCACTCCCATGGAGATCAGCCTCATGCACCGACTCGCCATGCTCTCCCGCACCGAACGACACCAGCTGATCGCCGACTTCGTCGACGCCACTTTTGCCGAGCCCCACGCCCACCCCGAACTCGAGGCCCTTCTGCGCACGACCCTGCCGGACCTCCCCGACGATCCCACGCCCGAGCAGGTCGAAGCCTGGGTGGAGCTCGCCGAGCTCTGCCAGAGCGCGCCGTTCCGGACGGCAGTACGCCGTGGCGCCGAGGCGCAGGCGGCAGACTTCGCCACCAGCGACGACATCGAGAACCTGCACGAAGGCCTCAATCGGGCACTGCTCGAACGCATCGACGAAGCGGTAACCGCGGGCCTCCTCCCCGCCTCCGCCGCGGTCACTCCTCGCGCGCGAGCGCTGAGCGACCTCTACGGCCACGCCTTCGCGAACGCCGGTGACGGTGACGGCGACCTGCGCCGCTGGCTCCTCACCCGCCTGCAGACCAGCTCCGAGCCCCTCGCTGCGCAGTATTGGAACCTCGTGGCAGCGGTCAACGGCTGGCCGGCATCACCCACCCTCGCTCCCGTACACGACTGGTTCACCACCGCCCTCTCGCTTCCGCCGAAGGGCTGAGGGTCGGTAGGTTCCGCGATCATGAAGACGCGCATTCTGAGGTTCGGCCTGTACGCGGACGAGCAGGGGCTGGCATCGGTCGGGGAACTCGTCGACCGGACGGTTGCTCGTCGGAGCGCCCGGATCGTCCAGGCGGACATCGCACGCACCTTTGCTCACAGCCGCCTGACGACCGCCGAAGCGTACGAGCTCCTGGCGGAACAGTGGGCCATCGAGCACCCCGGTCAGAACAGCGGCGAGCGGGAAGCGGTCGAGCTACGTGTCCGCCTGGAGTGTTCCCTGCGGACATGGCGGGCGATCCGCAAGGCAGTGATCAAGGGCTTGTGCCCGGAGGGAACGGAGCCCCACACCTGCCGAGTTCCATGGTGCGCTGCCTGAGCGGCCCTGTCGGCCGTCTTCGGAGCGTTAACGGCGTTAACGGCGTTAACGCTCCGGGCCGGGCCTCGCCAATGGCCTACCCTTCCGTCGACGCATTCGCGCAGCAGGTCGGCGTGGCTGCAGTGGCGGGCGTACTCCTCGACCCTGTGGACCATCAGCTCGCGGATCGAGGTTCCGTCCTTCCCCACGCGCTCGCCCAGGTCCGTGTATCCGGCCAGTGCGGCGTCGGTTGCGGCCTGCTCGTGCTCCAGGTCGCGGTACGCCGCGTCGACCACGGCCTGCTCGGGGACGGCCCCGTGGAAGTCCGCGTCCTTCACGCCGTACAGCTTCGGCAGCGGATCAGCGTCGTCGAGCCAGTTGCGCCAGTCCCGTTCCACCTCGGCGAGGTGCCGGAGCAGGCCGAGCAGCGACATCGTCGAGGGGGAACCGACCGGCGGGCCAGTTGCTCCGGATCCAGGCCCTCGCACTTCATCCGCAGGGTGATGCGGTAGTTCTTCAGGAAGTCCAGGAGCGTCGCGAGTTCGCCCTCCGGGCTGTCCTCGTTGTTGCGGGGATCGCCGTCCGGGTCGGCCCACATGTCGGGGTAGACGTGCGGCGGCCCCGCCAGTGGGTTACCCGATGTCCCCGACTCCGGTCCTCCGATTCCGGTCCGACCCCGCCTCGACCCCGCCCCGGGTATTAACGGCGTTAACGGGGCGGGGGGTGGTGACAGCGGGACCGGTGGGTGAGTGTTAACGCCGTTAATGGTTCCGGCTCACGCGGGTGGGGGTGGCGTCCACCGAGTCCAGGGCCAGCTGCCACGGGAAGTGCGGCGGGGCGTCGACGCCGGGCGGGCCGGGGACGAAGCCGTCCTCGCCGAACAGGACCGTGACGCCGGCCCCGCGCAGGGTGGCCAGGGACTGCTCGAACTGCGGGTGGGCGGCGAGGGCGGCGTTGGTGCAGGGCATCGTGACGACCGGGGTGCCCTTGCCGACGGCCTCGGCGGCAACGCCGAGGGCGAACTTGTCGGTCAGCCCCAGGGCCCAGGCGTTGAGCGAGTTGAACGTCGCCGGAGCGAAGAGCAGGGCGTCCGCGGCCGGCCAGACGTCGGGGTCGCCGGGGAGCTTGTACTGCCAGCGCACCGGGTGGCCGGTCAGAGCCGCCAGGCCGTCGAGGCTTTGGGAGATCCAGTGGGCGGCCATGGGGGTGAGGCCGAGGCAGACGTCCCAGCCGCGGGCCTGCGCGTCCTCGATCACGTGGGCCACATCGAAGACGGGCGGGGCTGCGGAGCAGAGCAGGTAGAGACTCTTGGTGCGGGTCATACCGACATGTGATCACATCCCTTGACCTCAACCACACTTGAGGCGGCACGATCGGTGCCATGAGCGAGCGGACGAAGGCCTTGGAGGCCATTGCGGAGGTTGTTGCCGAGGTCCAGCGCACGCAGCGGGCCAAGGATCCGGAGGGGTCTCCACCTGTTGGCCCTTGAAGTCGGGTAAGTGAGCGTAACCATGTATGAGTGAGTGTCGTTGTCAGAGCGTGAATCTGACGGAATGGGC
>NZ_JBIVXV010000012.1:56180-228145 GCF_044769385.1 Streptomyces sp. NPDC090445 | reverse complement strand
GCGAACCGGTTCGCGCATGCGCTGATCGCCCGCGGGGTCGGCCCGGAGCAGACCGTGGCCGTGGCCCTGCCGCGGTCGGTGGAGTCGGTGGTGGCCGTCCTGGGTGTGCTGAAGGCCGGGGCCGCGTACCTGCCGGTGGACCCGGCGTACCCGAAGGCGCGGATCGCGTTCATGCTGGACGACGCACGGCCGACCGTGGTCGTCGACGACCCGGCGACCGTGGCCGGGGGAGACTGGCCCGACACCGAACCGGACATCGCGCTCGACGTCCGGCATCCGGCCTACGTGATCTACACCTCGGGCTCGACCGGCCGGCCCAAGGGCGTCGTGGTCGGCCACGCCGGCGTGGCGAGTCTGGTCGCCGCCCAGATCGAGCGGTTCGCGATCGAGCCCGACAGCCGGGTGCTCCAGTTCGCCTCGCCCAGCTTCGACGCCTCGGTGTCGGAAATCTTCACCGCCCTGCTGCGCGGCGCCGCCCTGGTGCTTCCCCCCGCGGCCGAGCCGCTCGCCGCGCTGGCCGACCCGGACCTCCGCATCACCCACGTGACCGTGCCCCCGTCCGTCCTCGCCGCCGTGCCGGAGGGCTCGGTGCACGTGTCGACGCTGGTGGTGGCGGGTGAGGCCTGCCCGCCGGAGCTGGTGGACCGCTGGGCACCGGACCGGCGGATGATCAACGCGTACGGCCCGACCGAGACCACGGTGTGCGCGACCATGAGCGACCCGCTCTCCCCGGGGACGGGAGTGCCGCCGATCGGCCGGCCGATCGCCAACGCCCGGGTGTACGTCCTGGACGGGCGACTGCGGCCGGTGCCGCCGGGCGTGGCGGGGGAGCTGTACGTCGCGGGCGCGGGGCTGGCGCGCGGCTACCTGAACCGGCCGGGACTGACGGCCGGACGGTTCGTCGCCTGCCCGTTCGGGGCCGGTGAGCGCATGTACCGCACCGGCGACCTGGCGCGCTGGCTGGGCGACGGCCGGCTGGAGTACGTCGGCCGCGCCGACGACCAGGTGAAGGTCCGCGGCTTCCGGGTCGAGCCCGGCGAGGTCGAGGCGGCGCTGGCCGAGCACCCCGCCGTCGCACGGGCCGCCGTCCTCGCCCAGGACGACCGGCTGACCGGCTACGTCGTCCCGCGCCAGGACACGGCCCGGGACAGCGGCCTCGAAGCGGACCACGTCGGCGAATGGCAGGACATCTACGACGCCCTGCCCATCACCCCCGGGGAAGCCGTCTTCGGCCGGAACTTCGTCGGCTGGAACAGCAGCTACGACGCGTGCCCGATCCCCGTGGAGCAGATGCGGGAGTGGCGGGACGCCACCGTGGCCCGCATCCTGGCCCTGCGCCCCCGCCGGGTGCTGGAGGTCGGCGTCGGCACCGGTCTGCTGCTCTCGCAGATCGCACCGCACTGCGCGTCGTACTGGGCGACCGACTTCTCCGCCACCGCGATCGACGCGCTGACCGCTCAGGTCGCCCGGCAGGAGGACCTGGCCGAGCGCGTCGTACTGCAGACCCGCCCGGCGCATGACACCGACGGACTGCCGGCCGGGCAGTTCGACACCATCGTGATCAACTCGGTGGTGCAGTACTTCCCGTCCGCCGACTACCTCGCGGACGTGATCGAACGGCTGATGGCGCTGCTCGCCCCCGGCGGCGCGCTCTTCGTCGGCGACGTGCGCAACCTGCGGCTGCTGCGCTCTCTGGCCACCGCCGTCCAGCTGCACCGGACCGGCGACGGCGCCGACCTCGCGGCCGTGCGCCGCGCGGTGGACCAGGCCGTCAGGGTGGAGAAGGAGCTCCTGGTCGACCCGGACTTCTTCACCGTCCTGCGGGAGCGCGGCACGGACATCGGTGCGGTGGCCGTGGAGGTCAAGCGCGGCCGCCACCACAACGAACTGACCCGTTACCGCTACGACGTGACACTGCACAAGACGCCTGTCAGCCCGGCGGCCCCGAGCCGGCCCGTCGAGTTGGAGTGGGGTCGTCAGGTCGCCGGGCCGGCCGAGCTGCGCGAGCTGCTCGCCCGGCCGCACGCGGACATGCTGCGGATCACCGGAGTCCCGAACCGCCGCGTGGTGCGGGAGTCCGACCTGGCCCGGGCGGTGCAGGCCGGGGACGGTGCACTCGCCGAGCTGCTGGAGCGGCTGCACGCCCCGGAGGAGAGCGACCTCCCCGACCCGGACGACTTCCACGCCCTCGGGCTGGAGTTCGACCGCTGGGTGGGCGTCGCCTGGTCGGCCACCGCGGCCGACGCCGTGGACGTCGTCTTCGCCGACCCGCGGACCCCTCACGGCTCCCCGGTCGAGCCGTACCGGCCGACCGGGGCCACCGGGACGGCGCTGTCGTCGCTGACCAACCGCCCGACGGGCAGCCGGGGCACTGGTGCCCTCATCGGTGAACTCCGCGACTGGCTGCGCGGCCGGCTGCCCGAGTACCTGATCCCGTCGGCGTTCGTCGCGCTGGAGGCGCTGCCGCTGACGGCCGCCGGCAAGCTCGACCGCCGCGCGCTGCCCGCTCCCGACCTCGGCCCGGCCGGAACCGGGCGGGCGCCGCGCACCCCGCAGGAGCAGCTCCTCGCCGAGCTGTTCGCCGAGGTGCTCGGCCTGGCCCGGGTCGGGGTCGAGGACAGCTTCTTCGACCTGGGCGGGCACTCGCTGCTGGCGACCCGCCTGGCCTCCCGGGTCCGGGCGACCCTCGGCGCGGAGCTGGAAGTCCGCACCCTGTTCGAGGCCCCGACCGTGGCCGGGCTTGCGGCCCGCCTGGACGGGTCCGGAACGGCGCGGCCCGCGCTGACCGCCCGGCCGCGGCCCATGGGGGTACCCCCGGCCGAAGGCTGGGGGAGGGTGCCGCTGTCCTTCGCCCAGCGCCGCCTGTGGTTCCTGAACCGGATGGACGGGCCGAGCGCCACCTACAGCATGCCGTTCGCGCTGAGCCTGACCGGCGGCCTCGACCGGTCGGCCCTGCACGCCGCGCTCGCGGACGTGGTCGCCCGGCACGAGAGCCTGCGGACGGTCTTCCGCGAGACGGACGGCGTGCCGTACCAGGTCGTGTTGAGCGCTTCGCAGGCGCAGCCGGCGCTGCCGGTGGTCGAGCTCGACGAGAGCCGGCTGGCCGAGCGGCTGGCGGAGGCGGCCCGGCGCGGCTTCGACCTGGCCGCGGAACCGCCGGTCCGGGCGGAGCTGTACGCGCTCGCGCCCGACCGGCACGTGCTGCTGGTCGTGGTGCACCACATCGCCGCCGACGGCTGGTCGATGGGCCCGCTCACCGGCGACCTCGCGGCGGCCTATGCGGCGCGCTGCCGGGGCGAGGAACCGCAGTGGTCCCCGCTGCCGGTGCAGTACGCCGACTACACCTGCTGGCAGCGCGACCTGCTCGGCGACGCCGCCGACCCGGACAGCCTGTTCGCTCGGCAACTGGCCTACTGGAAGGACGAGCTGGCCGGGCTGCCGCAGCAGGTGCAGCTGCCCGCCGACCGGCCCCGGCCGCCGGTGGCCTCCCAGCAGGGCGGCCAGGTCGCGGTCCGGCTGGACGCCGAACTGCACCGGGCGCTGCGGGACCTGGCCACCGCGCGCGGCGCCAGTATGTTCATGGTGCTCCAGGCCGGACTCGCCGCGCTGCTCACCCGGCTCGGCGCCGGCACGGACATCCCGATCGGCAGCCCGATCGCCGGCCGCACCGACCAGGCGCTGGACGAGCTCGTCGGCTTCTTCGTCAACACCCTCGTGCTGCGCACCGACACGAGCGGCAACCCCGCCTTCGCCGAACTGCTCGGCCGGGTCCGGCAGAAGGCGCTCACCGCGTACGGCCACCAGGACGTGCCGTTCGAGTACCTGGTCGAGGTCGTCAACCCGGCGCGGTCGCTCGCGCACCACCCGCTGTTCCAGGTCATGCTGGGCCTGCACAACGCGCCGGGCGGCGAGTTCGCGCTGCCCGGCCTGGACGTGGCCGCCTACCCGGTGGCTGCCGGAACCGCCAAGTTCGACCTCGGTGTGAGCCTCGCCGAACGGTTCGGGCCGGACGGAAGCCCGGCCGGGATCGTCGGCGTGGTGGAGTACGCCACCGACCTGTTCGACCGTTCGACGGTGGAGACGCTCTTCGTCCGGTGGACCAGGCTGCTGACCGCGGTCGTCGCTGCTCCGGAGCAGCCGATCGGCAGGATCGACCTGCTGTCCGCCGGGGAGCGCCGCGAGCTGCTGCCTGCCGCCGAGGGCGGTGCGGTCGCCGGAACCCTGCCGGAGATGTTCGCGGCGCAGGTGGCGGCGACCCGGGACGCGGTCGCGCTCGTCAGCGGTGACACTGAGTTGACGTACGCGGAGCTGGATGCGCGGGCGAACCGGTTCGCGCATGCGTTGCTGGCGCGTGGTGTGGGGCCGGAGCAGGTCGTGGCGGTGGCGCTGCCGCGGTCGGTGGAGTCGGTGGTGGCGGTCCTGGGCGTGCTGAAGGCCGGGGCCGCGTACCTGCCGGTCGATCCGTCGTACCCGGAAGCACGGATCGCGTTCATGCTGGACGACGCGCGGCCGGCGGTGGTGGTCGACGATCCGGCGATGGCGGCCGAGGTCTCGGAATGGCCGGACACCGATCCGAAGGTCGCCCTCGACGTCCGGCACCCGGCCTACGTGATCTACACCTCGGGTTCGACGGGGCGGCCGAAGGGCGTGCTGGTCGGTCACGGCGGTATGGCGAGTCTGGTGGCCGCGCAGATCGAGCGGTTCGCGATCGAGCCGGGCAGTCGGGTGCTGCAGTTCGCCTCGCCGAGTTTCGACGCGTCGGTGTCGGAGATCTTCACGGCCCTGTTGTGCGGGGCGGCGTTGGTCCTGCCACCCGCGGGGGATCCGGTGGTCGCGCTGACCGAGCCGCGCCTGGGAGTCACGCATGTGACTGTGCCTCCGTCCGTCCTGGCGGCTCTGCCGGAGGCTGCGGTGGGCGTGTCGACGCTGGTGGTGGCGGGCGAGGCGTGCGGGCCGGAGCTGGTGGCCCGGTGGGCGCCCGGGCGCCGGATGATCAACGCCTTCGGTCCGACGGAGACGACGGTGTGCGCGACGATGAGCGACCCGCTCTCGCCCGGGGCAAGTGTGCCGCCGATCGGCCGTGCGATCACCAACGCGCGGGTGTACGTGCTGGACGAGCTGTTGGGGCTGGTGCCGCCCGGAGTGGTGGGGGAGCTGTATGTCGCGGGCGCGGGCCTGGCGCGCGGCTATCTGAACAGGCCGGGCCTGACGGCCGGGCGGTTCGTCGCCTGCCCGTTCGGACCGGCGGGTGCGCGGATGTACCGCACCGGGGATCTGGTGCGTCGGCGTGCCGACGGGGAACTGGAGTACGTCGGCCGTGCCGACGATCAGGTGAAGCTGCGAGGGTTCCGGATCGAGCTCGGTGAGATCGAGGCGGCGTTGGCCGCGCACCCCGGCATTGCCCGGGCAGCCGTCATCGCCCGCGAGGACCGGCCGGGCGACAAGCGGCTCGTCGCCTACCTGGTACCGGCTCCCCCGGGCGCACCCGAGGCGGCCGAGTTGTCCGATCGGCTGCGCCGTGAACTGCCCGAGTACATGGTGCCGTCGGCGTTCGTCACGATGGACGCGCTGCCGCTGACCGCCAACGGGAAGCTGGACCGGGCCGCTCTGCCGGCCCCCGACTACGGGGCGCCGGGCGCCGGGCGAGGCCCCCGGACACCGCAGGAGCAGCTGCTGTGCGGCCTGTTCGCCGAGGTCCTCGGCCGGGAGCAGGTGTGCATCGACGACAGTTTCTTCGACCTCGGCGGGCACTCGCTGCTGGCCGCCCGCCTGGCGTCCCGGGCCCGCGAGACCCTGGGCGTGGAGCTGGGCCTGCGCATGCTGTTCGAGGCACCGACCGTGGCCGGGCTCACCGAACGCCTGGTCATGAACAATCCCGACGACGCGCTGGACGTGGTGCTGCCGCTGCGTTCGACCGGGACCGCAACTCCGCTGTTCTGCATCCACCCCGGTGGCGGCATCGGCTGGTCGTACAGCGGGCTGCTGCACCACGTCGGTCCTCAGCACCCGGTCTACGCGATCCAGGCCCGCGGCCTCGGCAGGCCCGAACCCCTGCCGGCGTCCTACGAGGAGATGGCGGCCGACTACGCCGACCAGATCCGCAAGATCCAGCTGGAGGGCCCGTACCTGCTCCTCGGCTGGTCCGCCGGCGGGCTGATCGCCCACGCGCTCGCCTGCGAGCTGCAGGCGCGCGGCGAGCGGACCGCCGTGCTGGCGATCCTCGACGCCTACCCGGTGAAGGACGTGCAGCTCGAAGAGATGCCCGTGCCCACCGAGCGGGACGTGCTCGCCGGGGTGCTCGACGTCGACCCGGACGAGCTGGGCGACCGGGCGCTGACCTACGGCGAGGTGGCCGAGGTGCTGAACCGGCGGGGCAGCGCTCTGGCCGGCCTGACGGAGCAGCAGATCGAGGTCATCGTCCAGATCATGATCAACAACGCGAAGCTGGCGGTCGCCTTCGTCCCCGGCAGGTTCGACGGAGACCTGCTGCTGTTCAACTCCACGATCGACCGGACCGACGACAACACCGGGCCCGGCACCTGGCGCCCCTACATCGCCGGCCGGATCGCATCGCACGAGATCACCACCCGGCACGACCGGATGACCGAAGCCGGCTCGCTGGCCCAGATCGGACCGATCCTGGCCGCCGGGCTCGCCGAGGCCACCGGTGACACCACCCTTTCCCACCAGGAGGACTGATTCCCATGACCAACCCCTTCGACGACGAGGACGGCACCTTCCTCGTGCTCGTCAACGACGAGAACCAGCACTCGCTCTGGCCGCAGTTCGCGGACGTCCCGGAGGGCTGGACGGTCGCCCACGGCCCCGGCACCCACGCCGCCTGCCTGGAGTACATCGAGCAGGCCTGGACCGACATGCGGCCCAAGAGCCTCGCCGACGCCATGAACGCCCAGCGGTAGCGCGGCCCGCAGTGAACCTGACCGACACGACGGACGAGGCCCGCTCCACGGCGGGCCTCGCCCCGCCCCACGACCTCGCCGCGGACCTGCTCACCCCCGAGGCCCGGCGGGACCCGTACCCGTTCTACGCCCGGATGCGGCGCGAGAGCCCCGTGCACCGCAGCGCCCAGGGCATCTGGCACCTCACCCGGTACGCCGACGTCGAGGCAGCCCTGGGCGACCCGCGGCTGTCCATCGACCGGGACCGGATGACCAGGGCCCTCGGCGCGCTGGGCGGCGACCTGAAAGCCCTAAGCCGGCTCACCGACCGGCTCGGCCGGGTGATGACCAACACCGACCCGCCGGACCACGCCCGGCTCCGCAAACTGGCCAACCGCGCCTTCACCGCCCGGCGCGCCGAAGCCCTGCGCGACGGCATCCAGCGGATCGTCGACCGGCTCATCGACGAGGCGCTCGCGGCCGGGCCGACCATGGACCTGGTCGAGGCGGTCGCCTCCCCGCTGCCGATGTCCGTCATCTGCGAACTGTTCGGCATCCCGCCCGAGGACCGCCCGCAGGTCAAGACCTGGTTCCGCCGCTTCGGCCGGCTGACCGAGGACATCGACAAGTCCGAGGCGGCGATCGAGCAGTACGAGGAGTACCTCGCGCGGCTCGTCCGCCGACGGCGCGCCGATCCGGGCGACGACCTGATCAGCGCCCTGGTCACCACCCAGGCGCAGGACGACCGGCTCACCGACTCCGAACTGCTGTCCACCTGCTTCGTCCTCATCACCGCGGGCGACGAAACCACCACCCACCTCATCGGCAACGGCACCCTCGCCCTGCTGCGCCACCCCGACCAGCTGGCCCGGCTGCGCGAGGACCCGGCGCTGATCCGCACCGCCGTCGAGGAACTGTCCCGCTACGACACGCCGACCCAGGCGATCGTCCGGGTCGTCGCCGAGGACCTCGAGATCGGCGGGCGGACGCTGCGGGAGGGCGAGCTGGTGTACCTGTTCCTCGCCGCGACCAACCGGGATCCCGAGCGCTTCGAGGACCCCGACCGGCTCGACCTGACCCGCCCCGGCAACCGGCACCTGAGCTTCGGCAACGGCCCGCACTTCTGCCTCGGCGGCCCGCTGGCCAAGCTCCAGGCGGAGGTGGCCATCGGCACGCTGGTCCGCAGGCTCCCGCAGCTGCGGCTGGCCGACGAAGCCGTCGGCGGGGCCGCCCTCGAATGGCGGCCCAACCCGCTGCAACGGCGGCTGAGCGCCCTCCCGCTCACCTACTGACACACGAACGACTGAACGACGACGAAGGAGAACTGACCATGGCCCGAGAGTTCGAGGTCCGCCGGGAGCAGGACCTGCCCGCCACACCCGAGCAGGTCTGGGACGCGGTCGCCACCGGCGCCGGCAACCTCGGCTGGCTCTACCCCATGGACGTCGAGCCGCGCGTCGGCGGAAAGACCACCCGGGGTGAATCCACCGTCGTGGCCTGGGAGCCGCCGAGCCACTTCGCCGTTCGGGCGACCCAGGACGGCGGGTTCTCCAATACGCTCAGCTACCACATCGAGCCGGGCGCCGGCGGAACGAGCCACCTGCGGATGGGAATCCACTGGGTGCACACGGGCGTCGTCGACGACAGCTGGAACTGGGACACCAAGTCCGACGCGGCCGAGAAGCACGTCGACTTCTACCAGCACGGCCTCGCCGAGTACCTGCGGCACTTCGCCGGCCGCCCCGCCGTCTACGTCAAGGCCCTGTGCCCCGAACCCACCGCCGACCCCGCCGGCTTCGCCGCCCTGCGCCGACGCCTCGGCCTCGCCGACGACGCTGCCGTCGGCGACCGGCTGAAGCTCGACCTCCCGGGTACGGACGGCGGCTCGGAGGAGGTGGTCGTGGACTGGCTCAGCCGCGACTTCGTCGGCCTGCGCGGCCCGGACGCGCTGTACCGGTTCTTCAACGGCAGCACCTGGCGCGCGCCGGTCTGGCTGGGCCACCACCTGTTCGCCGAGGACGCCGACGAGGAGCAGGCCACCAAGGCGTGGACCGTCTGGCTCAACGACACCCAGGCCTAGGACCTCCGATGGAAACCTCGATGGAAACACTGCTCTACGCCGCCGAACTCGTCGAGGAGAACGGCGCCTACACGCTCGTCGTCCAGGACGTGAGGCGGGGCACCGTCCAGACCACCCCGGTCCCCAGGGCCATGGTCGACAAGCTCCCGATCTTCCTCTCGGCGCTCAGCGCCAAGCTCAGCCTGACGCCGTCGCACAGCCGCTGGTAGACCGCCCGCCGACCCCACGGGGCCGGTGCCGTCGGGGAGCTTCAGCGACCCCGTACGGCACCGGCTCCGTGGGGAGGCCGTCGCAGCCCTTGCGGCGCCTATCGAAAATCGATAGGTTTCCATCGTAACTCGATGGAAGGATGGCCCATGGGAAAGCTGACAGTGGGTGCGCTGCGCGCTGTGCTCGCGGTGGTGCTCCTCGGCACCGTGTTCGTGCAGGTGCTGATGGTGTGGGCGCTGTTCACCGACCCGGAGGACGGGTCGCTTCCGCTGACCCCGCTGCGCCTGATCACGATCCTGGGCATGGTGTCGGCCCAGGTCGCGCTGGTCTGCGTAGGGCGGCTGGTGGCGATGGTGCGGCGCGGAACCGTGTTCTCCCCCGCCGCCTTCCGGTACGTGGACGGTGTGATCGGCGCGATCGTGGCGGCTGCCCTCGTGTGGTTCGCGGTCACGGCCGTCAACGCGCCGGGCCAGCGGGACGACCCGGGCGTCACCCTCATCATGGGCGGGGTCGGCGTGGCCATCCTGGGGGTCGCCCTCATCGTGCTCGTGCTGCGGATGCTGCTCGCCCAGGCCGTCGCACGCGACGTCGAGGCGACGCAGATGCAGGCCGAGCTGGACGAGGTGATCTGATGCCGATCACCGTCGACATCGACGTGATGCTGGCCCGGCGGAAGATGTCCGTGGGCGAGCTCGCGGACCGCGTGGGGATCACGCCCGCCAACCTGGCGGTACTCAAGAACGGCCGCGCCAAGGCGGTGCGCTTCACGACGCTCGCAGCGCTCTGCGAGGTGCTCGACTGCCAGCCGGGCGACCTGCTGCGCTGGGAGGCCGAGGGCGCCCCGGCCGGATGACGCGCCCCGGGGCGGGTGCGAAAACGTGGAACCGCCGGCCCTTGACGGGGTGCACCCCCAGCGCCGTCCCCACTTCGCCGGGTGGATTCCGGTAGCCCTGCACCGCGCCGTCCTGGTCGGCGATCGCGACCTGTGAGCGTGGCCTTCCCGCCGAACCCCCGCCCCTTCCTCGCGGAAGGGGCGGGGGTTCGTCGTCGTCCGGGCGGGGGGAGTGGAATGCGGAATGCGGAGTTCTTGTTTTCCTGACCCGGATTGCTTCCGGTCGAATAGAACAGGCCAGCCGGTATTTGGACCTGACAATCTATTTGTGTTTATTCTGTGATCTCTTGTGATCGCGCGGTGAATCCGGCAGTGTCTAATCTGCTCGAAAGCAGCCCCGAATGCCGACGTTTTCGTCCCTCGTGGGCTGCGGCATTTCATGCATGGCGCATTCGGTATTCCGTCCCCAAATCCCGGGAGATACGCATGTCTGAATTCGACCTCCAGGACCTGGACCTGGACCTCAGCGACCTCACCGTCACCTCCATGCGCGACTCCGCCGCGCTGCCCGAGGGCGGGGCGTCCCACGGCTCCTGCTCCTGCCAGGCGTCGTCCTCCTGCAACAAGCCGCACCTGGATTCCGGCGTCATCGTGGGCTGACGCCCACCCGCGCCCGCACACCGCACCGACCACGATCAGCCGGAACTCAACGAGAGGACACATTCATGACCGGTGAAAGCGGCGCCACGGCCTTCGACGTCGAGGACCTCGACCTCGGAGACCTCACCGTGACCTCCATGCAGGACACCATCGCGCTGCCCGAGGGCGGGGCGTCCAACGGAGGCAGCTCCTGCTCCTGCGGTTCCTCGTCCTGCGCCCACCCGCAGACTCCGGAACTGCCGCTGTAACCGCAGCACCGTACGCGCACACAGAGCCTCCCGCCGCACCGCGCGTGCGGCGGGAGGCCCGCGCACCACCACCGAGAGGACGGGGAACCCCATGCCGCAGCCGTACTCCACGGCCGTCGCCGCCACCGCCACCGGCGTCGGCGACCGCGTCGGTGGCGGTGCCTACCGGGTGCGGTCGGCGCCCTACGCACTGGCCCGCGCCACCGTACTCGCCCATCCCGCCGAGCAGCCGGCCGCGACCGCCCTCCGCGCCCTGCTCGCCCGCCTGCACCGGCTCGACACCCGACTGCTGCACACCACCGGGCCGCTCTGCGACGACCTGTACGACAGCCGGGACGGCCATCCCGCGGACTTCCACCGCGACGTCGTCCTCCCCCTGCGCCGCGCCCTGCACAACGGGCGAGAGCCCCGGCCCGCCCTGCTCGCCCGCCTCGGCGACCTGCCCGACCGGATCCCCCGGCTCGCCGCCTGGACCGCCCTGCGCGAGAGCCGCCGCGCCCTGCTCGACGGGCTCGGCGCCGCCGCCGAACAGGCCCTCGCCGCCGAACGCCTCGCCCTCGCCGGCCTGTGCCGCGAGCCGGCCCTCGCCAAGGCCGTCGCCCTCACCAGCGCCGACCTCCACCGGGCCCTGGAACGCGCGGCCACCGGCGCGGCCGACCGCCGGGCACGCAAGGAGGAGGCCGCCGTGCTGCGCTACGCCCTGCGGGCCAGCACCAAGACCAGCCCGCTGTCCTGGTTCACCGCCGTCGGCTGGGGGCCCGTCGGCCCCGGCCCGGAGCCCGCCGCGCCCCCGGCCGCCGTGCCCCCTGCCGCCGCGGGCCCGGCCGCCGCGGCCCCGGCCGGTCCGGTGCCGTCCTGGGGTGCCGGGCCGCAGTTCGACGGCCCCCTCCGCGCCCTGGTGCGGCCCAACCGCACCCTGACGGCGGCCCTCACCCTCGCCCTCCTCGACTGCCCGCACCGCCGCACCACCCTCCCGCACCGCGCCACCAGCACCGCCCGGATCACCGACGGGCGGGCCACGTACTCCCGCGACCGGGCGACCTTCGCCGGAGGCCGCTACCTCGTCCCCGGCGAGGACGAGGCCGAACTGGCCTACACCGGCCCGCTGCGCCTGGTCACCGAGCACACCGAAACCGGCGCCGTGCCCCTGGACGAGCTGACGCGGCTGCTGACCGCCGCCCTGAACGGGGCGGGCGGCGACGCGTCCGCCGCGGCCGGCACCTTCCTCGACCGCCTCGGGCAGGCAGGCCTGCTGGTGCCGGGCGACCCGGTCCCGCCGCAGGACGACGAGCCGCTCGACACCCTCGCGGCATGGCTGCGGGAGATCGCCGCCGCCCGCCCCGACGACCCGGCGCACGCCGCGGACGCCGCCCGCGCCGACCGCATCGCCGGACTCGGCCGGGACACCGCCGCGTTCGGCGACGCCCCCGCCGCCCGGCGCCCCGCACTCCTCGCCACCCTGTCCGAGCGCTGGAAGGCGGAGCTGGCCGACGCAGGACGCCCCGTCCCGGCCGTCTCCGCCCCGCTGACCGTGCTCTCGGAGGACGTCGTCGCCCCGCACCCGCTGGCACTCGACGGCTTCCTCGACACCGCCGACCACGAGGCCCTCGGCGAGGTCACCGCGCTCGCCGAACTCTTCGACCTCGGGCATCTCGTACGCCGCGTCATCCGCGACCGCTTCGTCGAACGGTACGGCCCCGGCGGCCGCTGCGCCCACCCGTGGGAGTTCGGCACCGACGTGGCCGAGGCCTGGGAGACCGCCGGCCGCCTCGCCCTCCTCGACCCCGCCGGCCGGGACGCCCTGCCCACCGGGACCGCCGAACTGGCCCGGCTGCGCACGGAGGTGGCCGACCGGGTCCGGGAGGCCGCGGAGCAGGCCGGCGGGCAGGAGCAGGCCGCCGCGGCCGAAGAGCTCGTGCTGCCGGCCGGCCTGCTCCGCGGCCTCGGCGCACGCCTCCCCGGCTGGGCCGTCGAACGGCCCCTGAGCTACGCCTACTTCCTCCAGCGGGACCCGGCCCGCGGCCTGCTGTGCGTCAACCACGTGTACGGCGGCTGGGGCCGCTTCACCAGCCGGTTCCTCGACGCCCTCGACCCGCGGGCCGCCGCCGAGGTGTCCCGGCAGATCCGGCGCGGCCTCGGGCCCGCCGCCCGCGCCGCGCAGATCCGGCCCGTCGGCGGGTTCAACGCCAACCTCCACCCGCTGCTGGTGCCCGACGAGATCGGCCCCGATCGCAGCCGGGCCTCCCTCGCCGAGGCCGACCTGGAACTCGTCCACGACCCGGCCGCCGACCAGGTCCGCATCCGGCTCAAGAACACCGGCGAACACCTCGACGTGCTCTACCTCGGCTTCCTCGCCCCCGTCCTCCTCCCGCGCCGCATCGGCGCCCACCTGTGCGACCAGCCCCACGGCGTCGTCGACTTCAGGCAGCTCACCCCCCGGCACACCCTCAGCGCGCCCGGCGGCCGTGTCGCCGTCACCCCCCGGCTGCGCCACCGCCACGTCGTGCTGGGCCGCCGCCGCTGGCTGCTGCCGCCCGGCGTCGTACGGGAGCTGCGCGCCGACCTCGGCGCCGCCGGCCCGGTCCCCGCGGAGGCCGCGGCCCGCTGGCGCGCCCTGCTGGACCTCCCCGAGCAGGTCTTCCTGCACCCGGCCGCCACCGCCCCCACCGGCCGCGCCACCGACGACTTCCTGGCCCGATTCGACCGGCCGAAGCCCCAGCTCGTGGACCTCGGCAACGCCCTGCACCTGCGCTGCCTGCCCAAGTGGCTCTCCCGGTACGGCGACGGGGCCGTCCTGGAGGAGGCACTGCCCGCCCCCGGCGGCCTCGCCGTCCCCACCCGCGCGGTCGAACTGGTCCTGGAGGTCTACCGGGACGGGCGCACGCAGCGGTGACCCGCCGACAGACGACAGACGACAGACGATGAGGAAGGGAGCGTGCCAGGAGTGCAGCCCCAGGACACCGGCGCCCGCGATGTGGTCGCCTACCACCACCACCCGGTCAAGGCGCCGCTGCTGAGGGAGGTCATGCTCCCGCTCGCCCGGTCCTGCACGGCGGACGGACTGGCCGCCCACATCGAACGGCACTGGCTGCACGGCCCCCACCTGCGGCTGCGCCTCCAGGGACCGGCCGTACAGGTCGCCGCCGCCGCCGAGGCCGCCGCGGCCCGGATCCGCGACCGGCTCCGCCTGCACCCCTCCGTGGGCGACCTCACCGAGGCCGAGCTGCTGGAGCGGGCTGTCGCGGCCGGACGCAGCGAGCTCATCCCGCCGCCCTACGGGCCGATCGTCCCCGACAACACGGTCCGGATCGAGGCCGTCGACCGCTCCTCCCTCATCGGCCTGCTCGGCGATGACGGCGCGGACCTGCGCGACGACCTGCTGCGGGCCGGCCTCGGCGCGCTGCAGGCCGGAGCCGACTTCCTCGGGGAGCGCGGCGACACCGCGCAGGCACGGCTCCGGCTCGCCGTCACCGCGCTCGCGGCGCACGCCTGCGCCCATCCCGGCGGCCTGGCGGGCGGCCACTTCTCGTACGTGTCCCACCTGGAGGACTTCCTCGTCCACGACGACCCGGACGGGCGGATCCGCAGCAGCTTCCGGCGCCACGCGGAACGCGCCGGCGACTCGGTCACCGCGCTCGTCGGCCGGATCGCCGAAGGCGGCGCGCAGGGCTGGGAGCAGGCCTGGGCGGACTTCTCGGCGGGAGCCTGGCAGCTGGCCCAGAGCCGGTACGACGCGGGCGCCGACCTGCACGGCGTCCCACTGGAATACCGGGCGCGGGCCGCCGCCACCGGGGACGAGGACGTCCACGCCCGCTGGAACCAGGACATCCGCACCCGCTACAGCGAGTTCCACCGGCTGCTGCGCCGCTCCGACCCGCAGGGTGCGATGTGGAGCCGGCCCGACTACCTGGTGTACCGGGCCTGCACCAACGCCCTGTACCGGCTCTTCGCCATCTGCGACATCCGGCCGCTGGAACGCTACCTGGCCGCCCACCTGGTCATCGGTACGGTTCCCGCACTCACCGGCTGCGACTGGCGGGCGGAGATCGACGCGGTCATCGACGCGGTGGAGGCACGGTCGTGACGACCACCCGGGCCGCCACCCCTGACACCCCCAACACCCCTGACATCCCTGCCACCCCCGTGACTCCTGCCGCCTCCTCGGCCCCCATTGCCTCTGCTGCCCCTGCCACCTCTGCTGCCCCGGCCGCGTCCGTACGCCGCCTGCGTCCCGGAGCCGCCGTCACCGTGCTGCGGGACGGCCTCCACCTGAGGGGCCGGCGCGGCAGCGTCACCCTGGAGGGCAGCAAGGCGCTGCCCGCCCTGTGGCGGCTGCTGGAGGAGCCGCTGCGGGACGGCGGGCTCGAACGCCTGCTGGACGGCATGGAGGCGGACTCGGCCGTGCGCAGGGCGGTGGACACGCTCCTGGCCCGGCTGGACGAGCACGACCTGCTCGTCACAGGCCCTGCCGAACTCGCCGGCCCCACCGAATTCCCCGAGTCCGCCGACGGGGCAGGCCCGGTCGCCCGGTGGCTCGAAGCCACCGGGGAGGACCCTGCCGGCGCGGCCGCGGTGCTGGCCGCGGTGCGGGCCGAGGTGGTGGCCGGAGCCCCCGACGGGCCGCTCGCCAGGGCCGCCGGACGGGCACTGGCCGCGGGCGGGCTGCCCGTCTCGTACACCGCCGATCCGGCCCTGCCCGAGGGGCGCGTCCTGCTGTACGCCCGCGGGGCCGGCCCGGAGCGGGGCATCGCGGCCGGGCTGTGCGGTGGGCACGGCTACGCCACCGCGCCCGGCAGTGCCGCCCAGATCCGCTCGGACGCCGCCGCCCTGGAACCGCGGCTCACCCCGGTGCCGGCGGCATCCGCCGCCCCGCCGCGTCTGCTCGCCACGCTGGTGGCCGGCGCGGCTGCGCACCGGCTGCTGTGCGCCGCGGCCGGACTTCCGGACCCCGCGGACGAGGGCGAGGACGGGCGCCTGCTGCCCGGCCTGCCCGCGGTGCTCCTCGCCGACGCCCGGCCGCCGCGGGCCGAGTACCGCAGCTGGCTCGGCCCCGAACGCATCGATGCCGACCGGCGGAGCGGCCTGGAACCGGCCGGCACCCTCGCCGAGGCGCTGCGCCGGGTCACGGTCCTCGGCGACCGGCGGTGCGGGGTGCTGCCCGAGCCCCTCCCGGGGAACCTGCCGCAGCTCCCCGTGGCGCTGGCGGCCTGTACGACGCCTGCGGCCGGGGCCGCGGACGGCCCTCCGGACCCGGCGGACGGCCCTCCGGACCCGGCGGACGGCCCTCCGGACCCGGCGGACGGCCCTCCGGACCCGGCGGGTCCGGTCTCCGGCGCGCCGCGGCTGGACCTGGCCCGCCTGGAGGTGTTCTGCCGGGCGGCCGAACTCCGGCTGGGCGGGGCCGGGTTCACCGTCGGCGCCGATCCGGGGCACGCCCGGGGCCGGGCCCTGCGCGCCGCCGCGGCCGACCGCCTCGGGCGCTCGACCGGCCGTACGCAGGAGGCCCCGGGGGAGTGGGGCGCCCACCCGCAGGCCCGGCACTGGTGGACCACGCTGACGGTCCGTCTCGGGGTGTCCGCGCGCCTGGAGGTGTTCCGGGCCGCCCCGGGAGCGGAGGCGTACCACGCCGTGGTCCACGGCAGCGGCCCGTCGGCCCGCCCGGTGCTCGGCGAAGCCGTCGAGGCCACCCCGGGGGACGCGGCGGCCTTCGCCGCGCTCGCCGCGGTGACCGCGCTCTGCGTGCAGGAGGCCGGGCTTCCGGCCGACAGCCCGCCACCGTCCGGCGGCGCCGTCGCCCCGCTGGCCGCCGCCGGGGTGCGGACGGCCGCCTGGGAGGACCCCGGCTGGACCGGGGGCTGGCTGGCGGATCTGGCCGGACGGGAAGCCGCCTTCCAGGCCGCGCTGCGCCGCCTGACCGGAGCGGGCCGCCCCGGTGCGGCCCGCCGCCCGGAGCCTCCGCTCCCGCCGGCCGCCCGGCAACTCGCCGACCGGCTGCGGGCCTTCGGCTTCACCGTCCTGCACACCCCGGAGGAGGAACGATGACGAAGGCGGCGCCCGTCCCCGCCGTACCCCGCCCCCCGGACGCCTCCGGGCCGCTCGGCGACACACTGGCGGTACCGGTGCTCGACGCCGGAGCGGCCGCCGCGGCCGTCTCCGGACGGGCCGCGGTCCTGCTGCCCCGCTGGACGCCGGGCCTGGCCGAGGAGCTGAGCCGGCACGCGCTCGGCCACCCCGTGTCCCTGGCCCCCGTACGGCTCGACGGCGCCCTGGCGGTGGTCGGCCCCGTGCTGCGGCCGGGCGCGGCGGCCTGCCTGTGCTGCGCCGAGTACCAGAGGCTGGCCACGGCGGGCGGCCGGGTGCCGTGGCGGAGCCCGAAGCTGGAGCTGGCCGGCGTACTGTCCCCGGCGCTCGCGGACTGCGTCGGCGCCCTCGCACAGAACCTGCTGGACGGCGACGGCGACGGCGACGCCGACGGTGGCGGTGGCGGTGGCGCCGACGGTGGCGCCGACGGCGAGGGTGGCCTCACGGGCGACGGCGGGCCGGCCGGTACTGCGGAAACCGCCGTCGTGTACGTCGTCCACCTCGGCCGCGGCACCTGGTCGACCCACCGCATCCGCCCCGTCGGCGGCTGCCCGGTGTGCCGCCCCCTGCCCTCGGACTCGGCCGCCGGGGCGGCCCCGCTGCCCTCCGGGCCCCGACCGCTGCCCGACCCGTACGTCCTGCGCGCCCCCAACTCCCGTACCAGCGCGAAGGGCCTGCGTGCGGCGCTGTACGACGAGCGGTTCGGGCCGGTGCGCCGGCTGATGCGCTCCGAGGACTCGGCGTTCTCCCTGACCACCGCCATCGTGACCGACGGAAGGGCCCTGGACGACGGCGGATACGGCCGGGCCCGCGACTTCGCCGACAGCGAGCGGATCGCCCTGTTCGAAGCCGTCGAGCGGTACGCGGGCATGCGCCCCACGGGCCGCCGCACCGACCTGAGGGCCTCCTTCGCCGCCCTCGGTCCTGACCGGGCGGTGGACCCGGAGCGACTCGGCCTGCCCGACCCCGCCCACCACGGCCACCCGGCCTCGCCGACCGTCCCGTACACCCCCGACCTGGAACTGGACTGGGTGCAGGGCTGGTCGCTCACCCGCCGGCGGGCCGTCGCCGTCCCCGAGCACGTCGCCTACTGGGACGTGCCCGGCCCCGGCCGGCCGCGCGTGGTGTACGA
Source organism: Streptomyces sp. NPDC090445 (assembly GCF_044769385.1). Classification (NCBI taxonomy): domain Bacteria; kingdom Bacillati; phylum Actinomycetota; class Actinomycetes; order Kitasatosporales; family Streptomycetaceae; genus Streptomyces; species Streptomyces sp. NPDC090445. The sequence continues at coordinate 210,003 of NZ_JBIVXV010000012.1, read as the reverse complement.
GTCCTCGAACGGCTGCGGGCTCGGCAACAGCCCCGAGGAAGCCGCGCTCTACGGCCTGTTCGAGGTCGCCGAGCGCGACGCCTTCCTGATGGCCTGGTACGCGGCCACCCCGCTGCGCCGCGTCCAGCCGCCGCCCGGCGACACGGGCACGGCCATGCTCGCGGACCGGGCGGCCCTCGCCGGCTACCGGCTGTCGCTGCTCGACGCGACCAACGACTTCGGCATCCCCGCGGTCGTCGCCGTCTGCCGGTACGAGGGCGCCCACCCGGACGCGCCGCGGATGTTCCTCGCGGCGGGCGCCCACCACGACCCGCGCGCCGCGATCAGGTCCGCGGTGGCCGAGGTCGTCACCAACGTGCTGGAGTCCGCACACCTTTCGCTCGCCGAGGACGGGCGACGCGACCCCGAGCGGCTCCGGCCGATGCTGGAGCAGCCGGAACTGGTGGTGGGCCTCGACGACCACGTCGGGCTGAACACCCTCCCCGAGGCGGGCCCGCGCCTGGAGTTCCTCTTCGCCGACACGCCCTGTGTGCCGGTGGCCGAGGCCTGGCCGGGGGCGCCCGAACCGGTCGGCGACCTGACCGGCCTGCTCGGGACGACCGTGGAGCGGCTCGCCCGGGCCGGCCTGGAGGTGATCACCGTCGACCAGACCGAACCGGGGCTGCGCGACCGGCTCGGCCTGCACTGCGTCAAGGTCGTCGTCCCCGGCTCGCTGCCGATGACCTTCGGGCACGTCAACCGGCGGACCCGGGGACTGACCCGGCTGCTGGAGGTCCCGTACCGGCTGGGCCGCACCGGCCGCCCGCCGCGCCACGACGACCTGGCCCTCCACCCGCACCCCTTCCCCTGACCGCCCCGGCCGCGAACGAGGACCCCACGCGATGACCACCGACACCTGGCACAGCCTCCACCTCTACCTGCACTCCGACACCGAGGACACCGACCGCTTCCTCCTCCGGGAGGCGGCCCCGCTGCTCGACCGCCTCACCGCACCCGGCGGGGCCGCCGCGTCCTGGTTCTACATCCGGTACGGCGAGGACGGCCCCCACCTGCGGATACGGGTGCGAGGGCTGAGCGGGCCGGCCGCCGCGGACCTGGCGCAGCAGCTGGCCCGGGCGGCGAAGGAGGTGCCCGCGGTGCCGGGCCCGTGGCCCTCCGGGCACGGGGAGGTCCGCGAGGTCCCGTACGTGCCCGAGACCGACCGCTACGGCGGTCCGCAGGCCCTCCCGGTCGCCGAGGAGGTCTTCGCCGCGTCCACACGGGCGGCCTTGGACGCCCTGCGGGACCTCCACGCCGGTGCCGGTGCCGGTGCCGGAGCGGGGGCGGGGGCGGGGGCGGCCGTGCGGCTGGCGCTCGCCGCGGACCTGGCGCACACCACGGCGTACGCCCTCGGCATGGACCGGCTGACCGCGGCACGCTGGCTGCGCCGCCACGCGGCCGGCTGGCGGTGGGTCACCGACGTGCCGCTGCTGCCGGGCGCCTCCGTGCACGCGCGGGTCAACTCCGTCTACGCGGCGCAGCGTACGGGCCTGGCACGGCGCGCGGCGGCCGTGCGCGAACGCCTCGGGACCGGAACCGGGACCGGGACCGCGGGCGGCCGGCTCGGCCGGTGGGCGGACCGGGTCCGCGAGGCCGACGCGCTGCTGCGCGCCGCGACCGCCCCGGCGGGAAGCGCACCGGACACCTCACCCGACACGACGGCATGGATCTGGGCCTCGCAGCTCCACATGCTGTTCAACCGGCTCGGCATCACCCCCGACGAGGAGCGGGCGGTGTGCCGGCTCGCCTCCCGGACCCTGCTGGAGACCGACGAGCCGCCGGGCTTCTTCCCGCAGGGGCACACCGCGGCCGACGTCCAGTACCTGGAGCGCAGCAAGTTCCAGATCGGCCGCGGCGAGGACACGGCGCTGCGGTCGCTGCCCGCCCCGCGGCATGCGGCGGCGGGTCCGGAGCTCGCCCTGCCCGCGGACCCGCTCCCGGAGGTGCCGCTGGGCGCCGCGCTGGCCGACCGGTCCTCGCTGCGCGGCACCCTCGCCGGACCACTGGACGCCGGCACGCTGGGCGCGCTGCTGTGGAACTCCCTCTCCGAGAGCAGCCGCTCCGAGCAGCTCCTGGCCGACGGCACGGCCCGTACGCTGGTCCACCGCGCCTATCCGAGCGCGGGCGCCCTGTACACGGCCCGGGTCCGGCTGCTGGTGCTCGACGTGGCCGGGGTCCCCGCCGGCACGTACGACTGCGTGCCGGAACGCCGGACGCTGCGCCGGATCGGCCCGGTGCCCGAGGTGGACCGGATCAAGGCGCTGTCGACGTACCTGTCCCGACCGTCGACGGACCCGGACTGGATCGGCATCGACGCAGCGCCGGCCGTCCTGGCCGTGTACGCGAACCTCGGCGTGCTGCGCCGCCGCTACGGTCTGCGCGCCCTGCGCCTGGCCCTGCTGGAGACCGGCCACCTGGCCCAGACCCTGCTCCTGACCGCCTCGGCCCTGGGCCTGGGCGGCACCCCGCTCGGCGGCTTCCACGACGACCTGGCGCACGAACTCCTGGGCCTGGACGACCTGGAGCAACCGCTGCAGTACCTGCTGCCGCTGGGCCGCCGCCCGGTGGAGCGCGGCCGGTAGCGCACCGCGCAGCCCGCACCCCGCACCCCGCACCCCGTGCCGTGCGCCGCTACCGGCGGGCGGCACGGCGGCGCGCTAGGAACACGCCGAGGACCATCCCGACGAAGAGGGTGACGGTGAGGACCACCCAGAGCGGGATGGTGACGGTGGGGACCCACAACCTGACGGTGACCGGGCCGGTGTTGACGGCGATGAACCAGATGGCGAGGGCGGCCAGGACGACGAAGCCGATGGTGCGCAGCCGCACGTCGCGGCCCTTGACGGTCAAGGTCGGCGGCTGGTGACCCGCTGAGGCCTTCTGTGCCATATACGCCATTATCGGGGTCTTCCCGGCCGAGGGCGACCGGGCCCTCCCGGGCGGCCGCCACACCTCCGAATTCGTTTGCCCGGACGGCGTACGCCTCCCTAGGGTCGTGCGCACCGACGGCGTGTAGCTCAGCCAGCCAGAGCACCGGACTGCCTATCCGGAGGGCGCAGGGGCAGAACCTGCCACGCCGGCTTATGGACGAGAACGCTGACCAGCAGCCGACAACGCCCCGCACGGCGCCGCACGCGCACACCGCCACGGCGTCCCCCGCCTATGCCGCCGCCTCATGGGCGCGGGCGCTGCGCACCTTCGCGGCGCACCCCGACCCGGCCACCCGCGAGCGTGCCGACGGCCGCATGCGGCAGTGGCGGGCCGTGCTGTCCGGCATCGCCACCGGGCAGCTGACCGTGGGCTCCCGCACACCCGTCGCCGGACTGCCTGCCTGGGTGACCCCCGAGGTGGTGCGGGGCGGCTTCGCCACCGGCACGCCCGCGGCGGGCGGCCCGCTGGCCCCGTACGAGGAGCAGGCCGCGCGCCGCGCCGGCATCCCCGCCACCCGCGCCGGACTGTTCGCCCACGCCCTGTCGGAGGAGGGCCTCGCCGGGCTGTGGGAGCTCCTGGACAGCGGCCACTACGAGGTGGCGCTGCCGGAGGAGTCCGCGCTGCTGACCGTGGCCTGGCTGGTGCGGGCCGGCGACGTCGACGCGGCCGCCGTGCTGGTCGCCGAACTGCAGCCGTTCGCGGACCGGTTGCGCTTCCTGCCGCGCCCGGCGGACCGGCCGGCCCCCGACGCGGCCGCCGTGCACCGCCGCAGCGTCGGCGAGGTGTCGGGACGGCTCGCCGCCAGGCAGCCCAAGGCGGCGATCGAGGCGCAGCGCGAGGCCCTGGCGGTGTGGCGGCCGTTCGAGGACGAACTGCTCGCCCACTGGCTGCGGTACGGCCCGGACACAGCGGACGACCCCGCCCGGGCGGACACCTCCTCCCGGGCGGGCGACCCCTCCCGGGCGGAGGCCGCCGCGCTGCTGGAACGCTACCGGGAGCTCGCCGCCGCCCACCCGCTGTGCGGCAAGCACCGCAACCCCAAGTCGAACGCGGGCATCCTGCGCCGGGCCCTGGAGGAGACGGCCGCCGGGCGGCCGCTGCCCGCCCGGCTGGCCGGGCTGCTGCAGCACGCGGTGACCTCCATGGTGGCCAAGCGCGGCCTGCCCGGGTCCCCCGAACACACGCGGCTGCGCCGGATCCAGGCCCGCCAGGCGGCCCTGCCCCCGCACCACCGCATCGCCGCGCTCGTCGCGCAGCGGCTCGCCCCGCTGGACCAGCGCGACGGCACGCCCGACGTGGAATCGCCCGTCGCCCCGGTCACCGCCGCCGAGTCGGACCCCTCCGGGCTGCCGGCCGGCACCGCCGTCCCGGAGCGGCTGCGGCAGACGGTGCGCTCCGCGCTGAGCGCCCCTCTGGAGACCCTGGTCGAACGGGGCGTCGTGCCGTCCGCCGAGGTCCTGGCCGAGCTGGTGCCGCAGCAGGTGGCTGCCGCGACCGCCCTGCGCTACCGCGACCCCGCGCTGCGCACCCTGGCGGCCGCGACGTACCGCGCCTTCCGCAACCGCCGTTCGCTGCTGCTGCTCAACCTCGCGCACCAGGTGCGGGTGGACGAGCTGCCCTGGGTGCGGGCGCTCGCCGCCCACGGCACCGACGCGGACGCGGCCGAGCGCGCCCGTGGAGCGGCCGGGGAGGCCCTGCGGCAGCTCGGCGGGCTGGCGGTCGGGGCGTTCCCGGGGACGCTGCTGCCCAACTCGCTGGTACGCGAACTGTCCCAGCTGGCGCGGCAGGCGGAGCTGTCGGACGCGCCGTTCGTGGAGGAGCTCGCGGCCGACATCTTCATGGGGGCCTTCACCCCGAAGTTCCTGACCGCCGCCCGGGTCGCCGCCGACCTCCTGGACGGCAGCCCGTACGCCCGCTACTACGGGATCGACTGCGCGGCGGTGCGGAGCATGGCGGTGGTCCAGGCCGCCGAGCGCCTCGCCCGCGCCAGCGGAGCCCGCACGGCGCCGGCGACCGCGCCTTCCTTCGCCGGGATGTGCGCGGAGCGGGCCGACGCCGCCCAGAGCCGGCCCGCGGACTCCGCGGGTACCACCCGGTCGTGGTCGCCCGCCGCCAACGGCACCGTGATCGAGCAGGCGCAGATCCTCACCACCCACAACCTCGCCGTCCTGGTCCGGCACGCCGGTATCGCCCCGGCGGCGGGCTGGGAGGCGCTGGCCCGGGCCTGCTTCACCACCGTGTGCCGGCTGGTCGCGCAGGTGCAGGGGCACCCGCGCCCGCTGGGCACGGTGAAGGACGCGGCCTACGCGTGGCGGCAGATGCTCTTCCACCTGTCGCTGTGCACCCCGGACCGGCAGGCGGCCGTCGTGGAGTGGGCGGCAGCCGAGGCCGCCCGGCAGCCGTGGCACACCGCGGCCCGCCTCGCCCCGGCCGTGGCCGGGCTGCGGATGGTTGCCGCGGGCGGCGCGTTCGGCCCGGACGGGACCGCACAGGGCGGCCTGGCCCGCCGCTTCCTCGGCTGGAGCACCGGCGGCCACTGGATGTGCCGCCGGACACCGGCCGGACCGGCGCACCCCTGACGGGCCGCTACTCAGCCGGTGGTGAGTACCACCGCTCATGATCCGGCGGCCGCGCCCTCCTACGGTGGCGGCATGACAGCGAACGCCACACCCCCCGACTCCCACGCCGGCCACCCGGGCGCCGCCTCCGGCACCGGATCGCGGACCCCGGTGTGGCTCAAGGGGTGCTGGATCACGCTCCTCGTGCTCGCCGCCCTGGCCGGCCTCGGCCTGTGGGCGCTGGACGAGGTGGAGAAGGGCCTCGACGGGTACGGGCAGCTGGAGCAGATCGACGGCGCCGACGGCGGCGTCGCAGACCCCCTCGGTCCGGGCGCCACCGCCCGCTACGAGGACGGCCTGAAGGTGACCGTCGGCAGGCCCCGCCCCGAGGCCGACGGCACCTACCGCTTCACCGTCACCTACCGGAACGGCACGGACGAGGAGCAGCACCCGGGCGGCGAGTCCGCCGAGTCCGCCGCCTCCGAGTACGACGGGCCCGCGCCCGTCGTGGTGCGCGCCGGGCGCTCCCTGGACGACTACGCCCCCGACAGCGTCCGGTGGCTGAACCTCGACGAGTCCGCCGCCGCCCTCATGCCGCCGTTGGCCGAGGACGGGACGCGTACCGTGCCGGTGCGCGTGAAGCCGAGCAGGAAGGGCATGACCGTCACCGTCCAGGTCTGTCCGCCGGACAAGGGATACCGCGAGACCGCCTACTGGCAGTTCACCCTCGGCTGACCCCGGCCTGCCCGGCCCAGCGGCGCAGCGCGGCCGTGGCCCGTTCGGCGTCGGCCGGGGGCAGGCCCGTGATGGATATGTGGTGGCTGCCGTCGCGCACCCCGAAGAGGTACGAGTCGCGCGTGCCCCTGCCCGGGCGGAAGGGCTCCGCGACCGCCACGTCGTTCTCGCCGTTGACGAACATCAGCGACCGGCCGTGGAGCCGCACCCAGCGGTCGATGTCCGCCATCGCCCCCTGCCGGAAGCGCAGGGGTATCTCCCGCGGTACGTACGACCGGACTTCCTGCACTCCCGGGTGGCGCAGCAGCCCCTCCAGGTGCGGGGCGGCGAACGTCGCGTACCCGAGCTCGGTGCCCAGCTGGTAGAAGTACGGCGTGTAGGGCCGCAGCGACTGGTCGGTGTACACGGGAAGCAGCGTCACCTTGGCGACCCACGCGTAGAGGGCGTCGTCGGACGCGTCCGCGCCGGGCACCGCGGCGCAGCCGTCCGCAGGCTGGTGCATCCAGAACATCATCGGCAGGCGCAGCACGGCCAGTTCGAACGCCCGGTCCGCACTGCCGATGGTCCCGAAGGTCGCCTTCTGCTCCTCCGCCCAGCGGCCGTACCGCTGCGTCATCGCCTCACGGCGTATCAGCGCCTGCCGCTGGACCTCCATGAGGGCGGCCCGACACTCGGCGGTGCCGACCTGCGCCAGGCGGGCGTCATAGGCGCGGTCGTCCCGGTCGTCGGTGTTGTTGGGCGCGGAGTAGGCGACCGTGCCGGCCACGTCGTCCGGGTAGAAGCGGCGGTGGTAGACGGCCGTCATCCCGCCCTTGCTGCCCCCGGTCGATATCCACGCCCCGCGGTACAGCTGCTTGAGCGCGGTGATCAGGCGGTGGTGGTCGCTCGCCGCCTGCCAGACGGTCAGCGTGGACCAGTCCTGGTCCGCGCCCCGGGACGTCCCGAAGAACCGCTGCTCGGTGGTGATCTGATTGGCGTCCAGCAGCGCCGCCGGCTCCGACAGGCGCTGCGGCGCGGACCCCAGGTCGTAACCGCTGCTGTACAGCACCATCGGGCGGTCGACCGACTTGTGCACCAGCGTCAGCCTCTGCTCGAACGACCCCCGCTCGGGATGCCGGTGGTCGGCGGGCTGCCGGAAGGCGAGGTCGAGGACGGTCTGCCCGTCGGCCCCGGGCCGTTCGCCGGTCAACCGCATCCCCGGAACCGCCCCGACCCGGGCCCGGATGCCGTCGTCCTGCGGCGCGGCCCCGGCCGGAGCGGCCAGGCCGGTCGCTGCCAGAACCGCTACCGCGGCCACGGTGACCAGGCGTTTCATCGTCGTCTTCATGTCTTCAGGAAACCCCGGCCGACCCCCGCCGCGGATCCCCCGTGCGGGGAGGACGTCTCCCCCGTGCGGGGGAGGACAACCCCTGCCGCCGGCAGGGAGGATGGCAACCGGCTCACACCGTCAGCCGGGCAGCTCCAGCAGCTCCCGGGCCAGGCTCCTCGCCGTCAGGTCCGGGTGCGGCGTCCCGTCGCACGGGAGGAAGCCGGAGACGACACGGCGCGGGGAGAGGGCGATGTGCTCCACCGCGGTCCGGGCCGCTTCCGGGAGCAGCCGCATCGCCACCAGGGCGCGCAGCGCACCCAGGTGCGGCTCGTGCCGGTCGCGGCTGCGGGCGAGCTGGTCCGCGATGACCGGCGCGGTGTCGTGCGTACGGCCCGTGACGCGCCAGATCGCGGCGGCCGCGTCCGCCCGGCTCTCCCGGTCGGGAGCCAGGAGCCGCTCCTCCACCAGCGGCAGCAGGGCCGCCGCGGCCGGACCGAGTTCGCCGGCCACCCGCACGGCCGCCCTGCGCCGGGCCACGGCGTCGGGCAGCGCCCGCACCACGGCCACCGCGGGCCCCGCGTCCCCGGTGACCCGGGCCAGCACCGTCGCCGCCTCCAGGTCGCCGGCGTCGGCCCCGGCCCGCAGGGCCGCCACCGCTCCCGCGCCCAAGGCCGGGCCCAGTGAGGCGAGCACCCCGGCCGCGGCCGGCAGCAGCCCGACCAGGTCCGCCGCACAGCCGGCGGCGAGCTCGGGGAAGGGCAGCAGCGCGTCCACCCACCCGTGGCACGGCCGGGCCGCGACCCGGCGCGCCACCGGCAGGGCCGCCGCCCCGAACACCTCCACCGCCGCCGGGACCACCGTGCCGGGAGCGGACACCGGGGTCGGCGCGAGCGTCGCCGTCTCCTCCGGGAACTCGTCCATCAGGCGCAGCACCAGCCCGACCGCGCCGGGCACCCGCAGCCGCACCGCGGCATGCACCGCCGCCACCCGCACGGCCGGGTCGTCGGACCGCAGCGCGGGCTCCAGCCACGGCGCGGGCGCACCGCCCTCCAGCGCGGCGCCCGTCCTCGCCACCCGGTACAGGCCTTCCACATCCCCGTCCACGGCCGCGTCCACGGCCGATGCCGCCAGCCACGGCAGGGCGTCCCGCTCCCGGTCCCGCCACGTCTGGGTGAGCTCCCAGGCCAGCGGCGCGCCGCGCCGCACCGCCCGCAGCGCGGCCTCCGGATCGTCCATGAGCCGCTGCCCGAGCGGCCGGTAGCCGGCGGGCCACGGATGGTCCCCGTGGTGGTCGGACACCGGCCCGCACACGTCGAGCGCCGCGTCCACCCATGCCGCCGGCAGCGGCAGGGGCGCGGTCCGCAGCAGATCCGTCAGCGCCGCCCCGCGGACCAGCGGCTCCGCCTCGGACAGCAGCGCCCGGTTGCGCGCCTCCCTCGCCTCCGGGGAGACGTCGAGCAGGCCGAGCGCCGTGACCAGGTCCGCCCGCACCTCCGCGTCGTCCTCCTCCGCCAGCCGGGCCCGCAGCAGCGGCATCAGCGGCAGGGACGCCTCCTCGCAGGCGGCGATGATCCACACCATGGTGCGCCGCACGGACCGGTCCTCGTCGTCCGCAAGCGCCAGCAGCGGCGGCAGCGCCGCGGCGACTGCCCGCCGTACCTGCCGCCACTCCGGGCCCGCCCCGTCGGCCGCCCCGTGCAGCAGCCACAGCAGGCGCAGCCGGTCACCCGGCCCGTCCAGGGCGAGCCGGGCCAGGAACGGTACGGCCGCGGCCGTCGCCGAGTAGACCGACCCCTGGTGGCACAGCGACGAGACCAGCTCCTCCAACGCCTCGTCGCGCACCTGCGGGTCCGCCGAGCCGGCTGCCCGCAGCAGGTCCGGCACGTCGTCCGCCGCACCGTACGCGTGCTCCAGCGCGGCCCAGTCGATGTCGTCGATTGCATCCGGCATGATCGCGACCCTACGGTGCCGGGTACCCGACGCCCGCGGCGGGCGCCTGGTCAGCGCCAGGCCGGATGGCCCTCGGTCGCCGAGGCGGTGGTGAGGGAGCGGGAATCGGTGCCGTCCGCGCGGACCGCCCAGATCACCGGCTTCTCGTACGGGCCCCGTACGAAGGCCAGCCAGCTGCCGTCCGGCGACCAGGCCGGGTCCATCTCGTGGGCGTCCGTCGCCACCACGGCCCGGTCGCCCGTCCCGTCGGCGCCGACCACGCGGATGTCGCCCTGCGTCCCCCGCCCGTAGGTCCCCGCGGTGTACGCGAACGTGCGGCCGTCCGGCGACCACACCGGGTCGAGCGCAGGATGCGGCAAGCGGGTCAGCTGCTGCGGGGCGGCCCCCGGAAGGTCGGCGTCCACTGCGTGGATCTGCCAGTCGTCCTTGCCGGAGGCCATGCAGAAGGCGATCCGCTTGCCGTCCGGCGACCACGCGGGGTCCTCCACCTGGCCGGTGCCGGTGGTCACCTGACGGGCGGAGCCGTCGGCGACGTTCACCACGAACAGCTGCTGTACGCCCTTCTCGGCGCGCAGCACCGCGAGGCGGGTCCCGTCGGGGGACCAGGACACCCGCCCGCCGGCGATGGCCGCGATCCGCCGCGGGTTCGAGCCGTCGGCGTTGGCCGTCCAGACGGCCGTGCCCTGCGCGGTGACCTGGGTGTAGGCGAACGACCGCCGGTCCGGGGACCACTGGGGGAGCATGGCGCAGGCGTCCCCGGCGGTCAGCCGTACCGGCGCCGCGGCACCCGGGTCGCGGCGGGAGATCACGCCGTGGCAGTCCTGCGGCCAGCCCGCGGCGGTGTCCTGACGGACCAGCACCGGGGCGGTGGGGAAGGCGGCCGGGCCCGCGGACGCGGACGGCGAGGCGGCGGCGGAGGCCGAAGGGCTGTCGGGCCCTCCCGCACCGTGGTCCTGGGAGGAGCCGGACCACGGCCGCCACACCAGGAGACCCACCGCGGACAGGGCGAGCAGGACGGCCGCCGCGCGCACGGCGGTGCCGCGTCCGGGCCGACGCCCGGCCGGCTCCCCGGCCGCGGTGACCTCGGCCGCCCCGGTCCCGATCCCGGCTCCGGCAACGATTCCGCTCCCGGCTCCGGCCCCGGGACCGGCTTCGGCCCCGGGACCGGCTTCGGCCCCGGCCCCGGCTTCGGCCCCGGGACCGGCTTCGGCCCCGGCCCCGGCCCCGGCCCCGGCCCCGGCCCCGGCTCCGGCTCCGGCAACGATTCCGGCTGCCGCAGCGATTCCGGCCGTGCCCCGGGCTCCGGCTCCGAGACCTGCTCCGGTCTGGGTGAGGGCCTGCGCATCCGTCGGCCGTTCGGGGCCGGGCGAGCCCGCCGCCGTGGGCGTCCGCAGCGAGGCGGCGTCCGCATCCGGTGCTTCCGCCGCTGCCGCCACGGCCGGAGCGCCCGGGTCCGCCACGGTCTCCGCCCGGTCGGCCGCCGGGGCCGGAGCCGGGGACGGTGCCCCAGAGGGTTCCGCTTCCGCTTCCGGCTCCGGGTCCAGGACCGGCGTCGGCGTCGGGACCGGGGCCGGCAACCGCCCCGCGGCCGCGGACGGCGCGGGGTCCTGCCGGTGCAGCAGGGCCATCGCCGCGTCCGGCAGCCAGCCCTCCGCGGGCCAGCGGACGGTCAGCCGGTGGAGGAACTCCCCCGAGGCCGGCCGGCCCGCCGGGTCCTTGCTCAGGCAGTCGGCGACGAGCTCGCGGAGCTCGCCGGGGACCGCGCTCAGGTCCGGCTCCTCGTACACCACCTTGTAGTGCCGGGCCGTCGCCGGGCCGTTGCCGAACGGCGAGCCGCCCGCGGCCTGGGTGAGCACCACGCCGAGGGCGAAGATGTCCACCGCGGGAGTGATCGCACCCCCGGTGAGCTGCTCGGGCGACAGGAATCCCGGGGTGCCCACCTGCATGCCGGTCTGCGTCAGGGACGTCCCGTCCAGCGCGCGGGCGATGCCGAAGTCGATGACCCGGGGGCCGTCCTCCGCGATGATGATGTTCGCGGGCTTGAAGTCGCGGTGGATCACCCCGGCCCGGTGGATCGCCTCCAGCGCCTCGGCGAGCCCGGCGGCCAGCACCGTGAGCGTGTCCACCGGCAGGGCCGTGACCCGGGCCAGGACGGTGGCCAGCGTCGGCCCCGGTACGAACGCGGTCACCAGCCAGGCCGGGTCGCCGTCGGGGTCGGCGTCGACGACGGGAGCGGTGTGGAAGCCGCCGACGCGGCGCGCCGCCGCCACCTCGTCGGCGAAGCGGCGCCGGAAGCCGGGCTCGGTGCTCAGTTCGGGGCGTACGACCTTCACGGCCACGGCCCGCCCGGACGGGGAACGGCCCAGGTAGACCACGCCCATGCCGCCCTGGCCGAGCCGGTGGGTCAACTGGTAGCGGCCGTCGCCGACGGAGGCCGGATCGCCCGGTCCCAGCGGATTCATGTGTGAGCACCCCCGTTCCGCACCGTGCGCGGGTGCTGCCCTTTTGCTACCGGTCGCGCCGCCCGGCAGTCAAGCCGGGCCGGGAACCCGCGCCGACCTGCCTGCTTTCCCGCCGCCGCGCGCACGGCCGCGTCCGCCCGTCACCCGCGCCCGCGCCAGATCTGCTCGTACGCCTCCCGGTAGCCCTCGGGATCCCAGGAGGTGCCCCCGCCGCTGTTGTCGGCCGTCACCACGTGCACGGGGGCGACGTACCCGCTGGGCGGGCTGCCGGTGAAGGCGCGGTTGAACTCGTCGACGATCTGCCAGCCCTGCTGGGTGAGCGGCTCGGGGACGGTGGCGGCCTGGAACCGGCCGCTGTTGATGCGCTGGAAGGCGGAGGGGTCGCCGTCGCCCGCGCCGATGTTGAACGGGGGCCCGGCCCCGGGCTTCCCGGCGGCGCGGAAGGCCGGGGCGGCATCGGCGAAGTAGAGGTCGTTGATGGCGACGGAGTGCGTCCACTTCTTCCCGAAGCGGGACAGCAGCGAGGAGATCTCCTGGGGGGTGCGCTGACTCGCGTCCGGAATCGGGATGTTCTTGTACGCGAGGAGCCTCGCGCCGGGGCAGGAGGCGAGCTGCCGCTTGATGAGCTCGGCCTTGTTCCGCGCGAACGGGATCGAGTCGTCGGTGAAGACGACGACGCCGGCGTCGCCGTCGGACCGGGCGATCACCCAGTCGGCGCTGATCCGTGCCACGTCCTCCACCTTCGTGGTGATGTTGGTGAACAGCCTGGGGCTGGTGCTGGGCCCGGGGGAGCTCACCGCGTGCCAGCCGATCAGCGGGATGCCCGCCGCCTCGGCCCGCGCCACCTGCTGCGAGGTGAGGCGGGGGTCGAAGCCGCCGATGACGATGCCCGACGGCTTGAGGGTGACCGCCTGGCTGAACGCGGCCTGGATGCCGGCCGGGGTGCCCTCCCCGTCGATGACCCGGACGTTCCAGCCGATGGCCTCCGCGGCCTCCTCGACCCCCTTCGCGACAGCGGCGACGCCCGGGTTGGTCATGGTCTGGGCGACGTAGACCAGCGTCTTGCCCGGTACGGCCGCGGGGCCGCTCCGCGGGCCGTTCCAGGCGGTGTCGGTGCTCTCGGCCGCCTGCACGGCGGCCTTCGCCTTCCGCAGGGCGTCGAGGCAGCCGCCGGGCGACGGCGCGGTCGCCGTCGCGCGTCCGCTCGCGGTCGCGGTCGCGTTCGAATCCGCCGGGCCGCTCTCGCAGCCCGCCAGGAGGCCGGCGGCCACCGCCCACATGGCCGCGGACGCGACGGCGGTCTTCCGGTTCGGGTACACGGTGCTCCTGTCGCAGGTTGCGCCGCTCGCTGACGGCGTCCTCGTTGACGGCGTGCTCACTCACCGCGCTGCTCACTGACCGCGCCGCAGCCGCCCGGACCGCCCGGACCGCCCGGACCGCCCGGACCGTCGGGGCGGCCCGGTCCGGCCGCGGTGCGCAGCCTTCTGCGGGACGAGTAGCCGGCCAGGCCGACCGCGATGAGCAGGGTGGCGCCGTTGAACAGCGGTGTGGCCCAGAACTGGGCGCCGAGCTGCCGGATGCCGGCGAGGCCGACGGCGAGCAGGGTGACGGCCACGAGGGTGCCCACCGCATTGGCGCGGCCGGGCTTGATCGTGGTGGAGCCGAGCAGTGCGCCGACGAAGGCGGGCAGCAGGTAGTCGAGGCCGACACTCGGGTTGCCGATCTGCTGCTGCGCGGCGAGGAGCACTCCGGCGAAGCCCACGACCAGGCCCGATCCGGTGAAGGCGTAGACGCAGTACGCCCGTGTGGGGATGCCGAGCATCCCGGCGGCGCGGGGGTTGGACCCGATGACGTACAGGTACCGGCCGAACGGCAGCCGCTCCAGCATCACCCAGAGGATGACGACGACGGCCAGGACGTAGAAGGCGGGGACGGGCAGGCCGAGGAACCGGGAGTCGTACAGGCCGGTGAAGGCGGGCGGAAGGCCGTCCGGCCCGGGGACGATCCGGCTGCCGTCGGTGAGCCAGCCGGTGACGGCGTACATGATGCTGCCGGTGCCGAGCGTGGCGATGAGGGAGTCGATCCGGGCGAACTCGACGATGACGCCGTTCAGGGCGCCGATCAGGCCCATGCCGACGACGACGGTGAGGCAGGCGAGCGGCCAGGGCCGGCCCGCGTCGACGATGAGGTACATCACCAGGACGTGCGCGAGCCCCAGCCCGTAGCCGATGGACAGGTCGAACTTGCCGGTGGCGATGGGGATCGTCACCCCGAGCGCGAGCAGGGCGGGGATCGACTGGTTGGACAGGATCGCCGAGACGTTGTCCAGTGTCGGGAAGGTGTCCGGCAGGGTGAGGGAGAAGACGAGGAGGAGCAGGACGGTGAGGGCCAGGAGGCCGTAGGTGCCGATGAAGTGCCCGCGCAGGTGTCCCGGCAGGGAGCGGGGCGTGGGCGGGCGGCTCACCGGCCCGTCGTGCTTCCGCCGGTGATCGCGGGCATGGCCGAGGCGGTACGGGTGAGCTCCCTGACGCTGAGGGCCTCCCCCCTCAGGTCGGCCGCCACCGCCCCGCGGACGAACACCAGGGCGCGCTGGGCGAGGCCGGTGACCTCCTCGAAGTCGGAGGAGATGAGCAGGACCGCGAGGCCGTCGTCGAGCGCGTCGTCGATGAGGCCGTGGATCGCGGCCTTGGCGCCGACGTCCACGCTCGCGGTCGGCTCCTCCAGGATCAGCAGCCGCAGACGCCCCGTCAGCCACCGGCCGACGACGACCTTCTGCTGGTTGCCGCCGGACAGGGTCCCGATCACGGCCTCGCTGTCGCGGGGGTGCACCGCGAACCGCTCGACCAGGGCGGCGGCCTCCGCACGCTCCCGGCGCGGCCGGACCCAGCGCCACGCCGGCACCCCGGCCGCCCGCGGATTGGCCAGGAAGTTCTCCCGTACGGTCAGTTCGGCGGCGCAGCCCTCCTCCTGGCGGTTGCCGCCGACGAACCCGACACCGCTGCCCAGGGCTGCGGCGACCGTGTGCGGGCGGTACGGGCGGCCGTCGAGCAGCGCCCGCCCGCCGAGGACGGGCAGTACGCCGGCGAGGGCGCGGCCCAGGTGCATGTGTCCGGCGCCGGTGAGCCCCACCAGGGCGACGATCTCGCCGGCGCGCAGGTCCAGGCTGACGGGGCCGGTGCGGTCGGTGGTCACGCCGTCGAGGCTGAGGACGGGCGGCCGGCCGGCAGGGACGGCCGAGACGGCCGAGACACCGGAGACCGGGGAGACGTCAGGGACCGGGGAGACGGCTGCGGGCCGCCGCCCGGACGGCTCGCTGCCCGTGATGTCGCGCACCAGGCGGGTGGGGTGGTACGGGGCGAGGGGGCCCTGGCTGACGAGGCGGCCGTCGCGCAGGACGGCGAACGTGTCCGCGACCCGGTACACCTCGTCGAGCCGGTGGCTGACGTAGAGGACGCCGTGCCCCCGGTCGCGCAGGGCGTGCAGGACCTCGAAGAGCCGGGTGCAGTCCGTGGCGGGCAGGGTGGCGGTCGGCTCGTCGAGGACGAACAGCTCGGCCTGCTTCGCCAGGGCGCGGGCGATCGCGACCAGCGAGCGTTCGGCGGGGGAGAGGTCGGCGATCCGGGCGTCCGGGTGCAGGTGTCCGGCGACGATCTCCAGCGCCTCGGCGCACCGCTCCCGGGTCCGCCGCCAGGAGATCAGGCCGCGGCGGCGCGGGTAGCCGGTGCCGAGCGCGATGTTCTCGGCGACCGTCATCCACGCCACCAGGCCGAGGTCCTGGTGGATGAAGGACAGTTTCGCGGACGCCGCCTCGGAGCCGAGCGGGTGCCCGGCGACCGTCACCTCGCCCGCGTCGGCGTGGTGGACCCCGGCGAGCACCTTGATCAGCGTGGACTTGCCGGCGCCGTTGGGGCCGAGCAGGGCGAGGACGCTGCCGCCGTGGATGTCGAGGCTGACCCCGTCCAGGGCGACCGTCCCGCCGAACCGCTTGCCGAGACCGCGTATCCGGACGAGCGGTTCCGCGCCGGGGCGGCGCGGAACCGGGCTCGCCGAGGGGGCGGAAGTGTCATGCACGGACGTCTCCGGGGCCGGCCTGGGAAGTTCCTCCCTCATCGATAAGGGATGGGGGCGATGTTAATCGGGGAGATGGGGCTATATCGGGCAAACCGTCGCCATCTATGGTCCCAATGGTCGAGTGGGCACGGTCGACCGGGCGGCCGTGTGGGGCGGCCGCTTGGGGCGGCTGGGTGCGGCGGCCGGGTGCCGCGGCCGCGTGCGGGGGTCATGCCGCGTCCAGGGCGCATTCGGCCCAGATGACCTTGCCCTGGCCGGTGTAGCGGGTGCCCCAGGCCTGGGAGAGCTGGGCGACGAGGAACAGGCCGCGCCCGCCCTCGTCCGTGCTGGCCGCCCGCCGCAGGTGCGGGGCGGTGCTGCTGCCGTCGGCGACCTCGCAGATCAGGGTGCGGTCGCGGATCAGGCGCACCTGGATGGGCTCGCCCCCGTAGCGGACCGCGTTGGTGACCAGCTCGCTCAGCATCAGCTCGGCGGCGAACCCGAGCTCGTCCAGGCCCCACTCCTCCAGGGTGCGGGTGGCGGCGGCGCGGACCTCGCCGACGCGGGACGGGTCGGCGGGCAGGTCCCAGGACGCGATCCGGTCGGCGGGCAGGGTGTGGGTGCGGGCGACCAGCAGCGCGATGTCGTCGGCGGGGTGCTCGGGTGCCACGGCGTCGATGACCGCCTGGCAGGTGTCCTCGGGTGCCCGGCCGGAGTGGGCCAGGGCGCCGCGCAGCTGGCTGAGGGCGTCGTCGATGTCGCGGTGGCGGCCCTCGACGAGGCCGTCCGTGTACAGGACCAGCGTGCTGTCCTCGGGGAGGGTGATCCCGACCGTTTCGAAGGGCAGTCCGCCCAGGCCGAGCGGGGGTCCGGCGGGCAGGTCGGGGAAGGTGACGGTGCCGTCCGGGTGGACCAGTGCCGGGGGGAGGTGGCCGGCCCGGGACATGGTGCACTCGCGTGTCGTGGGGTCGTAGATGACGTACAGGCAGGTGGCGCCGACGATGCCGGTGCTGTCCGGTCCGTCGCCGCCGCCTTCCTCCCGGTCGAGGCGGACCAGGAGGTTGTCCAGGTGGGTGAGGAGTTCGTCGGGGGCGAGTTCGAGTTCGGCGAAGTTGCGTGCGGCGGTGCGCAGCCGGCCCATCGTGGCGGCCGCGTGCAGGCCGTGTCCGACGACGTCGCCGACGAGCAGGGCGACGCGGGTGCCGGAGAGGGGGATGACGTCGAACCAGTCGCCGCCCACTCCGGACTCAGCGGGCAGGTAGCGGTGGGCGACCTCGACGGCGCTCTGTTCGGGAAGGCCGCGCGGCAGCAGGCTGCGCTGGAGCGCCAGGGCGAGGTTGTGCTCGCGGGTGTAGCGGCGGGCGTTGTCGATGCACAGGGCGGCGCGGGCCGCGAGTTCCTGGGCCAGCCGGCTGTCGTCGTCGCCGAAGGGGGGTGTGTCCGCCGAGCGGTAGAAGCTCGCGATGCCCAGCAGCAGGCCGCGGGCGAGCAGCGGGACGCAGACGAGCGAGTGCACCTCCTGGGCGAGGATCCGCCGGGCCTGTGCGGGGTTCTGGGTGATCCAGCCGACGGCGGAGGCGAGGTCGCGCTCCAGCACCGGCTGCCCGCTCGCCAGGCACCGCATGTGGGGAGTGCCGGGGTGCAGGTCCAGCCGTTTGCCGACCGGGTCGAAGAGGGCGTCGCCGTGGACGCCGTGCACCACCAGGCGCTGCAGGTCGGCCCCGGGGTCCAGGGATTCGTCGCCGCGGAGCACGGCCTCGGGTACGTCGATGGTGACGTGGTCGGCCACCCGCGGCACCGCCATCTCGGCGAGCTCCCAGGCGGTGCGGGTCACGTCCAGGGTGGTGCCGATGCGGGTGCTGGCCTCGGCCAGCAGCTCCAGCCGGCGGCGTGCCGCGACCGCGTACTTCCCGACCTCCGGCTCGCCGACGAGCACCAGTCCCCGGACCGTGCCGCCGTCGCGGGGGCCGCCGTGGCCGGGCCCGACGGCGCCGGGCCTGACGACGCCCGGGCCGTCGATGCCCGGGCCGTTGACGCCGGGTCCCGCGCCTCCGCCGGGCGCCGCGGGGGCGACGGCCTGCGCGAGGGGGCCGGCGGGCGCCCCGGTCCGGTGCCCGGCGGGATGCGGCAGCCCGGGGTGCAGCGGCAGCGGGGCGGTGGCGAGGTGGTGTGCGGGCAGGGCCTCCCCGGAGAGGACGGCCTCGACGACGACGCCCTCCACCCCGGAGCTGCTCGTGACCGGGTTGCTGAACAGGGTGACCCCGCGGCCGTGGGGGAGGGGCACCTCGACCGAGGCCCGCTGGGCCGAGGAGATCAGCTCGGTGGCCCTCTCCTTGAGGATCAGCTGGTCGTGCGCGTCGAGCGCGCCGTCCGACAGCTCGTCCAGCCCGACCGGGTGCCCGTCTCCGACGGTCCCCGCCCGAGTGCGCTCCCGGGCGTCGAGGTACGTCCGCAGCAGCCCGCGCTCCCGCGCCGAGCTCTGCTCCATCAGCCGCCGCTCGATGGTCTCGGCGGCCCGGCGGACCAGGACGGGCAGCGCCGGGTCCTCGTAGGAGTGCGGGTACCCGAAGCACAGGACGCCGACCACGCAGCCGCTGAGCTGGTCGCGGACGGGGGTGGCGGAGCAGGCGTTCGTCTGGGAGCGCTCCGCGAAGTGCTCGGCGCCGTAGACCTGGACGAGCCGGCGCTCGGCGAGGGCCAGGCCGATCCCGTTCGTCCCCGCGACCCGCTCGGCGAAGACGAATCCGGGCACGGCCTGGATGGGCGGCAGGCTCCGGGCCAGTGAGGGATCGCCGAAACGCCGCAGCAGAACCGTTCCGTTCCCGTCGGCGAGGCAGACGTTCATCCTGCTGCCCGCGAACCGGGAGGCCAGCTGGTCGAGCACCGGCGCGGCCGCACGGACGAGCCGGCTGTCCGGATCGAAGTCGTCCCGGAAGGGGAGCTCGCTCTGGTCGGGCGAGAGCCCCAGCAGCCGGCAGCGCTCCCACGAGCTCAGGATCGGGCTGCGGACTCCGCCCTCGACGGGCTCGCCCAGCATGAACCGCTCACGGGAGCGTGCGGGGCCGATCTGGTCTCCCGTGACCCCCATCTGCATCACTTCCCTTTGCCGGGTGTCGACCCGTTCAGGATGGTTGCATCGCGCCAGTGCATTTTGAGTATATTCCCGGCGATTGACCCGGAATGCCGTGGCAGGCGGCGGGCCTGCGACAGGGTCACGCGCCGCCGCGGGCCCGTCACAGGACCGCCACCGGATCGACGGGAGAGCCGGTCCCCCCGGGCACGTTCAGCGGCGCCACGACGATCATGAACTCGTGGCGTCCCGCCACGGCGCAGGCTGCGGCGAGCGCCTCCAGATCCAGGTTGTCCAGCAGGGGCACCCCCATCGCGGCGACGGCGAGGGCGTGGACGGGGGAGTGGACGCCTTCGACCGGCGACGGCCGCAGGTCGCTGTCCCCGTCGCCGCCCAGCAGGCTCACGGCGCGCTCGGCCAGCAACGGCACCGCGTCCACGTGGAGGCCCGCGCTCGCGGCGCCGACGTCCCACGGGCCGAGCTCCCGGCGGCGGCGGAACCGGCCGGAGCGGAGCAGTACGGCGCAGCCGTCGTCGATCCGTACGCCCAGTGCCGCCTCGGCGGCGAGCACGTCCCGCGCGCGGACCGCCCGCCCGGGCTCCAGCCACTCCACCCCGAGGACGGCAGGCAGGTCGAGCAGCACCCCCTTGGTGACCAGGGGCCCGAGGGCGGCCACCGCGCCGAAGCGCGCACCCCCGGCGTCCACGGCCTCGCTGGCCGGGCGCCCTCCGTAGAGGAGTCCCCGGTAGGCGACGTGCGACAGCGCGTCCAGGTGGCTCACGGCCTTGCCGTGGTAATCGACGCCGAGGAAGTCCTTGTGCGTCGCGGGTTCGGGAGGCTCCACATCGCCGAGGTCGGACATGTAGTGCAGCGCGGGCTTGTCGTTGTCGGGCTCCGGCCGGGTGTTCCAGGGCAGCCCCAGGCGCACCGTCCTCCCGGAGCGGACCAGGGCGGCTGCCCGCCGCACGTGCTCCGGGGTGACCCGGTTCCAGGCGCCGCGGTCGGCCGCGTCCCAGCGGCCCCAGGTCCGCACGGCGGCGAAGAGGGCGTCGAACTCCCGCCGGGAGACCGGCGGCCCGGAATCGGGGCCTGCGGGCGGTGGCGCGGGCGGCGGTACGTCCGGGGGGCTGGTGCTCATCCGTGGTGCTCTCCAGCGCTCGACATGCGGATCGGCCCCCCGGGGCACCGGGTCCGTGCCGGACGCCCGTACGCCCCTACCCAAGCCCATGCCCGTCCCCCACACCTCCTACGCCCCTGCCGCCACTGCCGCATCCTGCGGCTCGTGCCAATCCGTCCGGTCCTGTGACCCCGGTCGGGCCCTGCGGCTGCTGCCGCGCGGGCCCCGGCCGCGCCCGGCCGCCCCCGGCCCGGCCCGCGTCGGACCGCGCCGTCCAGGGGCTGCGACTGGCAGCGATCCGCTCCGGCGAGGCAGGCTTGAGCCATGAGGGCGCTCCTCCGTTTGCCCCCCAGACCGGGAGGCGGCGGCCAACACCAGGTGTTTTTCGTGCTCGCGCAGTGCGTGCCCTTCGTGATCGCGCTCTTGGTGGTCGCCATCGAACTCACCCCCGCGCACTTCATCTACACCGGCCCCGTGCTGGTCGCGACGCCGGCCCTGGCCGCGGTGACCATGGGCCCCGTGGGCACGCTCGCCGCGGTGCTGGTGGCCGTCGGGGTGAGCATCACCACCGCCACCTACAACCAGGCCTGGGGCAGCCAGCAGGTCTACACCAACTTCTTCGCGCTGCTCCTCGTGTCGGTGGCGGGCTTCACCACGAGCCGTGCCGCGCGGACGCGCCAGGAGAACGAGCTCAACCAGGTCCGCCGGATCGCCACCGCCGCGCAGGAGGTCCTGCTGCGCCCCGTACCGGACCGGCTGGGTCCCGTACGCGCGGCCAGCCTCTACCTGGCGGCCGAGAAGGGGGCGCAGATCGGCGGCGACCTCTACGACGCCGTCCAGACCCGGTACGGGGTCCGGCTGATCGTGGGTGACGTCCGGGGCAAGGGGCTGCCCGCCGTACGGGCCGCCGCCGTCGTCCTGGGCGCGTTCCGCGAGGCCGTGCACTACGAGGACGACCTCGTGGAGGTCATGAACCACTGCGGGGAGGCCCTGCGCCGCGACGCCGCCGTGGCGGGCACGGCCGGCGGGGACGGGGCCCTGGAGGGGTTCGTCACCGCGGTCGTGGTCCAGGTGCGGGACGGGCCGGCCGCCGAGGTGGTCAACCGCGGCCACCCGCCCCCGCTGCTGCTGAGCCGCGGCAAGGTCAGCGCCCTGACACCCGCCTCCCCCATGCCGCCGCTCGGCCTGGAGGAGTTCATCACCGACCCGCCCACCGAAGCCGACAGCTATCCCTTCGCCCCCGGGGACCGGATGCTGCTGCACACCGACGGGGTCATCGAAGCCCGCGACCGCGACAACGCCTTCTTCGCGCTGCCCGAGGCGATGGAGGCGATGCCCGCCTGCACCGGGCAGGAGTTCCTGGAGGGCCTTCACCAGGGACTGGTCCGCCACACGCAGGGCTCCCTGGCGGACGACGTCGCGGTCATCCTCGTCGACCGGCTCGACACGGAACCCGCCGAGGGCACGGCCGCCGAGGGCACGACGGCCGAGGGCAAGGCCGCCGAGGGCAAGGCCGCCGAGGGCGCGGCCGCCCGGGACTCCGCCGCGGGCAAGGACGCCGGTGTGGCACGATTTTCCGGATGACCGGAAAACCCGACGCGGCCGCCGCGCAGCACCTGCGCGACCTGGCCCTGCTGCGCAGGGTCCGCGACCGGATCGACCGCGAGTACGCGCAGCCGCTGGACGTGGAGGCCCTCGCCCGCGGCGTGCACATGTCGGCGGGGCACCTCAGCCGGGCGTTCAAGCGCGCCTACGGCGAGTCCCCGTACGGCTACCTCATGACGCGGCGCATCGAGCGCGCCATGGCCCTGCTGCGGCGCGGCGACCTCAGCGTCACCGAGGTCTGCTTCGCCGTCGGCTGCTCGTCCCTGGGCACCTTCAGCACCCGCTTCACCGAGCTGGTCGGCATGCCGCCCAGCGCCTACCGGCGCGAGGCGGCGGGCGCGGCGGAGGGCATTCCGTCGTGCGTGGCGAAGCAGGTCACCAGGCCGATCAGGAAACGAGAAGCGCCGGCACCCGGCCGCGGCTAGCGTGACGGTCATGGACATCAGGATTCACGCGAGTTTCCTCCCCCATGACGACCCGGAGGCCTCCCTGGCCTTCTACCGCGACACCCTCGGGTTCGAGGTCCGCAAGGACGTCGGATACGGCGGCATGCGCTGGATCACGGTCGGCCCCCCCGGCCAGCCGGGCACCTCCATCGTCCTGCACCCCCCGGCCGCCGACCCCGGCGTCACCGACGACGAGCGCCGCACCATCACCGAGATGATGGCCAAGGGCACCTACGCCGGCATCCTCCTGGCCACCGCCGACGTCGACGGCACCTTCGAGCGCGTGGCCGGCGACGGCGCCGAAGTCGTCCAGGAGCCCGCCGACCAGCCGTACGGCATCCGGGACTGTGCGTTCCGCGACCCCGCCGGCAACCTGATCCGCATCCAGGAACTGGCCTGACCGTCCGACCGGGCCGGACGGCCTCAGAGATGGAGACAACCGAGAGCATGGCCACGAGCAAGAACCCGAAGCAGCCCGCGCAGCACGCCGCCGACAGCCACGACCTGATCCGCGTGGTCGGCGCCCGCGAGAACAACCTCAAGGACGTCAGCATCGAGATCCCGAAGCGCCGGCTCACGGTCTTCACCGGGGTCTCCGGCTCCGGAAAGAGTTCGCTGGTCTTCGACACGATCGCCGCCGAGTCGCAGCGGCTGATCAACGAGACCTACAGCGCCTTCGTCCAGGGCTTCATGCCCACCCTGGCCCGGCCCGAGGTCGACGTCCTCGACGGCCTCACCACCGCGATCACCGTCGACCAGCAGCGCATGGGCGGCGACCCCCGCTCCACCGTCGGCACCGCCACCGACGCCAACGCGATGCTGCGCATCCTCTTCAGCCGACTCGGCAAGCCGCACATCGGCCCGCCCAGCGCGTACTCGTTCAACACCGCCTCGGTCCGGGCGAGCGGCGGGCTCACCGTCGAGCGCGGCGCCGCCAAGACCAAGACCGTGAAGGCGACCTACGAGCGCACCGGCGGCATGTGCACGCGCTGCGAGGGGCGCGGCACGGTCTCCGACATCGACCTCACCCAGCTGTACGACGACTCCAAGTCGATCGCCGAGGGCGCGTTCACCATCCCCGGCTGGAAGTCGGACAACGTGTGGACCGTCGGGATCTACGCCGAATCCGGCTTCCTCGACCCGAACAAGCCGATCCGCCGGTTCACGAAGAAGGAGATGCAGGACTTCCTCTACCGCGAGCCGACCAAGGTGAAGGTCAACGGCGTCAACCTCACCTACGAAGGACTCATCCCCAAGATCCACAAGTCGTTCCTGTCGAAGGACAAGGAGGCGATGCAGCCGCACATCCGCGCCTTCGTGGAACGGGCGGTCACCTTCACCACCTGCCCCGAATGCGACGGCACCCGGCTCAGCGAGGGAGCCCGCTCGTCGAAGATCGGCGAGATCAGCATCGCCGACGCCTGCGCGATGGAGATCCGGGACCTGGCCGAGTGGGTCCGCGGCATGGCGGAGCCCTCCGTCGCCCCGCTGCTCACCGCGCTGCAGCACACCCTCGACTCGTTCACGGAGATCGGCCTGGGCTACCTCTCCCTCAACCGGCCGTCGGGCACGCTGTCGGGCGGCGAGGCCCAGCGCGTGAAGATGATCCGCCACCTCGGCTCCTCCCTCACCGACGTCACGTACGTCTTCGACGAGCCCACCATCGGCCTGCACCCCCACGACATCCAGCGCATGAACGACCTGCTGCTGCGCCTGCGGGACAAGGGCAACACGGTGCTCGTCGTCGAGCACAAGCCGGAGGCGATCGCGATCGCCGACCACGTCGTGGACCTCGGCCCCGGCGCCGGCACCGAGGGCGGCACCGTCTGCTTCGAGGGCACCGTCGAGGCGCTGCGGGGCAGCGGCACCGTCACCGGACGCCACCTCGACGACCGGGCCGCCCTCAAGGACGCGGTCCGCGAGCCCACCGGCACGCTGGAGATCCGCGGCGCCACGGCGAACAACCTGCGCGACGTCGACGTGGACATCCCGCTCGGGGTCCTCACCGTCATCACCGGCGTCGCCGGCTCCGGCAAGAGCTCCCTCGTCCACGGGTCCATCCCGGCCGACGAGGGCGTGGTCTCCGTCGACCAGAGCCCGATCCGCGGCTCCCGGCGCAGCAACCCGGCCACGTACACCGGGCTCCTCGACCCGATCCGCAAGGCCTTCGCCAAGGCCAACGGGGTGAAGCCGGCGCTGTTCAGCGCCAACTCCGAGGGCGCCTGCCCCACCTGCAACGGCGCCGGCGTCATCTACACCGACCTGGCGATGATGGCCGGAGTCTCCACCACCTGCGAGGACTGCGACGGGAAGCGGTTCCAGCCTGCGGTACTGGAGTACCGCCTCGGCGGCCGCGACATCAGCGAGGTGCTCGCGATGCCGGTGACCGACGCCGAGGAGTTCTTCGCCGCCGGCGAAGCCCACACCCCGGCCGCGCACCGGATCCTGCAGCGGCTCACCGACGTCGGGCTCGGCTACCTCACCATCGGCCAGCCGCTCACCACCCTGTCGGGCGGCGAGCGGCAGCGGCTCAAGCTGGCGACGCACATGGCCGACAAGGGCGGTGTCTACGTCCTCGACGAGCCGACCACCGGCCTGCACCTCGCCGACGTCGAGCAACTCCTCGGCCTGCTCGACCGGCTGGTGGACTCCGGAAAGTCGGTCATCGTCATCGAGCACCACCAGGCGGTCATGGCACACGCCGACTGGATCATCGACCTCGGTCCCGGCGCAGGCCACGACGGAGGCCGGATCGTCTACCAGGGCACCCCTGCCGATCTGGTCGCCACCCGCTCCACCCTCACGGGCGAGCACCTGGCGGCGTACGTGAAGCCCTGACCGGGCTCAGAACCGACCGCTCGACACCGGCCCCTCGCTGTCGCCCGGGTCGGCCGACGGGCCGGCCGACGGGCCGGCGGTGACGATGTCCCGGGCGATGTCCGCCTCGGGCCGGGTGTCGGCCGGCCCGAGGCCGTCGGCTCGGAGCTGCTCCCCCACGGCTCCGAGCCGAACCGGCGCTGGAGGGCACTGAAGTCGGCCGGCCCGGCTGACGTGGCCCGGCTCGGCGGGATGGTCCGGCAGGTCCACCGTGCTGCTGACGCGCTCACCCGTCTTCAGCATCCAGCTCATGAGCAGGGGGCGGGACAGCAGCGTGTTGCGCAGCCGTATGCCGGTCGCGGTGCCGGGGGCGAGGAACTTGCCGGTGCGGTCGCCGCCGGCCTGGCAGCCCTCGGCGTACGCCCGGAGCCTGGTCTCGTACCGGGTGAAGGCCGCCCGGTGGTCGTCCCGGGCCCGCGCGAGCTCACCGGCCAGCACGTACGCGGCGACCACCGCGGTTCCCGTGCCCATGCCGCCGATGGTGGCCCCGCAGGCCGCGTCGCCGAGGAGGCACACCCGCCCCGCGGACCACGTGCTGACGTCCGCCCGGCTGATCGAGTCGAAGTACAGGTCGGGGGCCTGGCGCAGTGAGTCGAGCAGTCGGGGCACCTCCCAGCCGAGACCGGAGAACGCGTTCTCGATCAGCCGCTTCTGCTGCGCGGTGTCGTGGCGGTCGTACGACAGCTCGGGCGCGGCGAAGACGAAGAAGGCCCTTGCCCGCGCCGGGTCCCGGTGGTCGGCGCCGACGGAGGCGAGCCGCCCGGGCACGTTGTACCCGACCGAGCCCTTCGCCACTTCCAGGTGGCCGGGCATGGGCAACTGCCACGTGGCGGCGTAATAGCCGAGGTGGCGCACGTAGTCCTCCTCCGGCCCGAAGGCGAGGCGCCGGACGTTGGAGTGCAGTCCGTCCGCCCCGATGACCAGGTCGAACTCGCGCGAGGTGCCGCTGCGGAAGTCGACCCGCACGCCGGAGGCCGACTCGGTGAGGCGGGTGGCCGAGTCGCCGAAGACGTACTCGGTGTGGGGGAGGCTGTGCTCGTACAGCACACGGGCCAGGACTCCGCGGAGCACCTCCAGCTCGCCGCCCGCGAACGCGGCGGGCAGGTGCAGCAGCGTTCGGCCGTGCTCGTCGACGAAGCGCATCGGGCTGCCGCCGGTCTGGATGCGGCGCAACTCGGACAGCAGGCCCATCCGTTCCAGCACGGTCAGGTGTGCCGCGCCGCGGAAGTCGACGGCCTGACCGCCCGGGCGCAGGGCCGGAGCCAGTTCGACGACGGTGGGTTCGAAGCCGTGGCGTCCCAGCCAGTAGGCGAGGGCCGGGCCGGCGATGCTCGCGCCGGAGACGAGGACGGTCTTGTTCCGGGTCTTCTTCACGGTCGGTCTTCTCCGCTCTGAAACTGAAAACTGAAACTGTGTCCCACGGACACGGATAATTACTGTGTACCGTAGACGCAGTTGGTTCGGCAAGCGCAGGACGCAGGAGAGGAGCGGCGGGAATGGATGGTCGGCACGCCGAGTTGGTGCGGCTGCTGTGGGGTCCGCACCCCAAGCGCGCGCGGGGCCCCAGGCCGACGCTCGACCTGGAGCGCATCGCGCGGGCCGGTATCGAGATCGCCGACGCGGACGGCCTCGCCGACGTGTCCATGCAGCGGGTCGCCGCGCACCTCGGCGTGACCAAGATGGCGCTGTACCGGTACGTGCCGGGCAAGGCCGAACTGGTCGCGCTGATGGCCGATGCCGCGATCGGCCCCTGCCCCGTGCCGGAGGGGGCGTCCGGCGGCTGGCGCGGGCAGCTGGAGGAATGGGCCCGCCGACTCGCCGAGGGCTTCGCCCGGCACCCCTGGGTCCTGGAGGCCACCGTCGGGCCGCGGGTCATGGGGCCCGCGGAGCTGTCCTGGCTGGAGCGGGCCGTCGCCGCGCTCGACGGCACGGGGCTGAGCGGAGCCGAGCGGATGGACGCCGCCGCCCTGCTGGCCGGTCACATCCGGGCCCTCACCCGGCAGGCCCGGGCCGCGGGCCCCGCGGGTGACGCCGAAGCGCAGTTGGGCGCCATCCTGGGCGAGCTGATGCAGGCGCACGGCGACCGCTTTCCCGCGCTCACGGCAGCCCTGGCGTCCGCGGTCGAGTCCAACGGGCAGGACCAGGCGTGGGAGTTCGGCCTGCAGCGCATCCTCGACGGCCTGGCCGCACTCATCGACCGGCGCGACACCCGCGCACGGTGACCGCGGCCGCGGCCGCGGCTCGCCCTGCTGCCCGGCCGGCCGGGCCGACGCCCCCTGTCGGGGGCCGCCCCGAAAAGCATTCATTCACCCTGTGTAGTCGATCGTCACGGAGGGTATGCATGCAGGGTCGGGCCGGTCCGGCCGGTCCGGCGGGGAGGCAGGCCCCCTGCTTCCCCTCTGCCGCGAACCGAGGAGTCCGTGTGGTGCAGCAGCCCCACCCCGAAGGCCTGCGCGCGATGGCGACCCACCGCGACGACGGCGACGTCAAGCTGGAGGGCATCTCCCTCACCTGGAAGATCGGCGAGAACTCCCCCGACCAGGGCACCGCCGAGCCGTCCGACTGGAACGGCGGCCGCCCGGACTATCCCCACCACTACGAGGTCTGGCTGAACGGCCGGGTGGCACAGACGGTGGACCTGTACTGGGCCGCCTGGTACCCGCACTGGCAGTCGGCGAACCGGCACTGGGTGTGCCTGGGGGAGACCCCGGCCCGGGAGTACCGGGTGAGGATCCGCGCCCGGAACGCCGACGGCAGCTGGGGGCGGTTCACAGACGAGATCAGTGTGGACACGTCCAACTCCCGGCCCTACAGCGTGCCCGTCCCCGCGAGAGCGGCGGACGAGCAGCAGCGCGTCGACGCACGGCACGGGAGCCAGCAGTTCCCGGTCAGCCGGGCGATCCGCGCCATCCGCGACGGCGACAACGCGCCGATCTGCCAGGAAGCGCGCCGGCTGAACAGCTCCACCACCTGGCAGGAGGTCGTCCCGCCCGACACGGCCGCGAACCCGCCGTGGAACGAGGCCCGCGGCTACCTGGAGTACCGCAAGTTCTTCCGCGGCGCGGACGTGGCGTCGGCCGCGAACCCGGACTTCAGGGGACTGGACCTGCCCAGCGCGAACGGGTTCGGCGACTGGCCGGCCACCACGATGAAGTCCGACGTGGCGGCGCACACCTTCACCTACCGCTACGAGCAGAACCACCTGGGCCCGAAGTGGACGCACCAGTGGTTCATCACCAAGGAGGGCTGGGACCCGGCGCAGGGCATCTCGTGGGAGGCGCTGGAGCCGGTGCCGTTCATGGTCGAGTACCACGGCAGCGGCACGCACGCCGACCGGGAGTTGCAGTACACCACCGAGGCCTTGCCGCTCCGCCAGGGACGGCACGCCATCGTCAACATCTGGGGCGGCGGTGACGCCGGCCCCGGCTCCAAGGGCGAGTTCTTCGTCAGCGTCTGCGACGTCGACTTCGTCTAGGCCCGGGCCGGGCGCGACCGCGGCCGCTCCCCCGGGGCCGCCGGTCGCCGCCGGTCAGACGCCGATGCGGGCGATGAGGATGGCGATGTCGTCGTCCGCGGACGCGGGGACCAGGCCCGTGACGAGGGTGTCGCACAGGTGGTCCAGGGGGCGGTTGGGTTCGGCGAGCAGCCGGGTGAGCTCCCCGAGCCGGTCGTCGATGTCGGTGCCCCGGGCTTCGATGAGCCCGTCCGTGTAGAGGACCAGCAGGGAGCCCGGCTGCAGCGGCAGGCGGGTGGTCGTGAAGTCGATCCCGCCGACGCCCAGCGGGACGCCGGGCGGCGTGCTGACGACCCAGGTGCGGCCGTCCGGCTGGACCGCCACGGGCGGGGGGTGTCCGGCGCGGGTGACGGTGCAATCGCCGGTGCGCGGGTCGCAGGTGACATAGAGGAAGGTGGCGAGCATCGGCTCCGCGAGGTCGGCGAGGGCCGCCTCCAGCTGGTGCAGCATGTCCGTCGGCGGCAGGTCGAGGCGCCCCAGCGCCCGGACGCTGGCGGACAGCCGGCCCATCACCGCGGCCGCGGGCATGCCGTGCCCCATGACGTCGCCGATCAGCAGGGCGGCCCTGCCGTCGGGGAGCTGGAGGACGTCGTACCAGTCCCCGCCCACCTCGTTGATGTCGCTGGCCGGCAGGTAGCGGTGGGCCACCTCGATACCGGTCGGCGCGGTGATGTGCTGCGGGAGCATGCTGCGCTGCAGCAGCACCGCGGTCTCGTGCTCGTGCTGGTAGAGGCGGGCGTTGTCGATGCTGATGGCGGCGCGGGCGGCGAGCTCGCCGGCGAGGACGACGTCGTCGGACCCGAACGGGCCGATGGGCCGCATCCGGTACAGGGTGGCCACCCCCAGGACCAGGTCGCGGGCGACGAGGGGGACCATCATGAACGAGTGCACCCCCGCCTTGAGCAGCTGCGCCGGCCTGTCGGTGCGGCGGGCGGCGAGGGCGACGGCCCGCTGGTCGAAGCGGGCGAGGACGTACGGCTGGCGGACGCTCAGGGCCTGCGTGTACGGGGCGCCGGACGGGAACACGAGGGTCCTCCCGATCGGGGCGACGACATCGCCGAGGGCCCGGCCGGCCAGCGGGGACTTGCCCAGGCGCCGCAGCTCCGCACCCGCCGTCAGGCCCAGGCCCGGCTCGCCTCCGCGGGCCAGGCTCTCCAGGACGTCGACGGTCACCACGTCGGCGAGGTGCGGCACGGCGAGGTCGGCGAGCTCCTGCGCGGTCCGCTCCAGCTCCAGGCTGGCCCCCATCCGTACGCTGGCCTCGCTGAGCAGGGCGAGCCGGCGCCGGCCCACCTCGGCGGCGGTGTGGTCGCGGTGCTGCTCGGTGACGTCCACCAGTGTGGCGATCACGCCGATCGGCCGGTCCATCGGGTCCTCGACACGGACGTAGGAGCACGACCACACCCGGTCGTGGCTCGGGTCCGCCGGTGTACGCCCCTTGCGCCGCCGGTCCAGGAGCGGCTCCCCGGTGTCCAGGACCTCCCGCATCGCCTCTTCCATCTCGGCGGCGTTCACCTCGGGCAGCACCTCGGCGAGCCGCCGCCCGATGTGGGAGGACTCCGGCAGGCCGTTCATCCGCTCCAGGGCCGGATTGACGCTCAGGAAGCGCAACTGGGTGTCGAGGACGCCGATTCCCACCGGCGACCGGGCGAACAGCCCCTCCCACACCGCCGACGACCCGCGGACGCGGCGCGCCGCGTGGGCGTCGGCGGCGAACACCAGCACCGCCGACGTCGAGCCCTTCCGGTCGGGGACCGGGCACGCCCAGATCTCCAGCTCCAGCGGATGCCCCTCGCGGTGCCAGGCGGTCACCGTGCCCATCACCCCGCGCCCCGTGGCGGCCGTCTCCCACAGGGCCCGCCCCAGGCTGCGGTCGGCGCCCGGGTGCAGCAGGTCGGCGATGTGCCGCCCCAGCACCTCGGGCGGCGGGTACCCCAGGAGTTCCTGGGCGGCGTGGTTCCAGCGGACGATCCGGCCGTCGGAGCCCGTGGCCACCTGGGCCACCGGCAGGGCGCCCAGCCAGCCGCCGGCGTCCTGCGCGGCGCCGCTGATCAGCTCCTCTATCGAGGTCTGCTCACGCATGGTCCACCCACCCGGACCGGATCCGGACGACGATCCTCCACACCCCCCATGGTCCCCCCGCCCGCCCCGCACGGCCCACCGGGCGCCCGTACGCACGGTGGCCGCCGGGCCGCGTACGGTGACCGACGGGCCGCGTGCGATGCCGGCCGCGGTGGCTGCGCAAGCCGGGAGGGAGGGTGCCTGCAGGCCGGGAGGGGAGGGGTGCCTGCGGGCCGGGCGGGAGGGTGCCTCAGACGGTCTTCCAGGGGCCGAAGGCGTTGGCGACGCCGTCCAGGGAGGGGGCCAGTTCGGGGTGGTGCCGCAGCAGCACGCTGACCATGCTGTTCCGGTCGATCCACTCCAGGCCCTCGGCGGTGTACACCTCCGGCCGGTAGTCGGTGGTGAAGAAGCGGTCGCTCTTGAGCCGCCGACTGGCCATCAGGATGAAGATCCGGAAGAGCGAGTCGCTGAAGCCGAAGCCCTCGGGCCGCGGCTCCACCAGATTGCCGACGAGGGTGTCGACCCGGTCGAGCCGGCCCTCGTAGAGGTCCCTGATCAGCGGTGTGTCGTCCGGGTGCCCGCCCGTCAGCTCCTCGAAGGACGCCACCGGGCGCTTGCGCAGCATCTGCCGGTAGGCGTTGTAGCGGGGGATGCCGCGCTCGCGGTCGCGCAGGATGTCGACGGTGCCGAGGTCGATGTGCTCGCCGGACAGCCGGACCAGGTTGCGCAGCGCGTCGGGATGGTTGTGCAGGACGAGGGCGCCGGGGTGGGAGGTGCCGAAGGTGTAGAGGAGGTCGCTCATCCCGAACTCGTCGACGGCCTTCCGCGTGGTGCGGCCCTGCATCTCGTCGAAGCCGATGGTGCGGCGCAGCCGGCCGCCGAGGTGGTCGTGGATCGCGAGCTCGTCGGGGATGAGCGGGTGCAGCCGGTACGCGGAGACGAACTCCTCCGTCATCGAGTACGGGGCGGCGTGGTGGTCGGTGGGCGAGCCGAGGATGCCGCTGAGCATCTCGCCCGAGCCGATCCGGCCGAACCGCTTGCTCACCCAGCGGGGCAGCATGCCGTACCAGTTGGTGTTCATCGCGAAGTGCAGCGCGGGCGTGTCGAGGATGCCGGGCGTCCACTCCACCGTGTGGATCTTCGCGATGAGGGCGCTGTTGACCAGCCTCGCGGTCTGGAAGATCCGCTCGTCGTCCCAGGTGGGGTGGTAGGAGCGGACCATGTCGCAGATCGCGTTGTGTTCCTTGGTGAACAGGTGGTGCAGCACCGACAGGCCCGCCCAGTAGTCGCTGTTCATCCCGGTCCAGTCCAGGCAGTCCCGGCCCGGGCGGGGGTCGGCGGGCAGCCGCCCGTCCTCGCCGAGGGTGAGCTTGCCGTGCTCGCCGGTGCGCAGCGAGCGGCAGCGCTCCTCGTCGCTGCCGTAGAGCTGGGAGCCGTCCCACCAGTGGGTGACCGTGTTCTCGTACGTGGGCGGGGCGTCGGGCGTGGCGTGGGCGACCGGGTCGGGCTGGGTCCGGTTGATCCGCATGGGGCACGTGCCGCCCTGCGCCTCCCAGTCGTCGTCCTGGGCCAGGGGCACGGTGAAGGGTTCCACGGACGTGTTGTCGCCGTGGTTGGCCCAGCCGTGCATCTGGAACTGGATCCAGGCCGCGGCGAGCAGGTTCAGCGTGGTGGCCGGCACGAAGGAGCGGCGGGCCAGCAGCTGACGGCTGATCTCCCGCGGGCTGGGCGTCATCAGCTCCGCGTCCGTCTCCGGGTAGGCCATCTCCAGCGGCGCGTTGCGGTCGAGCCGGGTGCCGACCCGCCCCATGTCCTCGTCGTACGGGTCGCAGCCGGAGCCGTCGTACGACCGGTAGGGCTGCAGGTGGTCGGTGGCCCGGCGGGGGCGTTCGCCGCCCGCGCCGAAGGTGTCGTACAGGTTCTTGCGGCGCAGGTCCTCGCGGAGGGTCCGCAGGTTCAGCAGGGCCAGCGGCAGCGGGAGCTCGTGCCATTCCCAGCGGCTGTTGATCCCGGCGAAGGCGGCCGAGCCGAGGCGCTCCAGCAGTCCGGCGGGCCCGTAGGGCGCGGTCACCCAACTGCTGGGCTGCGGCGGTGTCTCGGGGCGTGCGGGGGCGGCGGTGCGGGCGGTGCGGGCGGTGTCGGTCATCGGGGCCTCGTGGTCTCGGCCGGGCCGGCGGTCTCCGGCTCGGCGATCGAAGAGCGGGAAGGAGCGAGCGGGTGGCGTCGGGGGAGGTCGGCGGAGGTCGGCGGAGGTCAGCGGGGTACGAGGCCGAGGCGGATGCCGGCGGTGTCCACGATCAGCGGCAGCGGCCCCGAGGACGGCAGTGCGGGCCGGGCCCCGGTGAGGCGGTTGGTGCGCAGCAGCTCGGCGCACAGGGCGGTGGTGACCAGCAGGCCCAGGTTCTCGCCGGGGCAGCGGCCGCCGCCGTGGCTGAACGGCGCGAACTGCAGGATCCCGGTCGCGCCCGGGGCCAGCCAGCGGCCGGGCACGAACGCGTCGGGCGCGGAGACCCGGTACGCGTCGCGGTTGTGGAACAGGGCGGGCACCAGCACCGACGTGCCCGCCGGGTAGGACACGCCGCGCCAGGTGGTCTCGGCCCGGGTGACCCGTACCAGGTCCGGGACCAGCGGGAACAGCCGCAGCGACTCCCGGACGCAGGCCTGCAGCCGGGGCAGGAGCGGACCGCCGGCCGTGGACACCTCGGCGAGGACGGCGTCCTGCTCGGCCGGGTGGGTGGCGATGAGCAGCAGGGTGCGGGCGGCGACCGGCGCGAGCCCGTCCAGGGCGAGGAACCAGTGGTGGGTCTGGCCGATCGGGTCGAGGGTGCCGTCCGGGTCCGGGTGGGTGAGGGCCCGTGCGGCCAGGGTGTGCGCGGGCGCCTCGGCCGCGTACGCCGCGATCCGCGCGTTGGCCTGGGCGTACAGCTTCCGCGCCGCCTGGGCCTGCTTCTTGCGCTTGCCCATCCAGTTGCCCTCGTTGCGCAGCGAGAACAGCCACTGGGTGAGCTGCCGGTCGTCGGCGGCCGCGTCGCCCAGGACGATGCGGCGGGCCGCCCGCTGCAGCGCGCGTTCGAGCGTCGGCGTGTCGAGGACGCTGCGGGAGGTGAGCCGCCGGGCCTCGTCCGCGACCACGGCGAGGTACTCCCGGCCGCAGGGGTGGACCGGCTCGGCGGCGGCCACGGCCTCGTCGTTGATCGTACGGCGCTGTTCGCGGAGTTCGCCGTGCGAGCAGATGACCCCGGTGGGCTCCAGGATCGACAGGCCGGCGGTCTTGTCGGGGGAGTCCATGGCCAGCGTACGGACGGGTTCGGCGTAGAACCGGCGGAGTTCGGGCTCGTCGAGGAGGACCAGCATGGGCCCGGACATGCCCTTGAGCAGTACGGGCGCCCCGCCGTGGCGGGCGCGCAGCGCGCGCAGGGTGGCCGCGGACCAGGCGGGCTGGCCGACGGCGGCATAGATCTTGATGACGGTGGGGCGGGCGTTGACGAACCCGCGAACGAAGGCGGGCAGGGTGTGGGTGGCGAGGAAGCGGATGTTCTGGGCGGCCCCGGCGACGGCCGGCGCGGCGGTGCCGCCGGCGGCGTCGAGTCCGCGGCCGGCGGCCCGGGTGGACTGGCTCATGCCTCGATCACCTTCCAGGGGGTCTGACGTTGGCCGGGGGCGGCTGTGGAGCGGTGCCCGGTCACGGTAAGCGACGGGCGGCCCCGTCCTTCCGAACGCCATGCAGCTAATCGATTCTGCATACCCCGCCTGAGGCAAACGGGCCCAACCGGGTCGCCCGGTCCGGGGGCGGCACCACGCCTTCGGCACGGTCCGTGGCCGTGACGCGGGGGACTGGCGAGAAAACGCTGCATCGAGAGCAGTACGCGCTTCGCCGTACAGACCGTCCCCGCTCTCCTTGCCTGCTCCTGCGCGGGGATGACGGACCATCATCGATCGAGGCAGATTCGAACGACACCTCAGCAGGATGTGAAGCACCTGTGGTGATCGAGAGGGTGTGGCAGCGAGCCGGCGGTGCCCGGCGGGCCGAAATCCCGCTGGACACAGGCCTGTTCGCCGGGCATCGCCGCTCATCGGGCGTGCCCGGACCACTTCACCCAGGAGAGTGCTTTGTCGAACAACGTGCCAGTCCGCAAGACGGCCATCGCCACCGCGCCGGTGTGCGCGCTCACCGGCGGCGCCCTGGCCGCGAGCATCCCGGCCGCGACCGCCGCGACCGCCGCGCCCCCCCGCGCAGGTCGCCCCCGCTCCCGTCACCGCTCCCGTCACCGCCGAGGCCGCGGGGGCCCCGGCGGACACGGGCGGCGGCGGCCAGGCGAGGTCACCCCCGTGGAGGCACGGGGGCCCAGCGGCCTCGCGCCGAAGCCGAGCGTGCTCGCACCGAAGATCAGCCGCACCGAAACCATCCGCCGGGCCAAGAACTGGGTCGGCAAGGGCCTCAAGTACAGCTGGACGGACTACTACCAGGGCCACCGCATGGACTGCTCCGGCTGCGTCTCCATGGCGTGGAAGCTCGGGGCCTCGCTCACCACGGACACCTTCGGCCCGCGCGGCGTGACCGAGCGCATATCCAAGAACGAGCTGAAGCCCGGCGACGCCCTGCTGAACAACGGCTCCCCGGCCAACCGGCACGTGGTCCTGTTCGAGAAGTGGGCCGACGACAGCCGCACCAGCTACATCGGCTTCGAGTTCACGCCGAGCGGTGTGCACCACCGCAAGATCCCTACCCCTACTTCTCCGGACACGGCACCTACCTCCCCGTCCGCAACAAGTCCGTCGTCGACGACGTCCCCCTCGACCCGGGGATGGCGGAGCTGTCGGGGGTGACTTCAACAGGGGCGGCCGCAAGGACCTGGTCGCGGTCCATGTGGAGAGCGGCAAGCTGTACCTCTACCCGAACACGGGCCGGGACGGCCTCAACATGCTGGGCGACCGCGTGGAGATCGGTTCGGGCGGCTGGAACGGCATCTCGGATTACGCGGGTGCCGACTTCAGCGGCGACGGCCGCCCGGACCTCGCCGCGGTCGATGCGGATCCGCGTCAGACCGGGAAGCTCTACCTCTACGCGGGCAACGGCAAGGGCCTGGAGGACCGCACCGAGATCGGCACCGGCGGCTGGTAGCCGGCCCGCCCCAGCCACCGCATCCGCGTCGGACGCCCGGTCCGGTCCGTCGGGACCCGGGCGTCCGACCGCATGCCCGGCGCCGCGCGTTCGGGGTCGGGTTCAGGACGGCGTCCGGGTCCCCCGTTCGGCCGCGCTTGCGGCGGTGCCGGCCGGGGAAGGCGCAGGGGGGCGGTTCCGGACCCGGACCGCCGAAGACGAGCAGCGCCCGGAACGGGGGCCGCGCGGGTGACCGGCGGGCCGGGCTTGGGAGGTGTGGACGGTGCCGGACATCGAGCGCCGGATCGTGGTGGTCCGCCATGCGAAGGCGGTGCCCAGAGAGACCGCGGACGTCGAGGACTTTGAACGCGAACTCGCGGACCGGGGACGGACCGACGCCCCGAGAATGGGGCACCGGCTCGCCGAATCCGGGTTCGCGGTGGGCCTGGCGCTGTGCTCGCCCGCGCGGCGGACCCGGCAGACGTGGCAGCTCATGCTCCCCGCGCTCGCCGACCCGCCGCCCACCGTCTTCGACGACAGGCTGTACGGGGCCGACGCCGAGGAACTGCTCGGCGTACTCGGGGAACAGGCCGACGAGCTGACCGGGCTGCTGGTCGTCGGCCACAACCCGGCCGTGCACGAGCTCGCCGTGGGGCTCTGCGGTGACGGGCCGGAGCCGCTGGTGGCCCGTCTCGGGGAGTCCTTCCCCACGTGCGCCGTCGCCGTGCTGACCGTGAACGGCAGCTGGGGGAGCCTGGCATGGAAGGCGGCCCGCCTGGTCGAGCTCTGGACGCCCCGCGGCTGAGCCGTGAACGCGCGTCGGGCCGCGCCCTGGGGAAGGGCGCGGCCCGACATACAGCCGGTCGTCCGGTCAGGCGGCCGCGGGGGCCGGGGCGGCGTCCGCGGACCGCGCGGGCTGCGGGATGCGGTGCAGGCCCCTGCGGTCGTAGAGGCGGGTGGTGCCGAAGCCGAAGACCAGGGAGACGGCGAGCGCGATCCCCATCGCGGCCCAGGCCCGGGTGAGGCCCGCATCCGCCTGCGCGCCGTAGTAGAGGATGGAGCGCAGACCGCCGGTGAGCTGCCGCAGCGGCTCGAACTCGGCGAGCGTACGGAAGACCCCGGGCAGCGCCTCCAGCGGCACGGTCGCACCGGAGGACGGAACGGCCATCGCGATGAAGACGATGGTGGAGACCAGCATGCCCGGCGTGCCGAAGGCGGCCAGCAGGGCGAGGCCGCTGATGCCGACGACCGCGATGGTGGCCACCGAGTACAGCCACAGCAGGCCCAGGTGGGAGGCGTCCATGTCCAGCAGGCCCACGGTGGTGGCCTCGACCAGCGAGCCCATGACGACCGAGAGTCCCAGCATGAGGACCGCGCTGATGGCCAGGGTGCGCACGCGGCTCGTGTGCCGGACCGGGGTGCGGCGGCGGATCGGGCCGTAGTCGGTGTGCAGGTAGCCGAGCGCGTTGTCGACCTGGGAGTTGATCACGTTGGCGCCGAGCATGCCGCACACCAGCAGCACCAGGGCGTAGTAGAACGCGCTCAGGCCCATCGCGCTGCGCGCGCCGACCGGGTGGCCGTCGGCGACCTCCACGGCGGCGGGGTCGGCCAGCATCAGCTTGGCGGACGGGGGGAGCTGGGCGGCGGCCGCGCTCTGCGCGGACACGCGGGAGAGGAGCTCCTTGCCGAGCTGCGCGGAGGCGGCGTGGGCGGCCTGCTGCGACGCCTGGGAGGCCATGGAGGAGCCGAAGCTGCCGGCCGACTGGTTGGTCAGCACCGTCAGCTTCGGGCGGACCGGCTGCGGCTGGGCCTGCCCCTGGCCCTGCGGCTGGGCCTGCACCTGACCCTGGGGCTTGGCCTGCCCCTGTGCCTGCCCCTGTGCCTGCCCCTGTGCCTGTGTCTGGGCGGGGGGTGCGGTCAGGGCCGACACCGACGTGGTGAAGTCCTCCGGCACGACGAGCGCGCCGTAGAGCTTGCCCTGGCCGAGCCGCTTGTCGGCCTCCTCGCGGCTGAGCACCTGCCAGGAGATGCTCTTGCCGGCCGACGCGGACTTCTGGATCCCCGTGACGACCTGCTCGCCGAAGTTGACGTGCTTGCCGCCCGAGTCGGCGCCCCGGTCGCTGTTGACCAGCGCGACGGGCAGGTCGCGCAGGTTGCCCTTGGGGTTGACGTTGCCGCCGACGTACAGCAGCGCGAACAGCGTCGAGACCACCGCGAGGATCGCGCCCGTGCCGAGCCACAGCCGCGGGCTGCGCAGGACGGAGGAGGGCTCGGAGGGGGCAGGGGACGACGGGGCGGACGACTGGGGCGAAGACATGGCGGCTCCAGGGTGATTACATGGAGTAGTTGGATATTCAAGGTATCCAGTACTAGATAGTGGCAGTATCTTCTTGGAGTGTCCAATCGACGGCGGCGGAAGCCCGGCCGCACCACAGCGAGGTAGCCCATGAGGATCTCGGAGCTCAGCCGCAGCACAGGCGTGCCGGTCGCCAGCATCAAGTACTTCCGCCGGGAAGGGCTGCTGCCCGCCGGCCGGGCCACGGCCGCCACCCTGGCCGAGTACGGGGAGGAGCACGTCCACCGGCTCCGCCTGATCAAGGCGCTCACCAGCCTGGGCGGGCTGTCGATCGCCGCCACCCGCGAGGTGCTCGCCGCGGTCGACCGCGCCGACACCACCGACGCCGCCCTCGGCGCGATCAGCTACGCCCTGCCCGTACCGGTCGCCGAGGCCCCGGCCGGGGACTCCGGCCAGGAGGCCGAGGCCGAGGCGGCCGCCGAAGCGGACGTCGAGAAGCTGATCGCGGCCATGGACTGGCAGGTCCCCGCCGCCTCCCCGCACGTCCGGGGGCTCACCACCGCGCTCAAGCAGCTCCGGCGGCTCGACGCCGGCTACCGGCCCGACGGCCTCCTCCCCTACGCCGAGCTGGCCGACTCCATCGCCCGCCTCGACCTGCGCCGCGCCGCCGCCTTCCGGGAGTCGGCGGCGCTGGCGGAGCAGGCGGTCGTCGTCTTCGCCCTCTCCGCCCCCGTCCTCGAACTGCTGCGGCGCCTGGCCCAGGAGGACCAGGTCCGCCGCCGCATCACGGCCGACGGCCCCGACGCCGGCTGACCTTGCCTGCGTGCGCGGACGTGTCGTCAGCGGTCGGCCCGTTCGGCCCGTTCGGCCTGGGCGAGCAGGGGTTGTGCCCAGTCGGGAAGAGCGCTCGCAGCGGGCCGGGGTGGACGCGGGTCGCTGGTGATGCCGATGCCGCCGGCGGGATCCCCGTAAGTGAAGTTCGCCGACCACCACAGCCAGGAGCGGGCGAACACGGTGGTGCTCCAGGCGAGCGCCAAGCCGCCCCGCTGGGCGGGCAGCTCGTACCAGTAGCTGGTCAGTACCACCGCACGGGAGACCGCCTCGTCCGTGTCCGCGGGGCGCGAGTCCGCAGTCAGGCCGGCGGCCAGGACAGACGCCGCGAACCGGTTGTCCGCGAGCAGCCCGCCGGCATCGCACACGACCGCGTCCAGCAGTGCCGGCGGTAGCTCCAGGGCTGCCTGTTCCAGTCTGGCCAGCAGCGCAGCCGTGTCCGGATCGGCGGCGGTTCCCTGGTCGGGTGGCGTCGCGAGGTCGCGGAGGAGTGACGGTGCCGCCGACCGGGCTCCGGCGGCCAGCACCCGCAGGTACGCCAGCACGCGCAGGGTCTGCCACCGGCACAGTGTGTCGAGCAGCGCGACCCGTGAGGAGCGGAACGCCGGCCGGACGGGCCACGGCGCGGCCCGGACCTCGTCCCCGAGCGCTCGCAGCCCGGCGGGGACGGGTGCGGGGAAGACGAGGCGCTGCCCGGGACCGCCGAAGCGGGGCGGCGCCGAGCGATAGCCCGGCCAGGCGGCCGGCTCCGGATCCGCCTGTCCCGTCCCGCCAGTCATCTGCCTCTCCGTCCTTCGGGGTGCGCCATTCGGCGGCGTCCTGGCCGCCCGCGCTGCAGGAGGTGCCACAGCGCGGGCAGCTGAACGCCCTGGAGCTACCTCGCCGGCCTCCACCTTCGCGTCGCGGTGGTCTGGATCACAACCCGTTGTTCTCCACAGAGGTCAGGCAACGTGAGCCTAGCGGCGGGTGTCCACCACGGAGCGGAGTTTGCCGCTGGTGGGGCTGCGGTCCAGCGACGCGCCGTCGACCGGCTCGACCGCCAGGTCCAGCAGCCGCTCCGACACCGCCGAGCGGAGCTCCGGGTAGCCGGCCAGGAAGACCTCGCGCAGCCGCTCCGGGTCCGTCCCGGCGGTCCGCTCCACGCGCACCGTCAGCCGCTCCCGGGCCTCCCCGTTGCCGAGCAGGATCTGCAGCTCGCCGCGGTGGCCGCCCTGCTCCTCCGCCAGGGACACGAAGCGGCGGTGGTTGAGGGAGTACGTAGCCACCCGCATCACGTCGCCGGTGCGGCCCTGCAGTTCGAAGCGCGGGGCGTGGCTGCCGCACGGGCAGCGGCCGGGCACGGCCCGCCCCAGGTCGCCGATGACGTACCGGCCCAGCTGCTGGCCGCGCCGGGCGTGCGTGGTGAACACCAGCCGGCCCGTCTCGCCCGGCGCGACCGGCCGGTCCGCGTCCGGGTCGAGGATCTCCATCGTGTGCAGGTCGGCGTGGAGGTGGTGCACGCCGCCCGAGCTCTCGGTGCACTGGTAGCCCAGCGGGCCCAGGTCGGTGCTGCCGTAGGTGAGGGAGCGGACCGCCTCGATGCCGAACTCGTCCTTCAGCGTGCGCTGCTGCTCCGGCGTGAAGTGCTCGCCGCCGTAGAACACCTTGCGCAGGCCCCCGTAGGCGCGCAGCGCGTCCGCCTCCGCGTGCAGCAGCTGCCACAGGTACGACGGCATGCCGAAGAGGGTGTTCGCCCCGTGGTCGATCAGCGCCTGCGCCGTCGCGCGGTGGTCGGGCCCGGCGGCCAGCGGGAGCTGGACCCCGCCGAGCCGTTCCAGGATGGAGAAGAAGCTGATGAAGCTGCCGTACATGCCGCCGCAGTAGAAGAGGTTGGCGGTACGGTCCCCGACCGGGTCGTAGCCGGCGGCGAGCAGGCCGCGGGCCGCGGCGTGCATCTGCGTGTCGTAGTCGTCGTAGCTGAACAGCGACAGTGCCGGGGCGCCGGTGCTGCCGCCGCTGTGGAAGTACAGCTCCGCGTCGGCTCGGCCCACCCGGCCGTTGCGCTCCTGCACCTCCTCCTTGCCGAGCAGCGGGCCGGCGGGCGCCGGCAGGACGGCGGGCCGGGCCAGGTCGTCCAGGCAGGCGGCGGTCGCGAACCGGGCCGGGTCGGCCTGCACCGCGACGCGCCGGCTGTAGCGCTGCAGCGCGTACACCCCGTCGTGCGGCTCGCCCGCGTAGCTCTCCAGCATCGCGCCGACGGGCGTGACCCGGGTGACGCCGGCGGCGAGGGCGGTGCGCGACAGCTCGGCCGTGTCGGTCCGGCTGCCGGCGATGCCCGCGGTCTGCAGGTAGCGGCGCATCGGCCGCAGGGTCGCGATCATCCGCTTGCGCGGCAGCGGCTTGACCCACACGCTGCGGTGCAGCGGGGACGCCGCCAGCGGGGACCGGGTGTCGGCCATGACCCGCCACGAGCCGTCGGCCGCGGCGAACACCCGGGTCAGGCCGAGGTGTTCCTCCAGCCGGGCCACCAGCTCCGTGGTGGTCAGCTCGGCCTCCTCGGCCGGGTCCCGGTCGGCGTCCGCGACGCCGGGCGGGGGGTTTGCCGCGGACCGGGCCGCGAGGACGCCGGCGAAGCGCTCCGCGAACGCGAAGACCTCGGCCTCGTCCTCGGTGTCCAGGTAGACGACCTGCGGGCTGGAGCAGGCCTGCTGCTCGTGCCGGCACACGTCCTCGGCGAGCGCGCCGAGCGTGTCCGGGTCCGACCAGGCGTCGGCGGTCAGGTAGGCGAAGGAGATCCGGTGCCCCCACTCCACCAGCCGGCAGCCGGGCGGCACATGGGCGGCCACCCCCTCGACGGCGGCCTCCCCGCCCCAGACGGCGACGGCGTCCGCGGGCGCGCACATCAGGCGCAGCCACTCCTGCCGGGAGGAGCCGAAGCGCAGGACGACGATCCGCGCGGCCAGCGCCCCGCTGGGGTCGAGGGCGGCCAGCTCGGCCATCAGGGCCTGGGTGAAGAGGGTGTCGGCGCTGCTGGTCTTGAGGACGTTGACGTTGCCGGCGAGCAGGCCCTCCACGATGCTGAGCGGGGCGACGGTGGCCGCGTTGCCCGGGGCGATGTGCGCGACCATGCCGACCGGCGCCCACGCCTCGTACACCGCCTCGCGCGCATCGGGCCGGTTCAGCCGGCCGGGCGCGGCGCTGCCCAGCTCCCGGCGCAGCTTG
The DNA here is from genome assembly GCF_044769385.1 of Streptomyces sp. NPDC090445. NCBI lineage: Bacteria > Bacillati > Actinomycetota > Actinomycetes > Kitasatosporales > Streptomycetaceae > Streptomyces > Streptomyces sp. NPDC090445. Next base: position 167,850 of record NZ_JBIVXV010000012.1, on the reverse strand, counting down.
CGGGTCAGCTCCCGGCGGCCGAGGTGGTGGCCGAGCTCGGCCAGGAGCGCCGCCGGGTCCTCGTCCTCGGGCAGGTGCGCCGCCAGCCGGGCGTGCACGGGGTGCTCCGGGTCGAGCAGGGCCGAGGCCAGGGCGTCGCAGGCGGCCAGGACGGTCCCCGTCTCCAGTGCGGTGCCCAGCGCGGCCTCGACCGCGGCCGGGAGCCCGGCGAGCCGGCGCCCGGCCTCCTCGTCGCCGATGAAGGAGCCCTGCCAGAAGTGCGGTGCGGCGGGGGTCGGCCCGCCGCCGTTCTCGTACGCGGTCACGGTCTCGGTCTCGTTCACGGTCTCGGTCACGCTCGTGTTCTCGCCGGTGGTCGTCGTCACGGTCACGCCATTCCCTTCATCAGTTCCGCGGCGGCCACCGCGCAGCTCCGGTTGCGGCTCACCCCGGCCCGGCCGTGGACGGTGAACCAGGGGGTCCGGAGCCCGCAACCGCAGGCGTCCCCCGGCCGGAGGGAGGCCAGGTCGCCCATGACCACGCTCTGCGCGGGCACGGACGTGATGTACGGCGACACCAGGTGCAGGTAGCCCCGCTCCCCGTACGGCAGCGGCTCCAGGGTGCGGGTGGAGCGGATCGTCACCCGCGACCAGACGGGCGCGTGCAGCCGGTGCCGCTCGCACTCGATGTACGGGATGCAGTGCTCGACCGAGCCGAAGGTGTCCCGGATCCGCTCGCCGGGTATGCCGAGCTGCTCGGTGACCCGGGCGTACAGCTCCTCCTTGCCGATCTGCCGGTCGGCATGCCCCTTCCAGCCGCCGCCGAGGACGACGAGGGAGCCCTCGGGCAGCCGCAGCGGCGGCACGCCCATGGCCCGCATCCGCTCCAGGGTGAACCACAGGAAGGCGGGGAAGCCGAGGATGCGGACCGGTGCGTCGTCCTGCTCGAAGCGGCGCAGCGCGGCGATGCAGCCGAAGGGGTCGAACTCGTGGTCGCCGCCCGTGCCGCCGCCCGTGTTGCGCAGGGCGTACTCGACGCTGCGCGCCGGGGCGAAGTCGCAGAGGTAGTTGTCGGTGAAGGCGGTCCCGAGGTTCAGCGACGGGGCCGGCTCGTAGCTGTACAGCAGGTAGTTGACCTCCTGCTCGGGGGTGATCCAGCCGTTCCGCTCGAAGATGCGGGCGACCATGCGCTGGGCGGAGCGGATCGTCCACCGGTCGAAGAACATCTGCGACTTCTGGCCGGTGGTGCCGGAGGAGGTCAGGTGCAGCTCGACGTCCTCGCGGGGGATGGACAGCACCTCGTGCCGCTTGAAGAAGTTCGCGTGGACCAGCGGCGTCCGGTACGGCTCGCCGCCCTCCGCCGCGGGCGCGGACGCGTACAACGAGCGGAAGAACGGGGACCGTTCGGTGTGCCAGGCGTTGATCTCCGCCATGGCGGCGGCGAACAGCTCGTCCTCCGCGGGCCCGTACGCGTACGGGTCGGTCAGGTCGCACAGCTGCTGCACGTGCGGCAGGAGGGCGGGGTCGGGCACGCCGACCGGGGCGAGATGGGGGTTCACGGGGCAACCTCGGGTGATGTGGGCAGATGGGTCGACGCCCAGGCCGACACGTAGCAGTCCAGGTAGGGCTGGAGGGGCGGTTCGACGGCGACTCCGCGGAAATCGATCCGCTCGGTGGAGCGGGACAGCACGACGTAGTCGTGGAAGCCGTCGCCGTCCGCCCGCATCGCCGGGTAGAGGGCGCCGGCGACGAACCCCTGGGCCAGGAAGGCCGCGAGGGCCTCCTGGTGCGCGAGCGGCACCAGGGCCTCGACGTATCCCGCGCCGGCGCGGGCCAGGGCCCGGGTGACGGGTTCGAGGTGGGCGGCCGCCGCGGCCGGGTCGGGGTGGGCGGTGAGCAGGGAGCAGTAGCCCCCGGCGCGGTTGAGGTAGGCGTACACCTCGAACCGGCCGTCCTCAGGGGTGAGCAGCACGTTCGGCGTGTGCAGCGGGTAGAACCAGCCCTCGGCGCCGGGGAAGTGGTCGCGGAACCGGCGCCGGACGAACGCCGGAGCCTCGATCACCTCCAGCCGGGTGGCGGCCTCCGCCGCCGGAGCCGCCCCGGTTGCCGTCACCCCGGTTGCCGTCGCCCCGGTGCCCGGGGCCGCGGTGCCCGGGGCCGCGGTCGGGGCCGCGGCGGCCCGGACCCCCGGGTAGCCGATGCCCAGCACGCTCTCGGCGGTCCGCAGCAACGGCAGCAGCGGGGCGGGCACTTCGGCGACGGGCATCCGGCGGTCGAGCACCCCCGCCGAGTGACGCGCGTAGAGAGCGAGGCTTTCGCGGCTGCTGAGATCCACCGCGTTGGGCAGGATGCCCAGCGGGCGGAAGCCGTTGCGGGCGACGACGCGCTGCGGGCCGGCACTGACCGTACGGACGGTGGCGTACACGGAGTCCAGCCGCCCCGAGTCCAGCATCCCGGCGCACAGCGCCTCGGTCAGGGCGGCGGCCAGGCCGCCCGAGCGGTGCTCGGGGTGCACGGCGATGCCCTCCAGGCGGCCGATGCGGCTGCCGGCCTCGCCGTGGATGGCGGCCGAGGCGGTCAGCGCCCCGGTGCCGGGGCAGCGGCCGACGAGCCACAGGGAGTGCGGGTCGGCGATGAGCCGGGCCATCTCGGCGGGGTCGGTGCCGAGGGCGACCGGGTAGTGGGGTCCGTAGACGGCGTAGTAGAGCTGGCGCAGTTCGGCGATGTCCGCGCAGGTGGCCGGGGTGATGACGGGGTTCACCGCGGGCCTCCCGCCGGCCGGGCGGCCGCGGCGCCGACGGCATCCGCCTCCGCGCTCGCTTCCGTCTCCGGGCTCGCTTCCGTCTCCGCGCTCGCTTCTGCCTCCGCCCCGGCGGGTTCGGGGTGGCGCCGGCCGAGCAGGGCCAGGGCGCAGGCGGCGGGCAGCAGGCCGATGCCCTGCACCAGGCACAGCGTCTGCGGCGAGAGGTGGTCGCCGGCCGAGCCGAACACCAGCGAGGCCACCGGCAGGGACGCGCCGAGCACGGCCTGCATCACGGCGAAGAAGCCGGGCTTGTCGGCGGCGGGCACCAGCCGCTGGAACAGGGCGACGAAGCGGACGCTGACGGCCCCGGCGCACCAGCCGGCGACGACCAGGCAGCCCGCGAACACCGGACGCAGCGGGGCCAGGCCGGGCAGGGCCAGGGCGACCGCCATCAGGCCCAGGCAGTACGCGCCGGCGACGGCGGGCCGGCCCGGGACCCGGGTGCCGGTGAAGGCGCCGATGAGCGCGCCGGTGCCGAGGGAGGCCTCCAGCAGCGCGACGGTGCCCCCGCCGCCCTGGAAGACGGAGCGGGTGTAGAGGGGGATGATGACGAACACGGCGGCGGTGAAGAGGTTCGCCGCGGTGAAGCAGATCAGGATGCTTCGTACGAAGGGCAGTTCGCCGAGGATGCCGCGCAGGGTACGGCGCTGCCCGGGCACCGCGGCCGGCCCGTCGGTCGCGGCGCCGCCGTCGGCGGGTGCCGGCCCGGGCGCCGGCCCGGGGTCCGCGGCGTGCGCCGCGGCGGTGCGGAACCGCGCGGTCGCGACCAGCAGGGCGGCGCCCAGGTAGGCGGCGGCGCAGCCGGCGGCCAGCCCGGCCACCCCGGCCCGGTCGACGGCCAGGGCACCGAGCAGGGCCCCGCCCAGCCCGGCCAGGGACTGGGTGGACAGCTCGAAGCCGGTGGCGGTCTCGATGTCGGCGTCGTCGACGAGCTCGGGCACCGACGTGGTCAGGCACGGGTCGAAGAAGGCCTGGCAGGTGGCCAGGGCGAGGGCGGCGGCGTACACGGCGGCCACCGGCAGGCCGCTGCCCTGCGCCCACAGGGCGAGGGCGGCCGCGGCGGCTCCGGCCGCGGCGGCGGCGGTCCGCAGCACCGAGCGGTGCGCGAACCGGCCGACGGCGCGGGCCACGACGGGCGCCAGGGCCACGGCGGGCAGGGTGCAGACGGCCATGAACAGCCCGGAGGCCAGCCCGCCGGCGTCCTGGACGGCGTAGGCGACGAGCCACCAGGACACGCCGACCTGGAACATGCGCACGGCCCCCTGGGTCAGGACCTGGCCCAGCCATACGGCCCCGAAGGCGCGGTTGCGCAGCACCAGCGGCAGCCGCCGCGCGCCGGACCCGGCCTCCGTGTCGGTCACGTGCGTGGCGGTCATGCGGTCGGCCTCTCGTCCAGGACGCGGACGAGCTTGCCCGAGCGCGGGTTCACGGCGAGGTCCCGGTGGCGGGCCCACTCCACGGACAGCGGGTGCACGAATCCGGCGCGCACACTGTCCGGGTACAGCGGCCGCACGGTCTCCAGCTCCGTGACGACGGCGTCGGCCAGCGCCTCCAGCCCGCCCGGTCCACCTGGCCCGCCCGGCCCGCCCGGCTCGCCCGGTCCGCCGTCACCGCGGCCGGCGTCCCCGGGCGCGGTCGCCAGCCGGAGCACGAGCCCGTCGCGGCCCTCCCAGCGGCGTACGACGAGCTGCATGCCGACGACGCGCCCGGCGGTGTCCGCCGCGGCCACCGCCTGCTGGGCGTCCTGCGTGTAGAGGGAGACGGGGCCGACCCGTACGCCCTCCTCGGCGCGGCCGAGGATCCGGAAGTGGCCCTCCCCGGTGCCCGTCCACTCGGCCCGGTCGCCCGCCGGATAGCGGATGACCGGCATCAGGCGCCGGAACAGGCTGGTGACGACGACCCGGCCGGGCCGCCCCGGTTCGGTGATGGGCTCACCGGTGGTGTCGTCGAGGATCTCGACGACCGAGTGCGGGGTGAAGGCCCGGTGCACGCGCGCGTCGGGGCCGGGCACCGGGCGGCCGAGCAGGCCCGCGTCCACGCTCGCGTATCCGACGGAGCGGGCCTCGGCACGGGGGAACGCGGTGGCCAGCAGCCGCCGCTGGTCGTCGAACAGGGCCTCGCCGCCGAAGAGCAGCAGCTCCACCGAGTCGAGCCGGACACCGGCGGCGACGACGTGCTCGGCCAGCCGGCACAGGGTGGTCGGCGTGCCGGCCAGCACCTGGGCGGCGAGGTCGCGCAGCGTGGGGACCGTCGACTCCAGCGGGGCGGCGCCGCCGATGGGCAGGCGGACGTTGTCCACGGGCGCGTGGGCGAGGGAGTCCAGGATGAACAGGAAGCTGGCGTACAGCTCCCCGGCGTAGAAGAGGTCGGCGACGCGGTGCCCCGGGCGCAGGCCCGTGTCCACGAGCCCCTGGCCGAAGGCGCCGACGAACGTGCGCCATTCGTCGCGGGTGTAGACCGAGAACTTGGGGGAGCCGGTGGTGCCGCCGGTCTTGTAGACCGTGGCCTCGCTGAGCGGGCCGGTCAGAACCCGGTTGTCGTGCAGGGTGTTGGCCGCCCAGAACTCCTGCTGGTCCACGACCGGCAGGTCGGTGAGGCGGTCGGCGTCCGGCGGCAGGGACGCGTAGAGGTCCCGATAGAAGGGCGAGTTGTGGCGGGCGAAACGTATGAGGTCCGAGAGCTGCTGGGCGGACATGGGCCTTTGCCTAGGTGAACGGGAACAGGGGCGGGAGCCCACCTCAGGGCGCGGCGGGGCCACGAGCCCCCCTGCGCATCGGCCGATGGTGGGTGCGGGGGAACCCCCGCGCCCCCGCCTCCTCGATGCACGCCGGTAACTGACGTGCAGTCACGATGATGGAACATCATTCCGGTAACTGCCAAACTGGCCAAATATTTCCGGCCGAGGCGACCTGAATCCGTGAGATTTCGCGTCGCGGGCCTTTGGTCGACACTCCCGGCGCAGGTCAGCCCCCCCGCCGCCCCGCCCGCCTCCGGACTCAAGCGCCGTTGTCGGGGCGCCCGTTCTGCCGGCCGGCGGACGCCTCCGCGGCCTCCATCGCCGCGATGCGCCGCCTGACCACCACCGTGGCGGCGGCCGCGCTCAGCGTGAAGGCCGCCAGCAGGACCGCAGGCCGGTCCAGCCTGTGCCGGGTCAAGTGGTCGGCCGAGAAGCACCCCGGCCCCGAGACCCCGAGCGCGGCGGCGACGAAGCCGAGGAACGCCGGGTACTCGAAGCCGCCGCCCTGCGCGAAGAACCCCGCCGGCGCGTGCACCGAAACGGCCCCGGCCATGGCACCCGCCGCGGCGGCGCCCGCCGCCGGGGTCGCGAGCCCCAGGGCGAGGAGCGCGCCGCCGCCCGCCTCGCCGAGCCCGGCCGCCATCGCGCTCGGGCGCCCGGGGATGAAGCCCATGTGCTCCATGGCCCGGGCGGTGCCGTCGAGACCGCCTCCGCCGAACCAGCCGAACAGCTTCTGCGTGCCGTGCGCGATCAGCACCCCGCCCGCTCCGAGGCGCAGGGCGAGCAGTCCGAGGTCCTTGCGACGGGTCAGCGGCATGGGGAGGCCTTTCGGACGAGGGGCATTCCCCGCAGGATCGGTCCGTTCCCCCGGGCCCCCGCGGCCCCACACCGTGCGGCCGGCGGAGCCCCACCGAATGGCGGACCGGCCGCCCCGGCCGACCGCGCCTGCCGCAGCCGGCCGGGGCGGGCAGCGGACCGGCTGGGCGTCAGGTCCCGCTGTCCGCCAGCCCCGTGGCGAGTCCCGGGTAGTCGAGGACGAGCCCGTCGCCGTCGAAGACCACGTCGCTGCCGAAGCTGCCGGACGAGTAGCGGACCCGGCCCCCGCCGAGCGGCGCGTAGGTCTGCTCGGAGGGGACCACGGCCAGGTCGGGCACGGACACCCAGGCCATCAGGAACCGCCGCCCGGGACCGGCCGCACCGGCCAGGTGCAGCCCGTGGCGCCGTACGGGCATGGTGTTGGTCAGCGGGCAGAGCCCGAGGTCGCAGTCGGCGGCCCCGTCGAGGTCGGGCCGTTCCCGCCCGTCGACGGTCCACCGGCCTTCCGCGTCCCGCAGCAGCTCCGTTTCGCGCACCGCATCGCCGGGTCCGTCCACGCGCACGTGCAGCGACCTGGTGACGTGGCCGGGCCCGGTCCGGAGCTCGTACGCGACCCAGTAGGGCCCGCCCTCCAGCGCCATGGCCCGGCCCCGCGCGTGCATCGCGTCCCCGGTGAACCCGCCCCACGCGGTGTCGTATCCCCGGGAGGCCGAGACGCGCCAGGTCCGGGTGAAGCGCACGAGATCGTTCATGCCCCGATCATCCCCGACCCGGCGCCGACCGCGGCTCCCGGTTCCGGGTGGGGTCAGCCCCGGCCGCGGGCCAGGGCCTCCTCCCAGACCGTGCTGGTGCCGAAGTGGTTGTCGTACAGCTCCTGCACCTCCAGGAGGCTCTCCAGCGGGACCTTGCCGAACCGGATGCGCTCCAGGTGCCGGAAGTACTCGAAGCGCTCGATGCCCGGCGTGATCACGACGAGCATGTCGGCCGTCTCCCCCGGGGCCGCCGCGAAGGCGTGCTGCGTGCCGGGCGGGACGACGACGAGGTCGCCCTGCTCCGCCGTGACCACCTGGTCGCCGGAGAGCAGGAGGGCGGTGCCGTCCAGTACGTAGAACATCTCGGCGGACCTGGAGTGGTGGTGCGGCCGGGCCCCGTTGGCTCCCTCGGCGAGGGTGACCCGCATCGTGGAGAGGGCGCCCCCGGTGGCGCTGCTGTCGGCGAGCAGACGGTTCGTCACGGACGTTCCGGCGCGCCGATGACCTCCGCGTCCGCGGCACGCACGACGACCGTGTCGTCGAAGTCGGGTATGAACAGTGACATGAGCTCCCCCTGAGTCGGTCGACCGCGGTGAATCTACCGGGCCGGTCCGCCGCCGGCGGGCTTGCGGGCCAGGTGGACCACGTCGGGGACGCCGCGGGCCACCGGGACCTCCTGCGTCCGCACCGAGGCGAACCCCGCGTCGCGCAGGGCCTGTTCGAAGGCGGGGGAGGGCTGCGCCGACCAGACGGCGAGGACCCCGCCCGGGTGGAGCCGGTCCAGGCACGCGGCGAGTCCGGCGGGGGAGTACAGGCCCCGGTTGTCCTCGTCCACCGTCCAGTCGGGTCCGTTGTCGATGTCCAGGCAGAGCGCGTCGTACCGGTCGGCGGAGTCCGTCAGGTAGGCCACCAGGTCGGTGTGCAGGACCTCGGTCCGCGGGTCGGCGAGGGCCTCGGCGGACACCGTGCCGAGCGGGCCCGTCCGGTGCCATTCGATGATCGCCGGCTCCCGCTCCACGACGGCGATCCGGCCCCAGTCCTTCCGTGCGGCGGCGCGCGCGAGGGAGAAGCCGACGCCGAGCCCGCCGATCAGCAGGGACGGTGCGGGGGCGCCCGGCGGCGGGTCGAGGGCGAGGTACGCGGCGTCGACGAGCAGCCGCTCCGAACGGCCGTCGGAGGTGTCCATCAGGAAGCAGCCGTTCGCGATGATCTCGTACGTGGCGCCCCGGCGCCGCAGCACGACCTCGCCGAACGGGCCTTCCCGGCGGTCCAGCGTCTCGGGGGTCTCCGGTGTGACAGATGCCTTCATGCGGGGTTCAACGAAGGCCCGGCGACGGGTGTTCCGGGCAGCCGGGCCGGTGTGGCGTGACACTGCGGCCCCACCCCACGGTCCGTCATGGGTGCGGCGCGGCCGCAGTGTTGGGCTCGCCCGCGCCCACCGCGCACCCCAAGGCGCCGGGTGGCCGCCGGCAGGGTGCGAAGAGGCTCGTGGACCGCCGGTCAGTTCGTCTCCCGCCCGGCCTGCTCCACGGGCGGGGGATCCCCCTGGACGCGGGCGTGCAGATGCTCGTCGTGCCAGCCGTCCGCGTGCAGCAGGGCACTGCGCAGCGTGCCCTCGAGGGCGAAGCCCGCACGCGTGGCCACCGTGCAGGAGGCGGTGTTGGCGACGGAGTGGGTGATGCGGAGCCGGTGCAGGCCCAGGTCCTCCAGTGCCCAGCGGCTGACCCTGGCCACCGCGTCGACCATGGCACCGCGGCCGCGGCCCGCGGGGAGCAGCCAGTACAGGAACTCCGCGCTGCCGCCGCGAAGGTCGACGTCGGCCAGCCCGATGAGGCCGACGGGGCGGCCGCCGTCCGGCTCGGCGATCGCCCAGATCACCGCCTCCTCGGCCTGCCGGCGCTCCTCCCACCGGGCGATCCTTTCGCGGGCCGCGTCCGGGGTCAGGTGCCCGGGCCGGTTCCAGTGCCGGATGTCCGGGTCGTGGCACGACTCCGCGAGGACGGGGGCGTCGTCGCGGGTCCACGGACGCAGTCGGAGGCCGCAGGGCAGGGAGAAGACCGGATGCCCGGCCCCGGCCAGGCGGCCCGGGGGCACGACGTCGGGTATGGAAACGATCATCCCGGCATCATGCCAGGCCGTCCCCGGCCGCTCTCGGTTTCCGGCCGCTCTCCGTCCTCCTCCGGTGCGGGATGCAGTACGTCCACGCCCCGGTCCCGCAGTGCGTCGACCACCGGGGAGTCGGCGGGGGCGTCGGTGACGACGAGGGTGACCTGCTCGATCGGGCAGATGCGGCCCAGCGCCGTACGGCCGAGCTTGTCGGCGGTCGCGACGAGGACCACCCGCTGGGCCGCGGCGACCGCGGCCCGCTTCACCTGGACGTCGTCGAGGTCGTAGGCGGTGGCGCCCTGGACCGGGTCGACGCCGCAGCAGCCCAGCACGAACGTGTCGAAGCACAGCTCCTGCAACGTCCGGACGGGGGTGTCGCCGTGGAAGGAGAGCTCCTCGGCGCGCACCTGTCCTCCCGGCATGACCAGCTGGATCCCGGGGTGTCCGGAGAGGGCGAACGCGGCGTGCAGGGAGAGCGGGGCGACGGTGAGCCGGCGGCCCGCCATCGCCTTGGCGACGGCCACGGCCGTGGTGCCGGTGTCCAGGGCCACGGTCTCGCCGTCCGTGAGCAGTCCGACCACGGTGCGGGCCAGCCGCTCCTTGGCCCGGCTCCCGGACATGGCGCGGACCGCGTACGGCGGCTCGACCCCGCCGGGCAGGTTGCTCACGGCGCCGCCGCGCACCCGGCGCAGCGCGCCCCGGGACTCCAGGACCTCCAGGTCCCTGCGGATGGTCATCTCGGACGCACCGGTGGCCCGGGCCAGTTCGGCCACCGTCGCGCGGTTCTGCTGCACGAGCAGCCCCACGACGAACTTGTGCCTCTCCATCACGTTCATGTGTCTGCTTTTAGCACAGAGAGAGTTTCAAACAGTAGGACTGTTGAAACGAACATCGATCACGCGTACTGTGTTCGAAAATGTGTGAAGTTCGCGCCGTTGTGAACATCGATTGTGTTCGCTGCGCGCATGGGCGAAAGGAGGGCGATGTCCGCCACCAGTGAGGCCGACCTGCGGGAAGCAGCGGGAAGATCCCTGCTCACGCCCGTCGCCGTCGCCGCCTCGTGCGTCGCGTTCGTCGTGATCGGAGCCCTCCAGGCGCTCTACGGTCCGGCGATCCCGGCCCTGCGGGAGGAGTACGGCATCGGCCCGGGCGCGGCCGGGCTCGGCCTCAGCGCCCACTTCGCCGGCGCGCTCCTGGGCGTGCTCGGCTACCACCTGCTGCGGGGGCGCCTGGACAACCGGGCGCTGCTCGGCGGCTCCGCCGTGCTCATGGCCGCGGGCACGGCGGCCTTCGCGTTCTCACCGAACTGGGCCCTCGCCCTGACCGGCGCCTTCGTGATCGGCCTGGGATTCGGCGGCATCGACTACGGCCTCAACCGGCTCTTCGCCGTCGGCTTCGGCCACCGCAGCACCGCCATGCTCAACCTGCTCAACGGGCACTTCGGAGTCGGCGCCATCGCCGGCCCGGCCCTCATCGGCCGGCTCGGAGCGGACGGCTACCCGGCGGTCTTCCTCGGCCTGGGCGCGGTCGGCCTGCTCATCCTGCCCGCCCTGGGCGGCGTGGCGCCGCGGGAGCCCGAACCGCCCGCGGCGGAGGGCGTGGCGGCGGGCGGCGCCCGGGTGGGGCCGGTCATCGCCGCGTTCACCGGGGTCTACGTGCTCCACGTCGCCATCGAGACGGGCGTCGGCGGCTGGGAGCCCACCCACCTCGAAGCCGTCGGATACGGAGCGGTCGGCGCGGCGACGGCCACCTCCGCCTACTGGGCCGCCATGACCGTGGGCCGGTTCCTCGTCGTGCCGATCGGCCTCCGCTGCTCCGCGCCGTCGATCCTGGTCGTCTGCTGCGCCGGCATGGCCGGATTCCTGCTGCTGGCCACCGTCCCGGCACTCGCCCCGTACGCGTACGTCGGTGTCGGCCTCGCGATCGCGCCCGTCTTCCCGACCTGCCTGCCCTGGCTGAACCGGGCCGTGCCCGGGGTGGCGGCGGCCGGGGCGTACGTGATCGCCGCCTCGATGATCGGCGGCGTGGCCTTTCCGCCGCTGCTCGGCGCGGTGATCGGTGCGATGGAGGTGGAGGCGGTACCCCTGGTGCTGTTCGGGCTCGCCGTCGCGTGCGCCGCCCTCAGCCTGTGGCTGCGTACGAACGCCCCCGCGACGCACGGAACGCAACGACCTCAACCCCCTGCACCACTGCAACCACCACAGCCACCTCAACCACCGCAAGGAGCGCAAGGAATGCGAGGAGCCCCGAGAAGATGGGACCCCGAAAGGTGAAAGCCGTCCTCTTCGACATGTTCGGCGTCATCGCACGCCTCCAGTCGCCCGGGTCCCGGGCCGTACTGGAGCGCACGGCCGGCGCCGACCCCGACCGCTTCTGGGAGGCGTACTGGTCCCGGCGCGCCGCCTACGACCGGGGCGACGTGACCGGCCCGGCCTACTGGCAAGGCGTCTGCGCGCAGCTGGACATCCCGCTCGACGACCGGCTGACCGAGGAGCTGATCGCCGCCGACCTGGCCAGCTGGAGCGAGGTCGACCGGCGCAGCGTGGACCTGCTGGGCGCGCTGGACGACCGCGGGGTCGTCCTCGGGCTCCTCTCCAACATCCCCGAGGAGCTCGCCGCCCGGTACGAGGCCACCCAGCCGTGGCTGGGCCGGTTCGCGGTCGTGGGCCTGTCCTGCCGCATCGGCAGCGCGAAGCCCGAACCGGCCGCGTACCGGTGGTGCGTTCGCGAACTCGGGCTGCCCGCCGAGGAGATCCTGTTCGTCGACGACCGTGCCGAGAACGTCCGGGCCGCACGCGAACTCGGCCTCCAGGGCCATGTGTTCACGTCCCACGAGGCGCTCGCGGCGGCGCTGGAGGCCGGGCTGGAGGCCGGGCCGGAGTGATGCGGAGCCGCGGCCGTCCACCCGGTGGGCCGGTGGCCGGCCGCGGCGGCGCGAGCGGCAACACGCAGTGAATTACGCCACTTCCGATGCGGAGGCGGGACGCAGGGCCGGGCGGCGCGCGGTGCGGGTCCCCGTGCGCTCTCCGGCCGGAACGGGGCGATCCGTTACGTACGGCGACGGTCCGGCACACAGGCTGTCGATCGTGACGCTCCGGACGGGGTGGCCGGATATCGCTGTTGTGGTGCGTTGGGGTGGACATGCCTGGCATGATCACGTCTCACGTTACTTGTCGGTAGCGTAACTTCCCCCCAACCAGAAGGTCTTACGTACGTGCGCATGCTCGCCAGACGCTTCCTGCTGCCCGGCATAACCACCCTGGCGCTCACCGTCACAGGCTGCTCTTCGGCCACGCACACCGGTGCCGCAGGCCCCACCGACCCGGCCAACCCCACCCCTGTGGCCGACGGTACGCAGCAGCTCGAGGTGGCCGCGGCCCCGCAGGACGCGCCCGCACCGGTGGAGATCGCCCGGGTCGGCGCCGGCAAGGGCACCCCGGAGAAGTCCGCGCTGAAGGTCGCCTCCTTCGACCAGAAGACCGGCCGGGCCGTCATAGCCACGGCCACGAAGAGCGCGGCCCCGCAGAGCTCGGCCCCGCAGAGTCCGGCCCCGCAGAGCTCGGCCCCGCAGAGCTCGGCCCCCACGAAGAACCCCCCGAGCTCCAAGGGCCCGCAGAACGCGCCCGGTTCGTCGGCCTCGCCGAGTCAGAGCCAGAACCAGAACCAGGCCCCGGCGGCCGACAAGCCCGTCACCGTCGGCGACGTCATCGCCAGCGCCCCCGCGCCCGGCGCCCCCAACGGCCTTCTCGCGAAGGTCACCGAGGTCGTCGGGAAGACCGACCGCGGTACCGAGGTCAAGACGGCCCCCACGACGCTGGCCTCGGTCCTGAACGACGACAAGGCCGACGGCAAGGTCCCCGTCGACCCGTCCGCGATCACGGTCGAGCCCCTGATGAAGGGCGTCAACTTCTCCTGGGCCAAGACCGGCGGCATGAAGTTCGGGCCCGAGGGCGCCAAGCTGCCCCTCGGCAACCTGCGGCTCGACGTGAACGCCCCGATCGAGACCGCCCCGGGCGCCCCCGTCTCGGCCGGCGCCTCGGTCAACGGATTCGTCCAGCTCGCCCCGACCGTGGAGTTCGCCTACGACGGCTCGGGCGGCGTCGGCCCGCGCACCGCCTTCCTCGGCATGAGCGGTGACTGGTCCTCGCAGTGGAGCCTCAAGGGGCACGCCGCCGCGAGCACCGGATCGCCCAAGCGGATCCCGTTCGCGAAGCTGCACGCCGCGCCCGTCATCCAGGTGGGCCCCGTCCCCGTCGTCGTCAACCTCGACCTGACCTGCTACGTCCAGGTGGAGGCCGACGGCCGCGTCACGCTCGAGGTCTCCCAGGACGTCAAGGGCGACTTCCGGGTCGGCGGCAGCTACGCCACCGGCAAGGGCTGGAGCCCGGTCAGCACCTCGAACGTCAAGAGCACCCCGGTGAAGGCCGAGGTCACCGCCTCCGGCAAGGTCAAGGGCGCCCTCGGCGCCGAGGCGTCCATCGGCCTGTACGGTGCCGTCGGCGTCTCCGCGGACTTCGCCCCGTACCTGCGCGGCGAGGCCGAGGCCAAGGCGTCCGCCTCGTCCGACGGCAAGACCTCCGTCAGCGGCTCGTGGGCCCTGTACGGCGGCTTCGACCTGAGCGGCAACCTCCAGCTCCAGCTGTCCCTGTTCGGTACCCCGCTGTTCGAGCGCAAGATCCCGCTGGGATCCCTCAACCGCGAGTGGCCGCTGGTCTCGGGCCGCACCGCGAGCTGACCCGAGCTGACCGCGAGCTGACCGAGCTGACCCGAGCTCACCCCTGCGGTCCCTGAGAGGGGCGGTACGGACGGCACACCCCGCCGCCCGTACCGCCCCTCACCCATGGCCGGGCCGGGCGGTTCCGCTGTCAGTGGGTGGCGCTAAGGTCCCCTCCGTACCGCAGCTCAGGGGGTGATGCGCGGGACGCGGGGGCCGCCGCACCGTACTTCGGCCACAACGACCGAAGGGGGCGGGACCACATGACCACCGGCACCACCATCAGCACCACGGCGGGCGTGCCCGACCGCGCGAGCGAGGCCGAACTGCTGCTCAAGGCCGGCGCGGTCCTCCCGTACGGGACCGGGGAAGCCGGTCCGGAGGCCGTGGAGCTCACCGCCCGCGCCTACCGCCACCCGGGCCTGGCCGACGACGGCCGTGTCGTGGTCCGGCTCGCCGCCGCCGGACTGGGCGCGGCGGAGGACCTCGCCGTCGGCTTCCTCGGCCTGGAGCCCGACGGCGAGCCGGCCGTCGTCGGCCTCGGCCGCCGCCGGACCCTCCGCTTCCCGGAGTGGCTGCTCGTCCACCATCCGCAGGACGGCCACCACGCCCTGGCCCTCGTACCCGAGCTGGAGCGGATCGCCCACCGGGCCAAGAGCAAGCCCAAGGCCGCCCTGGCAGCCTGCCACGACCTGGCGGAGCGGCTGGCCGGCTCCTTGCCGCACTTCCTGCCCCTCGTCTGCGAGGAGGCCGCACGCCTCTTCCTCTCCGTCGACAACCCCGCGTTCGCGGCACAGCTGTTCGCCCGGGCCCGCAAGAGCGAGACCAGCCACGGCCTCGCCGTCGACGAGGACCGCCTCGATGCCGTCCTCCTCGAATTCGCACTGGCCGGCGCCCTCCCCGTACGGGTGCTCACCGGCCACGGCAAGGACCTGGAGGCGCGGGTGCCCGCGCCGGAGGCGTACGAGCGCTTCCGCCGCCTGTGCATACGCCGCACCGTCGGCGGAATGGCGCCCTCGGCCCAGGCGACCGCCACCCTGCGCCGACTGGCCCGCGCGGCAGGGCTCGACCCGGCCGCGGCCGAGCAGGAGTTCCTCGCCGAACTGCTGCCGCTGCCCGCCTTCCCGCGGGCGAACGCAGCCTGGTGGAAGGCCCACAGGGCCGCGCTGACCGCCCTCGCCCGCCGGGAGCCCGCCGTGCGCGGCGCCCTGCTGTCCCTCGTGCCGGAGTGCGGCAACGACAACGGCGAGATGGCCGCCCTGTGGCTGGAAGTCCTGGAGGAAGCGGGCGCCACCGCCGCACTGGCCTCCGAGGCGCCCGCCGCCGGGGAACGCTGTGCCGACGGCACCACCGGCTGGCTGGAGCGGTTCCACGCCGCCCGCCACGCCGGCTGGGGCACCCGGCCCGAGCTGCCGCTCCTGCTCGACGTGGTGGAGCGTTCGGCCGACCGGCTGCGCACCGAACTGGCCGCGCCGGGCCGGGAGGAGCCGGCCCTGAAGATCGGGATCCAGGACATCGCCCTGCTCGACCGGCTCCTCTCCCTGGGCATCCCCGTCACCGCACCAGGGGACCGGGAGGCGCTCAACCTGAACGACTGGGCTGCCTCGGAGAAGCCGTGCGACCTCCTGGGGATCGCCGCCGACGAACGGTTCCGGTCCGCCCTCAAGCGCGGCCTGTACCTCTACCAGGACAACGAGTTCGCCCGGGACGTGATCCGGCGCCTGGCCGCGTCGCCCGGCGGCCGCCCGATGCTCGCCGAGTGGGTCCGCGAGGTGGCCCTGGCCTGCGCCGACACCGGACTGCCCGGGGTACCGGAGGCCCTCGGACGCCTCACCTGGCTGCCCGCCGAGGCACTGGCCCTCGCCGAGGAGGAAGTGGCCGCTGCGGCCGCCACCGACGTCGAGTCCCTGCTGGCCCGCACCCTGAACGGCGGACTGTTCGAAGAACTGACCTGGCCGGCCTGGGAGGAGGCCGTCAACGAGCTGGTGCCCGACCAGGTCAACCGCCACCTGACCGTGGTCGCCGCCTGGCCCCACCTGATCGTGGCCAACGAACAGCAGGTGCGGGTGATCGACGCCCACTCCACCGTGCTGGTGCACGACCTGCGCACCCCCGGCACCGCCCACCGATCCCTCGGCTTCCACTACGTCGACGGGGCGCTGCTGGTCTGCTGGCGGCCCTCGTACGGCAACAGGGAGGCGCAGGGCTACTGGCACACCGCCCCCGACCGCATCTTCACCGTGGACACCGGCAAGGACCCCTGGCGGCTGAGCCTCCGGCACACCGCCCTGCCGCTGGGCGGCGGCGGTCTCACCACCGGTGCGGGCGTCCTGCACCGCGGCGACACCGCGCTGCCGGACGAACGCCCCACCGTGTCCGACGGGCACGCGTACTGGGTCTGGGACGGCACGGACGATCCGGCCGGCTGGGCGGCGTACGACCCGGCCGCGAACACCGTGGGCCGGCGCTCCCTGCCCGGCTTCCTCGCCGAACCCCTCCGCGGCCTCCCGGACGGCAGCACCCTGTGCGCGGGCAGCAGCTGGCTGCGGCCCGCGCCCGCCGTCGAGGGCTCCGTGCTCGGGGCCCCCGTCGACGGCGTCCTCGGCTGGCGCGTCGTCGACGTGCCCGGCGAGGGCCACCGGGCCTGCGACACCGCCGGACGGACCGTCACCCTCCCCGGGGGCGAGATCCCGCTCGCGGCGGTCGCCTTCCCCGGCGACGACCGCCCCCGCGCGCTGTCCGTGCACAGGGGACGCTTCCGGCTCACCGACCCGCAGGGGATGGCCACCGCCGAGGCGCCCCACGGCGTCTCGCGCACCGCCGCCGGCGTCAACGGACTGCCGCCCGCAGGACACTGGTTCTGCCTGCGTCCGCGCGACCCGGAGGGTTCGGCGGCGCTGCGCGCGGTCGACCGGGACGCTGCGGCCGCACTGCTCGCCGCGGCCGCCGCGGCCCGGGAGGCGGCGGGTGGAGCCCGGGAGGCGGTGGGGGCCGAGGGGGCCGAGGGCCTGCCCGCCCCGGTCCGGGAGGTGCTGCCGA
Source organism: Streptomyces sp. NPDC090445 (assembly GCF_044769385.1). Classification (NCBI taxonomy): domain Bacteria; kingdom Bacillati; phylum Actinomycetota; class Actinomycetes; order Kitasatosporales; family Streptomycetaceae; genus Streptomyces; species Streptomyces sp. NPDC090445. The sequence goes on along the minus strand of NZ_JBIVXV010000012.1, from coordinate 150,905 downwards.
AGATCACCGATCCCGTGCTGGTCCGGGGCGTCGCCGACTGGGTCGGCTTCGCCCTCGACCAGCGGACCGCCCTGGAGGCCGTCTCCGCGCGCCTCGCCTCCGGTGCGCAGGACGAGCCGGACCGGAAGTTCCCGCCGGGCCCCTCGGACCACGACCTGGACCAGGCGCTGTCCGGCCTGACCGGAGCCCTCCAGCACGGCTGGGGCGGCGGCGAGCACGACGGCGTCTTCCGCGTCCTGTCCACTCTCGCCGAGGCCGCGCAGGACACCGGCGCGGCCGCCGTGCCCGGCCGGCTCCACACCGAGATGCCCGGCCTGCCCTTCACCGCACTTCAGTGGGCCCCGCTGCTGGAGCAGCCGGCCGCCCTCGCCTACCGGGCGGTCGCGGTGGGCTCCACCGACGAGCAGCGGCAGGCCCTGCTGGCCCTGTTGCGGAAGGCCGACGGCATGGGCCTGGCCTCCGCGGTCGGCGGCCGGTGGCGTCTGGCCCGTATCCACCTCGCCCACCGCGAACTCCTGAACAAGCCCGTCACCGCTCGCCACCCGTACCACAGCAGCATCCTCCCCCTCGGCGGCGGGGCCGTCCTCGCCACCGGCCGGGACTGCGAGCCGAAGGGCGACGGCCACGAGCTCGGGGTCGTCCAGCACGACCCGGCGGGCCGGTTCACCGTGCCCGACCCCTACACCCTCTGCCGCCACAGCCTCCTCGGCGATCCCACGCGCGAGCCCGACTGGCTGACCCGCTTCCTCGACGAGGCCGCGGAGCGGGGCCCCGCACCCTGGCTGCCCGCGGCCGCCGAGGAGTTCGCCCGGCTCACCGGCGTGTCCGGCACCCTGGCCCGGCTGGTGGTCGCCGGCCTGCCCGCCGTGGACCACCACGAGCGCAGCTTCCTGACCGCCGGGCAGCGGGAGGCGATCGGCGTCAAGGCGGGCGATGCCGCCGTGGCCCGGGACGACCTCAAGCGGCTCAGCGCCGACCTGCGCCGCTCCCTGGTCGCGGCCCTGCTGCCCGCCGATCCGGCCCGGCTGTGGACCGACGGCCCGGACGTGGCCGCGGCCGCCGCGCTGTGGAACCGGCGGGTCGGCCGCCGCGTCCCGGTCCCCGAATGGCTGACCACCGAGGCCCACCGCGGGGTCGCCACCCGCTGGCCCGCCGTGCGCTCCCTGCCCGCCGTCCTCGCCCCGGCCGCCTCCCCGCCGCTGAGCACCGACACGCCCTGGGAGGTCAGGGACGGCCGGGCGGTGCACCGGGCCGCGGACGCCGAGGTGTTCTCCCCGAACGTGCTGAGCGGCGCGGTGGGCATGGCCGCCTGGCTGGCCCACCGGTTGCCGGCCGGCGACCCGCTCCGGGCCCTCCTGCCGTCGGCGCTCACCGCCGTACGGCAGCGGCTCGCCGCCCCGCAGCTGCTGCTGGAGCTCGGCGCGTACACGAACGCGGCCGAGTTCCGCGCCACGGCCGGCGCTCCGACCCGTACGGCGGAGGGCTTCGAGGAGTACGGGGCAGTGGTCCTGCCCCACACCGAGGGCGCGGCCCGGCCGGCGCTGCGCCCGACCCTGCTCGACTCCACCGGCGGCGACCCGTACCTGCCGCTGCTGCGCCGCGCCGACCAGCAGCCGTACCCCGTGGAGACCGCCCTGCGCTGCGCCCGGGACCCGCAGTACGCGGCGCTCCTCGCCGACCCGGGCGCCCCGGCCGCGGGCGGGGTGGACAAGGAGGGGACGTGGTGGCCGCAGGACCCGGGCCGGTCGGTGCCGGAGCTGGCGGCCGAGGTGCAGGCGGCGCACGGCGTGGGCGCGGACGCGGCGGTGCTGTACCTGATGCTGCTGGCGATGCCCGACCCCACCGACCGGAACACGGCCCGGTGGACGGGCTGGAAGCCGGCCCGCCTGAAGGCGGCCCGCGCCGAACTGGCCGCCACCGACCTGGTCGTCACGGCCAACCGCACCCGGGCCGGGCGCACCCTGTTCCTCCCCGGCGGCTGGGTGGAGCCGGCCTCGCCCTGGCTGCCGCTGGAGGAGTGGAAGGCGCCGATGTACGGGCTGCTCGCCGGTCGGGTGCCGCTCCTCGGCGTGCTGGTCCCGGCCGAACCGGCCGCGGACCTCTACCGCAGGGCCTGGCAGCGGGTCCGCGAAGGCGACGCGCCCCGGTTCGCGGAGCTGAAGGTACGGCGCGGCCGACGCCGCTGAGCCCCGGCCGCCGCGCACTGCGGCGGCCGGATGCGGCACCCCGGGCGGCGGCCCCGTCGGCGCGGAAGGGCCGTCAGCCGAGGCGGGTCGGTGAGGAGGCGGACGGGGCCAGGAGGCGGGGGGCGCCCGTGCCGTCCGCCGGGACCGTCCACACGTCCGAGGTGTCCGCCGCGCCCTCGGCGGGCAGGGCGTACGCCACGGTGCGGTCGTCGAGCCACAGGGCCTGGTCGTCCACGCTGTGCTTCTCCGCGAGCGGGTGCTCGCGCAGCGTCCGCAGGTCCATGACGTGCTCGCGCCACAGCTGCGCGCCGCCCTGCACCCGCTTCTTGTACGCGATCCGCGTCTCGTCGGGGGACAGCGACGGGCACTCCACGTTCCGGGCCAGCGCAGTGACGCTCCGCTGCGCGATCGAGCCCTTCACCAGGTACGTCTGGCCGGCCGTGGCGAGCGTGGCGTAGAAGGTGTCGTCGTCCTTGGCGAAGGTGACGCCCCAGAAGTTCACGTCCGCCGCGGTGTAGGGCTTGCCGTCGAGCACGACGGAGAACTTCTCCAGGTCCCCTTCCAGGGCCCCGGTCCGGGTGTCCGCGATCGCCGTACGGGTGGAGAAGAACGCCGAGCCGTACGACTCCCCGGACACGAAGACGGTCCACGCGGCGAACCGGCCGCTCGGGGAGACCCGGGCCCGGGAGGGCGTGCCCGCGAGCGGGAAGCTGCGCACCGTGCGCAGCTCCGGGTCGACGATCACGGCCCGGTTGTCCTGGGCGAGCGCGCCCGGCGTGGAGACCAGGCACACCCCGGTGCCGGCGGCCGCGTGGAAGCGCTTGCAGTTCAGGCCCGAGGCGGTGCGCTCGCCCTGGGGTTCGCGCGCCGGGACCGAGACGAGGGACCCGCGGTGCGGGCCCTGCGCGCCGTTGAGGAAGGCCAGCCCGTCCGGCCGGTCCAGGGTGACCCGGCCCTCGGCGACCGCGGGGTCGCCGTCCCGGGTCTGCTCGGTGCGGGCGGCGGCGCGCACCACCAGCACGACGGCGAGCCCGCCGAGGAGCAGCACGGCCAGGGCGAGTACGAGCAGGCGGCGGGAGCGCGTCATCGGGTTCCTCAGGGGCGTCGGGCCGCGGCGGGAGCGCCGTCCGGTCCCGTCGGGCGGAGTACGAGGCCGGCGACGGCCGCGCAGCAGCACAGGCCGGCCGCGGCGGCGGCGAGCGCGGGGCCGGGCCCCCACAGCGTCCACGCGCCGCCGAAGGCGAGCGAGCAGCCGAACCGGGCCAGTGCCTGGCCGGTGCCGACGACGGCGAGCCCGGTGGCCCGCAGCCGGGCGGGCACGGCCGCGCCGACGGCGGCGGGCAGCACCCCGTCGGTGGCGGCGTAGAACATGCCGTGCAGGGCGAGGACCAGGAACGGCAGGGCCGGCCGGTCGGGCGCCCACAGCAGCAGCCCGTACCCGGCGAGCAGGAGGGCGTGCCCGGTCAGGAACACCGCGCGGCGCCCGATCCGGTCGGCGAGGACGCCGGCGGGAACGGCCAGCAGCAGGAAGACCGCGGCGGTGCCGAGGGGGAGCAGAGGGAACCAGCGATCGCCGATCCCGGTGCGGTCCTGCAGCAGCAGGTACAGGAAGGCGTCGCTGACGGTGGTCAGGCCCAGCAGGGCGGCGCAGGCCGTCAGGGCGCGCAGCCGGGGCAGGCGCAGCAGGGTCAGCGCCTCCCGCAGGCTGACCGCCTCCGGCCCCGCGGCCGCATCGGCGGCCGGGGCTGCGGGCAGGGCTGCGGCCGGGGTTGCGGCCGCGGATCCGGACTTCGCCCGTCCGGTGCCGGACCCGCCGCCGGGTCCGCCGCCGGACGGGACGAACAGCACGAGCACCACCACCCCGAGGGCGGCCACGCAGCCGCTGACCCCGAAGACGGCGTCGTACCCGTCGACCGCCGCGCCCAGGATGAGGAAGGCCGCGAGGGGGCCGAACAGGGCCCCGGCGGTGTCCATGGCGCGGTGTACGCCGAAGGCCCGGCCCTGCGCCTCGGGCGGGGTGGACAGGGAGATCAGCGCGTCGCGCGGGGCGGTGCGCAGCCCCTTGCCGGTGCGTTCCAGGGCGAGGACGACGCTCACCGGGCCGAGGCTGTGGGCGAGTAACAGCAGGGGCTTGCACAGGGCGGACAGGCCGTAGCCGATGCCCGCGATCAGCTTGTGGTTGCGGACCCGGTCGGCGAGGTGGCCGCCGGTCAGCTGCACCAGCGCGCTGACCCCGTTGTACAGGCCGTCCAGCGCGCCGAAGCCGAGCGGGCTGAGTCCCAGCCCGGCGACCAGGTACAGCGGCAGGACCGCGCTGACCATCTCGGAGGAGACATCGGTGATCAGGCTGACCGTGCCCAGCGCGAGGACGGCCGGGGCGACGGCGCGGGACCGGGCGGCGGGCCCGCCGCCCGGTACGCCCTTGGTGCCGCCGGGCGCGGAGCGGTCCGCCAGGTACATGCGCTTGCAGCTCCCGATGCCGACGGTCCGGGCCGCGCGGACGCGGCCGTGCATGGGTACGTACGTTCGCCCACGCGAGGGAACCCTAGTGGGTGTACGGGCCAACCGGGCGGCGTACGGCGGGATTCGGCCGTGACCCGCCCGGCGGGCGTCAGTCCTGCCGGCTGCTCTCGTCGCGCAGCCAGGTGGAGAAGTCCCCGGTCCGGATGGCCTTGCGGGACCCCCGGCGGGCGGCGAGGGCCGCCACGACGAAGACCGCGATGCCGGGGAGCAGCCGCGGTTGGGCCAGCGCCAGGGCCCGCAGGTCGCCGCCGCCCGTGCGGGCTGACGGCGCCGGCGCCCCCGCGCCCGGCCCGGAACCGGCCACGGCCCCGGAACCGGCCCCGGGCTGTGCCTGGAACCGCTCCAGTTCGGCCGACGAGGTCGACGCCCGCACCTTCCGCCGGATCAGGTCGGCCCAGGTCCGCGGCGGCCGCACCACGACCCGCACCTCCTCCACCACCCGACGCTCCCCGGGCCCGAAGGCCAGCGAGGCGGCCAGGTCGTCGGCCATCAGCGGCGGCAGGGCGGCGAGCCGGGCGTGCCCCTGCTCCGACACCGCGATCACCCCGCGGCCGAACAACCCCTCGCGGACGGCCGGAAGCCGCTGCCAGACCCGGTAGTACGCGCGGACCGGCCAGGCGCAGCCGGACAGCGGGATGTCCCGGCCGGGGGCCGCGGCCAGCAGCTCCGGGCCGGCGGCGAAGGCATCGGCCAGGGCCCGCGCCCCGGCCGCGCCGAGGACGACGTCGGCGTCCACGTACAGCCGGGGGAAGCCCCGCGCGTGCTCGTCGCCGACCCGGAGCGCCGTGTGTTTGGAGGGAGTCGGGATCTCCACGACCCGGACGCGGCCGCCCCGTGCGCCCGCCACCGCGGCGGTGTCGTCCGTACAGCCGTTGCACACCACGACGATGTCGGGCTCCGGGCGGCCCGGTTCCGCGCCCTCGGCCAGGAGCGCGTCGAGCAGGCGGCCGATGACCCGGCCCTCGTTGTGGGCCGGTATCACGATGCTGGTCACCCGGGAAGTATGCACGCGCCGGACCCCGCGTCCGGCTGTTTCGCCCAACTCGCCCCGACCGTAGGGCCGGTGGTCTAGATTGAACGGAGCCGACCGGGTCAGGCGTGCTTCGGCAGCGCTGACGTCCCGCCGGAGCAGGGTAGTTGGGGAAATGGCGGGTGCGGCGGCCGGGGGGAATCTGGCTGCCCGTCCGCAGGCCGGAACGGCGCGTGGGGTGCCGGGGCCGGCCGGGGGGCGGTAGTACGTGGAACACGTAGGGCATCGGTCGTGGGGGGCCATCACCGTGGGGCGGGTCATGCTCGGGTCGCGCAGGCGCCCGGCCCGCCGCCGACGGCACCCCCTTCCTTCGCACGCGTCCCCGCCATGGGTTGTCGTCACGCCCGCGGGCGTGCGCGGAACGGAGAAGGGGAACACTGTGAAAGACACCGCGAAGGACGCGGGACAGGACACCGCAGCGGCGGGCGCGGGGCCGGCGAAGCCGTTAGGTGTCGCCGTCGTCGGCGCGGGCTACTGGGGCCCCAACCTCGTCCGCAACTTCCAGTCCAGCCCGGAGTTCCGGCTCCGCTGGCTGTGTGATCTGAACGTCGACCGGGCCCGCCAGGTCCTCGGCCGGTACTCCACGGTCCAGGCCACCTCGGACCTCCGGGCGGTCCTCGCCGACCCGGCCGTCGACGCGGTCGCCGTGGCCACCCCGGCCGGCACCCACCTCGACGTCGCCCTGGCCGCCCTGCGCGCCGGGAAGCACGTCCTCGTGGAGAAGCCCCTCGCCGCCACCTACGAGGACGGCCTGCGGCTGGTGACCGAGGCCGAGAAGCGCAACCTCACCCTCATGTGCGACCACACCTACTGCTACACCCCGGCGGCGGTCCGCATCCGCGAGATGGTCCGCTCCGGCGAACTCGGCGAGATCCAGTTCTTCGACTCGGTCAGGATCAACCTGGGACTGGTCCAGAAGGACGTGGACGTCCTCTGGGACCTCGCCCCGCACGACCTCTCCGTCCTCGACTTCATCCTCCCCGACAAGGTTCGGCCCGTCGCCGTCGCCGCGCACGGCGCCGACCCGATCGGCGCCGGCCAGTCCTGCGTGTCCTACCTGACCCTCCAGCTCAACACCGGCGCCATAGCCCACGTCCACGTCAACTGGCTGTCCCCGGTGAAGGTCCGCACCACCATGGTCGGCGGCTCCAAGCGCACCCTGGTCTGGGACGACCTCAACCCCGCCCAGCGCATCGCCGTCTACGACCGCGGAGTGGAGCTGACCACCCCGCAGGAGATCGGCGAGGCAGAGCGCCGCGACATGCTCGTCTCCTACCGCAGCGGCGACATGGTCGCGCCCGCGATCGGCGAGAAGGAGGCCCTGCGCAGCATGGTCGAGGAATTCGCCTCCGCCGTCCGCACGGGCCGCCGGCCGCTCACCGACGGCCGGTCCGGCCTCCAGCTGCTCGACATCCTGGAGGCAGCCTCCCGGAGCCTGGAATTCCGCGGCGCGGTCGTCGGACTGCGCACCGGACACTGACCGTTCGGCCACACGTCACGCCAAGGGCCCGCCGCGACGCACACCGCGGCGGGCCCGGCACGCAGCAACACGACAGACTCAGTGGGGGCAAGGCGTTGAGCACGGTTCGAGACAAGAGGATCCTGGTCACCGGCGGAGCGGGCACCATCGGCTCGCACGTCGTCGACCTGCTGGTGGAGGGCGGGGCCCGCGAGGTCGTTGTCCTCGACAACTTCGTACGGGGACGCCGGGCCAACCTGGCCCGCTCCCTGTCCAGCGGCGTGGTGGACGTCGTCGAAGGGGACATCCGCGACACGGCCGCCGTGCGCAAGGCGACCGAGGGCGCCGACCTGGTGTTCCACCTGGCCGCCATCCGCATCACCCAGTGCGCGGAAGAGCCGCGGCTGGCCAACGAGGTCATGGTCGACGGCACGTTCAACGTGCTGGAGGCGGCCGTCGCCGCCGGAGCGGGCAAGGTGATCGCCTCCTCCTCGGCCTCGGTGTACGGGCTGGCCGAGTCCTTCCCCACCACCGAACGCCACCACCCGTACAACAACGACACCTTCTACGGGGCGGCGAAGGCCTTCAACGAGGGCATGCTGCGCAGCTTCCACGCCATGTACGGCCTGGACTACGTGGCCCTGCGCTACTTCAACGTGTACGGGCCCCGGATGGACATCCACGGCCTGTACACCGAGGTCCTCATCCGGTGGATGGAGCGGATCGCCGCGGGCGAACCGCCGCTGATCCTCGGCGACGGCACCCAGACCATGGACTTCGTCCACGTCCGGGACATCGCCCGGGCCAACCTCCTCGCCGCCGAATCGGACCTGACCGACGAGGTGTTCAACGTGGCGAGCGGCACCGAGACCAGCCTGCGCGAGCTGGCCCTCGGCCTGCTGGAGGCCATGGACGCCCAAGGGCTCGCGCCCGAGCACGGGCCGGCCCGCGCCGTCAACGGCGTCACCCGCCGGCTCGCCGACACCGCGCAGGCCGCCGAGCGCCTCGGCTTCACCGCCCGCATCGACCTGGCCACCGGACTGCGGGACCTCGTCGACTGGTGGCGGGCCGAACGCGCCGCCGACACCGCCGCCACGGCCACCGGCACCGATGCCGGATCCGCCGGAGCCGCCGGGGAGGCGGCCCGATGAGCGCCCCGAACACCCCGGACCGCATCCCCGTCATGGTCCCCTGGCTCGGCGAGGAGGAGGCACGGGCCGCCGCCGACGCGGTGCTCTCCGGCTGGGTCGCCCAGGGCCCCCGCGTCGCCGAGTTCGAGCGGGCCTTCGCCGAGCGCGTCGGCGCCGAGCACGGCATCGCCGTCAGCTCCTGCACCACCGCCCTCCACCTCGCCCTGATCGCGCTCGACCTCGGCCCCGGCGACGAGGTCGTCGTCCCCTCCCTGTCGTTCATCGCCACCGCCAACGCCGTCCGCTACACCGGGGCGCACCCGGTGTTCGCCGACGTCGACGAGGCCACCGGGAACCTCACCCCGGCCACCGTCGACGCCGTCCGCACCCCGCGGACCCGGGCCGTCCTCGCCGTCCACCAGGGCGGCGTACCCGCCGACGTGCACGCCCTGCGCGCCGCCTGCGCCGACTGGGGCGTCGCCCTCCTGGAGGACGCCGCCTGCGGCATCGGCGCGACCGTCGGCGGCAAGTCCGTCGGCCAGGGCGCCCTCATCGCCGCCTGGTCCTTCCACCCCCGCAAGGTGATCACCACCGGCGAGGGCGGCATGGTCACCACGGACGACGCCGAATGGGCCGAGCGGCTGCGGCGGCTGCGCGAGCACGGCATGAACGTGTCCGCCGCCCAGCGGCACGCCAGCAGCAAACCGATCGCCGAAAGCTACCTGGAGGTCGGCTACAACTACCGGATGACCGACATCCAGGCCGCGGTCGGCCTGGTGCAACTGGGCAGGCTCGATGCGATCGTGGCCCGCCGGCGGGCCCTCGCCGCCCGGTACGCGGACCTCCTCGCCGGCATCCCCGGCCTGACCCCGGTCCGCGACCCCGCGTACGGCGAGGGCAACTTCCAGTCCTACTGGGTGCTGCTCGGCGAGGACTTCCCCGTCGGCCGGGACCGGCTGCTCACCGTGCTCGCCGAGTCCGGGATCTCGGCCCGGCGCGGGATCATGGCCGCACACCTGGAGCCGGCGTACGCCGGACACGGGGCGGCGCCGCTTCCGGTGACCGAGCGGATCACCCGGGACTCGCTGATCCTGCCGCTGTTCCACACGATGACGCAGCGGCAGCAGGACCGGGTCGTGGCCGTGCTGCGCGGGCAGGCCGACGGATGAGCGGGCAGGCCACGGAGGACCTGCTGATCGTCGGCGCGGGCGGCTTCGCCCGCGAGACCGCCCAGGCCGTACGGGACGCGGCCGCCGCCGACCTGGCGTGCGGCCGCGCCCCCCGCTGGCGGCTGGCCGGGCACCTCGACGACAACCCGGCCCTGCACGGGCGGGACGTCGACGGCGTGCCCGTCCTGGGCGACTGCGACCTGGTGCACCGGCTGCCGGCCACCGCCCGGGTCGTGGTCTGCGCGGGCAGCCCCCGCGACTACGGGGTCCGGGCCCGCCTGGTGCGCCGCCTGGCCCTGCCCGAGAGCCGCTACGCGACCGTGGTCCACCCCACGGCCGCGGTCTCGGCCTCCTCGGAGCTGGGCCCCGGCACGGTGCTGCTCGCGCACTGCGTGCTGACCGCAGCCGTACGCGTGGGCGCGCACGTGGCGGTCATGCCGCACACGGTCCTCACCCACGACGACACGGTCGGGGACTTCGCCACCCTCGCCTCCGGGGTCCGCCTCGGCGGCGGCGTGTGGCTGGGACGGGGGGCCTACGTCGGCGCGGGCGCCCTGGTCCGGGAGTACACCACGGTCGGCGCCTGGTCGCTGACCGGCATGGGGAGCACGGTCCTCGCCGACGTGCCGCCCGGCGAGGTCTGGGCCGGCAGCCCGGCCCGCAGGCTGCGCGAGGCGGGCGCCCCGGCCCTCGACGAACTGCGGGCCGACGAGGCGCGGGCCGACGAGGCACGGGCCGACGAGGCACGGGCCGAAAGCAAGGAGACCGGCCACCGGCCGGAGACACGGATGGGGAGCACCGCCGGATGAACCAGATACCGCTCGTCGACCTCAAGGCCGCCCACGCCGAGATCGCGGAGGAGTTACGCGCCGGGTTCGACCGCGTGCTCGCCGGCACCGCCTTCATCGGAGGCGAGGAGGTCCGCGCCTTCGAACGCGAGTACGCCGACTTCGCCGGGGTCGCCCACTGCGTCGGCGTCGCCAACGGCACCGACGCCCTCGAACTGGCCCTGCGGGCCGTCGGCGTGGGCGTCGGCGACGAGGTGGTGCTGCCCGCCAACACGTTCATCGCCACCGCCGGCGCCGTCCACCGGATCGGCGCCCGCCCCGTCCTCGTGGACTGCCTCCCCGACACCCTGCTGATCGACCCCCAGGCCGCACTCGACGCGGTCGGCCCGAGAACCCGCGCCGTCGTCCCCGTCCACCTCTACGGACAGTGCGCCCCCGCCGCGGAACTCGCCGCCCGGCTGCCCGGGCAGGCCCGCATCGTCGAGGACGCCGCCCAGAGCCAGGGCGCCACCCGCGACGGCCGCCCGGCCGGCAGCGGAACGATCGCCGCGACCAGCTTCTACCCGGGCAAGAACCTCGGCGCCTACGGCGACGCAGGCGCGGTCGTCACCGACGACGAGGACGCGGCCGACCTGGTCCGGGCCCTGGCCAACCACGGCGGCACCGCCAAGTACCGGCACGACGTCGCCGGGTTCAACAGCCGCCTCGACGGCCTCCAGGCCGTGGTGCTGCGCGCCAAGCTGGCCCGGCTGGCCGACGGCAACGCCGCCCGCCGCGCCGCCGCCGCCCGCTACGACGAGCTGCTGGGCGGCCTGGCCGCCGCCGGCCGCGTGACCCTCCCCGCCACCGACGAGGGCAACGTCCACGTCTGGCACCTGTACGTCGTCCGCATCAGCGGAGCCGACCGGGACGAGGTCGTCGGCAAGCTCAACGCGGAGGGCATCGGCGCCGGCGTGCACTACCCGGCCCCCGTCCACCTCACCCCGGCCTTCGCCCACCTCGGCCACGGGCGCGGGGACTTCCCGCACGCCGAACAGGCCGCGGACCTGATGCTCTCGCTCCCGCTCTTCCCGCAGATCACCGCCGCCCAGCAGCAGCGGGTCGTGGACACGTTCACGAACGCCCTGCGCTGACGCAAAAAAAGAGGTACAGATGAACAGACGGACACGGTGGGCCAGGTACGGCCTCTTCACCGTGGTCGCGGCCCTGATGGCCACGGTATTGCCTCCGTCCGCGTCGGCGGGGGCGGTGGACCCCTGCGGTCCCGGCACGAACGCGATCGTGTGCGAGAACTCCAAGCCGGGCACACCGATGTCCGACTGGTTCTCGCCCAGCGCCTACGGCGAGATCAAGGGCTTCAGCGCCCAGATGAGCGTCCAGGCGGGCGACACGGTGCAGTTCAAGGTCCAGTCGCCGACCCCGTACCGGATCTCGGTCTACCGGCTGGGCCACTACGGCGGCAACGGGGCCCGCCTGATGTCCACCGCGGCCCAGGCAGCCCAGACCCATCCGGCTAACTTCGCCGCGGGCGGCCAGCCGCAGAGCTGCACCACCAAGGCCGCCACCGGCCTGGTCGACTGCGGCAACTGGCCCACCACGGCCACGTGGACGGTGCCCGCGGACGCGGTCTCCGGCGTGTACATCGCCAACTTCGACCAGGCGGACGGCAACGGCGTCATGCCCTACCCGTTCGTCGTCCGCAACGACGCGAGCCACTCCGACATCATCGTCCAGACCAGCGACCAGACCTGGCAGGCGTACAACAACTACGGCGGCCAGGACCTGTACGACGGCACGGGCCCCGCGCCCGACGGCCGCGCCTACGAGGTCAGCTACAACCGGCCCATGGACATCGGCGGGGAGAACGGGGTCTACGGATCCGAGTTCCAGATGATCTCGTGGCTGGAGCGCAACGGCTACGACGTCAGCTACATGTCCGGCATCGACATGTCGAAGCGCGGCGCGACCCTGCTCGGCAACCACAAGGTCTTCATGTCCTCCGGACACGACGAATACTGGACCCAGGACCAGTTCACCAACGCCCTCAATGCCCGGAAGGCGGGCCAGCACCAGACGTACTTCAGCGGCAACGAGATCTTCTGGAAGACCCGGCTCGCCCCGAGCATCGACGGCACCGACACCGCCGACCGGACCCTCGTCTGCTACAAGGAGACCAAGCTCTCCTTCCCGCAGCCGAACGGCATCCCCGACCCGAGCGGGATCTGGACGGGCACCTTCATGGACCCGGCCAGCGCCGCCAACGGGCGGCCCTACCAGCCGCAGAACCAGCTGACCGGCTCGCTGTTCAGCGTCAACGGCTACCGCAGCGACGCCATCACCGTGCCGGGCCGCTTCGCCAAGATGCGGCTGTGGCGGGGCACCACCGTCGCGAACCTGACCCCCTCCCAGACCGCCACCTTCCCGGCCGGCACCCTCGGCTACGAGTGGGACAGCGACGTGGAGGACGCGGCCCGACCGCCCGGCCAGATCCAGCTGTCCTCCACCACCGTCGACATCGAGGACGGCAAGCTCCGCCTCGACTACGGCAACACCTACGGCAACGGCACCGCCACCCACAGCCTGCTCGCCTTCCGCGACCCGGCCTCCCGCGCGCTCGTCTTCGGCGCGGGCACCGTCCAGTGGTCCTGGGGCCTGACCAACATGCCGACGTCCAACCCGGACGCCGTCGTGGTCACCGAGGACAAGCGGATGCAGCAGGCCACGGTGAACGTGTTCGCCGACATGGGCGTCCAGCCCAAGAGCCTCCAGTCCGACCTGGTCGCGGCCACCGCGTCCACGGACACCACCGGCCCGACCGTCACGGTGACCAGCCCCGCGGCCGGCGCCACCGTGCCCGCACTGCGCCCCGTGACCCTCACCGGCACCGCCGCCGACAGCGGCGGCGTGGTGGCCCGCGTGGAGGTCTCCACCGACGGCGGAACCACCTGGAAGGCGACCAGCGGCATCGGGTCCTGGAGCTACACCTGGACCCCGACCGCCCCCGGATCGGCGCAGATCAAGGTCCGCGCCGTGGACGACAGCGTCAACACCGGCGCCACCACCACCGTGCCGCTGACCGTGGGGCCCCAGCAGTGCCCCTGCACCGTCTGGCCGGCCGCAGCCGTGCCCGGCACCGTCAACGCCGGGGACGGCAGCGCCGTCGAACTCGGCGTGAAGATCCGCTCCTCCGTGCCCGGCTCCATCACCGGCATCCGCTTCTACAAGTCCCCGGCCAACATCGGCACCCACACCGGCAGCCTGTGGACCGCCTCCGGGCAGCGCCTGGCCACCGGCACCTTCACCAACGAGACGGCCTCCGGCTGGCAGCAGCTCAACTTCGCCACCCCGGTACCGATCAAACCCAACACCACCTACATCGCCTCCTACTTCGCCCCGAAGGGCGGCTACGCCTTCGACAACACCTTCGCCGGCGCCGAAGCCGGCCTGGCCCCGCTGACCGCACTGCGCAGCGGCACCGACGGCGGCAACGGCGTCTACCGCTACAGCGCGACCGGCGGCTTCCCGTCCACCGCGGCCAACGGCAGCAACTACTGGGTCGACGCCGTCCTGGACACCTCCACGGCCAGCACCGCCCCGCCCTCCGTCAGCACCATCTCCCCGCAGTCCGCGGCCACCGGCACGGCGATCACCGCCGGCGTCACCGCCACCTTCAGCACCGCAGTGGACTCCGAGGAACTCCAGTTCACCGTCAAGGACGCGAACGGGACGGCCGTACCGGGCAGCAAGGTCTTCGGCGCCTCCAACAGCGTCACCTTCACCCCGGCCGGCGAACTGGCCCTCAACACCACCTACACGGCCTCCGTGAAGGCCTCCGACCTGTGGGGCAACACCATGCCCCAACCGGTCACCTGGACCTTCACGACCAGCCCCACCCCACCCCAGGTCAACTGCCCCTGCACCCTGTGGAACAGTGCCGCCACCCCGAGCACCGCCAACGTGGTCGGCGACGTCAACTCCGTGGAGCTGGGCACCCGGTTCCAGTCCGCCGTCGACGGCTACGTCACCGGCATCACCTTCTACAAGGGGCCGAAGAACACCGGCACCCACACCGGCAGCCTGTGGTCCGCCTCCGGCCAGCTGATCGCCACCGGCACCTTCGGAAGCGAGACCCTGTCCGGCTGGCAGCAGCTGAACTTCGCCGCCCCCGTCCCCGTCACGGCCGGCACCACGTACGTGGCCTCCTACCACGCACCGAACGGCAACTACTCCGTCGACGGCGGCTACTTCGCCGCCGCACACCGCTCGTACCCGCTGGTCGCCCCGGCCGACGGGACCGGCGGCGCCAACGGCCTCTACAAGTACGGTGCCTCCGCGGTCTTCCCGGCGAACACCTTCGGCTCGGTGAACTACTGGGTCGGCCCGGTCTTCACCACGACCCCGCCGCCCGCCGCGCAGGCCGGGCTGTCCTCGGAGGTGAGCACCCTGTGAGCACGGTCAGCGTCGTGATCCCCTGCTACAACTACGGCCACTTCCTGGCCGACTGCGTCCGCAGCGTCCTGGACGAGCAGCAGGGGGTCGACGTCCGGGTACTGATCATCGACGACGCCTCGCCCGACGGCTCCGGAGAAGTCGCCCGGGCCCTGGCGGCCGGCGACCCGCGGATCGAGGTCCGCGTGCACGAGCAGAACCGCGGCCACATCGCCACCTACAACGAGGGCCTGCTGGAGTGGGCCGACGGCGACTACGTCGCCCTGCTCTCGGCGGACGACCGGCTCGTCCCCGGAGCCCTCGTACGGGCGGCGGCCCTGCTCGACGCCCACCCCGAGGCCGGGTTCGCGTACGGGCGGCCGCTGCGCTTCCGGCACGGCGGACCCCTCCCGCAGGCCCGCACCCGGTCCACCGGGTCGGTGGTCTACCCCGGCCACCGGTGGCTGGAGCGCCGCTTCCGGGAGGGCACCGGCTGCATCACCTCGCCCGAGGTGGTCGTCCGCACCGCCCTCCAGCGCAAGGTCGGCGGCTACGACCCCAAGCTGCCGCACGCCGGCGACATCGAGATGTGGATGCGGCTCGCGGCGCACGCCGACGTGGGCTACATCCGCGGCGCCGACCAGGCCTTCTACCGGGTCCACGGCAACAACATGTCCACTACCGACTTCGGCGGCCAGCTCGACGACCTCCGCCAGCGCCTCGTCGCCTTCGACTCGGTGCTCGACAAGTGCGGGGACCTGCTGCCGGACAGGGTCATGCTGTCCCGGGCCGCCCGCACCCGGCTCGCCCGGTACGCGCTGCGGCGCGCCTACCGGGCGTACGACCGGGGCCGGACCGGCGTGGTCCCGGTGGACGAGCTGGAGGCCTTCGCCGCGGAATGCGTGCCCCGCTACACGGCCCTGGCCGAGTACCGGGCGCTGGCCCGGCGGCGGCGGATCGGGGCGCGCACCATGCCCTACCTCCAGCCGCTGGTGCTGTCGGCGGTCGCCGACCGGGGGCGCGAGTGGCTGTGGTGGCAGTCGTGGAAGCGGCGAGGGATCTGATGGACCACCGGCACGACCCGCGCCACCTGCGCCACCTGTATCACCCGCACCACCCGAACGATCCGCACCCTCCGCACGACCGGGACCGCCGCCTCTCGCGGCGGTCCCGCCCGCGCTACCCCGAAGGCTCAGCCGGCCGCCACGGCGCTCGGCACCCGCTCCCCGCCCCGCCGCCGGCCGCCCGTTCCGGCACCGGCGGGGGTCCCGGCGGGGGTCCGGGCGGGGGCCCCTCCACCGCTCCCGGTTCCGGCGTCGGCGCCCTCGCGCCGGCGCCGGTTCCGGCGTACCAGCAGCCGGTCGGTCCACAGGGCCGCCGGCACCCCGGCGACCGCCGCCAGCAGGGCGATGCCGGCCAGCGCCCGGTTCTTGGTGCCGTGCTGCGCGACCGCGGTCGGCGGCACCAGCCGGTCCACGCTCATCCGCGACGCGGCGGGGATGCCCTCCGCCTCCTGCAGCGCCGTCACACGCCGCGTGTACGCCTCGATCACCGCGCGGACCGCGGCGTTCGCGGCCTCCGGGTCGGTGTGCTCCGCCTGCACCTGGAGCGAGGGGATCAGATAGCGCGGGGTGACACTGGTGCCGCTGTTCCGCGGCAGCAGCCGGTAGTCGGCCGTCACCCCCATCGCCCGCAGCTCGGCCCGGCCCTCGGGCGACTCCAGCTGCTGCACCACGGCGTACGAGACGGCGGCCAGCGGCGGCTGCAGGTTGACCAGCTGGTTCGGATACCTTCCGGTGACCGGGGGCTTGAGCACGACGATCGCCGCACTCACATGGACCGGGGTGGGGCGGAGCACCGGCACCGCTCCGGCCGCGGCGAGCACCGCGGCCACCACCAGGACGTACCAGCGCCGACGCAGCGCACGGACCAACTCACCAGGCGACACGGGGATTCCTTCCGTCCTGCACGATCCTTCCAGGACATCCGGCGGCCCGCCATCGAATCCGGCAGCTCGCGGGGGCGCGCATGAGCATCCGCGACATGGGCGCCGTCCTGCGCCGCCGCTGGTACGTGATGGCCTCGCTGACCCTGCTCGGCCTGCTCGCCGGACTGCACCTGTACCGCTCGGTGCCGGTGGAGTACCGGTCGGAGAGCTCGGTGGCCCTGCTGGACTCCACCGCGGTCGCCGAACTCGCCCCGACCTTCGGCAACCCGATCTCGAACGCGGGCGGTTCGCTGGTGGTGACCGCGGACGTGCTGATCCGCACCCTGTCGGGGGCGGACGCCGCCCGCGCCCTCCACGGCCTCGGCGTCACCGACCCGTACGCGGTCGGCTTCGCCGCCAACGCCTCCGGGCCGATGCTCACGCTGTCGGTCACCGGCACCGACCGGGCGAAGGTGCTCCAGGAGACCAACATCCTGACCTCCTTCGCCGGGGAGCAGCTCAACGCCCTCCAGACGGCCGCCGGCGTCCAGCCCGCCTACTTCGTGCAGACCGCCCCGGTGGTGCTGCCGCAGACCCCGGTGCCGCTGCTCAAGAGCCGCTACCAGCAGGTGCTCGGCGTCGTGATCCTCGGCACCACGGCCGGGTTCACCCTGTCCTTCGTCGCGGACGGCGCGCTCGCCGCCCGGCGCCGCAGGCGCGCCGCCGCCGAGGCCGCCCGGGCCGCCGCCGGGGCCGCCGGCACCCCCGCCCCCCGCAGGACCCGGCGGGCCGCCCTGCGCGACGCGGCCCGCGACCGGCTCACCGGGCGCCGCCGGGGCCGCAGCCTGGACGCCGCCGCCCTGCTCACCGGCTACCTGGCGCTGGCCTTCTTCATCCCGTCGAACCTGACCCTGCCCGGCCTCGGCGGGGTCGGCACCCCGGCCAACGCCTACGCCCTGCTCTGCCTGCTCTGGTACCTGGCGACCTGGCTGACCGGCCGGATCCGGCCGGTACCCGGGACCCGGCTGCCCCGGATCGCGATGCTCGTCCTCGCGCTCGCCGTGCTCGGCTCGTACCTCGCCAACGCGACCCGCGGCAGCTCGCACAAGGAGGTCCTCGGCGCCGACCGGGGCCTGATCGGGCTCCTGGTGTGGGTGTCCCTGGTGGTGCTGGTGACCGCCGGCATCCACGACCGGTCCCGGCTGGACGTGCTGATGCGCCGGATGGTGGTGATGGGGGCGGTGGTGGCCGCGATCGGCTTCTACGACTTCTTCACCGCGACGAACATCGCCGACAAGATCAGCATCCCGGGCCTGCAGTCCAGCGTCCCGCAGATCGCCACCCTGGACCGCGGCTCGTTCACCCGGCCCCGCTCCACCACCGCCCAGCCGCTGGAATTCGGCGGAATGCTCGCCATCCTGCTCCCCTTCGCCGTCCAGCAGGCCTTCGACCCGGTCCGCCGGAACCTGGCCCGCTGGCGGCGCTGGGCACCCGTGGCGCTGATGGGCGGCGCCCTGCCGCTCACCGTGTCCCGGACCTCCATCATCGGGGCCCTGCTGGTGGTGCTGGTGATGCTGCCGCGCTGGAAGCCCGGGCGGCGGTGGGCGGCGATCGGGCTGCTGTGCGGGGCCGTCGCCGCGTTCAAGGTCATCATCCCCGGCCTGATCGGCACCATCACCGCCCTGTTCGCCTCGTTCCTCTCCAACGGCGACAGCAGCACCCAGGCCCGCACCGTCAAATACGGCGCCATCGTCCCCTACCTGGAACAACGCCCGCTGTTCGGCCGCGGCTTCGGCACGTTCACCCCGAACCTGTACTTCTTCACCGACAACCAGTACATGCTCACCCTCGCGGAAATGGGCCTGGTGGGGCTCGCCGTCCTGCTGCTGCTGTTCCTCACCGGCATCCACCAGGGCGGCGCCATCCGCCGCCTGGCCCGTACCGAATCCGACCGGGAGCTCGGGCAGGCGTTCTTCGCCTCGGCCGTGGTCTCCCTGGTCATCAGCGCCACCTTCGACAGCCTCAGCTTCCCGATGTTCGCCGGGATGTTCTTCCTGACGATCGCCGCCGGAGGCAGTTACCTCGGCTTCATCCGGCGCTCGGCGCCGAAGCCCCGAACCGCGGAGTCCCCATGCCCTCCCGTCACCCCGACCCGGGTACCGGTCCCGTAGCCGTCCTCGTCGTCACCTGGAACAGCGCCCGGGTGCTGCCCGCGTTCCTCGCCTCCCTCCCCGAGGGCATGGCCGGGCTCGACTGGCGCCTCGTCGTCGCCGACAACGACTCCGCCGACGGCACCGCGGACCTGGTCCGCTCCCTCGCCCCCGACGCCACCGTCGTGCAGACCGGCCGCAACGCCGGCTACGCGGCCGGGGTGAACGTCGCCCTGGCGGCCGCCGCCGGATGGGAGGGCGGCTTCCGCGCCGCCCTCGTCTGCAATCCGGACGTGCGGATGCGGCCCGGCTGCGCCGCCCGCCTCGTCGACGCCCTCGACGCGCCCCTGTCCGGGGGCCGCCGGGTCGGGATCAGCGTCCCGCTGCTGTACGAGGAGGACGGCACCCTCCACCACTCGCTGCGCCGGGAGTCGCGCGTGACCCGCGCCCTGGGCGAGGCCGTGATCGGCAACCGCCGCGCCGGCCGGTACCCGCTGCTCAGCGAACTGGTCACCGACCCGGCCGCGTACCGGCGGGCCACCGTCGCCGACTGGGCGACCGGCGCACTGATGGCCCTCTCCCGCCCCTGCCTGGACGCCTGCGGCCCCTGGGACGAGTCGTTCTTCCTCTATTCGGAGGAGACCGAGTACTGCCTGCGGGCCCGCGACCACGGCTTCGCCACCCGCCTGGAACCCGCCGCCTCCGCCGTCCACCTCGGCGGGGACTCCCAGGTCTCGCCGCGCCTGTGGACGCTGCTGACCCTCAACCGCGTACGCCTCTACGGGCGCCGCCACGGCCCGGCCGCGACCGCCGCGTTCCGCGCGGCCGTCCTGCTGCGGGAGACCTCGCGCGCGGCCCTCGGCCGCCCCGCAAGCCTCGCCGCGGCCCGCGCCCTGGCCACCCCGTCCGCCCTGCGAACCACCCCCGGACCCTGACCGAGCGCAACCCTCCGGGCCGCTGCCACGCGCCCCGCCGGCGTCCGGTGACCGGCTCCGTCAGACCGGTGGGATCGCCCCGGTGCCGGACCCGGGGGGTGCCTGGCCGTTCCAGGCGGTGTAGAAGCTTGCCGGGTTGACCAGGTAGCGGACGGTGGGGCGGGGCAGGTGCCGGACCTCGTGGCGGCGTCCGTAGCGGCGTACGAGTTCCCAGTCCTCCCGCGGCAGGACCTCCGGGGTGCGCCGCAGGCGGCTGAAGTACAGGGAGCGGGTGCGGCGGGCCACGAACGCGTTGGTGTCGAGGAACGCCTCGCGGGCGGCCCGGCGCCGGTCGAACGGCACCGACAGCACGTCCCGCTCGGAGCCGTCGGGGAGCACCCGGCGCAGGGCGGTGTACACGGCGTCCGGCCCGCCGGGCGGCTCCAGCACCGCCAGCGCCTGCTCCAGGTGGTCGGGCTCCCACAGGTTGTCGTCGTCGAGGAAGGCCACGTACCGCGAGCGGGTCAGCCGGATCCCCACGTTGCGCACCACTCCGGCCGTGCCCGTGTTGCGGGCCAGGGACACCGCGAACAGCCGCGGGTCCGGCGGAAGTTCGGGCAGGCCCGCGCCGTCGTCGACGACGATCACCACCTGGTCGGCCACCGTCTGCCCGAGGGCCGAGCGGACCGCGGCGCGCAGCGCCTCCGGGCGCCGGTGGGTGGCGATCACGGTGGCGACCAGGGCGGCCGGGGGCCGGCCCAGCCGGGCGGCGAGCCGGCGGGTCTCGGCGTCCTCGAAGCGGCGCAGCCGCACGGCGGACGGGGCCAGCAGCACCTTGTTCCTGGCCTCGAAGAGCACCAGCCAGCCGAAGGCCCGCTTCAGCAGCTCCCAGGGGGCCCGGGCGATGCGCCGCATCATTTCCTCTCGGTCGTCAGGGGGAGGCCGGGGGCGGGACGGGCTTCCCGTCGGCCATGCGGTTGCCGCTCCACACGTTCCCGGCGCCGCCCGCGTTCCAGGCGGTGGCCGTGCCGTACACCCCGGCGGCGGGGTGGTACTCGGCGGAGAACACGTTGTCGGTGACCTTGATGCCGGTGGCTCCGGGCCCGCCCCCGTAGAGGCTGTAGGCCCCGCCCGCCAGCCAGTTGCGCTCGACGGCGACGGAGGAGACGACGCCGGTGTCGGCGAACAGGCCCACGGCGGCGGTGGCGCCCTGGTCCACGCGGACCGGGTTCAGCAGCGTGTTGTGGCGGACGGTCAGGCGGCCCTTGTTGCCGCCGCCGCTGATGACGGCGTCGGTGTGCTGCCACTCGCCGGTCTTGTTGCGGAAGGCGACGATGTCGTGCACGTAGTTGTCGTGCAGGTCGCCCTGGCCCATGGACAGGGCGTTGCCGAACACCGAGATGTCGCACCAGCCGACCTCGATCGAGCTGCCGCCCATGTTGGACACCGCGTAGTTGACGCCGCCGTTGTCGGGGCCCTTGCCGGGGATCGCGGTGATGGTGGTGTACAGGACCTTCAGGCCGCTGAAGCCGGGACGCAGGTTGATGCCCCACCAGTTGGTCGAGGTGATCCTGCTGTCGATGACGGTGACGTCGTTGGCGTAGATGTCCAGGGAGCCGTGGATGTCCCAGCCCTTGATGACCGTGCCGTCGGTCTTCACGGACATGTTGCCGGTGTCGTGCCGCTCCAGCTCGATCCGCGGCCCGGTGGTGGACGCGTCGGGGAAGCCGCAGGCGCCGGGGGAGGAGCAGGCGGCGGGGGACGGGGCGGGCGGTCCGCTGCTGCCGGGCGGGGGAGTGGCGGAGGGCGGGGCCGAGGTCGAGCTCGCCGTCTCGCCGGCACTCGGGTCCGGGGACGGCGCGGGCGTCGGCGGGGGGCTGGTGCCGGGTCCGGGGCAGCCGGGGGCGCTCTGCGCACACGGGTCGGCCACGGGCTGGCCCATCCCGGTCCGCTGCGTCTGGTACAGGGTGATGACGGTGACCAGGACGAGCCCGGCCAGCAGCCAGGCCGAGAGGCGTTTCCTGTCGTGTGTCACGGGCGCTGTCCCTTCGCCGTCGCGGTCGTGTCGGCGGGTGTGGCGCCGCGGAGGAAGCCCAGGCTGGGCAGCACGCACAGGACGTAGGCCAGGGTGCCGGCGGCCCCCGTCGCGAGGAGTGCCGGGATGCCGTCGCCGAGGAGCCGTTCCAGGCCCAGGACCACGGCCGCCATGACGGCGCCGCCGAGGAGGGGCCAGGCGCAGGCCCGTGCCACGGTGCCCAGGCGGATCCCGGCACGGTGCAGGGTGACGAGGAACACCGGCACGACGACGGCGCCGGCGACCAGGACGTGCCCCTGGGCCACGCCCACGATCCCGTTCGAGCGGGCGCCGAACACCAGGACGGGAAGGAGGACGACCAGCCACAGGGCCTGGACCCCGATGAGGGAGCGGCGCCGTCCGACGGCGACCAGGCAGTCGTAGGCCAGTTCGCAGGCGATCCGGACCAGGCCCAGCGCCATCAGCCAGGGCAGTGCGGCGGCCGCGGGCAGCCAGCGCTCGCCGTAGACGAGTCCGACGATCGGCGCGGCGAGCGCGGCGAGCAGGACGCAGAGCGGGACGGTGCCGGTCACCACGACGCCGAGGGCGCGGCCGAACCCGCTCGCCAGTGCCCCCGGGGTGTCGGCCAGCCGGGAGAATCCGGCGAAGGACACGCGGCGGGCCGCCTCGGAGATGATCCGGACCGGCCAGCCGGAGATGTTGAAGGCGAGCACGTAGAAGCCCAGGGCCAGCTGGTCCAGGGAGGAGCCGACGACCATCGTGTCGACGTTGACGACGCCGAGGGCGAGCATGCTGGCCCCGGCGAGCGGGAGTCCGAAGCCCAGCAGGGCCCGGGCCTGGGCGGCGTCCCAGCCGAACCGCAGGGTGCCGGGGGCGGCGAGGCAGCAGCCGACGAGCGCGGCCGCGTTCCCGGCGACGGAGCCCCAGGCGAAGCTCATCGCGCCCCAGCCCTCGACGGCGAGCAGCAGGGTCACCGCGGTGCTGAGGACGAAGTTGACGGAGTCGACGGCCATCCGCCGGCCCTGCGCGAACTCCCGGGTGAGGAAGCCGGCGGGCACCTGCGACAGCCCGTCGAGGACCACGCACACGCACATGACGCGCAGCACCCCGGTCGCCTCGGGCGAGCCGAGCACGCGGGCCACCGCGGGGGCGGCCGCGAACAGCGCGGCGTACAGCAGGCAGCTGGAGACGGCGCTCAGGGTGAGGACGGTCGGGGCGAACCGGCGGGGGTCGCCCTCCCAGCGCACGATGGCCAGCGAGACGCCGAGCTCGTTGGCGGAGAGCAGCACCAGCAGGACCGTCTGGGCGATCCCGTAGACGCCCCAGGCCTCGGGCCCGAGGAAGAACCGGGCCAGGATGATGCCGGTGGCGAAGTTGCCGAGGCGCATGACGACCGTGTTGACCAGGCTCCACCGGGCGGCGGAGCCCACCTTGCGGCCCAGCGGCGGCGCTTCGGGCGGGGCCTGGGTCCCGGTCGCGGGCCCGGTCACGACGGCCCCGCACTGCCGGCCACGGCCTCGGGCGCGCCGGACGACTCGGCTTCGGCCTCGGACCGGGCCCCGGGCACGGCCTCGGGCATGGCCTCGGATCCGGCTTCGGACCCGGGTTCGGGCGCGGCGGGCCGGTGCCGGCCCGGCTTGGCGGGCTTACGGCGGCGGGCCTCCACGAAGAAGGTCGCCACCAGGCTGAGCACGAAGCCCAGCGCCCCCGCCATCACGAGGTACTGGAGCCGGGTCTTGGTCTGCGCCTCCGGCTTCTGCGGCGGGACGATCGTCGCCATGCGGATCATGGCGTCCGGGGCCACCTGCTGCTGGGCCTGGAACTCCTGCAGCCGCTTCTCGGCGTACGCGGTCAGGACCTGGTCCGACTTCAGGACCGCCGCCGGATCGGTGCCGGTGACGATCAGCCACATGAACGGCCCCTGCGCGTTGTCGGCGATCTTCGCCTCGTACGCGCCGGTGAGCCCCTGCTTCTTGAGGCCGGCCTTGGAGTCGTCGGAGTTGAGGTTGCGGGCCAGGCCGTCGGCCATCCCGGTGAGCGAGGCCTGCGTGCTCAGGAAGGGGTTGCCGTCGAAGGCCACCGTGGCCTTCTTGGAGTTCAGCAGGGTCACCGTGCTCTGGGACCGGTACTCCACCGGGACCAGCAGGTACACGCCTGTCGTGAGCGCGGCCGTGATCAGCAGTCCGGGCAGCAGGACGTACCAGCGCCTGCGCATGACCCGCCAGATCTCCGCGAGATCCATGCTCTTCCCCCTCGCGGCGGCGCCGTGTGTGCACGCGCCGCCGCCCTGTCTGTGCGATGTGTACGGTTCTTGCTTCTTGCTTCTTGCTTCTTGCTGTCGTGCCGTGATGCCGTGGTGCGTGGTGCTACGCCGTCCCGGCCGTCCGGCCCGGGGCGAGGTCGGTGGGCCGCAGCCTGGTCTGCGCGGGCCCGCCCTCCAGCAGGATCCGGGCGATGCGTTCGCTGGCCCGCCCGTCCCACAGCGCGGGGCAGCGGGGTGCGGGCGGGTCGTCGAGCACCCGGTTCACGATGGCCGTGATGCGGTCCGGGTCGGTGCCCGCGAGGACGTTCGTGCCCTCCTCGACGGTGACGGGCCGCTCGGTGTTCTCCCGCAGGGTCACACAGGGCACGCCCAGGGCGGTGGTCTCCTCCTGGACGCCCCCGGAGTCCGTGAGCACGACCCGCGCCCCGTCCTGGAGCGCGATGAAGTCCAGGTATCCGGCGGCCGGGACCGGCCGGATGCCGCCCGGGACGCCGATCGCGGCCAGCCGTTCCGCGGCCCGCGGGTGCACGGGCAGCAGCAGCGGGCAGCGGCCGGCGATCTCGCCGAGGGCCTTCAGCAGGCCGCGCAGGGCGTCGGGGTCGTCCACGTTGGCGGGCCGGTGCAGGGTGACCAGGCCGTACCCGCCGCGGGTGAGCCCGTACCGGTCGAGGACGTCCGAGGCCCGGGCCCGTTCCAGGTTGGCCAGCAGGGTGTCGATCATGACGTTGCCGACGACGTGGATCTGGTCCTCGCGGTATCCCTCCGCCCGCAGGTTCGCGGCCGCGTCGGGCGACGGGGCCAGCAGGTGGTCGCTGACCCGGTCGGTGGCGACCCGGTTGACCTCCTCCGGCATGCTCCAGTCCCGGCTGCGCAGGCCGGCCTCCACGTGGGCGAGCAGCGGGCCCGCCTTCGCGGTGACCAGGGCGCAGGCCAGGGTGGAGTTGATGTCGCCGACGACCACGACCGCGTCCGGGGACAGCTCGTCCAGCAGCGGCTCGAAGGCCGCCATCACCCGGCCGGTCTGCTGGGCGTGGGTCCCGGACCCGGCGCCGAGGTACCGGTCGGGGGGACGGATGCCGAGGTCGCGGAAGAAGACGTCGTTCATGGACTCGTCGTAGTGCTGGCCGGTGTGGACGAGGACCACTTCCGCGCCGTGCCGCTCCAGCGCGTCCATCACCGGTTTGATCTTCATGTAGTTGGGCCGTGCTCCGGCCACGCAGACGATCCTGTTCACCGGCATGGCGTCAGAGCACCTCCACCGTGGGCCCGGACAGCCGGTTGCGGCAGTCGAGGACGAAGGACGCGTGCTCGGTGACCATCGCGTAGTCGAAGGAGTCGTGGTCGGTGAGCAGGACGACCACGTCGGCGGCGGCCAGCTCCCGGCGGGTCGGCTCCACCCGGACGAGCCGGGCGTCGACCTTGATGCTCTCCACCACGTGCGGGTCGGCGGCGCGGACCCTCGCGCCCATGTCGAGGAGCAGCTGGGAGATGCGCACGGCCGGCGACTCCCGGGCGTCGCCGGTGTTCTTCTTGTACGCGAGCCCCAGGAGCAGGATCCGGGAGCCGTTGACCGAGCGGCGCCGGGCGTTGAGGGCGTCGATGACGCGGCGCGTGACGTACTCGGGCATGTGGTTGTTGATGTCGTTGGCGAGTTCGACGAAGCGGAAGCTCTGGCCCAGCTCGCGCTGCACCCGCCAGGACAGGTACGACGGGTCGATCGGCAGGCAGTGGCCGCCGACCCCGGGGCCGGGGGTGAACTTCATGAAGCCGAACGGCTTGCTGGACGCCGCCTCGATGGCCTGCCACACGTCGATGTCGAGGTGGCGGGCGAACATGGCGATCTCGTTGACGAGGGCGATGTTCACGTGCCGGAAGGTGTTCTCCAGCAGCTTCGCCAGCTCGGCCTCCTTGGGGGAGCGCACCGGCACCGTCTTGTCGACGAGGCCCCCGTAGAACGCCTCCACCGCCTTGAGGGAGGCGGCGTCCACGCCGGAGACGACCTTGGGGGTCTGCTGGAAGCCCCAGACGGCGTTGCCGGGGTCGATGCGCTCCGGGCTGTAGCCGAGGTGGAAGTCGGCGCCGGCGGTGAGGCCCGAGCCGTTCTCCAGGATGGGGCCGAACAGCTCCTCGGTGGTACCCGGGTAGGTGGTGGACTCCAGGACGACGGTCGCGCCGGGCCGCAGGAAGCGGGCCAGGGTGTGCGCCGACTCCTCGATGTAGCTCAGGTCGGGGGCGCCTTCGTGTAACGGGGTCGGGACGGTGACGACGGCGACGTCGAAGCCGCCGCAGTCGCGCGCCAGGTCGCTGGGCCGGTAGGTGCCCTGCTCCAGCGCCCGGCTGATCCGCTCGGAGGACACGTCCTCCACGTAGGACTCGCCGGCGGCGAGGCTCTTGACCCGCCGCGCGTCCACGTCGTACCCGATCACCTGGTGCCCGACCTCGGCGGCCCTGATGGCCAGCGGAAGGCCGACGTATCCCTGTCCCACGACGACTACGCGCATCAGCAACTCCTGTTCGCGGAACCGGCAGCAGACGGTGTGCGGCGGATGAGCTCCCTGGCGGTCATGGCCAGGAAGGCGGCATTGGTGGTGAGGTAGCGCTTGCCCAGGCGCCGCGGCTCCTGGAGGGTGCGGTAGAACCATTCGAGCCCCATGCGCTGCCAGACCAGCGGGGCCCGCTTGGTGATGCCGGCCAGGATGTCGAAGGAGCCGCCGACGCCGTGCACCACGTGGGCGCCGGTGCGCTTGCCGTAGCCGGCGGTGAACATCTCCTTCTTGGGCGAGGTCATGCCGAGGAACAGCAGCTGTGCACCGCTGTCCGCGACGGCGTCGGCGATGTCGGGCTGCTCCGGGTCGTCGAAGTAGCCGTTGCGGCTGCCGGCCACGCGGAGCTTCGGGAACCGCTCGGCGATCCGGCCGAGCATCAGCTCCAGGACGTCCTGCCGGGCGCCGAGCAGGTAGACCGGGATCTCCGCGGTCTCGGCGGCGGCCAGCAGCCGCATGAACAGGTCGATGCCCGCGACCCGTTCGGGCAGGCGCACGCCGAGGATCCGGCCCGCCCACACCACCGCCTGACCGTCGGCCAGGACGAGGTCGCAGCCCGAGACCGCCGCGGCGAGGCGGGGGTCGCGCCGCATCGCGACCAGCTTGGCGGCGTTCACCATGCCGATCTCGATCTGCTCGCCGCGGCGTACCGCGTCGAGGCAGCGCTGCACGGTCTCGTCCATGGTCAGGGCGTCGAGTGCGATCCCGAAGAGGGACTGCCGTCGGCTCATCTCTGGACTCCCCCCAGCCAGGCGTGCAGCAGCCAGCCGAACTCGTACGGCCTGCACTCGCGGTCCACCGAGAGCGGGCGGAACAGCCGGTCGAGCGGGGCCAGCCGCGCCTGCGGGGCCAGCCGGGTGGTGAGCCCGCGGGCGGCCCGGACGGCCTTGGCGGGGTCGCCGCGGTAGACCTTGCGCCAGGTGACCCCGTAGTCCTCCCGGATCATGGGCTCGCGCGGGGTGCCGTCGGGCCGGCTGATCTCGGGTACGGCCGTCATCCAGCCGAGGCCCCGGCGGATCGCCAGGGCGAAGTCGGTGCCGCCGGCGTCCGCCAGGTCGAACAGGGCGGTCGGGGCCATGGCGTGCTGGTGCACGCTGTAGACGGGGTAGCCCTCCACCGTGCCGCCGGTGCGGGCGTCGTAGTGCCACCACCACTGCCCGCCGTCCCCCTGCAGGGTGCAGATCCGGGCGGCGCACATGTTCGCGGCCCGGAGGGCCTCCGGGTCCGCGCCGCTCGCGTGCAGCCGGGCCAGCGCCTGGACCGGGTAGGTCTGGTCGGCGAAGCAGGCCACGTGCGAGCGGTAGCCGGGCACCAGCCCGGGGGCGGTGGCGTGCGGGAACAGCGGGCTGTCGGGCGTCGCCCTGGATCCCAGCAGGCGGTCCCGGGCGGCGGCGAGGCGGTCCTCCACGTCCACGGCCGTCCGGGCGGCGACGAGGGCGGACAGCACCCAGGCCGCCTCGACGGTGTACTGCGGCCGGCCGGGGTCGTCCAGTGCGGCCACCCGGTCGAGGGCGTCCGCCAGCTTGGGGTGGCCGGTCTCGGCGGCGGCCCAGGCGATGAGCGCCGCGTCGCCCAGGTTGTCGACCCCGGGCAGCCGTTCCACCAGCAGGTTCGTGAACGCGGCGGCGGTGTGGCCGCCGAACACGGCCTGCTGCCGGTCCTCGGGCAGGTACTGCGCGCCGAGGGCGGTGATGGCCGCGTACCGGGTGCTGGTCCCGCGCTTCTCCACCCGGCGGGTGCCGTCGGACGCGACCGTCCCCACCCGTGTGAAGACGAAGGTCTCCGGGCCCTGCAGGTACATCTGCGGCAGGCCCGCCTCGGCGAGCGCGAGCAGGCGCTCGGCGAGCGCGTGCAGCGACGGGTCCGCCTCTGCCAGTGCTCCTAATCGTGCGGCGGTCACCGGGTCCCCACCCCGGCTTCCCGGGTGCCCCGCGCCCCGCGGCCGGACCCCTGTTGCAGGGCCGGGCTGTACGGCTCCAACACACCTACCCCCTCTGAATAGCCGTTCCGGGAAGGGGAGCGCGCATGACGGCGCGCGCGTCGGCGGTGACGGTCTGATCGCCCCCGGGACGCGGCCGTCCGGGGCCGCCCACTGGATCCCCCCAGCGATGCCCCGGACCGGAGCACGCGCGGACGGCAGCGCCGTGCAGGCGCGTCAGCGCGCCTGCCGTCACTCCGACCGCGATGCCCCCGTCGTGTACAACCCCCCACTGAACAAAGCCTGTTGCCTGCTCAGAACCCGTGTACAGGGACAAGGTATGCCCAAGGTTGTTCGTTGATTGCGGTTTTGAGGAAATGCCGGTGGCCCAAATTCCGACGGCCCGTCAGCCGGACGCCGCGGCCCGCCATCCGCCCAGGTTTCCTCCCCGGCTCCGCGCCCGGCCCGCGGCCGGGACGGCCGGGACGCCAGGGGCTGCGCGGGCGGGCAGGGGCCGGAATTCAGCCCTTCTCCGGCCGCTCCTCCCGGTCCCGCTCGGCCAGCACCCCGTCCGCCTCCTCGTACAGCGCGCCGGTGCGCGGGCACTCCCACACCCCCGGCTCGCCCCCGCGTTCCACCAGGCGGACCCCGGCCCGGCCCACCCAGCCGATCCGGCGGGCCGGCACCCCCGCGACGAGGGCGAAGTCGGGTACGTCCCGGGACACCACCGCCCCGGCCGCGACCAGCGCCCACCGCCCGACGCGCACCCCCGCCACGCACACCGAACGGGCTCCCAGGGAGGCGCCCTCGGCCACCACCACCCCGGCGGCCTCCCAGTCGTCGCCGCGCTTGAGCCGGCCGTCGGGGTCGACCGACCGGGGGTAGAAGTCGTTGGTGAGCACGGCGGCCGGCCCGATGAACACCCCGTCGCCGAGTTCGGCGGGCTCGTAGACGAGTGCGTAGTTCTGCAGCTTCACCCGGTCCCCGATCCGCACGCCGGGGCCGACGTACGCCCCGCGCCCCACGATGCAGTCGCGGCCGAGCCGTGCCTCCTCCCGCACTTGCGCCAGATCCCAGACGGTGGTCCCGTCCCCGAGCTCGGCGGTCCCGTCGACCTGGGAGGAGGGCTGAATTCGGACACTCACGGGGCGGTCCCCTTACGCTCGCGAGGCATTCGGACACGCGCCGCAACCGGCGCACGGAGGGAGCATATGCACCCGCGCCCCACCCCGCCCGGCACATCAACCGACTGTTCACGCAGCGGACTTGGCGCAACCGGCAACCGGCAACCGGCAACCGGCAGCGGGTACCCTGCGCGCCAACGGCGTCGACAGCAGCAGCGGGGAACCGGGGGAGCACATGGACGACGGCATACAGCGCCACCGCTGGATCATCACCGCCGAGAAGCTCGCGGAGTACCACGGGGACGACGGCGGGCAGGTGGAGACCCTCAGCGAGTTCGAGGGCACCCGGGAGGAGGCCGAACGGGCCCTGGAGCAGGCCGCGTGCACCATGGCCGTGGGCACCTTCCTCCAGGAGCGCCGCCGGCTCGTCTACCGTCAGCTCGACGGCTCCTACCTGGTGCGCTGCACCGGCCGCATGGGCGGCTGGCACACCCGGGTGGTCCGCGCCGCACACCTCGTCCGGGACTCGGCCGCCAAGGACGCGGGCTGACGCGGCTGACCGGCTGACCGGCTGACGGGCAGTCGGCTCCGGCCCGGCGGGAAATGCGTTGACGGGCGGGCCGCGGGCGCGTTCACATGGCCCGGTACACACGCAACTCCCCCTGCCGGAAAGGGACCCGTGCCCGCAGCCAAGATGCACACCGACGAGCCGGACACCGACCCCTCGCTCGTCCACCGCCTGATCGCGGCGCAGTTCCCGCGCTGGGCGGGTCTGCCCGTGAAGCCGGTCGACTCGCACGGCACCTCGCACGTGATGTACCGGCTCGGCGAGCGGATGGTCGTACGCCTGCCCCGGACCGCGGGGGCGGCCGAGGACATCGAGCGGGAGCGCACCTGGCTGCCGCGGCTCGCGCCGTCGCTCCCGGTCCCCGTTCCCGTGCCGCTGGGGCGGGGCGAGCCGGCCGGGGGCTACCCCTTCCCGTGGGCGGTGTACAGCTGGCTCGACGGCGAGGTCCCGGCCGTCGGCCGGATCCCCGACCCCGGGCGCCTCGCCCGCGACCTGGGCGGCTTCGTCACCGCGCTGCGCCGGATCGACCCTGCGGGCGGGCCCGCCTCCTACCGCAGCGAGACCCTGGCCGCGCGGGACGCCGTCACCCGTACCGCGATCGCGGGCCTGCGGACCCCCGCCGACACCGACGCCGACCCGGCCGCGGTGACCGCCGCCTGGGAGGCCGCGCTGCGGGCCCCCGAGTGGCCCGGTCCGCCCGTCTGGATCCACGCGGACCTGCAACCGGGAAACCTGCTCCTGTCCGGGGACCGGCTCGGCGCCGTCATCGACTTCGGCTGCATGGGCCTGGGCGATCCCGCCGTCGACCTGCTCCCGGCGTGGTACGTCCTCCCTGCCGGAGCCCGGGACGCCTTCCGGGCCGCCGCGGCCGTCGACGACGCGGCCTGGGAGCGGGGCCGCGGCTGGGCCCTGTCGGTCGCGCTCCTCGAACTGAACTACTACCGCGACACGAACCCGTCGATGACGGCCACCGCCCGCCGCGTCGTCCGGGAGGTCCTGGCCGACCCCGGGCAGCGGTCACGGCCTACGCCAGTCCGCCCGTTGCCCGGAGGTTCTGGCCGGTGATCCACCGGCCGTCGGGGCCGACGAGGAACGCGATGACGTCGGCCACGTCGGACGGCTGCCCCAGCCGGCCGAGCGGGGTCATCCCGGCGACGGCGTCGAGTGCCTGCGGCGGGTTCGTCCCGCGCAGCATCTCGGTGTCCGTCGCGCCGGGGGAGAGGGTGTTGACGGTGATGCCGCGTGGTCCGAGCTCCAGGGCGGCCACGGCCGTCAGCTGTTCGACCGCGCCCTTGCTGGCGGCGTACGGCCCGATGCCCGGGGCGGGCCGCACGGTGTTCAGGGAGGAGACGTTCACGATCCTGCCGCCGTCGCGCATCCGCCGGGCCGCGTAGCGGGTGGTCAGGAAGACCGAACGGGCGTTGACCGCCATCACCTTGTCGAAGACCGCTACGTCCGTCTCGGCGAGCGGGGTCGGAGCGAGGGCCAGCGCGGCGTTGTTCACCAGGATGTCCAGGCCGCCGAGGTGCGCCTCGGCGGCCTCCATCAGCTGCTCCGGACCCTCCGGCTCCGACAGGTCCACGCGCAGGGCCCGGGCGCGGCCGCCGTCCGCCTCCACGGCCCGTACGACCTCGGCCGCGGCGTCCTCGCGGGTGGAGTAGGTGAACACCACGTGCGCCCCGTCCCGGCACAGGCGTTCGACGACGGCCCGGCCGATGCCCCGCGACCCGCCGGTGACGACTGCGTTCCTGCCCTTGAGCACGGCCCCTCCGAAGCTACGCGTCCCGGGTGCGGATCCGTCACCACCGCACGCACACGGCCCACGTGACCCTAGTGGGCATCGGGTCACCCACGGTAGACGCGCGCCAGGTGGGCCGTGAGATCCGCGGCCGCCTGCGGTGCCGTGACCGGGGCGACGCGGGTGCCCAGGTAGCCGTCCGGGCGTACGAGGAAGGCCGCCGAGCCGGTGGTCCCGTACATCCGGCGGAACTCGCCGCGGCCGTCGAGGTAGACCGGCAGGGGCACGCCGTCCGCGGCGCCGTCCGTGTCGTGGCCGGACGGGGCGAGGACGACAACGGCGGCCGGTGCGTCCGCGGCCGGGGCGTCCGCGTCCGCCTCCGTTCCGCCGGCCGACCGGCGGGCCGTGGCGGCGAGTTCGGCGCAGGCCCCCAGCGCCTCGGCGGAGTCGGCGTAGAGGACCAGCACGTGCCCCCGGTCGCGCAGCACGTCGTACAGGCGCAGCGGCACGGTCGCGATCCCGCTCATCAGCCCGCCGCAGTCCGGGGCCCGGTCCCCGGGCCGCGGGCCGTGCCCGGCCGCGCCGCCCGGGCCGACGACGGGACTGCCGGGGTACGCGACCAGCAGCTGTGCCTCGCGGAGCATGAGGGTGGCGGCGTCCTCCGGATCGGCCTGGACGCCCTCGGCGGCGTGCCGGACCGTGCGGCCGACGACCTCCCGGCCGACCGGGTGCCGTTCGGCGTGGTAGCTGTCCAGCAGCCCGGGGTGTGCGCTGCCCCGCAGCACGAGCGCCAGCTTCCAGGCCAGGTTGTAGGCGTCCTGGATACCGGTGTTCATCCCCTGGGCGCCCGTCGGCGGATGGATGTGGGCGGCGTCGCCGGCGACGAAGACCCGGCCGTCGGAGTACCGGTCCACCAGGCGGTGGCTGATGCGGAAGACCGACGACCAGCGCAGGGCGGACGCCGTCGCCGGCTCGGGCGAGAGCCGGTCGAGGACCGCCTGGATGTGCTCCAGCCCGGGCCGCCGCCCGCCCTCCAGCCCATGGGCGATCCCGTCCCCCGTACCGCGCCCGCCGCCGCTGCTGCCACCGTCGCCGCCGTCGGCGGACAGCTCGGGCGGGACCCGCATCGACATGCGGTAGCGGCGGACTCCGGGCAGCGGGATGCAGACCAGGATGTCGTCGACGGACCAGTCGGCGCCGTGGTGCATCGCGCGCACCCCGTATCCCGCCGGCAGGCCCCAGTCCACCTCCACGTCCCCGAGCATGTACTCCTCCGGGAACGCGCCTCCCTCGAAGCCGAGGCCGAGCGTCCTGCGGACGGTGCTGTGTGCGCCGTCGCAGCCGACGAGGAACCGCGACCGGACCTCCTCCTCCGCCGCCTTCTCGCCGCCGCCGTCGGCCGTGCGGATCCGGCTCCGGACCCCGTCCGCGTCCTGCGTGAACGACACCAGCTCGACGCCGCGCTCGATCCCGGTCCCGAAGCGGGCCAGGTGCTCCTCCAGGATGCGCTCGGTCTCGTACTGGGGCAGCGCGGCGAACCCGTACGGCACCTCGGGCGGGAGCCGGAGCTCGAAGCGGCCCTGCTCGACACCGTCCGCGTAGACCAACTGCCCCCGCATCGGGACGGCGGTCTCCAGGGCGGCGCGGACCATGCCCATCCGGTCCCAGATCTCCAGGGTCCGCGGCTGGATCCCCACCGCCTTGGCGTACGGCAGGCGCTCCGGCAGCCGGTCGACGACGCGGCACTCCACACCCTGGCGGCGCAGCTCCGCCGCCGCGGTCAGTCCGACCGGGCCGGCGCCCACGATCAGCACGTCGGTGTCCGCCATTGGCCGCTCCCGCCGAGAGCCCCCGGGACTGCACTGCCCTGCACTGTTCCTCCATGGTCGGCCACCCTCCCCCGGCCGGCGACCGGAAGGCCGGCGGACCGGAAGGCCGGGAAACGGAAAGGCCCGGGGAACGGCCACGGGCGCCCCGGCGGCGGTTGCCGGGGCGCCCGTGCTGTGTGCCGGGTGGCGTCGAGCGGGTCAGCTGCCGGCGGAGAGGTTGCCGGAGAGGACCGGGATGTTGCTGAGGACGTGCGAGAGGGTCTCGTCGCCCTTGGCCTGGGTGGAGTTCTCGGCGCACTGCTGGTTCATCGGGTTGGACGCGACGTTGATGTCCTGGACGCCGACGTTGGCGAGGAGCGCGAGCAGCGACTGGGCGTTCACCTTGACCGGCAGGGCGATGCACGGCTTGTTGGCGGAGCCCTGGACGAGGGAGGCCTGCGGGCTCAGGGCGCCCTCGGTCTTCTGGTTGCCGTAGATCTGGGCCGAGTCGTTGCCGTTGACGGTGTTGACGCCGTTGTCGTTGCCGATGGCCATGGCAGGGGAGGCCAGGGCGGCGCCGGCGCCGAGGATCGTGGCGGCGACGGCGACCGTGTTCGCGGCCTTCTTGAACATGGTGTTCCCTGTTCGTCGTAGGGGGAGCGGTGTTGCTCGTACGTGGACAGGAACCGCGCCCGCAGCCAGAAGTTCCGCTCCACCACCCGCAGGAGTGATCCGGACCCCGTGCCCGTCCGCGGGACGGGTCACCGGCCGCCGGGGGAGGAGCCGATCTCCACCACCTGCGCCCAGGCGGGCGGCGTGTCCGGTTCGTAGTCGGGGTCCTCCTCCACGCTCCATGCCTCCGGCACGCGGGGGAACAGGCCCACCACCGTCCGGCACGGCGGCCGGTCGTCCGGCCACGGCGTCTGCCCGTCCGTCAGGACCACGACCACGTCCGGCCGGGGCCGCGCCCGCAGCGCCCTGGCGAAGCCCGTCCGCAGGTCCGTGCCCCCGCCGCCGACGAGCGGGATTCCCTCGGCCAGGCACAGCGGGTGCGCGATCCGGGCCGCCGCATCGCACGGCACCACCGTGATCAGGTCGCGGCGGCCCCCCACGGCGCGGGAGATGGCGGCGACCTCCAGCAGGGCACTGCCCAGCTCGGCGTCGCTGACCGACCCGGAGGTGTCGATGACCACGCTGACCCGGGGCGGTCTGCGCCGCAGGCTCGGCAGGACGGCGCCGGGCAGCGCCGCCGAGCGCCGCGCCGGCCGCCCGTACGTGTAGTCGTCCCCCGCCCCGGCCGCGGAGGCCGCCGAGCGGACGGCCGCTCCCAGCAGCTCCCGCCACGGCTGCGGCGGGTGGAACACCTCCTCCGCCCAGCGCTGCCACCCCTGCGGGGCGCTCCCCGGGCGGCCGGTGATGCCCTGGGCCACCCGGAAGCGCACCGCGTCCTGTTCGTGCGGGCCGAGGCCGTCCGCGCCGCCCGGGCCCAGGTCCCACTCGCGTTCCAGGCCGTCGGCGCCGCTGCCGCAGTCCAGCCAGGCCAGGTCCTGTGTGCGGGGCCCCAGCCGGAACCAGCGCAGGTAGTCCTCCATGAGATGGCCTTCGCCCAGCTCCAGGGACTTCGGGTCGATCGCGCCCGCGGGCCGGGCCAGCCCGTCGCCGTAGATGTCGTCGTTGATCTCGAAGTCCGCGGCGATGTTCATGCGCAGCCGGTCTCCGGGGCCGGTCAGCCCGCGCTCCCGGGCGACCCGGTCGCCGCGCCCGTGGTGGTCGCGCAGCAGGTGCGACACCTCGTGCACCCATACGCCGGCCAGCTCCTCCACCGGCGTACGGTCCACGAACGCCGGCGAGACGTAGCACCGCCAGTGCCGGTCGACGGCCATCGTCGGCACCCGCCGCGACTCCACGGTGTGCAGGGGGAACAGGGCCGTCGCCAGGTAGGGACGGGCGCGGGCGGCCTGCAGCCGGGCGGCGAAGAGCTTGTCGCGGTCCAGCCCGCCCGGCCCGCCCGGCCCGCCCGGCCCGCCCGGAGTGTCCGGTGTGTGCGGCGTGTGCGGTGTCGGTGGTGGCTCCGGCACGCTCGGCGCCCTTCTCGTCCCGGTCATCGGCCGTTCCCGGCTCCGGCCCCGGCGACCGCCGCGACCCGGGCCGCCGCGCGGTCGGCCCGCCGGGACAGGGACACGGCCCCGGCGAGCCGCTCGATCGCCTCCGGCACGTCCCAGTCCGAGCGGCGCAGCGCGGCGAGGCCGGTCGCGGGGACGACGACCAGGTCCGGGGCCCCGGTCTCCATCGCCCGGACGAGCAGCGCCCACGCCGCGTCCCAGCGGGACTTCTCCGGGCGCTTGCGGACCGCCTCCACCACCCCGTCGAGCACGGCCTGCCGCTGGTCCCCCCGTTCCGGCAGGACGGCACCGGCCGGGTCGGCGAGCAGCGTCTCGGGGTCGGGGAGGTCCATCCGGTCCAGGACGGCCAGCAGCTCCAGCCCCGGGCCGTCCCCGACGGCACCCCTGACCAGCAGGGAGAGCACCTCCCGGGAGGAGCCGGCCGCGGTCGCGAACGCGATCAGGTGCAGGGTCATCTCCCAGCTGCGGGGTGACGGCCAGGCGCCGCCCCGCCGGGTCTCGCCGCCCGGCAGCCGGTGGACGAGCGTGGGGCGGGCGGCGAGGAGCCCGCACACCGCGCGACGGGCGACGTCCACAGCCTCCGGGAGCCTTGCCGGGTCGAGCCGGGGCAGGGTGGCGCGCGGCCAGGTCCCGCCGAGTCCGCGTACGACGACGTCCTGGTCGTGGACCCACTGGAGGTGGACGAACCGGTTGGCCAGCGGCGGGCTCAGCTCCCAGCCGTCGGCGGCCGAGGCCCGCGGGTTGGCGGCGGCCACGATCCGGACCCCGGGCGGCAGCCGGAGGGCGCCGACGCGCCGTTCGAGCACGAGGCGGAGCAGGGCGGCCTGCACGGCCGGCGGTGCGGTGGACAGCTCGTCCAGGAACAGCAGCCCGCGACCGGCCCGTACGAGCCGGACCGCCCAGTCCGGCGGGGCCATCGGGACGCCGTCCCGCGCGGGATCGTCCCCGATGACGGGCAGCCCGGAGAAGTCGGAGGGCTCGTGCACGCTGGCGATCACCGTGGTCAGCGGCAGGTCCAGGGACTCGGCGAGCTGGGTGAGGGCCGCGGTCTTGCCGATGCCCGGCTCGCCCCACAGCAGGACCGGCAGGTCGGCGGCCACGGCCAGGGTCAGGGCCTCCAGTTGGGGGTCGGGGCGGGGCTCGGTGGTGGTGTCGCGCAGCAGGGCCAGCAGTTCGCCGGCGACGTCGAGCCGGGAGGCGCGGTGGGTGCCGGGTACGGCGGGGGAGTGGTGTGAGGTCATGTTCGGGTCACCTGTGGGTCGGGTACGCGTGCGGGGTCCGGCTCCGGCGGCCGCGTTCGGGCGCGTTGGGCCGCGTCGGGCCGCGGGGAGCCGGAGGGGCGCAGCGGTACGGGAGGGTTTCGGGTCAGGCGGAGGCGTGCCGCGGGCGCGGCCGGTGGTTGCGGGGGCGGGAGAGCCCCGGGCGGATGCGGTCGGGTCCGGGGCCGGCCAGTCCGGCCCGGAACAGCCCGTACGTGATGCGTTGTTGCGCGGCCGCCTCCAGGGCGTCGCGCAGCGGGCCGCTGCGCAGGACGGCGTCGGGGCCCAGCAGTGCTTCGACGACGGCCAGCGCTCCGGCGGTGTCGCCGTGGTCCAGGCGTTCGCGGACACCGGTGAGGCAGTCCGGGCGGCGGTGGGCCTCGTCGATGGCCTGCAGGCAGGGCAGCGGGGGGCCGCCCAGCGCGACGAGCAGCTCCTCGCGCCGGATCTGGTCCGGCTCGTGGTCCAGGGGGGCCAGGACCCCGTCGACGAGGCCGATCCGGTGCCGGACGCCCCGGCACTCGACGAGGCGCGACCGTCCCGCCGGGTCGGTCGCCGCCCTGGACGGCCCGGCCGGCGCCGGCGCAGTGCCCGGTTCGAGCGCCGGGGCGACGAGCGGGTGGAGCCGTTCGGCCCCGATCGCACCGGCCCGGAGCAGTTCCAGGTCGGGGAGCGTCCAGGTCGCCGCGTCGGGCAGGACCGGCAGCGCGGGCCCGCCGCGGTCCGGGACCGCAGCGGACACGCGCAGCGCGGGCGGCCCGGCCCCGGTGGTCGCGGCGACAGCCCCGGCCACCGCGGAGGCCGCAGCCCCGGCCGTGGCCGGCCCGGGATCCGGATCCACTTCGAGGACGAGCCGCTGTCGGCCTCCGAGGCGTACGGCGACGGCGCCGCCGGCCCGCCCCTCGGCGCGGAGCAGGATCCGCGCCTCGGCGGCCCACCGGTCGACGGCGCAGCGCCGCCCTTCCGGCCCCGTCCCCGGCGGGACGGGGCCCGCGGCGGGATCCGCCGCGGAACTGCCGTCGGGGGGAGGCCGGTCGGCCCCGGACCGGGCCCGCAGTTCGCCGGTGCGCCGCGCGTCCCACAGGTGCCGGTGCAGGTCGAGGCGGAACCGCCGGCTGGGCCGGGGATGCGGGTGGGGGCCGGCACCGGCCTCCAGGGCGGAGCCGGAGCCGTCCCACAGCGCGAGGCTGATCCGCTGCCCGGCATCCGCCCAGGCGGGCGGGGTCCGCACCACGAGGTACAGGGGCCGCTCGCCGTCCCGCCTGCCGGCCCCGTAGCGGGCCAGGGGCACGGTCAGGCCCGGCCGCAGCAGCCCGTCGGGGGCGATTCGCGGCAGGTGCCAGCGCAGCAGGTCGGGAGCCAGATGGCGCAGATCGGCCCGGATCAGGGAGGCGAGCTCCTGTCCCCGGGCACGTGCCACGGCACGCAACTGGAGATCGACATCGACACCCGCGGCGGCACAGGCCCCCGCCCAGTCGCCGGCATGCCGGCGGGCGGTCGCGGTCTCGATCATGGAGGGCGGCACGGCGTATTCGCGCACGCGCAGCCAGAAGGAAGTACGGGAGTCCCCGTTCACGGTGTGAGTGGCCATCAGCACTCACCAGACGTGGACGGGACCCCCAATCTGTCAACAGAGTGAGTGGTCATCGCGGCCAGCGTAACGCCTCCGCCCGGCTGTTGCCGGGCAATTTCCCGGCCCGGCGTCGCGGGCGCGTTCCGGGGGCTAGGGTGGCCGCCATGTCCGCCCCCGAGCTGATCCGCATCGTGTCCCGCGACTCGCCCATGGCCCTCGCCCAGGTGGAGCGCGTCCGCAGGGAACTGGCCGTGCTCCACCCGCACACCGCCACCGAGGTCGTCGCCGTCAAGACGACCGGGGACACGTGGATGGGGGACCTCGCCGCCGTCGAGGGCAAGGGCGCCTTCACCAAGGAGGTGGACGCCGCGCTGCTGGCCGGGGACGCCGATCTGGCCGTCCACTGCGTCAAGGACATCCCCGCGGACCGCCCCCTGCCCGCCGGCACCGTCTTCGCCGCGTTCCTGAAGCGCGACGACATCCGCGACGCCCTCGTCCATCCCGCCGGGCTGACCCTCGACGGGCTTCCGGCCGGTGCGCGCATCGGCACGTCCTCCGTCCGCCGGACCGCCCAACTGGCCGTGAGCCACCCGCACCTGACCTGCGTACCGATCCGCGGCAACGCCAACCGCCGGCTCGACAAGCTTGCGGCGGGCGACGCCGACGCGCTCCTCCTCGCCGTCTCGGGCCTGGAGCGGATCGGCCGCCGGGACGCCGTCAGCGAGGTCCTGTCACCGCAGCGGATGTGCCCGCCGATCGGCGCCGGCATCCTCGCCCTCCAGTGCCGCGAGGACGACACCGCGCTCATCGAGGCGGTGAGCGGCCTCGGAGACCCGGCCACGCACCGCGAGGCCACCGCCGAGCGCATGCTGCTGCACGTGCTCCAGGGCCACTGCAACGCGCCGATCGCCGGATACGCGTCCACCGAGCGCGGCGGCGAGCTCGCGCTGTACGCGAAGGTGTTCACCCCGGACGGCAAGCAGGTCCTGCGGGCGCACGAATGGGCCGGACCGCTCGATCCGGCCACGCTGGGCACGTCCGTCGCCGTCGCCCTGCTCCGCCAGGGCGCACGCGAACTGATCGACGGGATCCCCCACTGACCCCGGACCGCGCCGCGGCCGGGGTACCGGCCGCAGGGGAAGCGGTCAGCCGGTGAGCCCGTTCCACACGGAACGGGTCGCGCCGAAGCCGCTCTCGTGCACCCAGACGTGGGTGCAGCCCGGGCACTGCAGGTGCAGCAGGCTTCCGGTGTTCGTCAGCAGGTACCGCCAGTGCCGCGCGCACGTCCGCCGCGTCTCGCACGGCTCACAGCCGCGGGCGTCGTTGCAGTTCGGGCAGGCCACCCAGGCCCGGCGGCCGGGGTCGGCCTGCGGGTCAAGCGGAAGCACGGCCGCCGCCTTCGCGCCGGGGCAGCACGCCGGCCGCGACGAGGTCCTCGTACACCCGCTGCTGCTCGGCGTCGAGGCCGGAGTACAGCAGGTCGTACGCCTCCTCCTCGCCGCGCATGACCTCGACCGGGTCCCATTCGGGCCCGAGCGCGTCGAGGATCTGGGCGCGCCGCAGCAGCTCGTGCGCGGCGA
This sequence comes from Streptomyces sp. NPDC090445, assembly GCF_044769385.1. Lineage (NCBI taxonomy): Bacteria > Bacillati > Actinomycetota > Actinomycetes > Kitasatosporales > Streptomycetaceae > Streptomyces > Streptomyces sp. NPDC090445. The sequence goes on along the minus strand of NZ_JBIVXV010000012.1, from coordinate 110,669 downwards.
AGTCGATGTCGAAGCCGGTCGTCCCCGGGCCGTCGGGTATGCCGGCGGGGTCGTGGGGCAGGTCGTGGGGGGCCATACCTCAGGAACTTAGGTAAGCCTTCTTTCCCGGGTCAAGGGAGGGTGTGCGGAGTCACAGCCCTGGCTCGAAGGGCGGACGGCGCCTGCCGGCCCCCGGAACAGGGTAGGGACGAGCCGGGGCATATGCGGGCAGCCCGGCGCCGGCGGGGTGCACGGGCCGTGTCGTGGGGAGGAGAGTGCGGTGGTGGGGGACGGGAACACCGCGGCGCGGTGGCGCCGGCTCGGCCGTACGGGGCCGGAGCTCGCGGCGGCGGCACTGACGCTGACCGTGGCCGCGGTCATGGCCCTCGCGGCCGTCGGGAACCTGACGGACTTCGGGACGAACCGGGAGTTCGTGCGGCACGTCCTGGCGATGGACACCACGTTCCGGGACCCGGACCTGATGTGGCGCGCCATCGACTCGCCGACCGTGCACACCACCGTGTACGTCCTGATCATCGGGTGGGAGTGCGCCGCGGCGGCCGTGCTCCTCCTGGCCGTGCTCCACTGGGCGCGGGGGCTGCGCCGCCGGGACTGCGCGCGGGCGCGGGCCCTGAGCGCCGTCGGCCTGGTCATGGTCGTGCTCCTCTTCGGGCTCGGGTTCGTGGCCGTCGGAGGGGAGTGGTTCATGATGTGGCAGTCCGAGGACTGGAACGGGCTGGACGCAGCGCACCGGAACCTGATGCTGGCCGTCTCGGCACTCCTGACCCTGTACGTCCGCCCGGTCGGCCCCCGCTGAGGGCGACGCCGGCCGCGCGTGGGGATGGGAGCGCGGGGCCGCGGGCAGACGGCAGCCAGGAGAGAAGGGCGCGGCTCAGCGGGGTGCGCCGGGCGGTGCCGCCGGCCTGGACCCCGCCCCCAACAGGAGGCAGACCACGGTGGCTGCGGCCCCGGCGGCGGGCACGACCGCCCCGGCGGCCGGCTGCCCGGCGAGGCTCCCGGCGGCGAGGCTGCCGAGCGCGCTGCCCACCCCCATCGACTGGACGAGCCACGCGTTGACCTCGTTGGCGCGGCACGCGGGGGTACGGCGGCCCAGGGCCAGGAAGGCGGAGCCCACCACCGGCGTGAGGAACAGCCCGGGCATGGTGACCGCGGCCACGGCACCGACGCCCGGATGCGGGCCGTCGAGGCAGGCCAGGGGGATCCATCCCGCGCAGAACGCGGCCGCGGACACCCGCAGCGTCCGCAGCGGCACCCCGCGCCGGGCGCCCCGGCCGTACGCCAGGCCGCCGAGGAACGCGGACGCGGAGAAGGCGGCCGGGATCAGCCCCGACAGGGCGGGCCAGTGCAGGCTTTCGGCCGCGGAGACGGCCCACACGTTCATCGAGCCGATCGCCGACCCGGTGCCGGTGAGCGCCAGGTACAGCGTGACCATGTCGCGGGTCGGCAGGGGCGCGGCCGTCCGCCCGCGCGGGACGGTTTCGGTCGCGGGCCGGCTGCGGTGGAAGGGCGAGGTGAGGACGAGGAAGGTGCCGGCCAGGCTCGCCAGGCCGGTCGCCGCGAGGGCGGCCGCCGGGCCGTGGGCCGCGGCGAGCGCGCCGGTCAGCAGCGGCCCGGCGACGTAGAGCAGCCCCTGGGAGCCGATGTCGATGCCCAGGGCCGTCCGCTGCTGCTCCGGGCTGGGGAGCAGGGCCGGCCAGAGGGCCCGCAGGCTCGTCTCCAGCGGTGGGGTGCAGGCCCCCGCGACGGCCACGGCTCCGGCGACGGCCACGGCCGTCGCGGCGGAGGGGCGGCCCGCCCCGGGCCCGTACACCGGCAGCAGCAGGCAGCCGGCGTGGACGGCGGCCAGGGGGCCGATGGTCCGGACGCACCCGTACCGGTCCAGCAGCCGCCCCTTGACCGGCTGGAGGAGGGCCGAAGCCAGCACGTACACGGCGCTGAGCAGGCCGCCGAACGCGACCGATCCCTCCGCCTCCGCGGCCCACAGCACCAGGGCGAGGGGCGCCATCCCCGAGGGCAGCCGCCCCAGCAGGGCGCCGGTGAGCAGCCTCGCGACGTGCGGCGTCCTGAGGACCGTGCCGAGGGTGGGCAGGTCGGCGGAGGGGGCGGCCGGGGGAACGGGTCAGCCTTTCCGTACCGGCACGGGGTCCGCGAAGCCCGGCATCGCTGGCTCCTTCCGGAGGCGGGAAGGGGGAATGCCTCCGTCCGGGAATTCTTCGCAGCCGCCGGTCCGCCCGGGAGCCACCACGGCCATGATCACCCGAATGGGGGCCCGGGATCAGCTTCCGGGTGCCATGTCGTACGTGACCCACGTCGTCCGGGCGGCCACCTGGTCGTACTTGCCGCGCGCCCGGTAGTTGCCGTCGGCGGTGATCCAGCGCACCACGCTCCAGCCGCGCTCGGCCGCGATCTCGCGCAGCCGGCCGAGCAGCAGGTCCGCCGCCCCCGAGCCGCGGCCGGCGGGGTCGACGAACAGGTCGTCGAGGAAGCAGCCGACCGTGGCCGACAGGGGCCGGGCGAACGGCCGGTAGTGGGCCAGGCCCACCAGTCGGCCCTCGGCGTCCTCGGCGACGAGGGCCTGCACCTCGTGGCCGGGGCCGTTCACCCAGGACCACACCCGTCCGGCCATCTCCTCGGTCTGCTCGACCCGGTAGAAGTCGGCGTAGCCGCGGTAGAGGGCGCGCCACCCGTCGAAGTCCTCCGCGCGGACCGCACGCACCTTGATTCCGGCCGACATGGCCTCACACTCCCCGATTCCGGACGACGGACGCACCCGCACGGCCTTGCGCGGTGCGGGTGCCGGTGCCGGGTGCCAGAAGACGATCATCCGGGAGGCGCTCCGCCCGGGCTGCCTCCGGGGTGTCGAAAAGCGCTGCCCCGATGTGCCGCGCCGGACAATGCGCCGGAGCCGCTCACCGTGCCCGCGCTCGCTCGCCCGCGGGCTGCGGCGGATCCGGAACGGAACCGGCCATGGCCGGGGTTTTTCGATGGACACCGCCTGCCGTGTCAGGGATGGTTGCGCGATGGAGCACAAGATCACAGTTGCGCCCGGAATCACCCTCTGGGCCGAGGAACACGGCGATCCGGCCGCCCCGCCCCTGCTGCTCGTCATGGGCGCGAACGCCTCGGGCCTGGCCTGGCCGGACTCCCTCGTGGCCGCCCTCGCCCGCCGCCACCGCGTCATCCGCTACGACCACCGCGACACCGGCGCCTCCACCTGGTCCTTCGACGAGCACCCGTACGGGATCACCGACCTCGCCGACGACGCGATCGCCGTACTCGACGCCCTCGGCGCCGACGCGGCCCACGTCGTCGGCATGTCCATGGGCGGCATGCTCACCCAGCTGCTGCTGCTCGACCACCCGGACCGGATCCGCTCCGCCACCTTCATCGGGACCATGGCCCTGGACGGCGGCCCCGCCGGGAGCGAGATCGACCCCGAGCTCGCGGCCGTGTGGAACACCATGGCCGACCCGCGCGACCGCGCGGCCGAGCTCGACTGGCGGGTGGAGCACTGGCGCGTCCTGAACGGCGGCGAAATCCCCTTCGATCCCGAGGAGTTCCGCAGGTCGGAGGAGCGGATCATCGAGCACTCCGGGCGCCACGATTCCCCCACCGCCCACGCCCGGGTCGGTACGGAAGGCCTCGACCGGGCCCCGGAGCTGGCAGCCGTCACCGTCCCGGCCCTGGTGATCGACCCGCCCCGGGACCCCGTCGCCGGGACCGCCCACGCACGGCACCTGGCCGGCCTCCTCGGCCGCGCCCGGGTGGCCACCGTCCCCGGCCTCGGCCACGCCCTGCCGGAGTCGGCCGTACCGCGGCTCGCCGAGCTGATCCTGGAACACACCGCCGGGGCAGGCTGAGGGGGGCACCCGGTCAGGGCCGCGGGTGGATCGGTCCGGCGCGGGCCTGTCGCCCTCCGGTCCGGCGGGTCAGGGCCGGATGCCGTCGCAGGCGACCCACAGGTGGCGCGGCCCGCGCAGCACCGCGTTCTGCCGGTAGGGCGGCGGATCCTCCAGCAGGCGCGGGTTCTCCAGCCGCCGGGCCAGCTCGCTCAGCGCCTTCTGCGCCTCCAGCCGGGCCAGCGGGGCCCCGAAGCAGCTGTGGATGCCGCTGCCCAGCCCCAGGTGCTGGACGTCCTTGCGGTCCGGGTCGAAGCGGTCCGGGTTCTCGAACCGCTGCGGGTCCCTGTTGCCGGCGGCCAGCATCAGCCACATCGGGGACCCCTTGGGGATGGTCACCCCGCGCACCTCGATGTCGACCAGCGGGGTGCGCTGCGGCAGCATCTGCACCGGCGGCTCGAACCGCAGCAGCTCCTCCACCATCGGCACCGCCAGCCCCGGTTCGGCACGCAGCCGCTGCAGGACGTCCGGGTTGCGCAGCAGCGTCAGCATGCCGTTGGTGATCAGGTTGACGGTGGTCTCGTGGCCGGCGATCAGCAGCAGCGCGGCCGTGCTGAGCAGCTCCATGGTGGACATGGCCAGGTCGCCGTGGCCGGTGGCCAGCTGGGACAGCATGTCGTCCTGCGGGTTCTTCCGCCGCTCCTCGATCAGCCCGGCCAGGTACATGCCCAGTTCCATCCGGGCGTCGTGGGTGACCTTCTCCCGCTCCTCCGCGTTCGCGTCCGGATCCGGGTCCAGGCTCGCCGCGAGGGTGTCGGCCCACACGTGGAACCGGGCCTCGTCCTCATGCGGCACGCCGAGCAGCCGGCAGATCATCGTCACCGGGAACGGGTACGAGAACTGGTCGACGATGTCGATGCGTTCGGTGCCCTCGCCGCTGCCGGACGTCCCGTCCGCGATGTCGTCGATCAGCCCCTTGACGGTGTCCTCCAGGTCCCCGCGCATGTCCTCGATCCGGTGCGGCGCGTGCGGCGGCCCGAACGGGCGGTTGGTCAGCCGGCGCAGCCGGTCGTGCTCGGGCGGGTCCAGCTTCAGGAAGCTCGGCGGCAGGGCCCCGCCCTCGCCGCCCTCGTCCTCCTCGCCCAGCGGGTCCGCGCCGCCCGCCGTCCGGTTGCGCGTGTCGGAGCTGAGCCGCGGGTCGTGCAGCAGGCCGCGGATCTCGTAGTACGTGCTGACCACGTACGGCCCCTCGCCGTCGTGGTGGACCGGCGTCTTGCGCAGCTCCTCGTACAGCGGATACGGGTTGGAGCGGTGGGCGTAGTCCAGGATGTCGGTCAGGATGCCTTGTTTCATGACGGTTCCAGGTCCTCCGGAGGGCGCGCGGGTCGGTCAGTGCCCGGCGGGGGTGAACGTCATCCGCCGGTCGGCCGGCGAATATCCGCTGAGGGTGACCGTCGGTCCGTGCGTGGGAACCGACGGGTCGGGGAAGTCGGCGTCCATCGGCCTGCTCCCCTCGGAGCGCCGGTCCACGGTCGGGAACGGCGGCGGGAACGGCGCGGTCAGCTCGATCTGCTTCTCGTAGAACTCCAGCCAGCGCGCGTTGTCGAAGGTGACCGCGCCGATCACCCGGCCCTGGTACCCGTACACCCCGGTGAACCGGCGCTCGGCGCGCGAGCCCTGGGTGATCATGATCTCGGTGCCCATGGACGGCACGCCGACGGACTTGATGTTCACGCCGAACTGGGAGGACCAGAACGCCGGAACCCAGATGTGCGGACGCCGGTCCGCGCTCTCGCTGAGCATGTTGTGGGCCGCGGTCTCCGCCTGGCAGACGGCATTGCCCCAGTGTTCAAGCGACAGGAACTGGTATCCGAACAGCGGGTGCGGGGAACGGGCGACGTCCCCGGCCACGTAGATGTCGTCGGTGACGATGCCCATGATGTCGAAGGCCCGGCAGCCCGCGTCGCAGGCGATGCCGCGCGGACCCGCGCCCAGCCCGGAGCCCGTCAGCCACTCGGTGTTGCGCTGCGCGCCCAGGCAGACGACGACCACGTCGCACTCCACCGCGGCGCCGTCGGACAGGTGCGCGGCCCGGACCCGCCCGGTCGAGTCGCCCTCCAGCCCGGTCACCATCACGCCGGTGCGCAGGTCCACGCCGTGTTCCCGGTGGAGTTCGCCGGCCACCTGGCCGATGACCCCGCCGAGCGCGCCCACCAGCGGGGCGGCGCCGCGTTCGGCGACGGTGACCTCGATCCCGCGCTCCCGGCAGGCCGAGGCGATCTCGGACCCGGTGAAGCCGGCGCCGATGACCAGGACCCGGCGCGGTCCCGCGTCGAGCCGCCGGGCGAGCGCCGCCCCGTCGTCGCGGGTGCGCAGGACGAAGACGCCGTCGAGTTCGGCCTCCGTCTGGTTCGGCCAGGGCCGGGCCCGCACCCCGGTGGCGATCATGAGCCGGTCGTACGGCACCTCGTCGCCGTCGGCCAGCCTGATCCGCTTCCCCGCCATGTCCAGGCCGCTCGCCGCCACACCGAGCCGCCACTCGGCGTCGATCCCGCGGCGGCGGGGGAGCGCGGTGCGCTCGGCGGTCGTCTTGCCCAGCAGCACCTGCTTGGACAGCGGCGGGCGGTCGTACGGCTCGTACGGCTCGTCACCGATCAGGGTGAGCGAGCCCTTGAAGCCCTTCTCGCGGAGGGTTTCGGCGGCCCGCAAGCCGGCCAGGGAGGCACCCACGACGACGATCCGGCCGCTGCTCTTGAGCTGCTCCAGCGCCGTGTCAGGCATCGGAGGCCTCCAGATCCTCGACGAGGATCGCCTGGACGGGACAGGCCGCGGCCGCCTGGGCCACGCGCTCGCGCTGGGCGGCCTCCGCCTGCGGGTCGTAGAGAAGTCCCTCGTCCCCGTGCATCGCGAAGACGTCGGGCGCCAGGAAGGCGCACTGCGCGTACCCCTGGCACCGGTTCAGGTCGACGACAAGCCTCAGCAAGGTACGGTCCTTTCGGTGGCCCCCTCGGCTTCCCGGCCCAGCGTGCGGGACACGGCCGGGAACAGCCCGTCAGACAAGGCCGTTCGAGTGACGCGGCGGCTGCGGCTGCGGGCCGCGCCGGGCGACGCGCAGCACGTACAGGCTGAGGACGAGGGCCCACACCGGGAACACCATCTCCGACCACGGCACGGACGCGCCCACCACCAGCAGGACCAGCCCGACGAGGAACCCGAACGCGCTGAGCGGACGCGGGAGGACGCCGAGCCGGCGCCCGATGGCCGAGGTGGCGAAGGCGAAGACGGCGGCCATCCGCATCGCGTACGTGGTGAGCAGCGTGTACGCGAAATGCCGGCCGAAGGCCTCCGGCTGGTCCGCGGCGAGCACGGTGCCCGCCGCGGCGGTGGCCCCGAACAGCGCGGCGACGAACACCAGCCCGCTGCCCAGGAACACGGTCGCGAGGAAGCGGTCCTCGGCCTCGCCGGTGTGCTCCCGCAGGGCGCCCATGAACCACAGGAAGGCGATGCCGGCGAACGGCACCATGTGCACCGCCGCGCTGACGGCGGACCGCGTGCCCTCGTCGACGGTGATCTCGTCCCCGCCCGCTCCCGACGGCAGCGCCGTGCGGACGAGGACGATCGCCGCGCCCAGCAGCACGGCGAAGGCCACCCCGGCGAAGCCCGCTGCTCGCGGTGTGCTCAGGCCGGCTTCCCGGGACGCGCCCGGCAGGTGTTGTCTCATCCCACCAGCAAGCCGCCCCGGAGGCCCGGCTGCCAGCGGGACCACCCGCCCGGGTGACCCGGCGTATCCGCCTTGACGAAGGGTCAACACCTGTTGGCCGTTGGGGCGCCGGGCGTGCCGACGGGCCGCGTCACCGCCGCCGGCCGGATGCCCGCCCTCGGGAAGGCCCTGGCGGAGGCGGCCGCGGCTCAGTAGACGAGCTTGTACGTCACATCGTGCGGCACCGGCTCCGGAGCGGCCTCGGGGTAGACCAGGCGGATCACGGTGAAGCGGTGCGTACCGGGCCGGTCGGGCCACGCCCTGGGGTGGCTGAGGGTGACGTGCACCGGGTACGGGCGGAACCGGCCGGCCGCGCAGTACGGGCGGCAGTCGTTGACCATGTCGGTGCCGGTGGCCGTCGCGGTGGCCGGGCCCCACGTGTGCCAGCGCAGCCCGACGAGGCGGTTGTTGCCGTCGCCGCAGGCGAGGAGGTACTCCTCCGGCCGCACCTGCGGCTCCTCGAAGCAGTCGACGACCACGACCGGCGCGGGCGCGGGCGCGGGGGCCGGGGCCGAACCGGCTCCGGGTCCGGCTGCGTTGGCGACCGGTACGGATGCGACGGCCAGTGCGGCTGCCGCGCACAGGAGTGCCGCGGTCCGTGCCCGGGAGGCGATGGTGCCGGTGCGTCGACGGGTGCCCGCTGTGTCCACGAGACCCCTCCTTGCCCTCGCGTGCCGCCGCGGCGACGGCTGTGCCGCGGCCACCGCCAGCTTCCCGCATCGGAGCCCGGCCCGCACCCGCAGACCGTCGGCGCGGGCTCCGGTCTGTCCGCTTTCGTCCGGCCTCGCGGGCCTCGGACCGCACCGATTCGGTCAAGCTGAATGGCCGTTCGATGAACCGCGAGCGGCCTGCAGCAGGTCAGGAGGCTCCCTACGGCACACAGGCGCCACCGTCACGGCGCGTCGACGGCCGGCTACGCAGGGGTCGCACCCCGTGTGAGCTGCCCGAACGTCCGGTCGGTCTCCGATATCCGAACGTGGTGTCCGTAAATCGCACGTGGGTATGCGACCCGCCTTCGGGTCCGGCAGACTCGGCCACGTCGAAACGCGATATCGCAAGAAAGTATCGCGCTCAACCTTTGAATCGAAAGTTGGTCCTGTCGTGCGTTACCGCTTCGCTGCCGTCTCCGCCGCCGCCCTCCTCTGCGTGGCCGGCGCCACGGGCCTGGCGGAGGCCAAGCCCGCAAGCCTGTACGCCCCGTCCGCCATGGTCTTCGCCGTCGCCAAGGGCGACGACCCCGCCACCGCAACCTTCCTCCGGGCCTCCACCCTGAGCTGCGCGCCGAGCGCCCAGGGAACGCACCCCGACGCCAAGGCGGCCTGCGCGGCGCTGAAGTCCACCGACGGCAACCTCGACCGCCTGCTGTCCGCCCCGAACCCGGACCGGGCGTGTCCGATGCACTACGACCCCGTCACCGTGACCGTCGACGGCGTGTGGGAGGGCAGCCACGTCTCCTGGAAGAACACCTTCTCCAACACCTGCGTCATGAACGCGACCCTGAACGGCAGCCCCGTCTTCGTGTTCTGACCTTCCCCGCTCCCGGCCCGACCGCCACGGGCCGGCCCCCCACGCGTACGGTTCAGCAGGCGCGCACCGGCTGGAGGTTGTGGACGTACCGCGCCGAGACCCAGCCGTTGACGCCCTGGAGCCGGTACCACTGCGGGTTGCCCGCCACCCAGCCGCCCCGCTTCTCGCAGTTGAGGAGCACGCGTTGCTGCGGGCGCAGCAACGCGACCGCGGCCGAGTACACCGTCGGGTTGCTGCGGACCTTCAGGTCGACCCGGGAGACCACGATCCCCTGCGGATGGGCGGCCCTCGCAGCTGTTCGTTCCGGCGCCGCCGAGGCGCCCGCGTGGCCCGCGGCAGTCCAGCCGCCCGCCCCCAGCACCGCACCCGCCACCAGCGCAGACACCGCTGCCGCGTTCTTCACCATCAGCTCGTCTCCTGCCCGCACGTCGACACCGGACCCGCGGGCGCCGGCTGCGGAGCCCGCCTGCCTCGACTATCGGCGGCACGGCCGCGGTCCGGCCCGGGACACGCCCGGACCCACCCGCACGGAGGACCGCCGCCTGCGCCGGAGACGCAAACGGCCGATGGCGGCAGGGCGACCGGCTGTCGAACGCCGTCACCCGCCGCCACCGGCCTCCCGAGTCCATCCCCGCCCTCACCGGCGCAGATCACCGGGGTGCGTCACCGAGGAGCCGGAGCGCCGTGCGGACCCGCTCCTCACCAGTAGTGTCTGCGGCCCGCCACGGCGTGCCCGGCCGCACCGAGCACCCACAGCACCACGCCAATCAGAACGAGGATCAGGCCGAGCGTCCACAGGATCGAGATCCCGAACACCAGGCCGATGATCAGCAGAATCACTCCGAGCACAATCACGAGAACCTCCTCGCCCCCCTGAACGGGACTCCCTGCGTCTACCACTGATGTGGCGCGGCATGCCTGCGGACCGGGGGAATCCCGATCGGAGGGGAACGGAGGGGGAGCGGAGGCGGGTCGACGAGGGGAGGAGGCCGGGCCTCACTGCTCCTTGAGCACCGAGAGGATGTTGCCCGCGGGGTCCTTGAACCAGGCGATCTCGGGGCCGCCGTCGTTCTCGCGGGCGATGCCCTTCTCGTCCTGGCCGAAGCCCTCGTACCGTTCGAACACCACGCCCCGCGCCGCCAGGCCGTCGACCGCCGCATCGATGTCCGGCACGGGGAAGTTCAGCACGGTGAACGTGGCGGGCTCGTGGTTGTCCTTCGGGTACAGCAGGACGTCGTTGCCGCCGGCCAGGTGGAGGACGAGCATCCCGCCGTCCTCCGAGACCCGCAGCCCGAGCGTCGATCCGTAGAAATCCCTGACGTCCTCGATCCGCTGTACCGAGAAACCGCTGAAGGCCCTGCTGTCCGCCAGCATGGCGCATCCCTTCGTTCGGGGTCGGGTTCGGCCACAGAGGTGCGGCCCTCGTCGTCCATCGTCCCTCCGGACCGGGGCGGGTGCACGGCCCCCGCGCCGGTCGCCTCGACCGTCCGGGTGAGGGCGAGCCGTCCCGGCGGTGCCGTCAGGCGCCGTCGAGCACGTCGTGGAGGGCCTCGGCGAACGCCTCCGGGTCACCGTGCTGGCCGTACTCGCCGCCGAGGAAGCCCCCGTGGTGGCTCGGGAACAGCGTCAGCCCGATGCCCAGCCCGTCGGCGACCCCCGCCGCGGCCCGCGCCGGGAACTGGCCCTCCGACTCCTTGCCCGCCACGACGACGATCCGCGTGCCGGCCGCGCGCAGCGCAGGGAAGTCCGGCCGGTACGAGGTGCAGCCGCGCATGTTCTGCCCCAGCAGCGGGTCCCCGCGCGAGCCGTCGTCCTCGGCCGGCAGCCCGAAGTCGGCCGGGTTCGGGACGGGCTCGTCCCGCCGGTTCTCCTGGAAGGGGCCCGTCCGCATGGTCGCCGCGAGGAACTTGGCCATCGCCGGCCCCATCCCGTCGCGCAGGTACGTGCTGTGGATGTCCGCGCAGACCGCCAGCGCCGCCTCCCGGTCCGGCAGGACCTGCGCCGTCGGCGGCTCGTGCGCGACGAGGGTCCGCACCAGCTCCGGGTGACGCGCCACCAGGGCCAGGCCGTTGACGGCGCCGCCGCTGCTCGCGAACACGTCGACCGGGCCCACCCCGGCGGCCTCGATCACCCGCCGCAGGTCCTCGGCGTGCTCCTCGGGCAGGGTCTCCGCCGCGCCGTCGGTGCGGACGCTCCGGCCGGCGCCCCGGGGGTCGTACGTGATGACGGTCCGGTCGGTGAAGTGCGACGCCAAAGTGGCGAAGCCGGTGGCGTCCATCGGCGAGCCGATGAGGAACAGGGCCGGCGACCGGCCGGCCTGCCCGGCTTCCCCGTCCGCGCCGGGTCGCACGTCGTACGCGACCGTGGCGCCCGTCGATTCCAGGGTGCGGGTTGCGGTCTCGGTCATGGTGGTTCCTCCAGGTCGGTGCTGTCAGACATACAGACCGGGCCGGCCGCCCGAACTCATCGCTCTCCGCAGAAGTTTTTTCGGGTCGGGCGGATTTCCGCCGGCGGGCAGGCCGTGCCGGACGGTGTCAGGCTGGGGAAGGAGCTCCCACAGCACTCCCGTCACCTTGCGGAGCCCGTCGGCGGCACGGCCGAGACCCGCATCTCGTTCACCCCGGTCCTCGGCGAGGCCGGCGGGTACTGCGCATCCGGCGACGAGGCGGCCGTCGCGCCCTCGATGGTCGTGGGCGTCGCGGGCGGACGGCTCCAGCTGGCACCGGAGGACGGCGGGGACTTCGCGCTGTGCGGCACCGTCGTACGGGCCACCGCTTTCCGCGCGTCCTCCTGACCGCCCCCGCGTCGCCCCGCTCCCGATGGCGGGTGAGCCGCGTCTCACCTGACACCGCCCGCTTGTCTATGCAACGAGTTGCATAGCAGGATCTCCGTATGGCGCTCGACCACGCGATCCTCGTCTCCCTGCTGGAGAAGCCGGGCTCCGGCTATGAGCTGGCCCGCCGGTTCGACCGGTCCATCGGCTACTTCTGGACCGCCACCCACCAGCAGATCTACCGCGTCCTCAAGCGCATGGAAGCCGACGGCATGCTCGCCGTCCGCGAGGTCCCGCAGCAGGGCCGACCGGACAAGAAGGAGTACTCCGTCGCCGGCCCCGGCCGCACCGCCCTCTCGCGGTGGCTGCACGACCCGATCGAACCCGAGAGCCTCCGCCACGACCTCGCCGTGAAGATCCGCGGCGCGGCCTTCGACGACCCCGCCGCACTGATCGGCGAGGTCGAACGGCACCGCCGGGTGCACAGCGACCGCCTCGCCCACTACCTCGCCGGGGAAGTCCGCGACTTCACCGTCCCCGAGGCCCCCGCACCGCTCGACGCGGGCCGGGAACTCCAGCACGTCGTGCTGCGCGGCGGCATCGCCTACGAGCGGATGACGATCGCCTGGCTCGACGACGTCCTCGGCACCCTCCACAGACTCGGCGCGGCACCGCCGGCCGCGACCGACTGAACCGCACCGCACCGCACCGCCCCCCCCACGCGGCGCACCTCCCACCGCACGGTTGCGCACCCGCGCTCCCGCGCAGCCGCGCTCCGGCGCTCCCGCGCAACCCCTCGACTCCCAACCCCTCGGAAGGCGAACCTCCATGACCGATCCGCTGCTGTTCAACCCGCACACGTACGACCCGGCGCACTTCGACCCCGAGACCCGCAGGCTGCTGCGCGCCACCGTCGACTGGTTCGAGGCGCGGGGCAAGCGCAAGCTGATCGAGGACTACCGCGACCGGGCCTGGCTGGCGGACTTCCTCGCGTTCGCCGCGAAGGAGGGCCTGTTCGCCACCTTCCTCACCCCGGCCTCCGCCGCCCGGCAGGACGACCAGCGCTGGGACACCGCCCGGATCGCCGCCCTCAACGAGATATTCGGCTTCTACGGCCTCGACTACTGGTACGCCTGGCAGGTGACCATCCTCGGCCTCGGCCCGGTCTGGCAGAGCGACAACGCCGCCGCGCGGGCCCGCGCCGCGGAACTCCTCTCCCAGGGCGAGGTGTTCGCCTTCGGCCTCTCCGAGAAGTCCCACGGCGCCGACATCTACTCCACCGACATGCTGCTGGAGCCGGCCGGCGACGGTGCCGGCGGCTTCCGGGCCACCGGCTCCAAGTACTACATCGGCAACGGCAACGCCGCCGGACTCGTCTCCGTCTTCGGCCGCCGCACCGACATGGAGGGCCCGGACGCGTACGTCTTCTTCGCGGCCGACAGCCGCCACCCGAACTACCACCTCGTCAAGAACGTCGTGGACTCCTCCAAGTACGTCAGCGAGTTCCGCCTCGACGACTACCCGGTCGCGGCGGAGGACGTCCTGCACACCGGCCGAGCCGCCTTCGACGCCGCCCTCAACACCGTCAACGTCGGCAAGTTCAACCTCTGCACCGCCTCGATCGGCATCTGCGAGCACGCGATGTACGAGGCCGTCACCCACGCCCACAACCGCATCCTCTACGGGCGGCCCGTCACCGCCTTCCCGCACGTGCGCCGCGAGCTGGCCGACGCCTACGTCCGCCTCGTCGGCATGAAGCTGTTCAGCGACCGCGCCGTCGACTACTTCCGCACGGCCGGCCCCGACGACCGCCGCTACCTGCTCTTCAACCCGATGACGAAGATGAAGGTGACCACGGAGGGCGAGAAGGTCATCGACCTCATGTGGGACGTCATCGCCGCGAAGGGCTTCGAGAAGGACAACTACTTCGCCCAGGCGGCCGTCGAGATCCGCGGCCTGCCCAAGCTGGAGGGCACGGTCCACGTCAACCTCGCGCTGATCCTCAAGTTCATGCGCAACCACCTGCTGGAGCCGGTCGAGTACCCGGCCGTCCCGACCCGCCTCGACGCGGCCGACGACGACTTCCTGTTCCGGCAGGGCCCGGCCCGCGGCCTCGGCTCCGTACGCTTCCACGACTGGCGGCCCGCCTTCGACGCGTACGCCGAGGTGCCGAACGTGGCCCGGTTCCGCGAGCAGGCCGACGCCCTGTGCGAGTTCGTCGCCACCACGGCCCCCGACGAGGAGCAGAGCCGCGACCTCGACTTCCTGCTCTCCGTCGGCCAGCTGTTCGCGCTGGTCGTGCACGGCCAGCTGATCCTGGAGCAGGCCCGCCTGACCGGCCTGGACCAGGACGTCCTGGACGAGCTGTTCTCCGTCCTCGTCCGCGACTTCTCCGGCCACGCCGTCGAGCTGTACGGCAAGGACTCCGCCACGGCCGAGCAGCAGGCCTGGGCGCTGGGCGCGGTCCGCCGCCCCGTCGTCGACGAGGAGCGCGCGGCCCGCGTCTGGGCCCGCGTCGAGGCCCTGTCCGGGGCCTACGAGATGGCCCCGTAACAGCACGGGAAACGGGCGGCCTCCCCACGCGATGCGGAGGCCGCCCGCGGCCGTCCCCCGGCTCAGCCGATCAGCCGCCGCTTCCAGGCCAGCGGGGTGACCGTGACGGCCCGGCCCGGGTCGCCGTCCCACGAGGTGGGCAGGCCCGCCCGGGTGAGGGCGGCGACGACCTCCCGGCCGACCGCGGCGGTGGTCTCGGGCGAGCCGTCGAAGCCGCCGTACAGCAGGGTCAGGCCGTGGCCGGCCGCCGCGGCGTCCGTGCACTGCGTGTGGAAGTAGACGAAACCGCGGGCATCCGGACTCCCCGCCGCGCCTATCTCGCCGTTGCCGCAGGTCCGGCAGCAGGTGAAATGCTCGCGGGCCGTGATCCCCGCCGCGTCCAGCTCGGCGAAGGCCCGGGACAGCCGTTCCGGGTCGGTCTCGCCCTCCCAGCCGGCCTGCTCCTCGACCCGCTCCCGCCACATCCGGTCGGCCAGCGCCTCGGCCTGGGCCCGGGAGACGGGCCGGCGGCGCCTCCCCGACACGAGGTGGTCCTCGGCCAGCTCGGCGAGCTCGGCCCGGGTCGCGTAGCCGCCCACGAGCACCTCGCGGACCCGGTCCTCCAGCTGCCGCCGCTGCTCGTCGGCGATCTCGATCGGCGGCACCGGCTTGGCCTTCGGGAACTCCAGCTGCTCCCAGACGAGCCCGGAGTCCCAGCCGTCCCGGCGCCCGCCCGCCCAGGCCGTGATGGCGGACACGACCGCCTCCGGGCTGCCGACCGAGGTCTGGAAGTGCCGGTCCGGGCTGTCGGCACGGTGCTCCAGCGTGTAGTCCTCGCCGGTGCGGTGCCACACCTGGATGAAGAGGTCCGGCAGGTCCGGAATCGCCTGGACGACCAGGAAGTGGTCGCCGTCGCCGCCGATCCGGTGGACGAGCGCCGCGAGTTCCCCCTCGGCGGGCCGGACGTGCCGCGGGCCGGGTTCGGTCAGGATCGTGATGTCGAGCATGGCGGCCACTGTGCCAGGCCCCACCGACAACAGGACCTGCCCCGGTCCCGGATGCCGGGTGCCGGACCCGGCGCCCGGCATCCGGGCGACTCCGTCAGACCAGCGTCCTCGTCAGCAGCTGCGTGGCCTTGACGATCACGTCGTTGTCCCGCGGAGCGGTCGCCTCCGGCTTGGTGGTGAGGATGGCCATCACCACCGGCGGCCGTCCCGGCGGCCAGGCGATGCCCACGTCGTTGTTGGTCCCGTACGACCCGGCACCGGTCTTGTCCCCGAGCGCCCACTCCGCCGGCACGCCCTTGCGCATCCGCTCGCTGCTCGTGGTGTTGGCCAGCAGCCACCGGTTCAGCTGCTCCCGGTGCCGCGGGGACAGCGCGTTGCCCAGCGCGAGCCGCGTGTACGTGAGCCCGATCGCGCGGGGGCTGGTGGTGTCGGTCACCCGGTCGGGCTCGGCCGAGTTCAGCGCGGGCTCCCACCGGTCGAGCCGGGTCGTGCGGTCCCCGAGGGAACGGCAGAAACGGGTGACCGCGGTGGGGCCGCCCAGCTCGCGGAGCAGCAGGTTCGCGGCCGCGTTGTCGCTCTGGGCGATGGCGGCGGAGCACAGCTCGGCCACGGTCAGGCCGTTGGCGATGTTCTCCTTGACCTTCGTGATCTCACCGCCGCCGGCGTCCGTGACGTCCTGCAGCGTGTAGTGGATGCGCTTGGCGAGGTGGGTGCCGTCGTGGTCGAGGTCCCGCAGCACCGCCGCCACGGCGACGGTCTTGAACACCGAGCACATGGGGAAGAGCTCGTCGGCGCGGTGCAGGACGGTCCGGCCGGTGGCGGTGTCCCGTGCGTACACCCCCAGCCGTACCCCGCGTTCGCGCTCCAGCTCGCGCAGCTGTGCCACGACGCCGTCGGCGCGGGACGGCGAGGCGGCGCGGGCGGTGCCCGCCGGCAGGGCCACGGCCAGCGCCGCCCCCGCCCCCGCGGTCAGCAGCGCACGACGGGACGGTGTTGCTCCCGGTGTCTTCACGTCAGCCTCTCCTCTGTCTTGCTCGTGGTGGTCGGTCACGTGACAGGAAAGACGCCAAACAAGATCATTTCGGTTCCCGGGGGCCGCCCGGAGCCCACCCGGGGCCCACCCCGGAGCCTGGGGCCCGCCCGGGGAACGGGCCGCGCCGCCGCGGGGGCCTACCGCCGCCCCGGCCCGTACAGCAGCGCCTCCAGCCCGTGCGCGGCCGCCGACCGGGTGAAGTCCTGCCAGCCGATCGAGCCGTCGCCGTCCGAGTCGATCAGCTCGAACGCGGCGGTCGCGTCCCGTCCGGGCACCCCCTTGACCTCCCGCCACACCGTGAAGTCGTGCAGGTCCATCAGCCCGTCCCCGTCCCGGTCGGCCACGGTGAACTGTGCGTGCAGGACCGCCATCACCTCCGCCGAGCCGGAGGGTGCGCCCGAGGCCGCCTCCGAGGCGGGCAGGGAGTCGAACCACTCCCGGTACTCCTGCCGGTCGATCCTCCCGTCGCGGTCACGGTCGACGAGCTCGGCCTGCCGCTCCCACAGCGCCTCGTTCGCCTCGATCAGGGCGCGCCCCTTCGGGGAGTGGGGCCCCATGCCGTACGACTGCAGCAACTGTTCGGCGCTGGCCCGGTAGTCCTCCGCGGACAGC
This sequence comes from Streptomyces sp. NPDC090445, assembly GCF_044769385.1. Lineage (NCBI taxonomy): Bacteria > Bacillati > Actinomycetota > Actinomycetes > Kitasatosporales > Streptomycetaceae > Streptomyces > Streptomyces sp. NPDC090445. Next base: position 93,586 of record NZ_JBIVXV010000012.1, on the reverse strand, counting down.
ACCCCGTCCCCGTTCGTGTCCAACCGGTCGAAGATCTCGTCGGCCACCGCCGCCTTCTTGACGCTCATGCCGGGAGCGTAGGCGGCGCCGGTGCGCAGACCTTCCGATTGACGCACTCGGGGGCGTGTCCCGGCAGGGGCGTCGCCGGGGCCGGGGCCGGGCCGCCGGCCGCTCAGGCGAGGGCCGCCAGGACGCGGTCCGGGGTGAGGGGGAGTTCGCGGATCCGGCGGCCGCTCGCGTGGTGGAAGGCGTTGCCGATGGCCGCCGCCGTGCCGACGATGCCGATCTCGCCGATGCCTTTGCTGCCCATCGGGTTGAGGTGCTTGTCGTGCTCGTCGAGCCAGTGCACCTCGATGTCGGGCACGTCGGCGTGGGCGGGTACGTGGTAGGCGGCGAGGTCGTTCTCGGTGAAGTCCCCGAAGGCGGGGTCCATGGTGCTGTGTTCGGTGAGGGCCATGCCCAGTCCCATGACCATGCCTCCGACGAGCTGGGAGCGGGCGGTGAGCGGGTTGAGGATGCGGCCCGCGGCGAAGACGCCGAGGAGCCGCCGGACCCGTACCTCACCGGTGACGGTGTCGGCCTGCACCTCCGCGAAGTGGGCGCCGAACGCGTGCCGGGCGTACGGGGACTTCTGCTTGACGGAGGCCGTCGTATCGGCGGGGACGGACACCCCTGCCTCGGGGAGCGGGCCGCTGCGGCGGGCGAGGAGGGCGACGAGGCCGGTACAGGCGTCGTGGACCGCCCACCCCCAGGATGCGGTGCCCGACGAGCCTGCGGCCAGTGAGCCGTGTGGCAGCGCGGAGTGCCCGATCTCCACCGTGACCCGGTCCGGGGGGACGCTCAGCGCGTCGGCGGCGATCTGCCCCAGGACGGTGCGTGCGCCGGTCCCGAGGTCGGTGGCGTTGGTCTGGACGAGGTACGTGCCGTCGGGGAGGGCGTGGGCCCGCGCCGAGGACGGGGCGATGTACACCGGGTAGGTGGCGGCGGCGACGCCGGTGCCGATCAGCAGCGGGCCGTCCCGGCGGGGCGTGCGGTGCGCGGCCCAGTCGAACCGGGCGGCCCCTTCGCGCAGGCATGCGACCAGATGGCGGCTGCTGAAGGGGCGGCCGGTGTCGGGTTCGGCGTCGGGCTCGTTGCGGATGCGCAGCTCGACGGGGTCGATGCCGAGGGCTGAGGCCAGCTCGTCCAGCGCCGATTCCAGGGCGTACATGCCGGGGCACTCGCCGGGCGCCCGCATCCAGGAGGGCGTGGGCACGTCGAGGGGGACGACGCGGTGGGTGGTGAGGAGGGCGGGCGCGGCGTACATGACGCGGGCGGGGACGGCGGCCTGTTCGACGAACTCCCGGATGCGTGAGGTGTGGGTGGTGACCTCGTGGGCGAGCGCGGTGAGCGTACCGTCCGTGCGGGCGCCCAGGCGTACGCGGTGCAGGGTGGGCGGGCGGTGGCCGACGACGGCTGCGAGGTGGCGTCGGGGCAGGGCGAGGGTGACGGGGCGGCCGGTGTGCCGTGCGGCCATCGAGGCGAGGACGACGTGCGGGCGCGGGGTGCCCTTGCAGCCGAAGCCGCCGCCGATGTGTTCGCAGACCACCGTGACGCGGTCTTCGGGCAGTTGGAAGAGGGAGGCCAGTGTGGTGCGTACGAGTCCGGATCCCTGGCTGGAGTCGTAGACAGTAAGGGATTCGGAGCCGGGCTCCCAGTGGGCGGTGGCGGCGTGCGGCTCCATGGGGTGGTTGTGCAGCGGCGGCACGGCGTACGCGCAGTCGACCCGGACGGGCGCGGCGGCGAACGCGGCGGCCGCGTCGCCCTTCTCGCGGTGGCCGGGATAGCCGCCGTTGACCTGTTCGGGGGTGTAGGCGGCCGGGTGGTCGGCGTGCAGGACGGTGTCGTGGGGCGCGGTGTCGTAGGTGACGCGGACGGCTGCGGCCGCCTCCCGGGCTGCCTCCGGCGTCTCGGCCACGGCCAGGGCCACGTACCAGCCGCGGTGGGGCACCTCGGGGTCCTGGAGCACGCGGAGCGTGGGATCGTCGGCGGGGCCCAGCCGGGGCGCGTCGAAGGGGGTGAGGACGGCGAGGACGCCGGGCAGGGCGAGCGCGGCGGCGGTGTCGACGGCGGTGACGCGTCCGAGGGCCACGGTGGCCGGGACCGGCCATCCGTAGGCCCGGTCCGGCGGGGCGTACTCGGCCGCGTAGCGGGCCGTTCCGGTGACCTTCTCCCTGCCCTCGCGGCGAGTGGCGGGGCTGCCGAGGGCGGGTGCCTGGGCGGCGGGGCTGGGATCCATGGCGGGTCCTCGCGATCCGGGGAGGGGGCGAAGGGGCGAAGGAGTGCAGGTGTGCGGGGGTGCAGGTGTACAGGGGGTTCAGGAGCGGGTGCCGCGGGCGAGGGAGTTCAGCACGTCGCAGGCGAGGTTGCGGGCGAGGGGGACCTTGAAGGCGTTGTCGCGCAGCGGCTCCGCCCGGTCGAGCTCGGCCTCGACGGCCTCCCGTACAGCGCTCTCGGTGGGGGCGGCGCCCCGCAGCCGCTCCTCCGCGGCCTCGGCGCGCCAGGGCCGGTGGGCGAGCCCGCCGAAGGCGAGCGCGACATGGCGCACGCGTCCTTCGGCGACGTCGAGCACCGCGGCGACGGAGGCGAGCGCGAAGGCGTACGAGGCGCGGTCGCGGGCCTTGCGGTAGCGCGAGGGAAGGCCGGCGCGCCCAGGCGGGAGCGTGACCGCGGTGACGATCTCGCCGGGCTCCACGACGGTGTCCGCCTCGGGGCGCTCGCCCGGCAGCCGGTGGAACGCGGCCGCGGGGACGGTCCGGACGCCGTCCGGGCCCTGGAGCTCGACGGCCGCGTCGAGCGCGGAGAGCGCCACGGCCATGTCGGAAGGGTGGGTGGCGATGCACTGCGCGGAGTGGCCGAGGACGGCGTGGTCGCGGTGGACTCCGTCCCGGGCGCCGCAGCCGGTGCCCGGATCCCGTTTGTTGCAGGGCTTGGACACGTCCTGGAAGTAGGGGCAGCGGGTGCGCTGGAGCAGGTTGCCGCCGGTGGTGGCGACGTTGCGCAGCTGGGCCGACGCGCCGGCCAGCAGGGCCTGCGACAGGGCGGGGTAGCGGGTGCGGACGAGGGGGTGGACGGCGAGGTCGCTGTTGCGGACTCCGGAGCCGATCCGCAGGCCGCCGTCCGCGGTCTCCTCGACGGAACCGAGCGGCAGCCCGGTGAGGTCGACGAGGGTGTCGGGGGCTTCGACACCGAGCTTCATGAGGTCGACGAGGTTGGTGCCGCCGCCGAGGTAGCGGGAGCCGGGCCTGGCGCCGTGGGCGGCGATGGCCTCGGGGATGCCGGTGGCGCGCACGTACGCGAACGGCTTCACGCGACCACCCGCCCGCCGTCGCGGGCCGCCACGACGTCCCGGACGGCGTCCACGATGCGGGGGTACGCGCCGCACCGGCACAGGTTGCCGCTCATGGCCTCGGCGATCCCGGCGCGGCTGAGGTCCGCGCCGTCGGGGTCGGCGGCGGCCTCGTCGAGCAGGCCGACGGCGGAGCAGAGCTGCCCGGGCGTGCAGTAGCCGCACTGGAAGGCGTCCCGTGCCAGGAAGGCCTCCTGCAAGGGGTGCGGCCCCCGCCCGTCGTCGCCCAGTCCTTCCACGGTGGTGACCTCCGCGCCGTCGTGGGCGACGGCGAGCAGCAGGCAGGCGTTGGCGCGCCGCCCGTCGAGCAGGACGGTGCAGGCACCGCACTGGCCGTGGTCGCAGCCCTTCTTGGCGCCGGTCAGGCCGAGGTGCTCCCGCAGCAGGTCGACGAGGGTGACCCGGTGGTCCACGTCGAGCTCGTACCGCTCGCCGTTCACGTGCAGCGCGACGCGGGAGCGCGTCTCCTGGGTGGGATGTACCACAGAGGCCCCTTTGTCCCTGAATGTCGATGTACCCCACTTCGCATAACCGGTCGGCGCGGATTTCACACCTCGCGCGTAGGGCAAGCGGGTACGCCGGCGCTCGTGGCCGGGGGCGGGGCCGGGTCGGGCCGCTGACCCGGCCCCGGCGGGCGTCAGTTGTTCGAGCCCACGACGTTGCTGAAGCCGGCGTTGAACACGTCGTCGCCGGCGATCTGGAGCCAGTCGCCGAAGACGATGTTGTACACGGCCGGCTGCGTGATGGTCACGTTCACGTCGGCGCTCGCGGTGCCGGCCGCCCCGAAGACGATGGCGGCGGCGGCAACAGCGGCAAAGGCGGAACGAAGAGAACGCATGAGTGCACCTTTCGGGAGGAAGAGGGACAACCCAGAAGGTAGGGGTGCGAACAGCCGCTGTCGCGACGGCTGTCCGGGCAAAGGCGAGTCCCAGCCGAATGGACGAGTCGCCGCTCCGGCGGGCCCGCACCGTCCGGCGGGAGCGGCTACCGTGCCCTGGTCCAGCAGTTCCGCACGCCGCCGGAGGCCTCACCGTGACCACGGACGACACGCAGCCCAGCCTGCCCACCTTGCGCGCCCTGCTCGCCGCGAGCCGGCTCGGCATCCTGGCCACCATCAAGTCCGACGGCCGCCCGCAGCTCTCCCCGGTCATGCCCAGCTACGACCGCGAGACCAACACCCTCTACGTCTCGACGACCGAGGGGCGCGCCAAGACCGCGAACCTGCGCCGGGACCCGCGCGCCACCCTGGAGGTGACCGGCCCGGACGGCCGGTCCTGGGCCACCGCCGAGGGCGTGGCGACCCTCACCGGCCCGGGCACCGACCCGTACGGTCCCGAGGTCGAGGCGCTGGTGGACTACTACCGGCGGGCCGCGGGCGAGCACCCGGACTGGGAGGAGTACCGGTCCGTGATGGTGTCCGACCGGCGCGTCCTCCTGACCATGACGGTCGACCACCTCTACGGCGCGGTCCTCGGCTGACCCTGGCGACCCCTCGGCCGCCCGTCCGCCGGCACGGGACGGCTCGGTCGGTCGAGGGAGCAGAAACGTTTCCGGGGTGAATTCGTGTCGGCCGGACGGGTGACGGGCCCGCCCGACCCGTGTCGCTGCCGCGGCGGGGCTCGCTACAACGCTTCCCGTGAAGCCGAGCACGCCCCGCGCCACCGCCACCCTCGCCGCCGCCGTCCTCGCCACGGCCCTCACGGCCTGCCCGGGCCCGCCCGCGGCGGCCGCCGCAGTGCCCGATCCCGTCGTCTTCGTACACGGCTGGAACAGCGACGGCTCGGTCTGGGCCACCATGGCCGAACGGTTCCGCGCCGACGGCTGGCCCGCCGGCCGCCTGTACCGCTGGACCTATCCGACCAGTCAGCCGAACGCCACCACCGCCACCCGGCTCGCCGCCGAGATCGACCGCGTCCTGGCGGCGACCGGAGCCGCCAAGGTCGACCTCGTCACCCACTCCATGGGATCCCTCTCCTCCCGCCACTACCTCAAGAACCCGGCAGCCGACGGAAAGGTCGACGCCTGGGTGTCCCTCGCCGGACCCAACCACGGGACGAACGCCGCCTACCTGTGCGGCAGCGCCGCCTGCGCCGACATGCGGCCGGGCTCCCCGTTCCTCACCGCGCTGAACACCGGCGACGAAACACCCGGCCCCACCCGCTACGCCACCTGGCGGTCGCCGTGCGACCTCGTCGTCAGCCCCGGCAGCAGCGTCGCCCTCACCGGCGCGGTGAACACGGTGACCGCGTGCCTGCAGCACTCCGCGTTCCCCGCCGACAAAGCCGTCTACGAGCAGGTCAAGGTCCACATCCGCTGATGTCCGGTCAGGACTCGCCGGCGATGCGGGAAAGGCGCTTCCGCGCAGTGCCGGACATGATCCCCCTCGGGGCGGCGGGCGGGCCCCGGCTCAGAGGGAGGCGCCCCCGTCCACCACGAGCGTCTGCAACGTGATCTGCCGGGCGCGGTCGGACAGCAGGAACACCACGGCGTCCGCGACGTCCTCGGCCTCGGCCACCCGACCCGTGGGGATGCCCGGCCGGTAGCCCGACGCCAGGCCCTGCACCGAAAGCCGCCGCGCCTCCTCCGCGTCCTCCCACAGCCCCGTCAGCATCGGCGTGTCGGTCGACCCCGGGGCGACGACGTTGCAGCGCACCCCGTGCGGGGCCAGCTCCAGCCCGAGACACCGGGTGAACGCCGTCGCCGCCGCCTTCGACGCCGCGTACGCCGCCATCCCCGTACGGGCGATCCGGGCCGCGTTCGACGCCACCGTCACGATCGCGCCCCGGCCCCGCTCCACCATGCCGGCGGCGGCGGCCTGCGACATCATGAACACGCCCAGCGCATTGACCGCGAACGTCTCCTGCCACTCCTCGACCGTGCAGTCGCTCACGGGCCCGCTGTGCAGGACGCCCGCCGCGTTGACCAGGAAGTCCAGCGGACCGGCCGCCTCCTCGGCCCGCCTCACGAGGCCCCGCACCTCGTCCGGCCGCGTCACGTCCGCGACCAGCTCCACCACGGTCCCGTTGCCCTGCGCCGTCCCGGCCTTCGGCCCCGGCGTGCGGTCGACGGCGACGACCGAGGCCCCCAGATCGGCCAGCCGCCTGACGACGACCGAACCGATCCCGCCCCGCGCACCGGTGACCACCGCCGCCTTCCCGGCGAACTCGTCTGCTGCCATGTCCTGCGCTCCGTTCCCGGGGATCTGGACTTCGCGGACCACAAGAGGTGTTACCGGTGGCACCCGAAACCCTGCCGCACCCCGGACCAGGCCACCCGACCGGCGTACGACCTGCCGCGCAAGCGGATCCCGCTCGCCGGGGATCACGCTCCGCGCGACGCGGTGACCCGGCGAACCGTCAGGGGGAGCCGAGCAGGCCGAGGGCGCGGGCGCTGGGGCTGCCGGGTTCGGCCTGGTAGACGACGAGTTGCTGGCCCGGCGCCGCGCATACGTCGAAGGCCTGGTAGGTGAGGGTCAGGGGACCGACGTCCGGGTGGAGGAGGTGCTTGGCCTCCTGGGTCTTGCCCCGCACGGTGTGGGAGTTCCACAGGCGGGCGAAGTCCGTGCTGTGCTCCGCGAGGGAGCGGGTGACCTCGCGGAGCCGGGGGTTGTCCGGGTCGAGGCCCCACGCCTGGCGCAGGTGGCCCACCGTGGCCAGGGCCGCGTCACCCCAGCAGGTGTGGAACTGCCGGCCCGCCGGGTCGAGGAACGTCATGCGGGCCAGGTTGTCCGCCTGCTCGAAGGGCGAGTACAGGGCCTCGGCCAGGGCGTTGGCCGCCAGCACGTCCAGGGCCCGGTTCACGACGAGCGCCGGCGCGCCCGCGTGGCCGTCCATCAGCCGGCGCAGCGTCGCCCCGACCCGGTCCGTGGTGTGGGCGAACCCGCCGGTCGGGACCGTCCCGGCCAGCCGGTGCAGGTGCGCGCGGGCATCCGGCCCGAGGCGCAGGGCGCGGCCCAGGGCGTCGAGGACCTGGGCCGAGGGGTGGCGTTCGCGCCCCTGCTCCAGGCGGGCGTAGTAGTCGGCGTTCACCCCGGCCAGGACGGCGACCTCCTCACGGCGCAACCCCGCGACCCGGCGCACGCCGTGACTCGCCATGCCGACGTCCTGCGGCCGTACGTCCGCCCGGCGGGCGCGGAGGAACTCTCCCAGCTGGTTGTCGGTCATGTCCCCCAGGCTAGGCCGTCGGTGCGGCGGCCCGCCTGGGTGCGGTACACCCCGGCAGCACACGCCCTGGCCGGGGCTCGCCGGCCTGTCCAGACTCGGTCGGGCGGGGCGGACGGAACCGGCCCCACGGACACGATGGAGGGATTCCCCGATGACGGACACAGCGAAGGTCGTGGCGATCACCGGAGCGAGCAGCGGGATCGGGGAAGCGGCCGCGCGACGGCTCGCCGCCGACGGCCACCGCCTGCTCCTCGGGGCACGGCGCACCGACCGCCTGGAGGCCCTGGCCAAGGACATCACCGCTGCCGGGGGCACAGCGGAGTTCCGGCGGCTGGACGTCACGGACGCCGCCGACGTCCGGGCCTTCGTCGCCGCCGCCCGGGAGCGGTACGGCCGGGTGGACGTGGTGGTCAACAACGCCGGGGTGATGCCGCTCTCGCCGCTGGAGGCGCTGCAGACCGAGGAGTGGGACCGCATGATCGACGTGAACGTGCGGGGAGTCCTCCACGGGATCGCCGCCGCCCTCCCCGCGATGCGCGCCCAGGGAGGCGGGCACTTCGTGAACATCGCCTCCGTCGGCGCGTACGAGGTCTCGCCCACCGCCGCCGTCTACTGCGCCACCAAGTTCGCCGTCCGCGCGATCTCCGAGGGACTCCGCCAGGAGTCCGCCGGCACCGTCCGGGTCACCCTCGTCTCCCCGGGCGTGACCGAGTCCGAACTGGCCGACGGCATCTCCGACCCCGTGGCGAGGGAGGCCATGAAGGCCTACCGCGCCGTGGCCCTGCCCGCATCGGCCATAGCGGAGGCCATCGCGTACGCCGTGGCGCAGCCGGCGGAGGTGGACGTCAACGAGATCGTCGTCCGGCCCGCCGCCGGCACCCGGTAGCCCTCCTCCTCGCTCGCAGGAGTGCCGGCTGCGCGGTCCTGATGAGCCGGCGGGGGGCGGGGCTGCCCGGGCCCGCCCCGCCCCGCCGCGTCCGCGACCGCTGCGGGGCGAGGGCGGCGTCCCCTGGCAGCGGGTGCTCAGTCGAGGACCGCCGTGGCTTCGACCTCGACCAGGTGCTCGGGCGTGTCCAGCGCGGCGACACCCAGCAGGCTGGCGGGCGGGGCCGCGGCCACACCCAGCCTCGCGGCCGCCCGCGCGATGCCGTCCAGGAGCCGAGGCATCTTGTCGGGGGTCCAGTCGACGACGTACACGGTCAGTTTCGCCACGTCGTCGAAGGAGCCGCCGGCCCCCGCCAGTGCGGTGCCGACGTTGAGGTAGCACTGCTCGACCTGGGCGGCGAGGTCGCCCTCGCCGACCGTGGCCCCGTCGCCGTCCCAGGCGACCTGTCCCGCGATGAAGACCAGCCGCGAGCCGGACGCGACGGCCACGTGCCGGTAGGCGTCGACGTGCGGCAGTCCGTCGGGGTTGATCAAGGTGATGGCCATGCTGCTCCCTGCCTGCTGCATCACGGGCGTGCGGGCCCGTATTCCCGGCCACGGCCGCCCGTGCTCTCTTGTGGTTACTCGGAAACCGTAGGAGAGTGGCCGCTGACGTGGAAGAACGCACTTTCCGGTGACTGAGGAACCCCATGGTGACCAAGCAGCTCAAGGACGGCACGCCCGACGACGCAGACCTCTCGCGCGCGGACTCGCTGGCACGGGAGATCTTCTCGGACATCGCCAACAAGTGGGCACTCCTGATCATCGAATCCCTCGGTGAACGCACTCTGCGCTTCAGCGAGTTGCGCAGCGAGGTCGACGGCATCAGCCACAAGATGCTGACGCAGAACCTGCGCATGCTGGAGCGCAACGGCCTGGTCGGGCGGACCGTGTACCCGACGGTGCCGCCGCGGGTCGAGTACACCCTCACCGGGGCCGGCACCGCCCTGCGCGACACCGTCGCCGGCCTGTGTGCCTGGACCCACGAGTACTTCGGCCACATCGAGGACTCCCGCCGCCGCTTCGACACCTGACCGCCGGGCGCCGCCGGCCCGGGCTCCGGCTCCGGTCAGGCCTCCAGCCGCGCCAGTCGTCGCCGTCCGGGCCCGCCGCCGGGACGGGTGTCCAGGCGGGTGAAGTACTCGGCGGCCATGATCCGTTGGCGCGTCGCAGCGGGAAGGCGGGAGAGGATCCCGGGCAACGAGCGGGCGCGTTCCACCTCGCTCCGGTGGGCGAGGACGGCCGCCCACTTCCGCTCCAGCCACGGCCGGACGTCAACGACCGCCGTGACGTGGTCGTCCGGCACGGAACGCACCCGTTTCCCCACCCCGGCCAGGAGCGGGCCCAGCTCCCCGACACCGGAACGGGGATGGGTGGCCAGGTAGAGGGCTCGCGGCTGCCACGGTCCGCCCGCCTCCGGGTAGTGGTGCTCAAGTCCGGCGGCGTGTACGGCCAGCAGGGTCGCGCGGTGCGTGTGGACGTGGTCGGGGTGCCCCGTCAGCTGGCCGTACGCGTCGTGCGTGACGACGATGTCCGGCCGGAAGTCCCTGAGGTGCCCGACCAGGCGGCCCACGGCCTCGTCCAGGGGTACGTCGAGGAACCGCGGCCCGCCGGGTGCCGACTCCGGGATGCGGGCGTCGGCGTACCCGAGCATTCGGGGCCGGCCCGCGCCGAGGACCCGCAGCGCCTCCCCGAGCTCGGCGGCCCGGTGGCTGTCCGGCGCCCACGTGGCGGTGACCACGCCGGTCCGGGCTCCGGCCGCGGCGTGCTGGGCGAGGACACCGCCGGCGACCAGCGACTCGTCGTCGGGGTGTGCGAAGACCCCGAGCAGGCTGGGGAACGGCGTGACGGCTGCGCTCACTGCCCGGCCTCCCCGCGTCCGCCCGCGCGGGGGGACCCGGACCTGTTACCGGAGTCGTAGCGGTCGTCCCGGTCCTGTGCGGTCGGGCTGGACTTCATGACGGTGCACTCCGTTCCCGTGGTCGTGTTTGCTTGCGGGGCTCGTGGCCGGCGGGCGTCAGGCCGGAGGGGCATCCCGCTGCGCGGTGCGCAGCCGCTGCAGCGTGCGCCGGCCGCGTTCCGCGACCTCCGGGTCGGCCTGGGCCGTTCCGTAGGCGATCCCGGAGACGGCGTCGAGTACGGCCTCGGCCGCCAGGTGCTCCTCCTCCAGCCCGGTGAGCGGCCGCCCGTATCCCTCCCGGAATCCGTCGCGCAGGTCGGGCCGGTGGGCCCAGGCGTCCGAGAAGCGCAGCCAGTCCCGGACGGCGGGCGCGTACGCGCACCGCTTTGTTTCCGCAGAGACCGTGTCCCCCGCAGGTCGTGTTGCTTTACACGGTGGCCGGCGACGAAGTCGGTGTCGCATCGCAGTAGGGCATCGTGTTGCCATCCCTGTCTCAGTGTGTGAGGAAACGCACACTACCGGCCTCGTTGATGGTCGAGCCTCCGACCATGCTGGATCGGAAGCGAACGGGCCTGTGAGGTGGGCCGTTCTTCACCAGCGCAACGAAGCCGAAGCGGGCCCAGTGGTGAAGCGAGGGACGCAGATGTTGCGCAACGCGTACGTGTCGATGCCATGCCATGCGGCGCTCGCGCCCCGCATGCCCCGCCTCCTCGTGGGGATTTGGCCCACGAGATCACCGCCCGCGACTACATGATGCAGTCGCCGCTCGACGGCATTCCCAAATAGACTGCTCTGCTCAAGCGCTCCCTTCCTCGATTACCTCGATGCCAGTGCCGCCACCGCGCTGCGCCCACAGCCCGGCTGTTTGTGCAGTGCTGGCATATGGGAAGGGACCCAAGGATTGTGTGCTGCCGTCCACTGCGCGCCATCGCAGAAGGAACCGGCCCTCTCGTTCCGTGGTGTTCGGTGGCTCCGCAGCAGGGCTGCGATCGAGGTGAGTCGCGCTGGCCCCAATTGACTCCCGCCAGTGGGAAATGCGACTGCGGGTCGCTTGCGTGTCAACGTGATCCGGACCTAGTACGCGCAGTTGCTCCGAAAGCAGTATTTCGAGTGTTGTAAGAGCCCCCGCGTGATCCCCTGATTCCGCTTGCCATTGGGCGATGCGAACTCGGGTTGCAAGGGTGTCACGATGGTCAGGCCCCAGCACGCGCAGCTGCTCTGTAAGTAGCTCTTTCAGTGTTGCAAGAGCGCCCGACGAATCTCCCAGGCTCTTGCGGCTATGGGCAAGAGTCATACGGGTGGCGAATGTATCGGAATGGCCAGAACCTAGTACGCGCGATTGCTCCGAGAGTAACGCTTCGAGCGTGGCGAGAGCACCTACCCGATCCCCGGCTGCAGCTTGCCAGTGAGCGACGCGGGCGCGGGTTTTGAGAGTGTCGTAGTGGTCAGAACCGAGTGCGCGTAGCTGCTCCGAAAGTATCAATTTAAGGGAGGCGAGAGCACCGCTGGGATCCCCCGCCTCACCCTGCCATTCGGCGAGACGGCGACGAGTTGCGAGAGTGTCACGGTGGTCAGGGCCCAACACGCGCAATCGCTCCACAAGCAGTTTTTCTGTCTCGATAACTGCTGGTGAAGCAGATTCGGCATGTTCCTGTCTCCGGGCGAGACGACGTCCGGTTGCCACGGTGTCATGGTGGTCTGGACCCAAAGCCCGCAACTGCTCGACAAACAGTCGCTGAAGTTCAGCCTGGGCACCCAGTCGGTCCCCAGCCTTGCCTCGTCGCCGCAAGAGATGGCGCCGCGTGGCAAGAGTGTTGCCATGGTCTGGGCCGAACACGCGCAGCTGTTCCGCTAGCAATTCCTCCGTCGCAGCAACAGCACCGGCCAGATCGCCAGCCGCCTCTCTCCAGCGCGTGATGCGGTCGCGGGTAGCCAGGGTGTCAACGTGATCCGGGCCCAACGCGCGCAACTGTTCGGTTAGCAATTCCTCCGTCGCAGCAACCGCCCCCAGCCGATCCCCTGTATCTCCCTTTCGATCGGCGAGGAAGCCACGCGTAGCCAGGGTGCTTGGATGATCTGGACCCAACACGCGCAACTGCTCGGTCAGCAATACCTCCGTAGCAGTAACCGCACCTGGCAGATCGCCTGCCGTTTTCCGTAGGCGCGCGATCCGGTCGCGGGTGGCCAGAGTGTCAACGTGATCCGGGCCTAACAGGCGCAGCTGTTCCGCTAGCAATTCCTCCGTTGTGGCCACCGCCCCCACCCGATCGCCGGACTGAGCCCGCTGCTCAGCGAGGCGGCCACGAATTTTCAGAATCTCTGGGTGGTCTGGGCCCAGTGCATGCAACTGCTTTGCGAGGAACTCTTGAGTTTCAGCTAGAGCCCGCGACCGCTCGCTCAACATTTCAATCGGCACAGATTGTCGTCGGTGACGGCGTCGACGGCGGCGGGAGGTCCCCGTACTGTCGACGTGGTCTGGATCAGACTCACGCAATCGATCGACGATCAGCTCTTCAGCGTGTGTGAGGGCTCCAGCCTGGGCGCCTAGCCGCTTGCGCCATTGGATGATGCGGCGGCCGTTGGCCAGAGTGTCCCGGTGGTTCGGACCCAGCAACCGCATCTGCTCGACGAGCAACTCTTGAGCGGCAGCGACTGCCCCTGCTAGATTCCCTGCTTCCGCCTGCCTCAGGGCGAGATGTCGACGGGCGGCCAAGGTATCGGGGTGATCCGATCCCAAGACCCGGAGTTGCTCAGAGAGCACCACCTTTGATGTGTCTACCGCCCCCAGTAGGTTTCCCGTTCGCTCCTGTTGTCGCACAAGCTGACGGCGAGTGGAAAGAGTGTCCGCGTGATCGGCGCCCAACACGCGCAATTGAACAGTGAGCAGATCTTCCGTCGTGGTAACCGCCCCGGTCAGGTCGCCGGCGTCTTCCTGCCACTTGGCGATCAGACGGCGGATACGCAGGGTGGTTGAATGGTCTGGACCTAGATGCTGACTGGCGGCTGTATGGAGATCCCGCCAATAAGCACCCGACGAGACAACGAGCCCCTCCTTTCTGAGGCTCATCCCAACTCGGAATAGCACAGGATGTGCATCGATGTCCCACAGTCGAGGGCCGGCGAACACCCGGAGAGCCTGGGTGTTTCTGCGTAGGACCTCGTGATTCGCAACCCCCCTCTTGGACCAAACTTCAAGCAGTGCCTGCGCGGCTACCTGCACCGCGTCGCCGAACTCGGCAGCGTCGAGTTGGTCGCGAGTTGCCCGTTGGATCAGCCCGTGGATACGGACGCCTCGCTCAGGCGCGTCTGGGGTGATATCTGCGAGATTGAGTCGGTGAAGGGAGTGCAATGCGTCGCGCGCATCCTCCTCGCTTACCAGAACGTCCTCGGCACACATTCCCGGATCGCGAGCGGTGCTGGCAACGCCGTCACGGCGCAGGGACAGAAAAGATAGCGTGGATTCGGTGGTTAGGACTGCGGTTGGGATGCCGTTCGCATCGAGCATGCTCGCAACCTGCAACATGGGACGGGCCAGTCCACGGGGAGCTAGGTCGTCAGCCAACTCGATAGACAGGGACCAGGTGGTGGCCACGGTTGCGCGTTGCTCGTCAGGCAGTGCCCCTTCTTCGGGCAGGACCTCGGCGAGCCTGCGGCGACGGTCTGCGAAACGTTTTCTGTAGGCAGAACAGTCCAGGCCACGGTCAATCAGGTAGGCAATGGCTTGCGCCAAAGCCAACGGTAAACACCCCAAGTCCTTTGCTAGACCCTGGATCTGATCAGGGTCATCGTGTCTACCACGCGCGGCAAGCGTGGCGGTTAGGTACGCCACACTTTCTTCCAGTGTGAATAGGCCGACCGGGACAAGGCGCCGTCCACTGTGCATCAGGGAAGCATCCCGACGCCGCGTCGTGACGACCACTCGGCCGGTGGGGTGTCGCGGGGGCCAAAGTCCTCGCACGCTTCCTGGGTCGTCAACGTCGTCCAAGATCACCAGCCACGTTCGGTCGGTGGTCTCCATCCAGGTCAGAAACTGTTGCGCGGCTGTTTCAGGGTCATGAGCCTCAGCGCCCGCTACCTGGATCCCCGCATGGGCATATGCCGACACAATCGAATCTCGGCTGTTTGCGGTAACCCAAACGAGCAGGTCGAGCGTGCCGGCGTCCCACCGACGGCGGGCGTAGTGAGCTGCAAGCTGTGTCTTGCCCACCCCTCCTGTGCCGGAGAGTACCTGGCACAGGACGGCTGAGTCCCTACTGGCCATAGCCGCGTCCAGGGTGTCAACGGCATCGCGGTGTTGGAAGCAGTCCGCTTGGCCAGGAATAAGGCCGACACGGTACGGCCATGACACCGCTGCCCGAGGAGGGGCGTAGTGCACCACACGATCGGCGTGGCCGACCGCGACTGCACCGCTCTGGGCGAACGCCACCGTATGCGCGCTGATGCGTGGGCCGGTGGTAGAGGTGCCGGGCGCGGTCAGCCCTGGACTGAGCCCGGCTGGGGAGGGGTTCCCAGGTGCACGCCCCCGTTGATGACGCCCGCGGCTGCAGAGCCTCCCTCCGCGTGGATGCTTACACTGCCGCTGACTGCCAGACCACCGTCGCCTGCTGAAACACTAGTCCCAGGTCGATGTTCCGCCAGCTGTACCAGCTCTCGCAACTGCTCCGCGGCTTCCTCGCGCTCAGGCTCGGGCAATTCCTCCAGGAAATCCTCGAAGCGAGTCTGCCAAGATGCTTCTTGCCGGGTTCGCGCCCTGTCAGCTTGACTTTCGTCGGCCTGCCCCAAGGAGCTTGCCGTCTGATCCAGTCTCTCTAGGGCCACCTGAGCTTGCCGGCTATCGCCGCGTCCGAAGAGCTGAGCCACCCGGCCGCGAAATGTGGTCCAGACATCGGTTCCGGCCGCTTGTACCACCGCACTCCCAGCAGTAGCAGCCAGAGCCGTCATTGCCTCTGCCAGCACTCGCAACACCCCTTCGACCATCTGGCACCTTGCGTGATCCCGACACTCTACAAGCGTCCCTCGCCCAGGGAAACATGACTATGGTTCAGCCACCCTGGGCGCGGCGCGTCGTGAGCCACGAGGTCAGCCAGCCCGCCTGGAACGGCCGCCATCGCCCTGCAGCACGCCATGCGGGCGGGACGAGACCACTACCCGTCACCGAATGGAACGTTGCGCCAGGCCATGGTGAACGGCGAACTCTGATCAGTGCAGGTCCCGCGGTTGTCTCCCCTGGCGGTAGCTGGGGGAGACAACCGCCGCAGCGCCTCATCCCGTTCCGACAACCGGTCCTCCTTTGATCGCCAGTCGGACTGGATCCGGACGCATCTGATGGTCAGTTCGGAAGGTCAGCTACACGGTCCATAGGGGGCAGCTACCTTCGGTGCACTCGGAAGAGCCCGGATATTCGAGTGGGCGGACAGGGCCTCCCGGAGCCGTTCGATCTCCATCTGCTGGGCGGCGATCTGGGAGAGCGCTCGCTGTTTAAACTCGCTGAGTTCGGCGAGCTGGCCCTGATGCACAGCGAGCCGGCCCTGCAGACCCGCTACCTGATTCTTGAGACGCTCGACCTGGGCGGCCCGCTGGTCGGGGACGGTGCCAGCCTCCCTGAGCGCGGCCAGACGGCGCTCGAACTCCTCTGCTAGGTGCTGGTAGGGCCCCGGCCGGGCAGTGCCGTCCCGGTTTTTCTTTGGGTAGAAGCCGGTCCGGGTGACGCCGGACTCAAGAGCCAGAGTCTTCAGATCGCACTTGCCGCCCGGAGGGAGTTCCCCGCGCAGAAGCCGGTCCATGGCCGCTCGGATGGCTTCCTCGTTGTGCGCGCGGTCACTGTCGCTGAGCCGCCCCATCAGCTCTCCTCCTGCCCGGCTGCACCTGCGGCGGCAAGTTGGTCGATCTCAGCGAGAACCCGCTCTGCACGGGTCACGCTGACTTCGAGCCGGGCCCGCTCGGTCTTCTGCCGGCGGCTGAGACTGCCGATGAACACCTTGGCGGTCTCCCGCGATTCCTCCCACACCGGACGGTGGCATGGATGGTGCGTGGCCTGGGGACAGCGGGCGGAGTCGCACATACCGGCAAGCGGCCGGTCGGCATCCGGAGTGCCGGCCAGCCGTAGGCACAATGCCTTGGCCGGATCGATGAACCAGCAGTAGTTCGCCGTTCCCAGATGGAGGGTGCGGGCCCGGGCTGAAAGCATGGACACGACCTCCAGGTCGCTGTCGAGGAGTTGGGGCGCGAGCTCGGAGAGCTCGTGGAGTCGTCCGTCCACGCTGGTGAAGAGACTGATCAGATCACGGGCGCCGGGGCCGGACGGCATGATCCCGCTCTGATAGTCGCGGTAGACGTCTATCAGAATGCCGATGTTGCGCTCCTCCTCAAGCTCGTTGATCTCGGCGAGGAACTTCGCCTGAGCACCGCCCGGACGGGCCGCGTACCCTTCCGTGGTGACCACAGACAGGTGCTTGAGCTGCAGTTTTGCAGCGAGGAGACCGCCGGGACGGTATGCGATCTCCACAGCGAGGGTGCGCCGGAGTGCCCGTGGCGTCACCGCCGCCTCCGGGATGGACGCCAGGCCCAGCCGCTGGCCAGCTGGCCCGTTCACCCACGCTCTGAAGTTCTGGTACGTCGTGTCGCAGAAGACCGGATGGAACAGCGAGGTGCCGGGCGCCGCGTCTGGGCCGAGGAGCTGCTCGGCCACCTCGATTGCTTCGTAGACTTCCCTGGTCACCACCCATTCGTCCCGGACGCCGCCGAGCGGTTGGCCCTTGATGAGCTTGCCCGTGAGCCGGTAGCGGAAGAGGCCAGGAGCGATTTCCTGGGGCGGTTGGCGGCAACCGACGACCAGTTCGCCCAGCTCACAGTGCCGCATCCCGACGAGTGCGGCCAGCGCCAGGCCGCAGGCCGTGGCCAGGTATCCGACCAGGAACTTCAGTTCAACCGAGAAGAGTGGTTCCGTCCAGGCGGCATGGCCCTGCCCGTCGGCGCGCTCTACCTCGGCCGCGTGGCGGCCGTATGGAGCGCAAGCTCCGACAAGGGCAAGGGCTCGCTCCAGGTCGGGGCGGAGTTCTGGAAGCCAGGCACCCCGAAACTGCCTGGTCCCGCACTCCCGAGCGAGTGCGCTGAGGGAAACAGCAGCCAGTGGGTCGTGCTCCCCGCGCAGTCCACGAGCACGCGCATCCTTCGCGCCGACCTGTGTCATCAGTTCCAGGGGTTCTCCGCTTTCAATCCGGCGCTCCAGATTGCGCAGGAACGCCTCGTGTCCGGGGTGGGTGGTGGCAGTGAGGCTGCGGTCCGCGGCCTGACGCTCTCGTTTCGCATCGGCTTCTCGCAGGATGTGCGGGGCCAGCGTTTGGATCATGTACAGCACCGCGGCGAGCAGGGGCTGCTGAACGTCGGACGCTAGCGGCTGCACCTTGTTCGCGCCGGCGAGTTCGGCCGTCCGGCCCGAGCCCCCAGCGGCACTCGCGCCGTTGAAGGGCCGCAGGTCATCTCGGAACCTCTGTCCGGTGAACAGCTCCCGGTACTGCGCGAGCCCGATCACCGTGCCCATCGCGACGGCTCTGGTCGACGGGGAGTCGGCGACCACTTCACCGTCGTCGCCGAGCCGCTCGCCACGGAAGTCCACATACGCGTTGCAGTGGTAACTGGTGACCTCGTCCAGATCGGCGATGCCCTGGTCCGAGAGCCACTTGAACCACCGTATGAGCTCCGACAGCTTGCCGTGGCAGGTCGACAGTGCCTGAACGGTGCGTTCGGCATGGGCGAGGTCACGAACGGCGTCGTGGCGAGGCGCCATCAGCGCCGCGATGTACTCCTTCGCGGTCAGCCTCCACTCCCCGTTGGCGATCGGCGTGAAGTCGAGGGCGCGCTGGTTGGGCCGCAGATAGGCCGGCAGCCCGATTACAGCGTCGAAAGGCCACCGGTCCTCGTCGAAGTAGGGCCCCGTCACACCCAGCGGCAGGGCGAAGCCGAACAGAGGGCACAGCTCGGCGCCAGCAAACGGTGAGACGACGTGCCTCGGCCTGGGGTTCAGCGGGGGCATCATGCGGTGCGTTCCTCGGGGTGTAGAGGGCTTTCGTCGTCGGTGTCGGTGATCGCCGTGGCCAGACGCGCAAGCTCGGCCGGCTCGTAGGAGGTGAGGATCTGCTCGATCCGGTGCGCGTACAGACCGAACACTGCCATGAACTGTGCGGCCGGCATCTGCTGCCACTGCCGTGCGAAGAACGCCTTCATCCGCAGCAAGTTGGCGGCGTGCCGTGGCGCGAACAGGGAGAGAGGGCACAGCAGACACACCCACGGGCGGGCCGGGCACGGCTTGCCCTTCGGGCCGTGCAGTCCTGCGAGCGGGTCCGCGCACGCCGCGACGAATACGTCACGCTGTCCGCCGACCAGTTCGGCGATTGCGGCGTCGTCCAGGCCGAGTTGGGAGACGAGATCGGGCAAGTTGTCGGCCAGTTCCGCCAGGTCGTCGTCACTCAGCACGGTCGGCGGGAGCGCTTTGCGCAGAAGATCGCCCTGGGCCTCCTCCACGATTGCCTCCAGCGCATCCTTCTGCGCGGGGGTCGCGGCCGTCAGGTAATGGTCGCCTTCTACCCGTGGGCTGTGGTTCGGGTCGATCCGCCCGCGCGCGCTGCCGAACCAGTTCTTGCGGTCGCGGTGGGACTCGAACGATGTCCGGATGCTGTGGCGGTGGATCCGCAGGGGCTTGCCATCAGTGCCCTTCAACCCCGCCCGTTCTACCCATCGTTGGATGGATTCATGACGCGCTTTGCCACTCCGCCAGACCCCGAGATCGGTGTACTCGTGACGCAGCCACAGCTCCGCAGCCTCGGTCTCCGCAGCGAAGCGGCGTGACAGAACGGAATGCTCAAGCCATCGTTCCACCAGTCGCACGGCGCGCGGGGACAGCGTCACGCTCTCCTCGGCGGTGCGGCCCTTGAGGTAGTTCACCAACATCGCTGCGTCCCCGGCCCACTCCAGGTCCTCGACGCCCAGATCGGCAATGCCGTCGGGGACAATCCCGGTGTACGCACCGAACAGCAGTTGGTAGGCGACTACCACCGACGAGGAGGGGAACAGCGCAGTGCAGGCACGCTGTGCGACAGCGCCACGGCCCATTCGGAAGTAGGCCATCGTCGGCGTCCACCCGGCCCTCTGTCCCAGACTGACCGCGGTTTCCGGCCCATGGCGGACCATCCACCAGCACAAATTCTCGTATGACCAGCCGTGCTGATAGGGATCCCGCCCCGTCTCGGCCGCGGCACGAGCCTGCCGGAACTGAGACCACGCATCCTGGATCTCTGTCCGGCATATCTCCTGCAGCCTGCTCCAGACCGTCTCGTCGTACGGCAGCAGCGGCTTGGAGTCCCGTCGGCGGCGGCTCTGGTTGTATGCCCGACCGCCCACCAATTCGCGGACCTCGGGACGCAGTGCCCCAGTGTCCTGGTCAAACGCCGCGAGCATCCGACGGATCATCGACTCTTGAACGTGGCCAGTCACCCACAGCTGCTCAACGAGGGCAGGACGGGTGAGCTCCGCAGCACCGCCGGAATGCCCGCGCTTGGCCATCGCTGCGGCGAACAGGCGAGTTGCCCGCACGAACTCACGGACAGTGGTCTCCGCATCCACCTGGCCGTGAGGGTGTATCAGTCCGATCAGCCCGATGGCCATGTCGCGCACCAGCTGGGGGTTCTCCTCCTCGGGCAACTCCACCGTCGCGGTCGTGCCCTTGGTGAACCAGCAGACCAGCCGCGCGGGCTCCTCCATCAGCCGAGCGGCCATCAGACGAGCACCGCCTCGTCCTCGAACTCCTCATCCGCCTCGGCCTCGGCGAACAAGTCGAACTCGTGCCCCGCACGTTCGTACGCCTCGCGGTAGATCCGAGTCATGTCCAGGCGGCGCAGATACGCTTCCGTGGTGACGACGCTGGTGTGTCCAAGGAGGTCACGCAGCACCATCATCGGGTCCGCCTTGCCCAGGTACAGAGCTAGCGCCGCATCCGTGTCGGTCGCGTGGACCATGCGGGCCGCCTCCATGAAATGGCCGCTGACCAGCCACTCCAACGTCCTGATCGCAAAAGTATGCCGGAGCCGATGCGGGGCGGTGTGAGGGAATCGGGGCTCGAAACGCTCCCGGATCCGGGTCGAGGTCCGCTCGAAGACCGTGGCCCAAGCTGTGAAGGGGGACCCGTCCGCCTGCACCCCCAGCAGCATCGAGCCGCCATCGGGTGCCACCAGGCGTCGCCGCTCGGACGGCGTTAGCGCCGCCCACTTCACCCGGGTGCCGTTCACCCGGCCGCCCCGGGCGTCGGTCTCGCTCACCATCAGCGGCTCCCCCCACCGGGCCGGCGGCCGCCAGCGCGAGCCGACCGTGGCCAGAGGACGGGCCGTGGTCATGTACCGGTGCACGCGAGCCAGGCTGTTGTAGGAGGTCCACGTCGTGCGGAACTTGCGCCCCTTTGTTACGCCCTCGGGGACGGGAAAGGAGATCGGCAGCGCGGTCGGCTTCGGCGGAAGCGGTGGAACCTCCACATCCAGCAGGTACGTGAACTCCTGTGATCGCAGCCCCGAGGAGAGCACGAGGTCACCCACTGCGGCGTTCCGAGTAAGCGTTCGCCCGCGGTACGAGGTGTCTGGCGATCCGTTCGGGCGGAGCCCTGCCAGGCCACGAACGAACATCTCCGCGAAGTCGGCCTCGAAGTAGCGGATCGTGACATGGCGCTTCGGAGTGCGCCGGCGGGCCTGGTTGACTCGTTGGGTCCGCACCTGGTCCCCGTACATGGAGACGGCTTCCTTGTAGGTGAACGGCATCGCGGGCGCGTGCCTCTCCTTGTCCGCCCACGCGTAGAAGCGCGACAGGATGCTCATCTGCTGGTTCCACGTGGTGGCCGCAAGCCGACGCTGCAGCGGCCCGCACGACCTGTCGACCGCGTACAGACTGAGTGCGTCCTTCAGACGGCCCCGCTCATCGAAGACGCCGATCCCCAAGGTCGCAAGGAATTCGCACCATTCCCGCAGCGTACGACCGTAGAACTCCCACGAGTTGGGCGCTGGGACCCCATCCAGTGGCAGCCACCGCAGCCAGGTATTGATCGCCACCGTGCCGCGCACGCCACGCTCATCCTCGAAGAGAAGGTCGTCATCGACAAGGACCGGCATGAGCTCGGATATCACCGGACGGTCGCTGAGCCCCCACGACCGCCAGCCCTTCGAGCTGAAGAAGATCATTTGCATGGCCGGGACGCTATGCGGGGGACAGTAGAGACTGCAAAGCACAAACCCAGGTCAGAGCCTCACTCGCTCCGGCTATGAGACATGACCACTAAGCAAAGACAATGCGCTCGAAGTCGACGACCGCGAGCGTGCCGTCGGCGGACCGCAGCAGGTTGCGCAGCTGCAGGTCCCCGTGGGTGGGCACCAGCCCGAGGGGTGCCAGACCGGCGAGCCGCCCGGCGGCTGCCCGGACGAACCCGGCGTCGCCCGGGGCCAGGTGGGGGAGGGCGGCATCCAGGTGGTGTTCCCACTCCGCCAGGGCGGGGGAGACCCGGCCGGCGGGCGGGCGCGGGGGTGCGGCGGCGTGGATCGCGGCCGCGAGCGCGCCGATCGCACGGAAGAGACCGCGGTCGAGGCCGGGCGCACCGTGCAGCGGGCTCCCCGGCACGGCCGTGACCACGATCGCGCGGAGGCCCTCGTCCGCGGCGACGAGCTGCGGCGCCCGGCCGCCGAGCGCGGGAACCCACTGCCGGTACGCGGCCACCTCCCGCTGGTGGAAGCGGGCCCCGGCGTGCCGCTTGAGGTACCAGGTCCCGCCGGCGGCACCGGTGAGGCGCCACACGTTGCTGCCCCGCCGCGCCCACGAGACGTCCTCGGCCCCGGAGATGCCCCCCACCGCGCGCTCCGCGAACGCGAGCAGCGCCCGCGACGGGCCGTCCACCGGCGCGACGCCGGCCAGCAGCCGGGTCCGGGCCCGGTCCGGTCCGTCCTCCCGGTGGGGGACGGGGTCGCCGGGCTGCTGGAAGTGGACGGCGCCGGGATGCCCGTCGCGGTACGCGTCGAGGCCGGCCCGGCAGTACGCCACCATCGGCTCCGGCAGCGCGTCGAGGGGGTACCAGGCCATGGCGTCGCAGACGGCGGGCTCCATGACCGCCGGCTCGCCGGCGAAGCGCCGGACCTCGAAGAACACGCCGATCCTGGCCCGGCCGTGGGGGCTGCGGTGGTGCACCGTGACCGCCAGCGCCACGTCCGCGCGGTCGATGACGACACCGGTCTCCTCCGCGGCCTCACGGATCACCCCCTCCACCATGTCCTCGTGGGGCCCGTCCAGGTGCCCCGACGGGAGGTGCCACAGGCCGGAGGCGTACACGGGCCCGGCGCGCCGGGACAGCAGGACCTCCGGTCCCTTTTCGCCGTCGCGGCGCAGGAGCAGATGGACGTCGACGGGCAGCGCGTAGCGCTCGCGGCGGGGTACGGCACTCCCGCCGTACGGGTCGGACGGATCGGACAGCACGGGCGGCTCCTTCGGCGATCGTGCGGACGGGGCATCGCTGGGCGGACTCACGAGGGCGCTTCAGACCCAGCCGAGTTCGCTGTACGCGCGGCCGGCCCCGATCCCCTCGATCGCGAGCCGGGCATACGGGACGATCGGGTCCGGGAGCGCGTCGGCGGGCCACCAGCCCCAGGACACGCAGCGGTCCGGCTCGCGCACCTCGGGCTCTCCCCGCCAGCGGCGGGCGCGGAAGACGAGCTGCATCCGCGGCTGTCCGCCCGGATGGTCCACCACGTGCACGACATGGGCCAGTTCGACGTCCGCCGGGTCGATCACGAGACCGGCCTCCTCCTCCGCCTCCCGGACGAGGCAGCTCACGGCGGACTCCTGCTCGCAGTGCCCGGCGAGGAAGTGGTGCGCGGCACCCGCGTACGCGGAGTCGGGGTGCCGCAGCCCGAGCAGCACCGTGCCGTTGCGCTCCAGGTAGAGGTGGACACCGATGATGTTCGGCCGTGCCCGCCCACCCCCACCGCCACCGCCTCCGCCACCGGTCCGGTGGCCGGTCGTCGTCGGCGGTCGCGGCTCGGCCGCCCGGTGGAGGTCGATGACCTGCTGCGTCCAGGGACACAAGGTCAGGTACGGGATCCGGGTGGCGTCGAAGTGCCGGAGCATGATCCCTTTGGTGAGGGGGAGTTCGTCGGCGTTGCCGTCCCAGTGCCCGAGGTAGACCTGGACTCGGGCCTCGGTCCCGTCGGGGCCGTGGGCGTCGACCACCGTGAACGGCTCCAGCGGCAGCACGAGGCCGGTCTCCTCCAGCAGTTCGCGCTCCACCGCGTTCCGGCACGTCTCGCCCGCCTCTCGGTAGCCCCCGGGGATGGACCAGGTGCCGGGATCGCAGATGTGCGGCTTGTTCGCGTCACGGAGGTGCAGCAGGTACCGGCCGCGCGAGTCGACCAGCAGGGCAGCGGTTCCCTGCGGTTCGTCTGAGGCAGCAGAACGCATCGCTCGGGACTCCTTCCAACGGGGCCGGGAGGGCGAGGGACATGCTGCCCAGCCGTCCCACGGACAAGCCCCCGGAACGCCCCCGACCGCATCCGGGGCCCGGCGGTCGTCCGGATCCGGGGAGCGCCCGGCGCACCCCGCCCCGAAACCCACCCGAACGGGGCGGCACACCGCTCGGGCGTCGGCGGCCGCGATGCGGTGGCCGCCGGCCGGGACACCTCCGTGGGCCGCAGCTTCCTGGGCCCGCTGGATGCGGCGTGCGACCGGCCGCGTGGGCAGCGGGACTCCCTCATCGATGCGCAGGGAGCCGCCCAGGCCCGAGGCGCCGGGGGCATCCGCTCAGGAGCGGTTCCGGGCCCTTGCCAGTGCAGCCTTGCGCACACGGAGCAGTTCGCCCACCGACGCGGTCTCGGAGAACAGGCCCTCGGCCGGGTCGCCATGCGTCGTCGCCGATGTCCTGGGCCTCCCGGACGTCGTCGCCGATGTCCGCGCACAGCGTGGGTGTGGCCGGGGCCGCGGCCGGGCCCGTCCCCGCCCCCGTCCCCGCCCCCGTCCCCGCCCCTGTACCGACGACACGGTCGGCGAACCTGGTCACCGCCGATACCTGTTTCCGGCTCGACCCCTGCTCGTACGCCGCCGCCCTGGCGATCGCGAACTGGGTCTGCCGTGCATCGGCATCGTGGGGGACTCCGAACGTGGCGATGTTCAGGAGCGCCAGGTAGGCGATGGTGGTCTTCCACTGTCGGGCTTCGGCGTTCCGCCGACTGATGGCCGCCATCTCCCTCGCTGCGTCGGGCAGCCCCTTCTCCACCCGGCGATGCGGGGCCCACCGTGTGTGGACCGGCCTGCGCTCCTGGGCGACGTCCACGAACACGAGGCCGGCGGTCAGTTCGGGGTGTCGTTCGGCGAAGATCCTGATCAGCGGCCCGCCGACCGCGTGGCCCACCAGCACGAACGGGGCCCGCGCACCCGCTCGGTGAAGGACCTCCGGCAGATGTTCCGGATACCGGGCACCGTCCAGCCTGGTGCGCCAGTACGACCGTCGGCGCCTGCCCCGGCCTGTGCGGAACGTGCAGCGGACGGCCGCCCACCCGGACGACCCGACCGGGGGCAGCCGTCGGCGCGCGGCTCTTCCTCAGCTCCGTGACGATGACTCCCGCCGCCGTGGTGACCAGAGCGTCGGCCATCAACCGGTCCTGGATCGTGCTGCTGCGGGTGGTCATGGGCGCAGCGACCGGTACAGCCGTTCGTCCCCGTAAAGGAGATGTTGTCCGACCCGTCGTATCCGTAGTACTGGCGGACCTGCATGCCGGCGGCGGTGCCGGTGAGGGCACAAAGCAACAGTGCACGTTCCCTGCTGCCCGGTCGGCCCCACAGCATCCGGGCCGCAGCCGTCAGCCGTACCTGCGGAATCGCGATGACCTGCGGGAGTCCAGGAGCCTGGACACATATTTCAGCGGGAAACGGTTGATGCCGCGGAATCGGGTCTGGTTCACGCGCCAGGAGAATATGCCGTTGTTGCCCAGCCCGGACGTATCGGCGAGCTGCTCCAGGGCCCCGATCAGGGCACCCATTGCGCCGATCTTCTCAATCCTCACGAAGACCCGGTCCGCGGCAGCGGCCCCACCGCCGCCTTCCGACCTGTCGACAGCCGCGGGAATCCGTTTCACCGGTGGCATGCGGCCTCGGAAAAACCCAACGGGCTTGCCGTGCTTCGCAGTCACCTGCTGTCGGGTATTCCCCACATGGCCCTGCTGTTCCACCGTGGACGATGTCCGCGACACCTGCAAGCCGGGCCTGCGCCGCCGACAGGCCCCTGCGGTTGCGGCGCGGGCGGGATGCGCAGGGCGCGCGCCGGAGTCACGTCCGTCCGGGCGCGGCGGCCGGTGATGCGCCGAGGCCGGCCGCACCGGACGCGGCACCCTGCGCGAGGGCGGAGCCCCGAGGCCTCCGCCTACGGCTTCAGGCCGATTGCCTCGCAGGCGGCCTTGTACCTGTCCGTGCAGATCTCGTCCACCGTGTAGACGCCGTCGTCGATCACGGTGGACTTGACGTTCTCCTTGGTGAGGGCGATGCCGGGGACGAGCACCGAGGGCACGCCCTTGGCGGTCGGGCTGTCGACCTTCTGGTTGATGATCCCGTCGATCCGCTCGCCCTTGGCCAGGGCGACGGCCATCTCCGCGGCGGCCGCGGCCTCGGGGGCGTACCGCTTGTAGACGGTCATGTACTGGTCGCCCGCGACGACCCGCTGCACGCCGGCCAGCTCGGCGTCCTGGCCGGTGACCGGGGGCAGGTTGGTGACTCCGGCCGCCTTGAGGGCGGTGATGATGCCGCCCGCCATCCCGTCGTTGGCGGAGTAGACGCCGATGATCCGGCTCTTGCCGAGCGCCGTGAGGGCGGCGGCCATGTTCGCGTTGGCGTTCTCCGGCTTCCACTCGATGGTGTCGTACTCCCGGCCGACGGTCGCCTTGCCGTCGAGGACGGAGTGCGCGCCGGACTTGAACTGCTTGGCGTTCGGGTCGGTGACCGAACCGTTCATCATGACGATCTGGCCGTCCCTGGCCTTGTCGCCCAGGGCGTCGAGGAGCGCCTTGCCCTGGATCCGGCCGACGTCCTCGTTGTCGAAGGAGGTGTAGGCGTCGATCGGGCCCTCGGCGAGGCGGTCGTAGGCGACGACCGGGATGCCCGCTTCCTTGGCCCTCTTCACGGCGCCCGCGATGGCCTTGGAATCCACCGCGTCGATGATCAGGACATCCACCTTATTGGTGATCATGGTGTCGACCTGAGAGCTCTGGGTGGCCGCATCCTGCTTGGCATTGGCATAGACCACTTTGCCCTTGCCGCGCGTGAACTTGGCGACCTCCTTCTCGATCAGCGGCTTGTCGAACTTCTCGTAACGCGCGGTCTGGTTCTCCGGCAGCAGGAGGCCGACCTTGATCTCGTCGCCCTTTCCGGAGCCCGGTCTCCCGTCGCCGTCCTCCGCACTGCCGCAGGCGGTGAGCGAGACGGCCATTGCGGAGACGGCGACGGCAGCGGCAGCACGGCCCAGATGTGTGTTCACGGTGTAAACCTCCATGACAGGGCCGTGTTCCTTGCGGCCGAGGTAGAGGCAGTCAACTGGGCGTAAACGGCCATCGTCAAGGAGTGACTTATTAACGAGATGGCAACGTTGCCATCGTCGGCGATTCGTGCAATTCGGTCCGATCCCCGCATTTCATCGACCGGCGCTTCGTGGCGAAAGTTCAACTTGTGAATGACCGGGGGCGCTTCACTGAAAAGCGGAAGTGCATGATCCGAAAGTGGCCCCGGTTGAGGCGGCCGTACCGGGGGGCGGCCCCACCCGGGGCGGCTCCACCCGGGGCGGCCCTACCCGGGGGCGGCCCTACCCGGGGGCGGCCCTACCCGGGGTACGGGTCGTAGCAGTCCGGAACAGGGTCGTAGAGGACGGCCCAGGTCCTGGGGCCGACGATGCCGTTCCTGGTGAGGGCGTGGCAGCCCTGGATCCACTTGACCTTGTCCAGGGTGCGGCTGCCGAAAACGCCGTCGACGGCCAGCTTGGGGACCCCGCCCCAGATGTTCGACAGGCACTGCGCCTGCTTCACCGCCGCCCCCCTGCTGCCGTGCTGCAGGGAGGGCCGGGCGGACGACGACGTGTACGTGCACCCTCCGGGCGCCGCACTCGCCGACGGCGCTGTGACACCCAGGACCCCGGCCGTGAGCGCGGCGGCGCTGAGGACGGAGACGATCCGGCGTTTCAAAGCGGCTCCTCTCGGTGGGGCCCAGCCCTGGCGGCTGTGGCTCCGGGCGTAGTCCATTGTTGGCCGTGGACGCCCGATCCGCAGGAGCGACCTGCGGGGCTGTCCGGGCAGGTCCCGGGGTGCGCTATGATCGATCCCGAGCTCGCCGCCACGTGACGTGGTGGTGGGACCGGCGTTGGTGGTCCAAGGAAAGGCACCCCACTTCCTGTGGGGGGATGCAGGTGCAAGGCCTGCCCAGCGCTCGATCAAGGCCCCGGCCTCCTCGTGGAGGCCGGGGCCTTCTGCTGTTCGCAGCCGCTTCTTCACGGCCGCCGGTGGGGGCGGGTGGGGCGGACGGGGCCGGGGGTGCAACGCACGGCCGTGCGGGTCCACTCCGCCCGGCGGTGTGGCCCGAACGGCCCTGTCGGGCACGCCGCCGGCCCCACAGGGTGGTAGTCGGTGCACACAACAGGACGGAACACGGCCGCCGCCGACCGCAACGGGGGCCCTGCGGGGCCCCGGTGGGGGACCGTCACCGCCGACCGCCATCGCCGCCGCCCCGACACCGTGAGGAGTCGTGATGTCCGCCGACACACAGCCGGAGCCCGCCGCATCCGCCGCATCCGCCGCGTCCGCCGCGCCCGCCGAGCTCACCGAGGAGGAGCTCGCCGCCCTGAACGCCCACTGGCGTGCGGCGAACTACCTCGCCGTCGGGCAGATCTACCTCATGGCCAACCCCCTGCTGACCGAGCCGCTGCGCCCTGAGCACGTCAAACCGCGCCTGCTCGGCCATTGGGGCACCTCGCCCGGCCTCAACCTGGTCCATACCCACCTCAACCGGGTCATCAAGGCCCGTGACCTGAACGCCCTGTGCATCTGGGGCCCCGGCCACGGCGGTCCGGCCGTCCTGGCCAACTCCTGGCTGGAGGGCTCGTACACCGAGGTCTATCCGGACGTCACGCGGGACGCGGCCGGCATGGCCCGGCTCTTCAGGCAGTTCTCCTTCCCCGGCGGCGTGCCGAGCCACGTCGCCCCGGAGACCCCGGGCTCCATCCACGAGGGCGGCGAACTCGGCTACGCGCTCTCGCACGCCTACGGCGCCGCCCTCGACAACCCGGACCTGCTGGTCGCCTGCGTGATCGGCGACGGCGAGGCGGAAACCGGGCCCCTGGCCGCCGCCTGGCACTCCAACAAGTTCCTCGACCCCGTCCACGACGGCGCCGTCCTGCCGATCCTGCACCTCAACGGCTACAAGATCGCCAATCCGACGGTGCTGTCCCGGCTGCCGCGCGCCGAACTCGACGCCCTCATGCAGGGCTACGGCCACGACCCGATCCACGTGTCCGGCGACGACCCGGCCGCCGTACACCGCGCGATGGCCCTCGCCATGGACACGGCCCTGGATCGCATCGCCGCCGCGCAGGACGCCGCCCGCACCGGCGGCAGCACCGACCGGCCGCGCTGGCCCGTGATCGTGCTGCGCACCCCGAAGGGCTGGACCGGCCCCGCCGTGGTGGACGGCCTGCCCGTGGAGGGCACCTGGCGCGCCCACCAGGTCCCGCTGGCCGCCGTACGGGACAACCCGGAGCACCTGCGGCAGCTGGAGGAGTGGATGCGCTCCTACCGGCCCGAGGAGCTGTTCGACGCGTACGGAGCCCCGTTCCCCGAGGTGCTGGCCGGGATCCCGCAGGGCACGCGCCGGCTCGGCGCGACCCCGCACGCCAACGGCGGGCTCCTGCTGCGCGAGCTGCCCCTGCCGCCGCTGGAGCGCCACGCCGTGGACGTCGACAAGCCCGGCGTGACGCAGCACGAACCCACCCGGATCCTCGGCGACCTGCTCCAGGACGTGATGCGGGCCACCGCCGACCGGCGCGACTTCCGCCTCGTCGGCCCCGACGAGACCGCCTCCAACCGCCTCCAGGCCGTCTACGGGGCCAGCGGCAAGGCCTGGCAGGCCGACGTCCTCGACGTCGACGAGCACCTGGAACGCCACGGCCGGGTGATGGAGATCCTGTCCGAGCACACCTGCCAGGGCTGGCTGGAGGGCTACCTGCTCACCGGCCGGCACGGACTGTTCTCCTGCTACGAGGCCTTCGTCCACATCGTCGACTCGATGGTCAACCAGCACGTCAAATGGCTGCGCACCACCCGCCGCCTGCCGTGGCGCGCCCCGATCTCCTCGCTCAACTACCTGCTCACCTCGCACGTGTGGCGGCAGGACCACAACGGCTTCTCCCACCAGGACCCCGGCTTCGTCGACCACGTCCTCAACAAGAGCCCCGAAGCGGTCCGCGTGTACCTGCCGCCGGACGCCAACACCCTGCTGTCCGTGGCCGACCACGTGCTGCGCAGCCGCGACTACGTCAACGTCGTCGTCGCGGGCAAGCAGCCCTGCTTCGACTGGCTGTCGATGGACCAGGCGAAGCTCCACTGCGCGCGCGGCGCCGGCATCTGGGAGTGGGCCGGCACCGAGGACGGCACCCGGGAGCCGGACGTGGTGCTCGCCTGCGCCGGGGACGTCCCCACCCAGGAGGTGATGGCCGCGGCCCAACTGCTGCGCCGGCACCTGCCGGAGCTGGCCGTGCGGGTGGTCAACGTCGTGGACATCGCGCGTCTCATGCCCGCCGGGGAGCACCCGCACGGCATGAGCGACGCCGAGTACGACGGGCTCTTCACCACGCAGCGGCCGGTGATCTTCGCCTACCACGGCTACCCGTGGCTCGTGCACCGGCTGGCCTACCGGCGCACCGGCCACCGCAACCTGCACGTGCGCGGCTACAAGGAGATCGGCACGACGACCACCCCGTTCGACATGGTGGTCCGCAACGACCTGGACCGCTACCGCCTGGTCATGGACGTCGTCGACCGCGTCCCAGGCCTCGCGGTACGCGCCGCGGCCGTACGCCAGCGCATGGAGGAGACCCGGCAGCGCCACCACGACTGGATCCGCGAGCACGGCACGGACCTGCCCGAGGTCGCCGACTGGTCCTGGGACGGCTGACGCCGGGCTCAGCGGAAGGCGGCTGCGTTCTCGGCGGCCCACCGGTGGAACGGCCTCGCCGGGGAGCCGGTGACCTGTGCGACGGTGTCGCGGACCCTCAGCAGCTCCTCGTTGACGTCCCCGCCCGTCACGTCGAGGACGGCGTCCGCGACCTCGTCCCCCAGGTACGCGGCCATCTCACGCTGGGCCTCCTCCCGGCCGATCCCGGCCACGGCCACCTCCCGCCCCAGCGCCGCCGAGAGGGCGGCCACCTGCTGCCGTGCCGTCACCCGCTCCGGGCCGGTCAGGGCGTACGTCCGGCCCCGGTGGCGGGTGTCGGTCAACGCCGCCCGCGCCACCGACGCGATGTCCGCGGGGTGGATGGTGGGCAGCCCGACGTCCGGGTACGCCACCCGGACCGGGTTCCGCTCGCGGATGGAGGCCGCCCACCACAGGGCGTTCGAGGCGAACTGCGTGGGGCGCAGGACCGTCCACGCCATCCCGCTGTCCTGGAGCAGCTGCTCGCCGGCCGCGTGCCGAGCGGCGGGGCCCAGGTGCGGATGGGTCCGCACGGTGATGGACGACACCAGCACCACGTGCTCCACACCGGCCTCGCGGGCGGCACCGAGGACTTCGGCGTCCGAACCCGGCTCGCCCAGGCCCGGTATGAAGAACAGCGAGCGCACGCCCTCCAGCGCGGGCTTCACCGAGCCCGCGTCGGCCAGGTCGCCCCGGACCGTCTCGACGCCCTCCGGGAACGAAGCCCGGGCCGCATCACGCGTGAGCGCCCTGACCGGCCCGGCACCGTGGGAGCGAAGCTCCTCCACCAGGGCACGGCCGATGGTCCCGGTGGCTCCCGTCACGAGAATCATGCGTGTCTCCTTCCGTTATCAGATGATCGACCGAAGCGAACGCTAGAAACCCAACCGCACTTCAGGTCAAGGATGCAGTAGCCGGGCACGGTGGTGTGCGCTTGAACCGTTCGACGTGTTTCCCCTTGAAAGCGCAACCACATGTCCGTGAACGCCTTTGATTGAGATCCTCGATATCGAGGAGTAGCCTCATTTCTGAGGCAGCCAGGTCGGTTGCTGTCCGCCCTCCGTTGTGGACGGCCTTACCCCCCCGTACCGGCTGACCCACGGCAACGCCCTCGGCCGAGAGCCCCGGTTCCCCCGCGACAGCGACGGCCGCGCACCCAGCTGCGGCCGGTGCCTGATCACCGGCGTCGCCTGACGCGCCCCCGACACCGCCGACCGGAACCTCGCACCACAGTCATTCAGGAGTGAACGGTCATGGCAGAGAACCTTGCCGAGGCGTCCGTGGCGGACGTCCCGCTGTACTGCTCACAACCACCGCGCATCGAACCCGTTCTGCCGCCCGACCTCAGCCCCGACAGGCAGCGCGCCATACTCGTCGGCCGGGCGAAGTGGGTGAACGGCACCGTACTGCACTACTGCTTCCTCAACGAGCCCGGCGTCGCCCTCGAAGCGACCCAGCTCGACGAGATCCGACGCGCCTTCCAGGAGTGGAAGGACGCGGGCATCGGGCTGGAGTTCCGCGAGGTGACGCAGCTCTCCGAGGCCGAGGTCCGCATCAGCCTCCGCCGGGGCGACGGCTCGTGGTCGTACGTCGGCCGGGACGTCCTGGGCATCCCGCCGCCGCAGCCCACGATGAGGTTCGGCTGGAGCCTGACCGACACGCCGCACGGCAAGGCGACCGCGCGGCACGAGATCGGGCACACCCTGGGCTTCGCCCACGAGCACCAGAACCCGTTCGCCGGCATCGAATGGGACGAGGCCAAGGTCTACGCCTCGCTGGGCGGCCCGCCGAACTTCTGGTCGCGGGACAAGACCTTCCACAACATCCTGCGCAAGCTGTCCACCGGCGAGGTCGAGGGCTCGACGTGGGACCCGACCTCCGTCATGGAGTACCCGTTCCCGGCCGGCCTGATCGTCCGCCCGGAGCAGTACCGGGCCGGAATCCCCGGGCCCGTCCGGATCTCCGAGCAGGACAAGAAGTACGTCCGCCGGTGGTACCCGGCCATCGACGCGAAGCCGCCGGAGCTCCACCCGCTCCAGTCGGTCGAGCTGGGCCTCTCGCCGGGGGAGCAGGCCGACTTCACGCTCGCGCCCGCGGAGACGCGGACGTACGAGATCAGCGCGTTCGGCAGCCACGACTTCGTGCTCGTCCTGTTCGAGGACGTCAACGGCGAACTGCGCTACCACACGGGCACGGACGACAGCGGCACGGACCGCAACGGCCGCCTGAAGGTCAGGCTCTTCCAGGGGCGTACGTACATCGTGCGCGCCCGGCTGTATTCCACCTGGGGCCCCGGCAAGGCGGCCCTCATGTGCTGGTGAACCACTGTCAACTGCTGCGCATATGCGTGTGGGGCGGCCGGAATCCGGCCGCCCCACACGCATACTGTATGCCGATTGTCGTGTCGCGGCGGGTCAGCGTGCCGCGCCGAAATCCTGCGTCCAGTAATGGTTCGGCTGCGCGTAGCCGATGCCGATCTCCTTGAAGGAGCAATCGAGAATGTTCCGCTTGTGGCCGGGGCTGTTCATCCAGCCCTCCATGACCGCCGCGGGAGAGCTGTAGCCGTACGCGACATTCTCGCCGTACGTGCTCCAGGTGTATCCGGCGCGGGTGATGCGCTGGCCCGGGTCGGAGCCGTCGGAGCCCGTGTGGGACATGTTGGCGTGCGCGGCCATGTCCTGGCTGTGGCTCTGGGCGGCCGCGGTCAGCTTGGCGTTGAGGGTGAGCGCCGGACAACCGACGGCGGCGCGCTCCCGGTTGACCAGCGAGAGGACCTCGGCCACCGCGCCGGAGGCCGGGGCGGTGGACGTCTTCGGCACCACAGGTGCCTGGACCTGCGGCTTCACGCTCGTGACCGGCTTGCGCGTCGGCTGCTGCTGCGGGGGTCGGGGGGCCTGTACGACCGGCTTTGCGGGCGCTTCCGGGCTGCTCTCGGCGGCAGCGGGGCTGCTCTCGGCCGGGAGGGTCGGAAGGGCTGCGGGCGCCTCGGGGGCGGGCGAGCTCAGCGAAAGGGTGGGGGCGGTGCGCCAGGGGCGCATCTCGTGCCGCTGGGCGGCGGCCTGCGTACGGTCGGTCTCCTGCCCGCCCAGGCAGGCCATGGCGGCCGTGGGCACGCCCACGATGGCCAGGGCGCCGACGGAGATCGCTATTTTCCTGTAGTGCTTTTTCTTCTTCCGGTGCTTCTGCATGCGTGACCTCATTCGGTGATCGCGAATCTTCCGGCGACCGAACCGGAAGGCGCCGGAGGAGCCGCCATTCTTAAAAGCCCGACTTGGGCCTGGCAAGTTATGGCCACTAATGCGTACGGGAGATCCGGAACGCGGCTTGAAACGGGCCGCGGATCATGCATCGCCGCAGTGCGGCAGCCGGGGGAAGGCCTGATGGTCGGCCAGAAGCCGCCGGGATCAGGGAAAACACCGGATCGGGTACGAGTGCGCCGGATTCCGTTTCCACCGGAGAGGGGAATGTCGATTCCAAAACGGACAAATCTCGAAATGTCGGCGGGCTCATGTGGCCCCGAAGATTCCGTTTTCGACCCGGGCGCCGTGACGTATGTCACGGATCCGGCTCGGGCCGCATCCGGTCAGGGGAAGGCGTGGCCCGCGGCGGCACACCCGGCGGCGCACCCGTACGCCCCGTTCTCCCCGGCTGCGGCAGCGACCCGCCGGCGCCCCCGGCCGTTAGCCCGCCGAGAGGGAGGGCTCAGCCTCCCCGCACACAACTCCTCGTACCCAAGGAGACGACAGGTGTTCCCCACAGTCGTACGCCGGTTCGGGCGGTCGGTCGCCGTCACGGCCTCCGGCGTACTCGTCGCAGGCCTCTTCGCCACGGCGCCCGCTCTCGCCACGGCGCCCGCCCTTGCCGCCGTGCCCGCCCGGGCGGCCGCGGCGCCCGCCCTGGTGCTGGACCGGGACTTCCCCGACCCGGACGTCGTGAAGGTGGGCCGTACGTACCACGCCTACGCCACCAACAGCGGAGCCGCCACCATCCAGCACGCCACCTCCACGGACCTGGTCCACTGGACGCCGGCCGGCGCCGACCCCCTGCCCCGCCTCGGGGACTGGGCGGAGCCGGCGCGCTCGCTCGTGTGGGCGCCGGAGGTCTTCGCGAACGGCCGCGGATTCACGATGCACTACACCGCCCGTGACCGCGCGAGCGGGAAGCAGTGCATCGGCGTCGCCCTTTCCTCCTCCCCGGACGGCCCGTTCCGGCCCGCCGGCCAGGGGCCGCTGGTCTGTCCCGCCGAGCAGGGCGGCGCCATCGACGCCGCGAGCTTCACCGAGGGCGGCCGCCGGTACCTGCTGTGGAAGAACGACGGCAACTGCTGCGGGCTTCCCACCCGGATCCACCTGCAGCCCGTCTCCTGGGACGGCACCCGGACGACGGGCGACCCCCTCCCCCTGATCGGCCAGGACCTCGCGTGGGAGGGGCAGCTGGTCGAGGCCCCGACGCTGGTGCGGCGCGACGGCCGCTACGTCCTCTTCTACTCGGCCGACTCCTACGCCGACCACCGCTACAAGACGGGATACGCGGTGGCCGACCGGCTCACGGGCCCCTACGTCAAGGCGCCGGAGCCGCTCATGTCCACCGAATCCCTCGGGGGCGCGGTCCGCGGACCCGGCGGGCAGGACGTCGTGACCGGCCCGGACGGCAAGGACCGGATCCTCTTCCACGGCTGGAGCCCTGACGGCTCCCAGCGCCGCCTGCTGTACGCGGCCGGCCTCGACTTCGCGGACGGTACACCCCGCGTCTGAACGGGCGCCACGGGCATCAGCCCCACTTCTGGCGGTCGGAGCCGTCGCAGGGCACGGCCCGCAGCCCCTGCTCGCCGTCGTCCAGACAGGTCCCGGCGGCCCGGTTCTTGATCTCGACCGATGCATCGGCCAAGGCCGTCACCGCCCACTTCTGGGAGGCGGCCTTGCTGCAGGACGCCCCCCGCAGCCCGGAGGCGCCGCTGTCCAGGCAGGCGCCCGTGGCGTGGTTGCGCAGCTCGCTGGTGCCGTCGGGATACGGGTGGACCGTCCACCGCTGGTAGCTCAGCCCGTTGGGATCGAACGAGCGAAGCCCTTTGTCGAGACTGTGGTCCAGACAGTCGCCCGTGACGCGGTTGACGAAGATGCGGTTGTGGTCGGCGAGCCCTGATCCGCCCGGCCCGGCAGCGGCCGCGGCCGCCTCCCGCGCCGGTTCCGGCTCCCGGGGAGCGGCTGCCCCGCGCGCGGGGGCCGGCCCCGACGGCCACAGGACGAGCGACGCCAGCGCACCGCCGCACAGCAGCCCGGCGCACGCGCCGGCCACGGCCCACGCCCAGCGGCGCTGCGCCCAGGCCCCGGCCGTACGCCGCCACCTGCGCCACCGGGTGTCCGCCCCCGGGACCGGGCCGACCGGCTCCGCGGGCGGCTTCGGCTGGCAGCGGTCCGCCGCCTCCCACAGCGCCCTGTACTCCGCAGGATCGGCTCCCAGGGCCCGGCACAGGTCGCGGACGGTCGTCCACGGCGGGACCGTGCTGCCCCGCAGATAGCGGGAGAGCGACGAGTCGCTGATCATCACCTCGGATTCCAGCGAGCGCAGCGTACGGCCGGACCGCCGCTGCAGAGCCCGCAGCGCATTCCCCAACTGCTGCCCCGCATGGGGCTGCTGCCCACCCTGGCCCGTCATGCCCGCCCCCTTCCGGCGGCCGCACACCGATGCCCCGGAAGGCCGCCCCGTGTCCCGGGATGGTCGTGTCCCAGCAGGTCAGCACCTTAGGGATCCCGACATCGCCGAAGCAAACGGGACAGCGTTGCAGCGGCCGTCCCGACCCCCGCAGACTCCTTCTCGTCCCGCCCCGCAGCCGGTGCCGAGCAACCGTCACCGGCCCGTACGGGGCCGGTCCCTCGACGGCCGCGCCCTGATCGCGCGGACCGTCGCACCTCCCTCCGTCCGCCGTGAACGGCGCACGCGAGCAAACAGGCAACACCAGTCACACAAGCAACGCGAGCAACACAAGCAACAGGTACAACACGAGAAGCAGGAGAATCCGCATGTCCAAGAAGACCACCCGCCGTTGGGTCACCGCGACGTTGACGGCGATGCTGTGCGCCGGAACCCTCGCGCTGACCGCGCAGTCCGCACCCGCGGCTCCCCGGACCTCCGCAGCCGCGGCGGCCCGGCCGACGGCAGACGACGCCGGCCGCGCCCTCGCGCCTCACGCCGGTCAGGACGAAGCGGCCCGGGCGGCCCAGGCGGCTCCCCGGATCACCCGTGCGCAGGTCCTGGCCCGGGCGAAGACCTGGCTGACCGCCAACAACGGGCGCCCCGTGCCCTACAGCCAGACCAAGCGGTGGAAGGACGGGTACCGGCAGGACTGCTCCGGCTACGTCTCCATGGCCCTCGGCCTGCCGAAGCCCGGACCCAACACCGTCTCCCTGAAGAACGACGGGTTCACGCGCCGGATCGCGATGAAGGACCTCGCCCCCGGCGACCTGGTCATCAAGGCCAACAGCAACGACGCCGACCGCCGCCACGTCGTGATCTTCGACGGCTGGGCCAACAGCGCCCACACCGCCTACAAGTCCTACGAGCAGGCAGGCGGGGTCGGCACCCGCTGGAAGCAGCACTCCTACGGGGTCAGCGGCCGCGACGGCTACCACGCCTACCGGCCCGTCAACATCGTCGGCTGATCCGCCTGCCTCCCCTTCGCGGGGGGCGGGGGGGCCCCCCCCCCCCCCCCCCCCCCCCCCCCCCCCCCCCCAACACCCCCCCCCCCCCCCCCCCACCCCCCCCCCCCCCCCCCCCCCCCCCCCCCCCCAACCCCCCCCCC
>NZ_JBIVXV010000012.1:0-56171 GCF_044769385.1 Streptomyces sp. NPDC090445 | reverse complement strand
GGGGCCGTGTCCAACCCCTCGCGCCGGGCCCCGGCGCGGGGGGGGGGGGGGGGGGCCCCGGCGGGGGGGGGGGGGGGGGGCCCCCCCCCCCCCCCCCCCCCCGCCTCCCCACCCACCACATCCCTCCCCACCCACCCCCTCACCGAGGAGAGCCATGAACACCGTTCCGACGACCGCGAAGAGGCTCCGGGCCGCCGCTGCCCTCGCGTGCGCGCTGCTCGCCGCCGGGCTGGCCACAGCCACGTTCACCACGGAGGCCGGCGCCGTTCCCGCGGCCGCGGCGGACAGCGTCCAGACCCTCCGCAACAACGCGACCTCCGCCTGCCTGGACGACAGCGAGCACGGGATCCGCACATACGCCTGCCTGGGCAACGACCACCAGAAGTGGAACGTCCACCAGTGGGCCGACGGCACCCGTGAACTGCGGAACATCAAGACGGGCAGGTGCCTGACCGACAGCCCGGCGGGCCGGGTCGCGCCGTATCCGTGCGACAAGGCCAAGGACCAGAGCTGGTTCGTCCACCGCTACCCGGACGGGGCGGTCGAGCTGAAGAACCAGCAGACCGGCCTGTGCCTGGACGACAGCCCGGCCCATCACCTGCGCACCTTCCCGTGCGGAACCCACAGCCAGAAGAGCCCGTACCAGACCTGGCGCTGAGGCCGGACGGCAGCACGGCGACGGCGCCCGTCCACTGCGGTGGACGGGCGCCGTTCCGGCATGCGGAGGGGATGCGGTCAGAGCGGGGAGAGCCTCCGCCGGCGCCGGGCGTACACCGCGGCACCGCCGACCGCCGCCAGGGCGGCGACCCCGGTGACGGCGACGGGCTGCCAGGACGCCTCGTCCGCCGACTGCCCGTCCGCGGCCGCCGCGGCCGCGGTCCGCTCCGGCTGGTCCTCCGTGAGCTCGGCGTAGCCGCCGGCCAGGCCCTTGCGGTCGTACTCGGAGCCGGGCAGCTTGTCGCCGTACCGGGCGGTGACCAGCTTCTGGTAGGCGGCGAGGGGGAGGGAGCGCTTGCCGCCGAGGCCGGTGTTCGCCTCGTCGTTGAGCGGTTCGACCATGCCCTCGGCGGTGAGCCGGTACCAGGCGTGGATCTGCGGCTCGGTGAAGACGCGGGCCTGCGGGGTGCCGCGTTCGGCCAGGCTGAGGTCCTTGTCCCCGTCGCGGATGCCGGCCAGCTGCCAGCCCTCGGCGCCCGGGGTCTGCGGGCTGCTGCCCGTGGAGGAAGGGTTCCCCTGGGGTGCGAGCAGTACGGAGGCGGGGCGGCCGTCGGAGGCGTTCACCCGGGAGGCCAGGTAGGAGAGCCGCAGCGCGGTCTGCGGGCTGTTCTGGCTCTTGCCGGACACGAACTCGGGGCTGATCTCGAACATCGGCACCGGGTCCTTGAGGTCGAACCGGGGCGGTGCGGCGGCAGCGGCGGGCGCGTTGGCGGGGCCGCCCTGGCTGCCGCCGTCCGCGGCGGCGGGACCGCCGGGCTGCCGGGTCTGTACCAGGAAGCGGGAGACGGTGTCCCGGACCTGGTCGCTGCTGAGGGTCTGCTGTGCGGACTGGTAGCCGGCGATCCCGTCGCCGTCCGCGCCCTGGGCGGAAACGTTCCCGCAGAGGGTGGCGGCGAGCGCGGTGGTGGCCAGGACGGCTGCCCGGACCGCGGTGCGCCGGAAGCGACGCATGGTCTGCATGGTGTGCATGTTCGGGTCCTCTCGTCAGCCCTGGATGCCGACCCGGGAGTGGGTCCACTGGAACGAGTTGTTGTTCACGTAGGTGGAGTAGTTCCACCAGGTGTAGGTCTGGGTGGTCTGCCACGGGTCGCCGACGGCGATCATGTTGGTGGCGCTGTCGTAGCCGTAGATGACGTTCATGTGCCCGCCGCCGCTGCGCCAGCCGAACCGGACGGCGAACGGCCGGCCCGCGGCGATCTCGGCGGTCGACTCGTTGAACGAGGCGTTGCGGTACAGGCTGCGGCCGCTGTTGCCCATCCCCAGCTTGGCCAGGCCGTTGGCCATGTCCTCCAGCGTCGCCGGCTGGTTGTTGCAGTCCACCCACGTGCCCTGGGCGGCGAGTTGGCAGAACCGCTCCTGGGTGACGTTGCGGCCCCAGTACTTGGCGATGGTCACGCCCGAGGCGTCCCAGCACCACTGCGTCCTGACCTGCTTCTGCATGTCGATGTTCAGCGACTTCGCCGTCACCGGGCCGGGGTTGGGCTTGGTCGGCTTCGGGGTCGGGGTCGCGCCGCAGACGGGCAGGCCGGTGGTGTTCTCACGGATGAACGCGTCGGCGATGTAGTAGGAGCCGGTGTAGATCCACCGGTTGTTGTTCTCCACGGTGTCCCCGGTGGCGCGGCAGGACATCTGGATCCGGTCGCCGGCCTTCGAGGAGCCGTTGATCTGGGCCGAGAGGGACGGCTTGACGCGGTGGTTGACCGTCCGGTAGTTGCCCTGCCCGCCGTAGACGGTGCCGCTGACCGAACCGGCCTGCGCGAGGGCGCCGAAGCCGAACAGCAGGCCGCCGGAGAGGGCCGCGGTGACCGTGGCTATCACGGCCTTCTTGCCGCGGGACATGCGACGTTTGTGCATCGTGCTCCTTGAACCGAGAGGGGGGTGACCCGCGGGCCGACACTGCATGGCGCTGCAGCCCGGCCATGGTTCCGTGGCCGGGCATATCGGTACCGCTTTCCTCGATTGGATGGGGTGCCGGGAATCCTGCCAGAGAGAAAGGGCGATCTGAACGATGTTGCTCTACGCGCAAAGATGTCGCCCGTTCAACCACCGCCCGACGGGAAGTGATGGAACGTCAATTCTTCTTTGGGGCATGGGTACTTGGGGGCGGCGGGAAGGATGGTCCAGTCCATCTCGGCCGGTTCGATGGTGCGCGGACTTTACGTGAACTTGACACTGTGTGGCCCGTTATTGGATGCGCCGTCAAATAGCCGAATAGCCGAGCGTGCATGCCGTGTGACTCTCCATATATTTTCCAATGGGGAATCGCTCGGGAAGTGAACGGCCGGCATCAGGTCGGCGATCGCCGTTCTCCGCGGCGCCGGGACGGAGCGTGACCCGTCGTGCTCGCAGTGTCGATACCCGCGGGCAGGGGTTCAAGGGTGTCCTATCCGGACCTTAAGGGACGGATAACAGCGTCCCCGCGGGCACTCGGAAGCCCTTTCGCGCCTCAAAGCGCCCTTAGGGTCAGCGGTGTTGACCGAGGCAC
The DNA here is from genome assembly GCF_044769385.1 of Streptomyces sp. NPDC090445. Classification (NCBI taxonomy): domain Bacteria; kingdom Bacillati; phylum Actinomycetota; class Actinomycetes; order Kitasatosporales; family Streptomycetaceae; genus Streptomyces; species Streptomyces sp. NPDC090445. The sequence goes on along the minus strand of NZ_JBIVXV010000012.1, from coordinate 52,969 downwards.
TTCCGATGCCGCCGCCGTACCGGCGGATCGGCTTTACCAAGAGGTTTCTGATGTCCCGAAAGCGAATTGCCCTGGCCTGCGCGGTCGTCGTCGTCGGGGTCGGCTCCGTCGTCATCCCCGTGGCCGCCAACGCCGGAGAGGAGGACGGCCTCGGCGCCGCCTGCCGCGTCGCGGACCAGGCCACCGCGTGGTGGGCGTCCGGCGAGGTCTCCCTGGCCAACAAGGGGGACCGGCCCGTACGGGACTGGACCGCCGAGTTCGACGTGTCGCAGGGGCAGGTCACCATCGACAACCCCTGGGCGTACGAACTGCGCCAGGACGGCAAGCACGTCACCGTCAAGCCGATCGGCGACCGCGCCGACGTGGCCGCCAAGGGCACCCGCGCCGTCAAGGTCGGGATCAACCCGGCCGGCAAGGGGATACCCAAGATCAGCGGATGCAAGGTGAACGGCGCGTCGGGCACCGACACCGGCACCGGTACCGCCGTCCCCGCCGACAGCGGCTCCTTCGTCAAGGACCACACCGCCGTCCACCTGATGTGGAAGCCGCCCGCCGGCGGAGCCGAGATCGTCCGCTACGAGGTCTTCCAGGACGGCAAGCAGGTCAAGACCGCCAAGGACACGATGACCGACATCGAGCGGCTGGCCCCCGCCACCCGCTACGCGTTCAAGGTCCGCGCCGTCCGCGCGGACGGCCGCACCACCGGCTTCAGCAAGGACATCGTCCTCACCACGCACGCGGCGCCCGGCCAGGACAAGGCGAAGCCGGTCATCCCCGCCGACCTGGAGGCGACCGCCTCGGGCCCGTACCAGGCCTCCCTGCGCTGGCACGCGGCCACCGACGACGTCGCCGTCACCGGCTACCGGATCTACCGCAACGGCACGAAGATCCAGGAGGCGGACGGCAAGGCCGCCTCGGCCACCGTCTCCGGCCTGACCCCGAGCACCGCCTACCGGTTCAAGGTCACCGCCGTCGACGCCTCCGGCAAGGAATCCGACCCGACCCGCGAGGCACCGGTGACGACCGCCGCGGCGCCCGACGGGAACGGCGTCGGCACCGGCGCCCCCGGCGACTTCGCCGCCACCACCGCCACGAAGCAGGACGGCACCGTCACCCAGCACTACCTGAACCTCACATGGTCCGTTCCGCAGGGCGTCGGCCAGGTCAGCACCTACCAGGTCTACCTGAACGGCAAGCCCGCCCAGACCTTCATGTGGGGCACCGGCGACCCGGTGCTGCCCGTCCCCACGGGCAAGGCCTCCCGCGAGGTGCTCGTCGGCGCCCACCCCGGCACCACGTACTCCGTGAAGATCCGGGCGCGCCTCGGCGACGGCAAGTGGGGCGCGTTCTCCCGCGAGCTGACCGTGCAGACCGGCGGCTGACCGCCCGCCCGCCCCGACGGCCCACGCCGCACCCCCGACCCATGACCAGCCAGGAGCATCCCGCATGAGCCCGACCCCGCCCGCCCCCGCGGCCTCCCGCCGCACCGCCGCCCTGCGCCTCACCGCGCTCGTCGCCCTCCCCCTCGCCGTGACCACCCTCGGCTCCGCGCCCGCCTCGGCCCACGGCTCCACCGCCGACCCGGTGAGCCGCAGCGTCGCCTGCACCAAGAACCCGAAGGCGAGCGAGGCCTGCCGGCTGGCCCTCGCCCAGAGCCCCGGCATCCCCGGCGACTGGAAGTCCATCGTCCAGGGCCGGGCCATCGACCACAGCACCCCCACCTCCTCCCCGCAGCACCGCGCCCGCATTCCCGACGGCAAGCTGTGCAGCGCCGGCAACGCGCAGTTCTCCGGCCTGGACCTGGCGCGGGACGACTTCCCCTCCACCACCCTGCCCGGCGGCGCCGAGTACGACCTGCGCTACGACATCAGCGCGCTGCACAACCCGTACCGCATGGAGATGTACGTCACCAAGGACGGCTACGACCCGAAGAAGCCGCTGAAGTGGTCGGACCTGGAGGACACCCCCTTCCTCAGCGCGGACAACACGGCGGCCACCGCGGCGCCCTCGGGCTACCTCGGCGCCAAGGCGTTCACCTTCAAGGCGGTGCTCCCGGAGAAGAAGGGCAAGCACCTCATCTACACGGTCTGGCACGGGCTGAAGCGGCCCGACGGCTCCTTCCAGAGCGAGGAGGCCTTCTACTCCTGCTCGGACGTCACCTTCAAGTAGGCGGCGCCGGCAGGCGAACCCCGAGCCCGGGCGCCCCCACCCGGGCTCGGGGCCTTTCCCTTCCCTCACTTCCCTCACTCCCTCACTCCCCGGCCTCTGCACACCGGCGCACCGCGCCCGTGCCGAGGGCGACCGCGACGCGGGGCCGCATGGGCCCCTCGCCGCGGCGGGAGAGCAGCACGACCTCCTCGACCCGCGCCGCCAGGCTGCCCAGGCGGGCCTCGCAGTCCGCGGCCAGGCGCCGCGGATCGTGCGTACGGCCGAGCGACAGGTGGGGCGTGAAGCGCGGGAAGCGGCCGCCGCAGCGGGGGAACGGCTCGATCAGGTCCCGCTCAAGGGCAGCCCAGGGAGCGGGCCCGGCCGCGGCGGGGTCTAGCCACACCGTCGAGTACGCGCGGTGGCGGAAGAAGCGCACCCCGCTGAGGCGGACGTCGAACGGCTCCGACGCGGCGGCCGCGGCGGCCAGCAGCGGCGCCGCCACCGGGAAGTCGGACTCCGGGACGAAGCCGAAGACCAGGTTCACGTGCGGCGGCCACCGCCGGATCTGGGGGTCGTGCACGGCCCGGATGCTCTGGATGGCCGGCCACAGCCCGGCCGGGGGCAGCCACGCGACAGCGGTCCGCGGCGTGGGGGCGACATCGAGGAAGCCGGGGACGCCGGGGACGCCGGGGACGCCCGGGGCGCCGGGGAGGTCGGGCACCCCGGGGGCCCCGCTTCCGCCGCCGCCGTTCGGAAACGCGTTCACGGTGCCATGATGACGCCGAGGCGCAGTGAGTCGGATCACCGTCGGGAGACCGCCGCCGGACCGCTGCGTGGTACGCGGTCTGCGTGGGCAGGGTCCGAGCGGCCCGGGTGTCCGCCGGACCGGGAGGGACGGCGGCACGGCTGCCCGCCCCGCCCGCCGTAGCGTCGTGTGGAGGTGCTCCGTGTGCATGACCCTGCCGGTCGGTACTCCGGCCGAGGCGGGCTCCTGTCCCGCCCCGTACGCCGACAGCCGCGTCGACGCGGGACACCGGACGGGGGCGCGGGCATGACCGCCGGTTCCCGCCCGCCGCTGCCGGAGCCCACCACCCTGCTCCGGGAGGCCCGCGCGCTCCTCCCCGAGGTCATCGGCGTACGCCGGTCCCTGCACCGTGCCCCGGAGCTGGGCCTGCACCTGCCGGGCACCCAGCGCACGGTCCTCGACGCCCTGGCAGGACTCCCGCTGACCGTCACCACGGGAGACCGGCTCAGCTCCGTCACCGCGACCCTGCACGGCGCCCGCCCCGGCCCCACGGTCCTGCTCCGCGGCGACATGGACGCCCTCCCCCAGCAGGAGGACACCGGCCTGGAGTTCGCCTCCGGCGTGCCCGGCGCCATGCACGCCTGCGGCCACGACCTGCACACGGCGATGCTGGTCGGCGCCGCCCGGCTGCTGGCCGCCCGTCGCGCGGAGCTGAGCGGGAACGTGGTGTTCATGTTCCAGCCCGCCGAGGAGAACGGCGGCGGAGCCCGCTACATGATCGAGGAGGGGGTGCTCGACACCCCCGCGGGGCGTGGTGCGGAGGCCGCCTTCGCGCTCCACGTCACCACGCGCTTCGAGAGCGGCACCCTGTACGTGCGACCGGGCCCGGTGTACGCCGCCGCGGACCAGATCCACATCACGGTCCGCGGCCGGAGCGGGCACGCCTCCGCGCCCCACCGCGCCCTCGACCCCATTCCGGTCGCCTGCGCGATCGTGCAGGCGCTGCAGACCCTCGTCACCCGCACCGTGGACGTCTTCGACCCGGCAGTCGTGACCATCGCCCGCATCCAGGCCGGCACGACCACCAACATCATCCCGGAGACCGCCGAACTGCACGGCACCTTCCGCACCATGAGCGCGGAGACCCGGGTGCGGCTGCGCACCGGGATCGAGCAGGTGGCTCGCCATGTGGCGGCCGCACACGGTGCGGACGCGGACGTGGCCCTGGTCGAGGGCTATCCCGTCCTGCACAACGACGCCGCGTTCACGGAATCCGTCGTCGAGGCCGCCGCCCTGGTCCGCCCCGGCCTGGCCCGGGAGCTCCCCGAACCGGTCATGGGTGCCGAGGACTTCAGCTACGTCCTGGAGCGGGTGCCCGGCGCGATGGCCGTGCTCGGGGCGCGGCCGCCCTCCGCACCGGCGGAAGGCGGCCCGGACTGCCACTCCCACCGCGTCGTCTTCGACGAGGACGCCATGGCCACGGGCGTCGCCGTGCACACGGCCGTCGCCCTCCACCACCTGGCCGGGGGAGGGGAGAAACCCGCGTCGCCATGACGGAGCGCGACGGCGCCGCGGTACTGCGATGCCGCGGTACTGCGGTACTGCGGTACTGCGACGCCGTCGCGCCGGGACGGGTCTGCCTCACGGGCCCGCGTTGAGCTCCGCGACGATCGAGGCGGGCGTGTGGCCGCTGCTGTCCGAGAGCCGGTGGAAGTCGACGGACACGAAGTTCGGGGTGCGGCCCCCGGCCGCCTCCCGGCACTGCCCGGCGATGCGGTTCCGCAGCTTGCTGCCGTTGTCCAGGGCGGCCGTGAGGACGGTGGGCACGTTGCGGTGGTGGCTCATGGTGAACAGCCGCCGGAATCCGGGTTCCCGGCGGTCCAGGGGCACGTCGGCCCAGCGGCTGACGCACGCGAGGTCGTTGCCCATGTCCCCGAGGCTCCAGTAGTTGCTGACCGTCCAGGACCGGTCGTACATGACGCCCAGGTGCTCGCGGTCGGACCGGTCGGAGAGGATCAGCAGGCGCTTGCCGGCGGTGACCATGTCGGCGACCTTGGGCCAGCCGTGCTGCCGTACGCCCCACTCGTCGGGCCGGAACAGCAGCTCGGGCAGGCCCCGTACGCGGCCGAGGGACTGCTGCAGCTGCTCGGCGCTGACGTAGTCCTCCAGGAAGACGGTCACGACCTCCTGGGGGTGGGAGGCGAGGAAGTCCACCACGGTCTGCATCGTGCCGTGGAAGGACTGGCGCGGCAGGGCGTACGTGGCACCGGCGAACGTCTTGCAGTCGCCGTGGCACAGGTACACGTCGCTGGGGTAGCAGTCGCTGCCGAAGCTGATGACGCACAGCCAGGTGCTGCGCTCGTACCAGTGCGTGTCCAGGCTGAGGCCGCGGACGCCGTGGTCGAGCTGGTGGCGCACCGACTCGGACTGGTTCACCGAACTCCAGCGGGAGTCCTCGTAGTTGGTGAAGGCGTTGTGGGTGGTGAGGAACGCGGCCTCGTCGAGGCGGCGCTCGCCCCAGCGGGCGGCCGCGGCCTCGGCCGCCCGTGAGCCGGCGGGGGCGGTGACGGTGGTGGGGGGAGCGGCGGCGGGGGTACGGGCCGGGGCCGAGGCGGCCGCGGCGGTCGCCGTGCCGAGGAGTGCCATCAGGAGGAGGCACACCAGTGGGTACCGGCCGCTTCTCCGCAGCCGCAGCATGTTCATGCCAATCATGGCCGGAGGGTAGCGTGCGCACCCGCGATCCGCGCCCCCGCGGACACGCCCGGCCGAAACGCGACGCCGGTGCTCTGGCCGGGAAGGTTTGCCGGCTCGCGGCGTCAGTGCGGGACCGACTCAATGCAACTGGTGGTCAAGAGTGGCGGCACAGCTCTTCGAGTTGCTTCGTCGCCTTGCGGAAGAGCTTGTCGATGTGGTGCCGGCTGGCGCGCAGGAGCAGGTGGACGGGGGGCTTGGAGTCGATGGCGAGGGTCCAGCTGACGGCCGTCGTCGTTTCCGACGTGGGTTGCAGGGTCCACTGTTCCATCAGGGCCGAGACGCCGGGTGCGTTGGCTTCGTGGGCGCGGTAGGCGAAGCGTTCGCCGGGGTCCCAGGCGGTGATCTGTTCGCGGGCCCGGATGATGCGGTACAGGCGGAAGTAGCGTGTCGAGCCCTTTCCGTAGGGGGGTGCGCCTTCGTAGTGGACGTCGTTCGCCGGGGCGAACCAGCGGGGCCAGTTCTCCGGGTGGGCGGCGAGCTGGTCGAAGACGGCGTCCGAGGGTGCGTGGAGCTCTCGGGTGCAGGACTGCCGGAAGGGGGCGCGGTCCAGGAATCCGAGGTCTTCGGCACGCAGCTGGTATTTCATGGGGTCTCGGCCCTTCCGACGGCGGCTCGGGGAGGGGCGGGGCACCTGGCAGGCGTGCCTCCGCCGTGCTCATCGTCGCCTGGCGCGGGAGGTCCCTCAGGGTTGGTGCCGCCAATGGGATGACTGATGTCCGATCCGGTCTAACGGTCACCTTGAGCGGGGGACGTTTCACCCGTCAGAGGTCGAGGCCTCCGCCTGGACGTGCGAGGAGACGTGTAGGGATGGCTGTTCCGTTCAAGGGCGTGATCCAGGAGGACATCCGGCAGTCGGTGCCGGACTGGGAGCCGTACAAGCAGCCGCAGGCGCCCGAGGGCTCGCCGAACGTGCTGTACCTGGTGTGGGACGACGTGGGCTTCGGCACCTTCGACGTCTTCGGCGGGCTGGTGGAGACACCGGCGATGCGCCGGATCGCCGACATGGGGGTGAGGTTCACCAACTTCCACACCACCGCGCTGTGCTCCCCGACGCGGGCCTGCCTGCTGACCGGCCGCAACGCGACGAGCAACGGCATGGCCTGTGTCGCCGAGATGACCAGCGGCTTCCCCGGGTCCAACGGGCGCATCCCGTTCGAGAACGCGAGCCTGGCCGAAGTACTGGTGGAGCGGGGCTGGAACACCTACGCCCTGGGCAAGTGGCATCTCGTCCCCTCGGACGAGGCGAACCTGGCGTCCTCGAAGCGGCACTGGCCGCTGGGCCGCGGTTTCGAACGCTTCTACGGGTTCCTGGGCGGTGAGGCCGATCAGTGGTACCCGGACCTCGTGTACGACAACCACCCGATCGACCCTCCGTACACTCCGGAGCAGGGCTACCACCTGTCGAAGGACCTGACGGACCGGACGATCCAGTTCATCCGGGATGCAAAGGTCATCGCCCCGGAGAAGCCCTGGTTCACCTACTTCTGCCCGGGTGCCGGCCATGCGCCGCACCACATCTTCAAGGAGTGGGCGGACCGGTACGCGGGGAAGTTCGACGACGGCTACGAGGTCTACCGCCGGATGACGCTCCAGCGCCAGATCGAACTGGGCATCCTGCCCGAGGGCACGGAGCTCACCCCGATCAACCCGCACGGCGAACCCGAGGCGACAGGGCCGTCAGGACAGCCCTGGCCGGCCACGGACTTCGTCCGCCCGTGGGAGTCACTGAACGCCGACGAAAAGCGCCTGTTCGCCCGAATGGCCGAGGTCTTCGCCGGCTTCGTCGCCCACACCGACGCGCAGATCGGACGCCTGCTGGACTACCTGGAGGAGTCCGGGCAGCTGGAGAACACCATCATCGTCGCGGTCTCGGACAACGGCGCCAGCGCCGAGGGCGGCCCGAACGGGTCGATGAACGAGATGAACTTCTTCAACGGCGTGGCCGACGACATCGCCGAGAACCTGCGCCACCTCGACGACCTGGGCAGCACGAAAACCTACAACCACTACCCCACCGGGTGGGCGTGGGCTTTCAACACCCCGTTCAAGTACTGGAAGCGCTGGGTCTCCTTCGAAGGCGGCATCGCCGACCCCATGATCATCGCCTGGCCCAGGGGCATCAGGCAGAAGGGCGGGATCCGCCACCAGTACGTGCACGCCATCGACATCGTGCCGACGATCTACGACCTGGTCGGCATCCAGCCCCCGGACGTGGTCAAGGGCGTCACGCAGAATCCGATCGAGGGCGCAAGCTTCCGCAGGGTGATCGAGGACGCGCAGGCCCCCGAGCCGCGGCAGACGCAGTTCTACACGATGCTCGGCACCCGCGGGATCTGGCACGACGGCTGGCACGCCGCCACGGCCCATCCGCCGGCGCCGTCCAACTGGAGCCACTTCGAACAGGACGTATGGGAGCTGTACAACCTGCGCGAGGACCGCTCGGAGAACCGCGACCTGGCCACACGGCATCCGGAGAAGCTCGAAGAGCTCAAACGCCTGTGGGCTCGGGAAGCGGCCAAGTACAACGGCCTGCCGCTGGACGACCGCAGCCCAGTGGAAATCCTGGCCACACCCCGGCCCCAGCTGTCCAAGCCCCGCGACCGGTACGTCTACTACCCCGGTTGCGCAGACGTGCCGGAGACCGTGGCCGTCAACATCCGCGGGCGCTCCTACACGATCGTCGCCGAGACCCGCCTGGACACCCCCGAGGCCCAAGGCGTGCTCTTCTCCCACGGCGGTCGCTTCGGCGGTCACAGCCTGTACCTGAAGGACGGGCACCTGCACTACGTCTACAACTGGCTCGGCCGCATGGAGCAGAAGGTCAGCTCACCGGATCCGGTCGGCACCGGGGACCTCACGTTCTCGGTGGCCTTCCGGGCAGGCAAGCGTGACGAGCAGGGAAGTACGCACGGGACACTCACCCTCCACGTCGGCGACCGGCAGGTCGCCGAGGCCGACATCAAGACCCAGCCGGGCAGCTTCTCCCTGGTCGGCGAGGGCCTCGGGGTCGGCAGGGACACCAGCCAGCCGGTCTCCGGCGACTACGAAACGCCCTTCGGGTTCCTCGGCGGCACGATCCATCGGGTGGTGGTGGACGTCAGCGGCGAAGCCTTCGCGGACGTGGAGAAGGAACTCATCGGCATGTTCCACCGCGACTGACGCTCCCGCGCCGCCCGGCCAGGGGACACTCCGAGCCGGGCGGCGCGGGCGTGCTCGGGGCCCTTGCCGGGAGCGGTGGTCGGGGCGGTCAGGGAGCGTGGAGGGGCCGGGCGTCAGCGGCACAGCGGAAACCCTGGTGGCCGGTACTGCTGTCCGGTGTACTGGAGCTGCGGGCGGCGACCCGATAGCGGCGGCAGTAGGAGGCGTGGCACAGATACGAGCCGCCGCGGATCACCTTCGCGGTACCGAGCGAGGGTCCGGTGGGGTTGTCGCGGGGGCTGCGCACGTAGTAATCGGGGGCGTACCAGTCGGCGCACCACTCCCAGACGTTGCCGCACGCGTTGTACAGGCCGTGGCCGCCCGGCGGGTAGGCGGTCACGGGGGCGGTGCCGTACCAGCCGTCGGGGCGGGTGTGGTGGTCGGGGAAGCGGCCCTGCCACACGTTCATCCTGCGCGTGCCGCTGGGCTCGATGTCCTCGCCCCAGGGGAATGCGGCCTGTTCCAGACCGCCGCGGGCGGCGTACTCCCACTCCGCCTCGGTGGGCAGGCGCTTGCCGGCCCAGGCGGCATAGGCGGAGGCATCGTTGAAGGAGACGTGCACCACCGGGTGGTCGGCACGGCCTTCCAGGCCGGAGCCGGGGCCTTCGGGATGGCGCCAGCAGGCGCCGTGGACCTGCCGCCACCACGGGGCGGCGGCGACGGCGCGGGTGTCGGGAAAGCCGGGCGGCAGCAGCCCGGCGAAAACGAAAGACCAGCCGTACTGCTCGGCCTCCGTCACGTATCCCGTCGCGGCCGTGAAGGCGCCGAAGTCCGTATTGGAGACCGCGCACCGGTCGATCCAGTACGGTGCGAGCGACACCTCATGGACCGGGCTCTCGCCGTCGCCGGGCACCACCCACCGGCGGTCCTGGCAGCCCATCAGGAACGTGGCGGCCTCCAGCCGCACCATCCCGTCCACAGACGGGCTGCATTCTGCGGAGCTTTCGAGCGCGGCCTGCGCCGCAGGGTCGGCCACCGCCACCGCCACCGCCACCGCCGAGTCCGGTCGGGACGGGTTGCAGCATGCCGGGCGCCCCTCGCCGTCTGTCATTGTCTGCCCTTCACCGCGATCGGACCGCTTCGGACGATTTTGGGGTATGGCTCCTCTCCGGGCGGAGGACGACACGTCTTCGCGCCGTGCGGCGACGCCGCTCGCATCGCAGAAGCTGTCACCCGATCGTCCTCGGCAGCAGACGTGCCGCGCCGGTGGTGCAGCGCTGCGTGTCCGCGGCGGGTTCGCCACTGCGGCTGAGTCCCGGGCCTATGGTGAGCCACACGATCCCCCACGGCTGCGCGCAGGCGGTGATGCACCATGACCACACCCGCGATCGACTACAGGGCCGCTTTCAGGGCCCTGCCCGGCGCAGTGGCTCTGCTCACCCCGGATCTGGTGTATGTCGACGTCAACGACGCCTATGGCCGTCAGGCCGGGCGCTCCTCGGAGCAGATGATCGGGCGCGGTGCGTTCGATGTCTTTCCCGCCAACCCGCAGGATCCGGATACCACCGCAGCACGTGGTCTCCAGGCGTCGCTGCAACGGGTACTGGCCACCGGGGAGCAGGACGCCATGGCGCTGCAACGCTACGACATCGAGAATCCCGAGCGGCCGGGCGAATGGGAGGAGCGGTATTGGAGCTCGGTCTTCGCACCTGTCCTTGATGCCGGAGGTCGCGTGGAGCTGATTGTGCACCGTGTGGAGGAGGTCACGGAGCTCATCCGCGCCCGCACACGACAGGGCGAGGACGCAGCCGGCCAGACGCTGGCGCTCGAAGCGAAGCTCTACACCCGTGCCCGGGAACTGCAGGAGGTCAACGAGCGCCTGCGCCGGGCCCACGCCCAGGAGCGTGAAGTGGCCCTGGCCCTCCAGGAAGCCATGCTGCCCAAGCCTCAACCGCCGGCACGATGCGCAACCGCCGTACGCTATCGGCCCGCCACCAGAGCCTTGAACGTGTGCGGCGACTGGTACGACCTCGTCGAACTGCCCGGCGGCCGTGTCGCGGTCGCCGTCGGCGACGTGGTCGGGCACGGCCTGCCCGCCGCCTGCGTCATGGGCCAGCTCCGCAGCGCTCTCAGCGCCGCCACCCGCGTCGCAGACGGACCGGCGGCTGCCCTGGACGCTCTCGACCTGTACGCCCCCTTCGTCGACGGCGCCGAGTCCACCACCGCCATCAGCACCTTCATCGACTTCGTCGACCATACGATCACCTACAGCAGTGCAGGTCACCTGCCACCTGCACTGGTACACCCTGACGGCTCGGTCGCGTTCCTCGACCAGGCCACCGACCCCCCGCTCGGCGTCCGCCCGGGCCCCACCTCCTACCCCCAGGCGACAACCGGCTTCATCCCGGGCGCGACTCTCGCCCTCTACACCGACGGCCTCATCGAGCGTCGCCACGAGGACATCGACACCGGCCTGGCCCGCCTCGCCCACTGCCTCGCCGGCCACCGCGGAAGCGACCCGGAAACCCTCGCCACCGCGCTTCTCACGGACATGCTCCCGGCCGACGGTGCCACGGACGACACCGCCCTGGTCATCATCCGCCTCTGACCTCGCACCTCGCATCCCCGGCCCGCTACCGGTTCGACCCGGCGGGGACGTTCGCCTCGGGCGCGGTGCCCGAGCCGGGACTTCGGGGCCGAGACCGTCGGCTCCGCCACCGCGGCGGCCGCTGCGGCGCGCGACCGGGAAGGGCTTCGGCAGTCGGAAGGAGATCAGCGCGCCTGCAGGGCAGCGTCGGCCTCCCGGACGGTGGGGAAGACGCGCAGCTGCCGGGTGGCGCCGTCCCGGTAGGGGTTGGTGCGCAGCGTGTTCCGTACCTGCTCCTGGGGGCGGGCGAGGACCAGTTCGCAGTCGCGGGACCGCAGGTCGACGGTGAGCTGGGCCAGGACTTCCGCTGCGGTGGCGTCCACGTGGAAGACCGCTTCGGCGTCGAGGACCACGTACCGGGGATAGGCCGGCCGGGCCGCTGCCAGCATCAGGACGCGTTGATGGACCCGGTTGGTGTTGGCGAAGAACAACGGCGCATCGACCCGGTAGATCAGCACCCCGGTGTCGGGGGCATCCTCCGGAGCCACCTCGCGGGGCGACCCGCCGTCGGGGACGGTGAGCACGGCGTCGTGGGGCCAGGCCACGCGGCGCAGCAGCTGCAGCAGCGCCAGGATCACGGCCAGGAGCAGGCCGTGCAGCACGCCGAGCGCCAGCACACCGGCCATCGTGACCAGTGCGAGCACCGCCTCCGTCCGCCAGCCCTGCCACAGCCGCTGGAATCCGGCGACGTCGATCAGGTGCGAGGCCGACACGATGACGACTGCGGCCAGTACCGACCGCGGGAGCAGCCCGATCACCGGACCGGTGGTGAGCAGGCCCACCACCACGAAGCCGGCGCCCGCCAGCTGGAACAGCTGTGACCGGGCTCCGGCGCCCTGTGCGGACAGGCTGCGCTGGGTGCTCACCATCGACGGGAAGCCGCCGAGGAATCCGGCGCCCGCACTGGCCGCACCCATGGCGACCGACTCCCGCACCAGGGAAACATGCCCGCCTGAGGAGGCAGCCGTCCGGCGCAGGTCGGCCACCCCCTCGATCGAGGCGATCATGGCCATGCCGGCCGCGGTGGGCAGCAACGCCCACACGTCCCCCGCGGTCACCTCCGGCCAGGCCGGTACCGGCAGACCGCCGACGATGTCGCCGGTCATCGCCACCCCGTGTGCGGCGAGGTCCGCGGCGGCCGATACGACGACCGCCGCCGCGCACACCACAGGCGTGGCCGGCACGGCACGCAGGGCAGGCACGGCGCGCAGGGCCTTCCTCAGCAGCACGAGCGCGACCACAGACCCCACACCCACCGCCGCGGTCACCACCTGCATCTGGTCCAGGTTCGTGAGCACTTGCCACAGCTTCACCATCGGACGGTTGCTGTCGGTCTTGATCCCCAGCAGCGTGCCGGCCTGGCTGGCCATGACCTGCACGGCCGTCCCGGCCAGATACCCCAGAACCACCGGCCCCGACACGAAGATGGCCAGCCCCCGCACCCGCCCCGGCAGCAGAAGCAGGGCCCCGGTCATCAGCGCCAAGCACGCGGCCAGCGCCGCGGCGCGCCGGGCGTCCCCGCCGGCACGGGTGCTCACCGCCGCAAACGTCATGATCGCCATGGTCGACGAGGGCCCGACCGCCATCACCCGCGTCGAGGTCACCAGGGCGAACACCACCATCGCCCCCAGCGCCGTGTACAGGCCGGCGACCGGGGACAGCCCCGCCACCTGCCCGTACCCCAGTCCCTGCGGCACCAGCGTCACCGCGACCGCGAAGCCGGCCACGACGTCCCCCCGCACCCCGCGCCACGCATACTGCTGCAGCTGCCCCAGCAGCGGCACCACACCCGCCGCAGAAACGCGACCTTCCTTCACCCGGTCATTGTCGGGAACCGGGCCCCACCGCCCGCGGAACGAACCGCACGACCACCCAGGTTTCGCCATGTCGGCCCACCACCCGTCCGCCCGGCCCCGCTCTGCTGCCGCCACTGCCGCAATCCGGGCCCCCTGCCCCGGCGGACAGGAATCCATGAGCCATTCGAGCCCTCTGGCCCGCGGCCGTGCCAGACCGGGCTGCCCGCGGGGGAAGGCTCCCAGCATGATCATGTCGGGGGAGGTGCTGCCCGAGTCCTGGCTCAGTGACGCGATCGGCTCTCTGGCCGGCCTGGTGGAAGCCGGCGGCGCCCTGATCGTCTTCGTGGGCGCCGCATGGGCGTTCGGCCGCTTCCTCACCGCACTGGTCGACCGCCACGAGCGGCGGGGAAAATACACGACAGGCAAACGACGGTCCCAGCAGACCGGCCGGGCCACGTGGACCTGAGCAAACCTTCGCCAGGATGACCACCACGCTCCCCCGGACCGCTGCCGGCTCACGAACCGCCGGCTACGGCACTTCAGCGGCGATGGAAAGCCGCCCCCTTGGCGCACCCGGCCGGCGCATTGTTGCCGCTCGCCTCGAAGTCGGCGCACGTGAGGAAGAGGTAGTTGAACGTGCCCAGCAGGAATGCCAGCACCCCCACGATGATCGTGACAGAGACGGCACCAAGACGCTGGAACGTGGGAAGTGCTGCGTAGTCGGGCACGAGGAGACGCGACAGCAGCCATGCCAGCACCGGGGCACCCACGACGGTGAGGACGACCTCGAAGTAGTGAACGTAGGGATAGCCGTGGCTCTTCGGCGTCACGATGGCCAGGACGATCCAGGCGGAGGGAAGCGACAGGGCGATCCAACCACCCCAAGGGACTGCTCCTCTGCTGCGCAGAATCACGCCCGAGAGCAGCACCGTCGTGGCCACCGCCCAGAGTGCCAGCACGTTGTCGAAGAAGACGGCGTTGTACGCGCCCAACGTGAACGCAGGCCACCAGATGACGAGGGTTCCCCCCACCGAGGCAGTCGCAGTCGCCCGCAGAGCGGGATCGATCTGCGGCAGACGACTCGTACCCTCCGTACCGGGTGCGCGCCCGTCATCCGTCATGGCCATCCCGCCTGCACAGCCCGCGCGTCTGCTCCATACGCCCATGATGACCAGTGAGTCCGGGTTGCCCTCGGCCCGACTCACCGGCTGCCGCGTCCGGCAGTGGCTCCCCCGGGACGCCCCGGCATGGCTGGGACGGCGAGCATGTCCGCCAGGGGCTCAGCCAGTTCCCGGAACCGGCCGGATCCTGGACCACGAGAGGCCGTCGCCAGACGGCGTGCGTGTCAGGGCAGTGGTTCGCCGCGGGCGGTGAGCCAGAGGGAGTACCACTCCTCGTGGTCCAGCTCCGGCGGGTGGGCGACCGCCTGCCGGCAGGACCGGATCCGCGTCGGGTCGGAGGTGCCGATCACCGGTGCGATGCCGGCCGGGTGCCGCTGGAGCCACCACAGCAGCACCGTCTCCGGGGTGACCTGCTTGCGTTCGGCCAGCGCTGCCAGCAGCTCCGCGGTCGCCCGCTCCTGCGGGGTCTCCTGCCGTCCCGTGAACCGGCCCTGGGCCAGCGCACCCCACGCCTGCAGCCGGATGCCGTGGTCGCGGCAGTGTTCGAGGGTCCCGAAGGGGAAACCGTTGGCGGCCGCCGCGGGGGTGTTCAGCAGGACCCCGGCCTCGACCCAGGCGCGCTGGTGCAGGCTCATCTCCAGCTGGTTGACGACGAGCGGCAGCTCCAGCCGCGCCTGGAGCGCCGCGATCTGCGCCGCCCCCATGTTGGAGACGCCGAAGCGGCGCACCATGCCCTGGGCGTGCAGGGAGGCCAGGGCCTCGGCGGTGTCGTCGGGGTTCGCGAGCGGGTCCGGCCGGTGCAGGAGCAGGACGTCGATCACGTCGGTGCGCAGCCGGGTCAGGCTCTCCTCCACCCGGCGCAGCACCGTCTTGCCGCGCAGGTCGTAGATGCCGGGGCGGTCGCCGTCCGCCAGGCGGATCCCGCACTTGGTCTGGATGGTGATCCGGGCGCGCAGCCCGGCGTCGCGGGCCAGGAGTTCGCCGAAAACCGCCTCGGACTTGCCGTGGCGGTAGATGTCGGCGTGGTCGAAGGCGGTGATCCCGATGTCCAGGGCCGCGGTGACGGCCGCCTCCGCGGCCGCGATGTCCGCGGGGCCGTAGGGCTCGGGCCCCCAGGTGCCGCCGAGTCCCATGCATCCGTACAGCGGCCGGCTCGTACTCGCGTTCGTACTCGCGTTCGCGCTCGCGTTCGTCGTCACCCCCCGACCTTACGGCCTCCCCGCCCTGCCCCCGTCTGTCAAGCCACGACTTTCAGGGGCATGACCCGGCGCGCGTTCCGGGGCGTACTGGAAGTACCCCGTCCGGCCCTATCGGCAGAGGAGAACACCATGACCCACCCCTTTCGAACGAAACGTCTCGCCCTGTTCGCCGCTTCGACCGCCATAGCCGCGGGAGGTGTGCTGGTGCCGGGTACCGCGTTCGCCGCCACCCCCACGACTCCGCAGACGGCCGCCGTGCGCAGCGACGACATCAGCGGCGGCGAGAAGTCCACGCTGCTGTTCCTCGGCGAGCCCGAGAACGCCATCCAGGTCGCCCCCGACAAGGAGCTGCCGGGCAAGGGCGGTACGGGCAAGAAGAGCGAAGGCAAGTGGGGCAAGAACCGCCCCGGCAAGGGCGGCTCCTCCGAGGGCACCGGTGCGAAGGTCCCCGAGAAGCCGGTCTGGCAGTGCATCACCGCCCCCTGCGGCCCGCCTGACGACATCCACACCGAGGTCGTGCCCGGCAACGCGGAGGGCGCCCGCGTCTCCGCCGGGTCCTGAGGCCGCCGCCCCGCCGTCACCGCCGCTGGCCGACCCGACCGACCTGACTGATCGGTCGGCCGGCGGTGGGGTGGCGGCGGGGTTTCCTGCCAGCATGGCGATCATGACTGAGAGTGCATCCGTACGTCCGGTTCGCAGGATCTTCGACGGCCGGAACGATTCCGACAGCCCGGCGTTGGTGCGCGAGGAGGGAGGGGCGCCGAGCGGCGACGCGCTGGTGGACGGCGCCTATGACGCCCTCGGCGTGACCTGGGACTTCTTCCGCACGGTGTACGGGCGCAACGCCATCGACGGCCGGGGCGGCCCGGTGGAAGCGGTCCTCCGCGGCGGGGAGCCGGGCGCCACCTGGCAGGGATCGCGCATCCTGCTCGGCGACGGCGCCGTGCCCCTGGACGCGGTCGCCGCGCAGTACACGCTCGGCGTCATCCGGCACACCGCCGAGCTGGAGTCCTACGGCCAGCCCGGCGCCCTCGCCGTCTCGCTCGGGAACGTCTTCGGCCTCCTGGCCGAGCAGTACAGCCTGAAGCAGACCGCCGAGGACTCCGACTGGCTGTTCGGCCGGGGCCTGCTGCCCTCCGGCGAGGCCACCGGCTCCCTGGCGGACCCCGCGCGGTTCCGGCAGGCGGCCCACATGTCCGCGTACGACGAGACCGTCGACGAGGACGGTGGCGTCCACGTCAACGCCGGGATCGCGAACCGCGCGTTCCACCTGGTCGCGGCCGAGCTGGGCGGCAACGCCTGGGAGCGGGCCGGACGCATCTGGTACAAGGGCCTGATGGGCTATGCCGCCCGGACCACGAACTTCTCCGCGTTCCGGTACGCGACCCTCGGCGCCGCCCGTGAGCTGGAGATGCCGGCGGACGTGGTGGCCACGGCGTGGAGCGCGGTCGGCGTGGACCGCTGATCCCCCGGCTGATCGATGGAGGGCCCCGGCCGCCGGTGCAGCGGCCGGGGCCCTCTGTCGGTCAGGGCGATGCCGCCGACGTCTTGCGCAGCACGCCTATCTTGTCGATGCGGTGTTCGGGATTGCCCTGCGCATCGCTCCAGAAGTTCCCCGCGGCGTGGTCCTCCGGCGTGGCACACGTCGAGATCGTGATCATGGCCTGGGCGGGGGGCTGCCCGGGAGCCCCGGGGACCGCCGCGCGCTGCTCGTCCAGCGAGCGCTCCGACCGGAAGGACGTCGAGCGGGTCGCGACGATCTCGTACGTGTGGACGGCGTCACCCGCGGCCACGACGACCGTGTCGCCCTTCTTCACCGACGGCAGGTCGTGCAGGGGCCCGCCGGCCGACAGGCGGTGCGCCGTGACCAGGAAGTTCCCGACCTGGCCGGGACCGACGCCGCCCCGCTCCCCGAACGGGCTGGCCGCGAGGCCGCGGTCCTGGATGCGGGTCCCGGGCACGTCGTCCGTCGTGCCCTCGTACGGCTCCACATGCAGGCCGGAGAGGCCTATCGACGGGATCGACAGCGTGGCGGGCCGGGGCCGGGGCTGCACGGAGGGCGCCGCCGGCGCGGACGGCTGCGGCGCCTGGCCCGCGGTGCTCGCGCTCGCGGTGCTTGCGGTGCTTGCGGCCGTGGTGGTGGCCGCGGCTGCCGTCGTCACGGCGGGGGCCGCCGTCCGGGCGGCGGCTTCGGGCGCGCAGGCTGCCAGCAGGACGGTCGCGGCACCGGCCGCCAGGGCGGGTACGGCGCGGGGCAGGAAGGGCAGGGGCATGGGCGTGTGCGTTTCCTGTCGGTTTGCCGGGCCGTGCGGCATATGGGTGACCCGGTTCGCTGTGCCAGGGTGACACACGCGGTGGGGGTCCAGAAGGGGCGCGGCCTGTGACCTCCCCGGCGGTCCGGGCACCGGGGTCAGAACGCGTTGCGGCGGCGGAGCCGGAGCGGGCGGCCGTCCGGGTCCACGAGCAGATGGTGCAGGGGGGTCGCCAGGACGCGTGGCGTGGTGGCCAGGTCCGGCGACCGGTAGCCGCGGAGCCGGCCGGGCGGGCGGGGTCCGCGGCAGCCGTCGGCGTACCAGGCGTCGAGGTCGGCAGCGGCCGCGGCGAAGGCGTGGAAGGCGGCTGCCGGGTCGTACAGGGCGTCGGCGGCGGGGTGCGGCTCCCCGGACGCGTCGGGCGGCGCCGGATCGTCGTCGGGGTCGAGGTCGAGGTGTTCGCGGGAGAGTTCCAGGCGGAGGCGGCGGGCGAAGCCGCGTGCGCCGTCGCCGAGGCCGCCGGGGTCGCAGGGCGGGCGCGGGTCCGGGGTGTCGTCCAGGACGACGCAGCTGAGCTCGGAGTCGTGGGTCCACGAGCGGAGGTTGATGTTGTCGGAGCCGACGGAGGCCCACACGTCGTCGATGACGCACACCTTGGCGTGCACGTAGACCGGTGTGCCGGCGTGGTTCTCCAGCCCGTAGACGGCGACCCGGGGGCCGCCCGCCCTGCGCAGCCGGTCGAGGGCGTTGATCCGCCCGATCAGGTTCATGGGGAGCGTCAGCCGGCCGTCCTGCTCGGGGAGCGAGGGGATGACGGCGATCAGCCGCAGCCCGGGGTTGACGCGCAGCGCGTGGGCGAAGCAGGCCACGACGCGCGGCGACCACAGGTACTGGTCCTCCAGGTAGACCAGGGCGCGGGCCCGGCGCAGGGCCTTGAGGTAGCCGCGGGCGATGCTGCGCTCGCCGTCGGGGGCGAAGGGGTAGCCGCGCAGCAGCCGGTTCGGGTAGGTGCGCAGCACCTGGACGGTGTGGGTGCCGCAGGGTTCGGGGTCGGGGAGCTGTGGCGGAAGGCTGTCCGCGTCGGTGTCCTCGTGGTGGAGGAGCTCCCGCAGGCGGGTCACCGGGCTGCGGGTGAGGGGCGCGGGGTCCTGCCAGCGTTCGCGGAAGACGGCCTCGATGTCGCCGACCACGGGCCCGCGGAGGGCGAGCTGGACGTCGTGCCAGGGCGGGTGCGGTCCGTACGCCTCCGCCATCGCCGTGGACTGGGGGTCGCCGGTGTGGCGGCGGTCGTCGTTGCGGTTGTGGCACAGGTCGATGCCGCCGATGTAGGCGATGTCGAGGCGGGGGCGGCCGGGGTGGCGCAGGACGGCCAGCTTCTGGTGGTGCGAGCCGCCGGGGCGCACCCGCATGTCGAGGAGGCATTCGCCGCCGGCCTTCTCGATCTCCGCGCCGAGGTGCAGGTTCTCGGACTGGCTGAAGTGCAGGCTGTCGAGGTGGGAGCGCCAGAGCAGGCCCTTGACGATGACGCCGCGTTCGGCGGCACGGGCCAGGACGGTGCCGATCTCGGTGCCGTGGCGGTCGGTGCCGTCACGGCCGGGGTGGTGCCGGCCGAGCCGTTCGTCGGCGTCGCCGCGCCAGTCGGTGAACAGGAGCAGGTCGCCGGCGCGCTGGGCGTCGATCCGCTCCAGCAGCTCCGCGAAGTACGCGGCGCCGTGCACCACGGGCCGTGCGTCGTTCCCCTCCGACCAGGCCGTGCCCCCGGGCCGTCGGCGGTCGAGGCGCGTGGCGGGGTTGCCGCGCTCGGGCGGGGTGAGCAGCCAGTCGGTGCGGTTCATGGCACGGTCCTCCGTACCCCTCCTACCCGCGCCGGGGGTGTTCCTCCCCCGGTGCGGGGGGCGGGGGCCCCCCCGGGGGGGGGCCCCCCCCCCCCGGGCCCCGGCCCCCCCCGCGGGGGGGCGGCCCCGCCCCCCCGCCGGCGGCCGGGCACTCCCGGTGGCGGCCCGCCACCGGGAGTGCCCGGCGCCCGCGGTGGCGGCCCGCCACGCAGAGTCCCCTCGGATCGGGGGTTTCCGCCCCGGACGCCGTCGTCGGACCGGGGCCGGCGCCGTCAGACGAGGTCGAAGCGGTCCAGGTCCATCACCTTGCTCCACGCCGCGACGAAGTCCTCCACGAACTTCCGCCCGGCGTCGTCGCTCGCGTACACCTCGGCGAGCGCGCGCAGCTCGGAGTTCGATCCGAAGAGCAGGTCGGCGCGGCTGCCCGTCCACCTGAGCTCGCCGGTGGCGGCGTCGCGGCCCTCGAAGGTGTGCGCGTCCTCGGAGGTCGCCTTCCACGTCGTGCCCAGGTCGAGCAGGTTGACGAAGAAGTCGTTGGTCAGGACTCCGGGCGTCGCCGTGAAGACGCCGAGCTGCGTCTGCCGGTGGTTCGCGCCGAGGACGCGCAGGCCGCCGACGAGGACCGTCAGCTCGGGGGCGCTCAGCGTGAGCAGGTTCGCCTTGTCGAGCAGCAGGTACTCGGCGGGCAGCCGGTTGCCCTTGCCGAGGTAGTTGCGGAAGCCGTCCGCGGCCGGTTCGAGCGCGGCGAACGACTCGACGTCCGTCTGCTCCTGCGCGGCGTCGACGCGGCCCGGCGTGAAGGGGACCTCCACGTCGAAGCCCGCGTCCTTGGCCGCCGCCTCGACGCCCGCGTTGCCGGCGAGGACGATCAGGTCGGCGAGGGAGACCTGCCTGCCGTCGGCCCGTCCGGTGTTGAAGGACTCCTGGATCCCGGTCAGGGTGCGCAGCGCCGCCGTCAGCCGGTCGGGCTCGTTGACCTCCCAGCCGCTCTGCGGCTGGAGCCGGATGCGGGCACCGTTGGCGCCGCCGCGCTTGTCGCTGCCGCGGAAGGACGACGCCGCCGCCCACGCGGTGGACACCAGCTCGGAGACGGTGAGGCCGGAGTCGAGGATCCGGGTCTTCAGGTCGGCGAGGTCCGCGGCGTCGACGGGCTCGGCCGCCCGCCCGGGCAGCGGGTCCTGCCACAGCAGGGTCTCGGACGGCACCTCGGGGCCGAGGTAGCGCACGACCGGGCCCATGTCGCGGTGGGTGAGCTTGAACCAGGCCCGGGCGAACGCGTCGGCGAACGCGGCGGGGTCCTCCAGGAAGCGCCGCGAGATCGGCCCGTAGACCGGGTCGAAGCGGAGCGAGAGGTCGGTCGTCAGCATCGTCGGGGCGTGGCTCTTGGACGCGTCGTGGGCGTCGGGGACGGTGCCGGCGCCGGCTCCTTCCCTCGGCCGCCACTGCCGTGCGCCGGCCGGGCTCTCGAACAGCTCCCACTCGTAGCCGAAGAGGATCTCGAAGAAGCTGTTGTCCCAGGCGGTGGGGGTGTCGGTCCAGATGCCTTCGAGGCCGCTGGTGATCGTGTCGCCGCCCTTGCCGGTGCCGTACGAGCTGCTCCAGCCGAGGCCCTGCTGTTCGAGCGGGGCGGCCTCGGGATCGGCGCCGACGTGGTCGGCCGGGCCGGCGCCGTGGGTCTTGCCGAAGGTGTGGCCGCCGGCGATCAGGGCGACGGTCTCCTCGTCGTTCATCGCCATCCGGCGGAACGTCTCGCGGATGTCGCGGGCCGCGGCGACCGGGTCGGGGTTGCCGTTCGGGCCCTCCGGGTTGACGTAGATCAGGCCCATCTGGACCGCGCCGAGGGGGCTCTCCAGCTCCCGGTCGCCGGTGTAGCGCCGGTCGTCGAGCCAGGTGGTCTCGGGGCCCCAGTAGACGTCCTCGTCGGGCTCCCAGACGTCCGCGCGGCCGCCGCCGAAGCCGAAGGTCTCGAAGCCCATCGTCTCCAGGGCGACGTTGCCGGCGAGGATCATCAGGTCGGCCCAGGACAGGCTCTGGCCGTACTTCTTCTTGACCGGCCACAGCAGGCGGCGGGCCTTGTCGAGGTTGGCGTTGTCCGGCCAGCTGTTCAGCGGGGCGAAGCGCTGCTGGCCGGCCCCGGCACCGCCGCGGCCGTCGCTGATCCGGTACGTGCCGGCGCTGTGCCAGGCCATCCGGATGATGAACGGGCCGTAGTGGCCGAAGTCGGCCGGCCACCAGTCCTGCGAGGTGGTCAGCACCTCGGCGATGTCCCGCTTCACCGCCGGCAGGTCCAGGGTCCTGAACGCCGCGGCGTAGTCGAACCCCTCGCCGAAGGGGTTGGCCACGGCCGGGTTCTTGGCGAGGACCTTCAGGTTGAGCCGCTCCGGCCACCACTGGCGGTTTCCGCCGCCCTGAGTCGGGTGCGGGGCGCGCTCGTGCGCGACCGGGCAGCCTCCGGCGCCTTGGGCCTTCGCGTCCACCACGATTGCTTCATCGTTCTCAGGCATGGGAATCCTCGGAATCCTTCCGGACTGGGTGGGCCGCGGTGCTCGGGAACTGCGAGGGGTGGAGCAGGGGGAGCGGGTGAGCTCCTTCTTCGGGACCGGTCCTCACTCCGTCACGCGCTCGTCGCCGCCGCGGTCCTGTCCCTTGGTTGTCGCCGGAACCGATCCTACGATGGACCAAGTCCAAGTCAATGCGGCAACCAATTCTGTACGGATTCATTAGTCGAACGATGCGCATTTAGGCTGGTGGGGCATGAGCGACCTGGTGAACCGGCTTCGCGGACGCGGCTGGCGCATGACGGCCCAGCGCAGGGTCGTCGCGGAGGTACTCGACGGCGAGCACGTCCACCTCACGGCGGACGAGGTGCTCGCCCGGGCCACCGCCCGGCTGCCGGAGGTGTCCCGCGCGACCGTCTACAACACCCTCGGCGAGCTCGTCGCGCTCGGCGAGGTGGTCGAGGTGACCACGGACGGCCGCGCGAAGCGCTACGACCCGAACGCGCACCGCCCCCACCAGCACCTGGTGTGCTCCGGCTGCGGCGAGATCCGGGACGTCCACCCGGCCGGCGACCCGCTGGCCGGCCTGCCCGCCTCCGAACGGTTCGGCTTCACCGTCGCGCGGGCCGACGTGATCTACCGGGGCCTGTGCCCCGCCTGCGCCCCCGGCGGCGCCGACGCGGCCGACGACGCCGGCGCGGCAGGGTAGCCGCGCCCCGGCCGATGCCACCCGCCCGGCCGATGCCACCCGGCAGGGGGCAGGAACGGCGAATCCGCCACGGCGCCGTGCTCCGGTCGGCAGGATGGGGGCATGGACCGTGGGGATGCAGGGCGGGGCCGGTCGCGGCCGATGGTGGTGCGCGTACCGGTGGAGCCGGTGGAAGCCGCAGTGGAAGCCGACGCCGTCGACGCCGCGGCGCGCGCGGGCGACGTCGTCGTCCGCGGACCGCTGTTCGGGGTGGCAGCGCAGGGGCCCGGGGACGGGCAGCGGTGGCGGGTGGTGGTCGCGGTGGCGGACGGCTGCCCGCAGCAGGCGCGCGACAGCCTGAACTCGCGGCTGTGGTTCCGCGCGAAGGACGAGGCGAAGGACAGGGCGGAGCGGCGCGACCTCCTGGCGGCGGTCGCCCGGCTGGAGGGCGAGCGGGTCGACGAACTCGTCGCGGCCGGCACCCGGTACCGCATCGTGCGCGCCGAGGAGTACGCGGGAGCCGGCCCGGACGGGATCGAGGAGCCCCGCCCGACGGATCCGGAGCCCCCGGTCCCGGACTGGGGCCGGGCCGCCTCGGAGCCGCAGGTCGACGCCGGCCTGGTCCTGGACCCGGACGCCCCGGTCACCCCTACCCAGGCGCTGGAGCAGCTGGCCCTGCGCGGCCTGCACTATGCCGGCGACCGGTTCCCCGGAGACGTGCGCGCCGACTCGCGGCGGGCGCTGGACACGCACCCGGACGTCCTGCTCCTGCCGCCGACGTTCGCGGTGGTGGAGCAGTCCGGGAGGGGCTGGAAGCCGGTCAGCGGCCCGCACCCGTCGGCGCACGCGGCCCGCAGGTCCCTGGACTTCGGGCTGACCTGGGCGTGGCCGCGGATGCGCGGCCTCATCCCCGTCGGCACCGACGTGCACGCCGCCGCCCGCAGCCGGGCGGCGGCCGACGGCGAGCAGGCGGACCCGGAGGCGGCGGAGCTGGCCGAGTACGCCGAGGCCGCCGACAGGATCCGGGCCGGCCGCGTGAACCGGCTGGAGTTCCAGGGCGCCGTGTACCGGATCGCCCGCACCCGCCGCCTGCTGCGCTGGGGGCCCGACGGGCCCGAAGGCCCCCGCCCGTCCGACCTCAACACCCAGGACCCGGCGCGGATCCACCTGCAGCTCGACGAGGACGGCAACGTCCTCCCCGAGGAGTGAGCGGGGCGGCCCGCCGCACGCGTGTCCGGGCCGGCCGGGGGAGCAGGGCCGGCCGGCCAGGACGCCCGGGCTCAGGCCAGGTCGAACCGGTCGAGGTTCATGACCTTGTCCCAGGCGGCGACGAAGTCACGTACGAACTTCTCGTCCGCGTCCCGGGAGGCGTAGACCTCCGCGATGGCCCGGAGCTGGGAGTGGGAGCCGAAGACGAGGTCGACGGCGGACGCGGTCCACTTGGCCCGGCCCGTGGCCCGGTCCCGGCCCTCGAACTCGTTCTCGACCGTCTCGGACGCCTTCCACTCCGTGCCCATGTCCAGCAGGTTGACGAAGAAGTCGTTGGTCAGCGTCCCGGCGCGGTCGGTGAAGACCCCGCGCGGGGACTGCCTGACGTTGGCGTCCAGGACGCGCATGCCGCCGATCAGCACGGCCATCTCGGGGGCGGTCAGCGTCAGCAGGTTGGCCCGGTCCAGGAGCAGGGTCTCCGGCGGCAGCTTCTCCCCGGCCCGCACATAGTTGCGGAACGCGTCCGCCCTCGGCTCCAGCACCGCGAACGACTCCACGTCCGTCTGCTCCTGCGAGGCGTCCGTACGTCCCGGCGCGAACGGGACCGTGACGGCGTACCCGGCGTTCCGCGCCGCCTGCTCGACGGCCGCGCAGCCGCCCAGGACGATCAGGTCGGCCAGCGACACCCGCGTCCCGCCGGACTGCGAGGCGTTGAAGTCCTGCCGGATCCGCTCCAGCGCGTCGAGTACCGCGGCCACCTCGGGCGTGTCGTTGGGCTCCCAGCCCTTCTGCGGCGCGAGCCGGATCCGCGCACCGTTGGCGCCGCCGCGCATGTCGGTGCCGCGGAAGCTCGCCGCCGACGCCCACGCCGTGGCGACCAGATGGGATGCGGGCACGCCCGAGCCCAGGATCCGCTCCTTGAGTGCGGCGACGTCCCCGTCCGTGACCAGGTCGTGGTCGCGTTCGGGGACGGGGTCCTGCCACAGCTGGGGCTCGGGAACCCACGGGCCGAGGTAGCGCACGGCGGGCCCCATGTCGCGGTGCAGCAGCTTGTACCACGCCTTCGCGAACGCGGTCGCGAGCTCGTCCGGGTGCTCGTGGAAGCGCTGGGAGATCGGCCGGTACACCGGATCCAGCTTCAGCGCGAGGTCCGTCGTCAGCATCATGGGGGCGTGCCGCTTCGACGGATCGTGCGCGTCCGGCACGGTGCCCTGCGCCTCGGGATCCTTCGGCTTCCACTGGTTGGCGCCGGCCGGGCTCTTCGTCAGCTCCCAGTCGTACCCGAACAGGTTGTCCAGATAGCCGTTGTCCCATGTCGTCGGCTCGGTCGTCCACGCGCCCTCCAGCCCGCTGGTGAGCGTGTCGGAGCCCTTGCCGCTGCCGTAGGTGTTCCGCCAGCCGAGGCCCTGCTGCTCCACGGGGGCGCCCTCGGGCTCCGGGCCGACGTACCGGGAGTCGACCGCGCCGTGGCACTTGCCGAAGGTGTGGCCGCCGACGATGAGCGCGACCGTCTCCTCGTCGTTCATCGCCATGCGCGCGAACGTCTCGCGGACGTCCCGGGCGGCCGCCAGGGGATCGGGGTTCCCGTTGGGGCCCTCCGGGTTCACGTAGATCAGGCCCATCTGCACGGCGCCGAAAGGAACCGCGAGTTCTCTGTCGCCGCTGTAGCGCTCGTCTCCGAGCCAGGTGTCCTCCGGCCCCCAGAAGACTTCGTCGGGCTCCCAGATGTCCTCTCTGCCGAAGCCGAACCCGAACGTCTTGAACCCCATGGACTCCAGCGCACAGTTCCCGGCGAAGATCAGCAGGTCGGCCCAGGAGATCTGCCGGCCGTACTTCTGTTTCACCGGCCACAGCAGCCGGCGTGCCTTGTCGAGGCTCGCGTTGTCCGGCCAGCTGTTGAGCGGGGCGAAGCGCTGGGCGCCGGCCCCGCCGCCGCCCCGGCCGTCGGCGATGCGGTACGTGCCCGCGGCGTGCCAGCTCATCCGGATGAAGAGCGGCCCGTAGTGGCCGTAGTCGGCCGGCCACCAGTCCTGTGACGTCGTCATCACCTCGAAGACGTCCCGCTTCAGCGCGTCGACGTCGAGGTTCGCGAACTCCTGTGCGTAGTCGAAGTCCCCGCCCAGCGGATTGGCGAGGGGCGGGTTCTGGTGCAGGACCTGGAGGTCCAGCTGGTTCGGCCACCAGTCCTGGTTGGTCATGGGCCGGGGGTGCGTGGGGGCCGGGGAGGGGATTGCCGGGTTCTCGCTCTCGCTGCCGGGCACGTCCATCCTTCTTCCTGTTTGGGTATTTTGTCCGTATGGTCGCGTACGGCAGACCGCGGAGCGGTGAGAACACGCCTGGAAGGGCTTTCCGGAGAGCTTTCCGCAGGGCTTCCGGAAGGGCTTCCGGAAGGGCTTTCAGGGAGGGCTTCTTGTCAGCGCATCCTGAAGGGCTGTTCGGGAGCGAGAGCGGCGGCGATGCGTTCGGCGATGACCTGGGCCGAATTGCCCTGCGGGCTCTTGGGGCCCTGCGTCACGCTGACCGCGAGGGACAGCTGCCGGACCGGCAGATAGGCCTGAATGGCCGCATAGCCGGAGAAGGACGGGTTCGACAGGATCCACCCGTCGACCACGATCACACCGAGGCCGAAGTGCCTGGCCTGCGTATTGGTCAGGCACACGCTGGCCGGGCAGGACGGCGTCGCCTTCCCCAGGCCGACCGTGCCCGGATCGAGCTGGGTCCGGAAGTACTTCGGGGACAGCAGCTCGCCGCTCCCGATGGCGCGGGCCGACCGCTCCAGATCGCAGATGTCCTGGACGAGGACCGCGCCCGGGGCCGTGGTCCAGGAGGGGTTCCAGAACGTCGACTCCTCGTACGTGCCGCGCTCGGAGGTGAAGGCGTGCAGGACGGGGGACGGGATCTGCGGCGTGTACTGGTTGCCGGTCTGGGTGAGGCCCAGCGGGCCGCTGATGCGCTGGGCGATCAGCCGGTCCAGGCGCATGCCGCTGATCTTCTCCAGCGCGGCGCCGAGGAGCTGGAAGTTGGCGTGCGAGTAGCTCCAGTTGGTACCCGGCTCGTACAGGAGCGGAGGCGTCGCGGCTATCTTGATGACCTCTTCCGGGGTCCATGCGCGGAACGGCGCCGCCTCGTACTCCGCTATGAACTTCGGGTTCGTGACGTAGTCGTGCAGGCCGGAAGTGGAGGCGCCGAGCATGCGCAGCGTGATCTCAGAGCCGTGCGGCGCGTCCGGCAGCCAGCGCGCAACCGGGTCGTCCAGCGAGGCCTTTCCCTCCTCGATGAGCTGCAGCAGGATCGTCCCCATGTAGACGATGCCGACGGAACCGGTGCGGAAGTGCATCGACGGCTCGGCCGGAACCCCCGTCATCGATTCGCCGAGGGCCGCGGTGACCACCTCCCGGCCGCGCGAGGACACCTTCAGGACCACCGAGTTCAGGCCGAACTCCCGCTTGGCCTGCTCCGCGATGGCGAGGACCTGGAGTCCGTCGCCGGCGGCCGGCTTCGGCGAAGCGACACAGGGCCGCCGTGGCGCCGCGGGCGTGGGCGCGGTCGCGGTTGCCGTTGCGGTCGCTGCCGGTGTTGTGGTCGCTGTCGGCGTTGCCGCCGCGGACGTCGGGGGCGTCGGGGTGTTCGGCGCCGTGCCGGTCCCGGCCGGAAGGGTTGCGCCGATCAGGCCGGCCGTGCAGAGCAACACCGCAGGTGCGTGCCTCATCCTGCCAGTGTGGACGGGCCCGCCGTACGGCGCACTTCCGCTTGACGGCGGTGCCGGGCCGGGGCGGGGGAGTGCGTGGCGACGGCCCCGCCGGGCCGGTGCATCCGGCAGACGGGCGGCGACGCCCCGGGCGGCGTCTCCGCCGGACGTTCGACTGCCGGGCCGGTGAGTGGCTCGTGTACAAGCGAACCTGCGGGGACGGGCCCCGTCCGGGGCTGGGGTGAGCCTCCGGCTTTCCGTTCGGAGGTGGGGTCGCTCTTCCCGCCGCACCGGACATCCGCCGCTGGGTGGTGGGGCTGCCAACCCGTACGCGGTCCGGTCCGGCAGGCCCGACCGGACCGCGGGCAGGTCCGTGCCCCTGCTGCCCGGTTGGCGGAGGGGCTACGGGGTCGCGCGTACGATCACGAGCGAACCCTGGTACGCGGCCTGGGTGCGGAGGTGGCCGAACTCCCCGTCCCAGGCGCCCGATTCCAGGTCGCGGCGCAGCGTCGCGTCGAAGCGCTCGCGGACGCGGTCGTCGACGAAGCTCCACGCCGAGCATGCCTGGCGGGCCGCCGGGTCGAGGAGCATCTCCGGGCGACCGTAGTACGCCTCGTTGAACCCGTCGGTGCAGTCCAGCGGGATGGGCACCGTCTGCACGGTTCCCGTGCCCCCCAGCGCGGCGGCCAGCTCCGCCACGGTCGGGTAGCGGCGGGCCTCCGTGTCGAGGACCTCGGGCGCGTACCGGTGCAGCCAGAACTCCCGGACCAGGGCGGGGTCGCAGGTGAGGACGACCACGGGCCCGCGGGTCACCCGCCGCATCTCCCGCAGGCCGACCCGTGCGTCGGACCACTGGTGGACGCTGAACAGCGTCATCGCCGCGTCGAACTCCCCGTCGGCGAAGGGCAGGTCCTCGGCCACGGCGTCGATCGCCGGCGACAGCTGCGCCGGCCGCCGGTCGCGCATCGACCGCGAGGGCTCGACCGCCGTCACCGTGCGCGCCGCGCCCTCGTACGATCCGGTGCCCGCGCCGACGTTGAGCACGGTCCGGGCGCCGCCCAGGGCGTCGGCGATGAACCGGGCGATCCGCTCGTCCGGGCGACGGTGGGCGGAGTAGCCGGAGCCGATGGCGCCGTAGTCGACGTCGCCGGCGCTGCCGTCCTGGCTGCGTGTCGTCCCGGTGGTCATGGGGTCTGCCCTCTCCGTCGCCCGTCCGGCCGCCTCGGCCGCCGGAAACGATCCTATGCCATCCCGCATCTGCGGGTGATGATCGATAATTTCATGTGATATGCGTGGCTAACGATCGGAATGGCATCGCATCTGAGCGGGTGGCTTCGGAGGTGGCGACAAAGTGTGCCTGCATGGCGTCGATACGCGGCGAAACCGCCGATCCTCCCCGCCGATGTTCTAAACTGGCGGGCTGTTTGGTGCTGTAACGGAGCAACCCGGGGCGAACCGGGATACACCGACAACCCGGACATGTCCGGGTGCGAGACGTGAGGGCCGATGGCAGCCACACCCGAGCACGGTGAACTCACTCTGATCGACGACGGCACGCCGCCCCCGCAGGAACCGGGGAAATCCGCCCGGTTCCGCGCCGGGCCCGCGGCCCCGCCGCGCACCCTCGTCGACGTCTTCGACGCCTCCGTACGGGCGTACCCCGACGAGCTCGCCCTGGACGACGGCACCGCCCGGCTCACCTACCGGGCGCTGGCCGCCGAGGTCGAGCGCCGGCGGCGCGCCCTGGCGGCCGCCGGGATCGGCCTCGGCGACCGGGTCGGCGTACGGGTGCCGTCCGGCACCGCCGAGCTGTACGCGGCGATCCTCGCGGTACTCGCCGCCGGGGCCGCCTACGTCCCGGTGGACGCCGAGGACCCCGACGAGCGGGCCGCGCTGGTCTTCGCCGAGGCCGGCGTACGGGCCGTGCTCGGCGCCGATGAGGCCGCCGGTCCGGTACGGGACGGGGCGGCGCCCGCCGGGCGGCCCGGGCCGGAGCACGACGCGTGGATCATCTTCACCTCGGGCTCCACCGGCAAGCCCAAGGGCGTCGCCGTCACCCACCGCAGCGCGGCCGCGTTCGTGGACGCCGAGGCCGCCCTGTTCCTCGCCGACGAGCCGATCGGACCCGGTGACCGGGTCATGGCCGGGCTGTCCGTGGCCTTCGACGCCTCCTGCGAGGAGATGTGGCTGGCCTGGCGCCACGGCGCCTGCCTCGTGCCGGTGCCCCGCTCCCGGGTGCGCAGCGGCGCCGACCTCGGCCCCTGGCTGGCGGAACAGGAGATCACCGTCGTCTCCACCGTGCCGACCCTGGCCGGGCTCTGGGAGCCCGACACCCTCAACGAGGTCCGGCTGCTGGTCTTCGGCGGCGAGGCGTGCCCGCCCGAGCTGGGCCGGCGCCTGGTCACCGAGGGCCGCGAGGTCTGGAACACGTACGGCCCCACCGAGGCGACCGTCGTCGCCTGCGCCTCGCTCCTGACCGGCGGGGAACCGGTCCGGATCGGCCTCCCCCTGAACGGCTGGGAACTGGCCGTCGTCGACGCGGCCGGCGAGCCCGTGCCGATGGGCGGCAGCGGCGAGCTCGTGATCGGCGGGGTGGGCCTGGCCCGCTACCTCGACCCGGACAAGGACCGGGAGAAGTACGCCCCGCTGGACGCCCTCGGCTGGGAGCGCGCCTACCGCAGCGGCGACCTCGTCCGCGCGGAACCGGAGGGCCTGGTCTTCCTCGGCCGCGCCGACGACCAGGTCAAGCTCGGCGGCCGCCGCATCGAGCTGGGCGAGGTGGACGCGGCCCTGCAGGCCCTGCCCGGCGTGTCCGCCGCGGCTGCCGCCGTCCGCACCGCGCGCGGCGGCACGCAGCTGCTGGTCGGCTACCTCGTCACGCAGGACGGCTGGGACCGGGCGGCGGCCGTCGAACGGCTGAGGGCCGCGCTGCCCGCGGCCCTCGTACCGCTGCTGGCACCCGTCGGCGAACTGCCCACCCGCACCTCCGGCAAGGTGGACCGGGACGCGCTGCCCTGGCCCCTGCCCGGGCAGGAATCCGCAACCGGCCCCGCCGAGCAGCTGTACGGCACCGAGGCCTGGCTCGCCGAACAGTGGCACGAGACCCTCGGCGTGCCCGTGACCGGCGCGGACGACGACTTCTTCGCGATCGGCGGGGGCAGCCTCGCGGCCGCCCGGCTCACCACCCGCCTGCGCACCCGCTACCCGGGCGCGGCCGTCCTCGACATCTACCAGCAGCCCACCCTGCGCAAACTCGCCCGGCGCCTGGAGAAGTCCGCGCAGGACGACGCCGCGGCCCGGCCCGTCGCCCCCGTCCCGGCCCGCACCCAGGCGGCGCAGTGCCTCCTGCTGCTCCCGCTGGCCACCCTGGCCGGCCTGCGCTGGACGGTGGCGCTGCTCGCCCTGGGCAACGTCCTGCACGGGATCGGGCCCTACCCGTGGGCGCCGACCGCCTCGTGGTGGCTCGTCGCTGCCGGCGCGGCCCTGCTCTTCAGCCCTCCGGGCCGGCTGGCGATCGCCGCGGGCGGCGCGCGGCTGCTGCTGCGCGGGGTGCAGCCCGGGCGCCACCCGCGCGGCGGCAGCGTGCACCTGAGGCTGTGGACGGCCGAGCGGCTCGCCGAGTACGCCGGCGCCACCTCGCTCACCGGATCCTGGCTGGAACGCTACGCCCGGGCCCTCGGCGCCAAGGTCGGCCGCGACGTCGACCTGCACTCCCTGCCCCCGGTCACGGGCCTGCTCAAACTGGGCCGCGGCTGCGCCGTCGAGTCCGAGGTCGACCTCTGCGGGCACTGGCTGGACGGGGACCGGCTGGTCATCGGCCCGGTCAAGGTCGGCGCGGGCGCGGTCGTCGGCACCCGCAGCGTGCTCTTCCCCGGGGCGCGGGTCGGCAAGCGGGCCGAGGTGGCCCCCGGCTCCGCGGTGGCCGGGCAGATCCCCACCGGCCAGCGCTGGGCCGGGGCGCCCGCGGTCAAGATCGGCCGGGCCAAACACAACTGGCCCCGGGAGCGCCCGCCCCGGTCGGTGCACTGGCGTGCCATGTACGGGGCGACCGGATTCGGCCTGACGCTCCTGCCGGTGGCCGCCGCCGTGCCCGCCCTGCTCGTGGCCGGCCGGTTCGTGCCCGCCGGCGCCGGACTCGGCGAGGCGCTGCGCGGAGCACTGCTCGCGGTGGTGCCGGGTGCTCTCGCCTTCGGGTGCGCGTACGTCCTCCTCGTGCTGGTCTCCGTACGCCTGCTCAGCATCGGGCTGCACGCCGGAAGCCATCCGACGCACAGCCGGGTCGCCTGGCAGGCGTGGACCGTCACCCAGCTGATGGACCTCTCCCGGGGGACGCTCTTCCCGCTGTACGCCGGGCTGATCACACCGGTGTGGCTGCGGCTCCTCGGCATGAAGGTCGGCCGCGGGGCGGAGGTGTCCACCGTGCTCGCGCTGCCCAGCCTCACCACCGTGGGCGACGGCGCGTTCCTCGCCGACGACACCCTGACCGCGCCCTGCGAGCTGGGCGGCGGATGGGTGCGGATCGGCCGCTCCGAGATCGGCCGCCGGGCCTTCCTCGGCAACTCGGGGATGACCGCCCCGGGCCGCACCGTGCCGGACGACGGGCTGGTCGGCGTCCTGTCCGCCACCCCGAAGAAGGCCAAGAAGGGCAGCTCGTACCTGGGCCTGCCGCCCGTCCGGCTGCCGCGGTCCGCCGCGGACGCCGACCTGGCCCGGACGTACGAGCCGCCCGCGCGGCTGCTGTGGGCCCGCGGCGCGGTGGAGCTGTGCCGGCTCGTCCCGGTCTTCTGCTCGGCGGCGCTCGCCGTCCTCGCCGTGGCCGCGCTCAGCGCCGCGGCCACGGCGGGCGGCCCGGGCACCGGGGGCGCGGCGCTGCTCTCCGGGGCGGTCCTGCTCGCCGCGGGCGGGGCCGCGTGCGCCGTCGCCGTCGCCGCGAAGTGGCTGCTGGTGGGCCGCCACCGGCCGGGGGAGCACCCGCTGTGGAGCGGCTTCGTGTGGCGGGGCGAGCTGGCGGACACCTTCGTCGAGGTCCTGGCCGTGCCGTGGCTGGCCGGATCGCTGTCCGGCACGCCGCTGCTGGTGCTGTGGCTGCGCTGCCTCGGGGCCCGCATCGGGCGGGGCGTGTGGTGCGAGAGCTACTGGCTTCCCGAGACGGACCTGGTCGTGCTGGGTGACGCCGTCAGCGTGAACCGCGGCTGCGTCCTGCAGACACACCTCTTCCACGACCGGATCCTGCGGACGGATACTGTGATCCTCCGTGAGGGCGCCACCTTGGGCCCGGGCGGAATCGTCCTGCCGGGGAGCACGCTGGGGGCGCGCAGCACGCTCGGCCCGGCCTCCCTCGTGATGGCCGGGGAGTCCGTCCCCGCCGACTCCCGCTGGCTGGGCAATCCGATCGAGGCGTGGCGGTCGTGACCGGCCGCCGCGGGCACCGGGCGGCAGGGAGCGGAAGCGTCAGTGAACGGCCAGCAGACAGCGGGATCCGACCCCTACTTCCCGGACAACGGCGATCCCCGCTACCGCGTGCACCGGTACGAACTCGCCGTGGAGTACCGTCCCGGCCCCAACCGGCTCGCCGGAACGGCCCGGCTCAGCGCGATCGCCGGGCGGGCGCCGCTCACCGAGTTCCACCTCAACCTGGCCGATTTCCGGCTCGGCCGGGTGCTCGTCGACGGCCGGGTCCCGCACTACACCCACCGCGGCGGCAGGCTGCGGATCCGCCCGGCCAAGCCGCTGCACGCCGGGTCCGCGTTCACCGTGGAGGTGCACTGGTCGGGCAACCCCAGGCCGGTGCGCAGCCCCTGGGGCGGCATCGGCTGGGAGGAGCTGACCGACGGCGCGCTGGTGGCCAGCCAGCCGGTCGGCGCGCCCTCCTGGTACCCGTGCAACGACCGGCCCGCCGACAAGGCCGCGTACCAGATCTCGGTCAACACGCCGTCCGCGTACACGGTGGTGGCCGGCGGCCGGCTCCTCACCCGCACCACCCGGGCCAGCACCACCACCTGGGTGTACGAGCAGCCCGCGCCGACCTCCAGCTACCTGGTCGGCCTGGCCATCGGCACGTACCAGATGGTGCTGCTCGGCGACCTCGGCCTCGGCGGTGTCCCGCAGACCGCGCACGTGCCGCCGCACCTGTTGTCGCGGTTCTCCCGGGACTTCGCCCGGCAGCCCGCGATGATGCGGCTGTTCGAGGACCTGTTCGGCCCGTACCCCTTCGGTGAGTACACGGTCGTCATCGCCGACGAGGAACTGGACGTCCCCGTGGAGGCCCAGGGCCTCTCCCTGTTCGGCACCAACCACGTGGACGGCGTACGGGGTTCGGAGCGCCTCGTCGCCCACGAGCTCGCGCACCAGTGGTTCGGCAACAGCGTGACCATCGCCGACTGGCGGCACATCTGGCTCAACGAGGGCCTCGCGAAGTACGCCGAATGGCTCTGGTCCGAGCACTCCGGCGGCCGCACCGCCCACGCGCTGGCGGCCGCGGCACACCGGCTGCTCACCTCGAAGCCGCAGGACCTGCGGCTGGCCGACCCGGGCCGGAAGCTGATGTTCGACGACCGGCTGTACGAGCGCGGCGGGCTCGCCGTCCACGCGGTCCGCTGCGCCCTGGGCGACGCCGCGTTCTTCCCCATGCTGCGCGACTGGGCGGCCGTGCACCGCCACGGCGTGGTCACCACCGCCGCGTTCACCGGCCATGTCGCCCGGCATGCGGCCCGCCCGGTGGACGAACTGCTCGCGGCCTGGCTGTTCGAGCCGGCCCTCCCGCCGTTCCCCGCGGCGCCGCCCGCGCCGGCGGCACCGGCTCCCCCGCGCAAAGGGAAGCGCTAATACCGGACAGGTGGCCGAAACTCGCTCCTGTGGCGCGGGGCTGCCCGTATGACCTCGGACATCCGGCCGGAAAATACTCCGTACGCCAGGCGGGGAAGGTGCATTTCCGGCCGCCGTAGGGGTCCGATCTAGGGGTACTGGCGGCATTGCCGCTCTGCTAGACATGGATCAACGGAACGCGTGTGCGGAAGCAGCGAAAATGCACGGATCGCGTGATCGAACGTGCGTGCTGCGTCCGGACCGGAAAAACGGAGTTTCATCCCCTTGACCGACATGCAGAATGCCGACGGCTGGATCCGCCGCTATCACGCCGCGGACCACAGTCCGATCCGCCTGATCTGCCTGCCGCACGCCGGCGGATCTGCCTCTTTCTACTTCCCCGTCTCCCAGGCGCTCTCCCCTGCGGCGGACGTCCTGTCCGTGCAGTACCCCGGACGGCAGGACCGCCGGCACGAGCCCGGGTTCACCGACATCGGCGCCTACGCCGACGCCCTGACCAGCGCCCTTCTGCCCTGGCTGGACCGGCCGACGGCACTGTTCGGCCACAGCATGGGCGCGATCCTCGCCTTCGAGGTCACCCGCCGCCTGGAGCGCGACCACGGCATCACCCCCGTGCGCATCTTCGCCTCGGGCCGCCGCTCGCCGTCGAGTTTCCGCCACGAAACCGTTCACCTGCGCGATGACGACGGCATCGTGGCCGAAATGCGGGAACTCAGCGGAACCGACGCCGCGATTCTCGGCAACGAGGAGATCCTCCGCATGGTGCTCCCCGCCATTCGGAGCGACTACACCGCCATCGAGAACTACCGCGCCGCCGCCGGCGACACGGTGAAGGCCCCGATTACCGTACTGACCGGCGAGTCCGACCCCCGGACCAGCCGCGAGGAAGCGGACGCCTGGGAAGGCCACACCCTCGGCGGATTCGACATCCACCGTTTCCCCGGAGGCCACTTCTACCTCGCCCAGCAACAGGCGCAGATCCTGAAGATCATTTCAGCGGAACTCGCGGCGGCCACCCGGAAGGGATGAGCCGCAACCCGGGGCCCGGCCGCATGACCGACGGCCGCCCCGGGCGCACGGACGAGGCGGGTCCACAGCCGGGCCGGACGGTCCTCCGCACCGGAAGACACGAGCCACGGCCGCACCCGCCCCGTACCCGCCCCGCCGACCCGGCGGGCCACGAGGAGGCGCGACGCAGTGCAGTGCAGGACAGGTACACACAGTCCGGGGGAAAGGGACGTGCAGGTGGCAAGGCTCGTCGAGCGCGACAAGCAGTGGGAGACGCTGAACGACCTGCTCGGCAGCGCCCGGCGGGGCCGCGGACGCGTCGCGGTGATCAGCGGGCCCATCGCCGCCGGAAAGACGGCCCTGCTGGAGGATTTCACCGAACAGGCCATCGCCGAAGGCACGCTGGTCCTGGAAGCCGCCGGCTCCCGGCCGGAGCGGCACGTCCCCTTCGGCATCCTGCGCCGCATCCTCGACAGCGCCGCACCGCTGGACCCCGCCGTCCACGCCGAGGCCACCGCCCTGCTCGACGCCGTGGCCGCCCCGACCGGCGACGCCGCCGACACCACCGGCGGCGTCGAGGCCGGCATGCGCGTCCTGCCGCACGTCTGCGCCCTCCTCCTGCGGATCGCCCGGGACCGCACCGTCGTCATCGCCGTCGACGACGTCCACCACGGCGACGAACTCTCCCGCGCCTTCCTGCTGTGCCTGGCACGGCGGGTCAGGCAGGCCGGCGTCCTGATCGTCCTCACCGAGGCCGTACGCCTGCTCCCCGCCCAGCTCGCCTTCCACGCCGAACTGCGGCGCCAGCCCAACTGCACCAGCATCCGGCTGCCCCTGCTCAGCACCGCCGGCACCACCCGCATCCTCGCCGGCCACTTCGCCACCGCCGCCGCCCAGCGGCTGTCCGCCGACTGCCACGAGACGACCGGCGGCAACCCGATCCTCGTCAACGCCCTGTTGGAGGACGGCCTGACGGCCCTCGGCGACAGCGAACCCTTCCAGCCGCTCGCCCCCGCCGAGAACTTCGAGCGCGCCGTGCTGGACTGCCTCCACCGCGGCGACGCCGAGATCCCGGCCGTCGCCCGCGGTATCGCCGTCCTCGGCGGCGCCCACCCGCCCGCCCTGCTCAGCCGCATCACCGACGTCCACATCAAGGCCGTCGAACTGGCCGTACAGGACCTGGACCGCTGCGGGATCCTCGGCGGCGGCGCCTTCCGCACGGCCGCGACCCGCGCAGCCGTCCTCGCGGCGACCCCGCCCGGGGAACTCTCCGCCCTCCACCGGCGCGCCGCACGGCTGCTGCACCAGGACGGCGCCCCCGCCCTCGACGTCGCCCGCCACCTCCTCGCCACCCGCACACCGGCGGACGACTGGGCCATCCCCGTCCTGCAGGAGGCCGCCGAGTACGCCCTCGTCGAGGACGACCCCGAACTCGCCCTGCGCTGCGGGGAACTCGCCGTCGACTCCTGCCCCGACGGCCCCCGGCGCACCGCCCTGAAGTCCCGCCTCGTGAGCATCGTCTGGCGCAGCAGCCCCGTCGCCGCCGAAGGCCATCTGCGGCAGCTGTCCCGCGAGTTCTGCGCGGGCCGCCTCACCGACCGCGACCTCCTCCACGCCGTGAGCTGCCTGGGCTGGATGGGGGAGGCCCGGCAGGCCGGCGAGGAGGTACGCCGCCTCCAGGCCGCCGCCGAGGAGGCACGGGACGCCGGACAGGCCTTCGCGTAC
This sequence comes from Streptomyces sp. NPDC090445, assembly GCF_044769385.1. Lineage (NCBI taxonomy): Bacteria > Bacillati > Actinomycetota > Actinomycetes > Kitasatosporales > Streptomycetaceae > Streptomyces > Streptomyces sp. NPDC090445. The sequence continues at coordinate 15,693 of NZ_JBIVXV010000012.1, read as the reverse complement.
GATCCCGAGACCCTCGCCGCCGCCCGGAGCTGGCTCTCCGTGGTCAGCCCCCCGGTCCTCGACGCGTTCCCCACCACCGGCCTCCAGGGCGCCACCCGGCCCGGAGCCCCGCGCCCCCCGGCCGCCCGCACCCCCGCCCCGTACGACATGCCCGACGACGCCCACCTCCCGGCCGTCGAGGCCCTGCGGACCGCCCTGCGCGGCGGCCAGGGCGAAGCGGCCGTCGCCGAGGCCACCCGCGTCCTCCAGCGCTACCACCTCAGCGACCGCACCCTCATCCCCCTTGTCCTCGCCGTGCTGGCCCTCGTCTACGCCGGCCGCCTCGACCTCGCCCTCACCTGGACCGACCGCCTCCTCGGCGAGTGCTCCGCCCGCAACGCCCCGACCTGGCAGGCGGTCCTCGGCGCGGTCCGGGCCGAGGCCGTCCTCCGGCAGGGCGACCTGCCGGGCGCGGCAGCCCAGGCCCGCCAGGCCATGTCCCTGATATCCGTGCAGTGCTGGGGCGTGGGCATCGCCCTGCCGCTGGCCGTCCTCATCGAGGCCGAGACCCAGATGGGCAACATCGAGGAGGCCATGAACCTGCTCGAACAGCCGGTGCCCGAGACCATGCTGGAGACCCAGATCGGGCTGCACTACCTCCGCGCCCGGGGCCGCTGCCACCTCGCGACCGGCCGCTACCACGCCGCCCTGCGCGACTTCCTCACCTGCGGCGAACTCATGCAGAGCTGGGGCATGGACGCCGTGGAACTCGTCCCCTGGCGGCTGGACGCCGCCGAGGCCTGGCTGGCCCTCGGCAACGTGCCGCGCGCCCGGGAGTTCGCCGAGCAGCAGAAGCAGCGCGAGGCGGGCGCCGCCGGCACCCGGACCCGCGGAGCCCTGCTGTTCGCCCTCGCCCGCACCAGCGGCGACCTCACGTACCGCCTCAAGAGGCTCACCGAGGCCGTCGAAACCCTGGAACAGGGCGAGGACCGCATCCAGCTGGCCCGCGCCCTGGGCGAGCTGGGCAGCGGCTACCGCACGGCCGGGGACTTCAACCGGGCCCGGATGCTCGTCCGCAAGGCCTGGCACGTCGCGAAGTCCTGCGGGGCACAGCCGCTGTGCCAGGAGTTCACACCCGGGCAGGGCGACGGCGAGCCCGTCACCGCGGGCCGGGAGGCGGCGGATCCGCTCCGCGAGACCGAGGTGCTGTCCGAGGCGGAGGCACGGGTCGCGCTCCTCGCGGCGCGCGGCCACACCAACCGCGAGATCGCCGGCAAGCTGTACGTCACCGTCTCCACCGTCGAGCAGCACCTGACCCGGATCTACCGCAAGCTCCAGGTCAAACGGCGCCGGGACCTGCCCGCCCGGCTCTGGGACCTGAGCCTGCCCGGCATCGCCTGAGCCGCGGCCGGATGCACGTACCCCCCCACAGACCGACCGGCGCACCCTCACGAGGCGGAGGGGCGGTCCCCCTTCACCGCCCCTCCGCCTCGCCCCTCCGGTCCGCGCCCTCCGTGCGTCCGCCGCGCCCTTCCGCGTCCGCCGTCGCCCACTGCCCCGCGCGCCCCCACCTGCGGCCTTGAGGGGCAGGTAGGGGATGTGGGCGGACACCGCCGGAACCTACGATCGGGGAGGACAGGCGCGCCCGTCGGGCGTCGAGGCCCCGCAGGTGTCCGAACACCGCGGCCCCACGGACGGGGCGAGGGAGCCGCATGCATCGAGTCATCGGGAAGCGCCGCGAAGACCGAGGAGCATCGCATGTGCGGCATCGCCGGCTGGATCGCCTACGAACGGGATCTGGCCCAGGAGACCACCACCCTGGACGACATGGTCCGGACGCTGACGGAACGGGGGCCCGACGCCGGAGGCAGCTGGATCGACGGCCCCGCCGCCCTCGGCCACCGCCGGCTCGCCATCATCGACCTGGAGGGCGGCGTCCAGCCGATGGAGGCCGCCACCCCGGCCGGCCGCGTCGCCCTCACCTACAGCGGCGAGGTCTACAACTTCCGGGAGCTCCGCGAGGAGCTGCGCGGCCGCGGCCACCGCTTCCGCACCTCCAGCGACACCGAGGTCGTCCTCCACGCCTACCTGGAGTGGGGCGAGGCGATGGCGTCCCGCCTCAACGGCATGTACGCCTTCGCCGTCTGGGACGGCCGCACGCAGAAGCTGGTCATGGTCCGCGACCGGATGGGCGTCAAGCCGCTCTTCTACCACCGCACCGCGGACGGCGTGCTGTTCGCCTCCGAACCCAAGGCGATCTTCGCCAACCCGCTGGCCAAGCCCGTGGTGAGCGCCCGCGGCCTGCGCGAGTTCATCGCCTTCAACCGGCCGCCCGGCGAGACCATCTGGGAGGACGTCGTCGAGGTGGTGCCCGGCACCGTCGTCACCGTCGACCGCGAGGGCGTCCGCAGCCACACCTACTGGCGGCTGGAGAGCCGCGAGCACACCGACGACCTCGACACCACGGTCGAGCGGATCCGCGAGCTCCTCGACGACACCGTCGCCCGGCAGCTCGTCGCCGACGTGCCCACCTGCGTCCTGCTGTCCGGCGGCCTCGACTCCAGCGCCATCACCGGCCTCGCCGCCGCACACCGGGCCGCGGAGGGGCTGCCCCTGCACACCTTCGCCGTCGACTTCACCGGTGAGTCCGACACCTTCGTACCGACCGGCGTGCACGGCAGCCGCGACGCCGACTTCGCCACCGCCATGGCCCGCCACGCCGGCTCCGCACACACCGACATCGTGCTCGACCCGACCTCCCTCGCCGACCCCGAGGTACGCCGCCGGGTCGTCATCGCCCGGGACAGCCCCGCCGGCCTCGGCGACATGGACGTCTCCCTGTACCTGCTCTTCCGGGCCATCCGCGAGCGGTCCACCGTCGCCCTGTCCGGCGAGGCCGCCGACGAGGTCTTCGGCGGCTACGGATGGCTGCACAACCCCACCGTCCAGGAAGGGGACACCTTCCCCTGGATCACCGCCGGCATGATCGGCGCCACCCCCAACACCCAGCCCGCCGAGATGTACAACCTCGACACGCTGATCGCCCTCAACCCGCTGGAGGCCCTCGCCGACCACTACGCGACCGCCGTCGCCGAGGTCGGCCGCATCGACTCCGAGAGCCCCCACGAGCACCGCATGCGCGTGTCCTCGTACCTGCACCTCACCCGCTTCCTGCGGATGATGCTGGACCGTAAGGACCGCATGAGCATGGCCGTGGGCCTGGAGGTCCGCGTGCCCTTCTGCGACCACCGCCTCGTCGAGTACGTCTACAACACGCCCTGGTCGATGAAGACGTACGACGGCCGGGAGAAGAGCCTGCTGCGCGGCGCGACCGCGAGCCTGCTGCCGCAGTCCGTGATCGAGCGGGTCAAGAGCCCCTACCCGGTCGTCCAGGACTGGCGTTACGCCGAAGCCCTCCAGCAGCACGCCAAGCAGCTCGTCGGCGAGGACGGCCCCGTCTTCCAGATCGTCAGCCGGGACTGGCTCGCCGAGTCCGCGAAGGCCGCGCCCGAAACCCTCACCGCGGCCGCCCGCAACGGCCTGGAACGGGCCCTGGACACCGCGATCTGGCTCGACGCCTACCGGCCCGAGATCCGCATGTAGCAGCCGCCCGCGGCGGCAGGCACGGCACGGGCCGGCGGGGGAAGATCCCCGCCGGCCCGCGCCGTTTCAGCTCCGGCAGCCCCCCGCTCAGCGGCCGGCCAGCTCCTCCAGCCGCGCCACGAGCGACACCGGGGTCGGCATCGCCTCGATCTCGGCCCGCACCTCCCGCGCCACCACGGCCATCTTCTCGTCCGTGATCAGGCGCGTCAGCAGCTCCGCGTCCAGGTCCTCCGCCGAACGGCTCAGGCCCAGGCCCCGGTCCTGCACGCACTGGGCGTTGATCCCGCGGTCCGCCCCGTCGGGCAGCACCAGCTGCGGAACGCCGGCGTTGAGCGCGGCCAGCATCGTCCCGGCACCGCCGTGGTGCACGGCCGCGTCACAGGTCTCCAGCAGCTTCGCCAGCGGCACCCAGCCCACGACCCGCACGTTCTCCGGCAGTTCGCCGAGCCCGTCCGTCTCCACCTCGCCCAGTGCGAGCACGAACTCCGCGTCCACCTGCGGGGCGGCGGCCACCAGCCGCTGGACCGGGCCCAGACCGTTCACGTGCACCGTCGCCGTACCCAGCGTCACACCGATCCGCGGCCGGCCGGACCGCTCTTCCAACAGCCAATCGGGAAGCACCGCACCGCTGTTGTACGGGACCGGCCGCATCAGCCAGCCGTCCACCTCCGGCTCCACCATGGTGGGCGGCGCGATGTCGATCGTCGGCACCCGGTCCGGGACCCCCGCCACCCCGTGCCGCCATCGTGTCCGACATCAACGCCACGGTCAGCTGGCGCAGCGGAGTAGCCCGCACACAACCGAAGTTGTGCTGCACCGCCGGCACCCCGAGACGGGCCGCCGCGATCAGACCGGCCACGAAGATCTGCTCGTACACGATCAGGTCGGGCCGGAACGCGTCCGCGGTCCGCACGATGCCGTCGGCGAGGGCGTCGTTGAGCCGGGCGAACATTCTCAGCCCGTCCATCGGGTCGATCTCACCCGGCTGCCGCAGCCGGGCTATCAGCTCCCCGCACTCCGTCTGGAGGAACTCCTCCAGGTGGAAACCGGGGGACACGTCGGCCACGTGAAGACCGGCGTTCGCCGCCTCCAACGCGTCACCCGAGCTGGCGACCAGCACGTCGTGACCGGCGGAACGCAACGCCCAGGCCAGCGGAATCGTCGGGAACAGATGCCCGACGGCTGGATAAGTGACGAACAGAACGCGCATGAGAACGAATTCCTCTCGGTTGGGGTGAACGGACGGAGCCGGGAATTCCCCCGGCGGCGGATGCGACGGAAGGCCGGGTCGATCTCCGGTCATTCCGGTGGCGAGAACCTTCCGAATTCTTGCCATCGCCCTGCTGAGGCGGCATCATGGGTCAGTCTCGCCCGCAGAGTCAAGGCGTATTGCGCCGTTCTCCGGCTAGGGGTCCGTAGGGGGATTGTTAGGGGTTTCTGCCGCCCCTCTCCCGTGTCAGGGTCTCCCCAGTATTGGAGTTCTCTGTACGGAGTGGTGGAGCGCGCGATGTCGAACGAGTCCCAGGATTTCGCACCCGAGATCGGCGGCTCCTCCGAGGCCGACGGGACTCCGCCCGGAGCCGGAGCCGGAGCCGGAGCCGCCGGAGCCGAGGCCGCCCAGGGCGGGACCGAGGCCGCCCCGCACGGAACCGGCAGCACCGACAGCGCCGACAGCCCGGAGGCGGCACAGGCACAGTGGCGCGAGCGCCTGGCCGGCCTGACCGAGGGCGAACAGCGCAGGGCACTGCTCGAATGGGTCTCCTCCCTGGTCACCGCCACCCTGCGGGACGCCGCACCCGCCGCCCTCGACCCGGACCGCTCGTTCCTCGACCTCGGTTTCGACTCGCTCGCCGCCGTCGACCTGCACGCCCGGCTCGTCGCCGGAACCGGCCTGCGCCTTCCCGTCACCCTTGCCTTCGACCACCCCACCCCCGCCCACCTCGCCGACCGCGTCCACGCCCTCCTCCTGGGCCGGACCGTCCCCGCCGAGGCACCCGTCACCCGCGCCTTCAACAGCGACGAACCGATCGCCATCGTCGGAATGGGCTGCCGATTCCCCGGCGACGTGCATTCCCCCGAGGAACTCTGGGACCTCGTCGCCGCCGGCACCGACGCCATATCGGAATTCCCCACCGGGCGCGGCTGGAACCTCGACTCGCTGTACGACCCCGACCCCGACCGGTCCGGCACCACCTACACCCGCGAGGGCGGATTCCTCCACGACGCCGACCAGTTCGACGCGGCATTCTTCGGGATTTCCCCCCGCGAGGCCCTGGCGATGGACCCGCAGCAGCGCATCCTGCTGGAAACATCCTGGGAGGCATTCGACCGGGCCGGCCTCGACCCCGCCGGACTCCGCGGCGGCCAGGTCGGCGTATTCGTCGGCGCCGAAACCCAGGAGTACGGCCCCCGGCTCGAGGACGCCGCCGACGGCTTCGAGGGCTACCTCGTCACCGGCAACGCCGCGAGCGTCGCCTCCGGCCGCATCGCCTACACCTTCGGCTTCGAAGGCCCCACCGTCACCGTCGACACCGCCTGCTCCTCCTCGCTCGCCGCCCTGCACCTCGCCGTCCAGGCCCTCCGCAACGGCGAATGCTCCCTGGCACTCGCCGGCGGCGCCGCCGTCATGGCGAGCCCCGGCTCGTTCCTCTCCTTCAGCCGCCAGCGCGGCCTCGCCGCCGACGGCCGCTGCAAGCCCTTCGCCGCCGCCGCCGACGGCACCGCCTGGGGCGAAGGCGTCGGCATGCTCCTCGTCGAGCGCCTCTCCGACGCCCGCGCCAACGGCCACCACGTCCTGGCCCTCGTCCGCGGCACCGCCCTCAACCAGGACGGCGCCAGCAACGGCCTCACCGCACCCAGCGGCCCCGCCCAGCAGCGCGTCATCCGCCAGGCCCTGGCCAACGCGGGCCTGTCGGCCGCCGACGTGGACGCCGTCGAGGCACACGGCACGGGCACCCGGCTCGGCGACCCCATCGAGGCCCAGGCCCTGCTCGCCACGTACGGCCAGGACCGCCCGGCGGAGCGGCCGCTGTGGCTGGGCTCCCTGAAGTCCAACATCGGACACACCCAGGCCGCCGCCGGCGTCGCCGGCGTCATCAAAATGGTCATGGCCATGCGGCACGGAGTCCTGCCGCAGACCCTCCACGTCGACGCACCCACCCCGCACGTCGACTGGGAAGCCGGCGCCGTCTCCCTCCTGACCGACGCCGTCGACTGGCCGACGGCCGACGCCCCGCGCCGGGCGGGCATCTCCTCCTTCGGCATGAGCGGCACCAACGCCCACGCCATCATCGAGGAACCGCCGTCCGAGGAGCCCGCGGACGACGACACCACGGACCGGCCGACCGGGCAGGCACCCGCCGCGGCTCCCGGCCACACCACCGCACCGCTGCCCTGGGCCCTGTCCGCCAAGACCCCCGAAGCCCTCCGCGCCGCCGCCCGACGCCTCGGCGACTGGCTCGACACCCGCCCGGACGCCACCCCGCACGACATCGGCCACTCCCTCGCCGCCACCCGCCGCCGCTTCGAACACCGCGCCGTCGTCCTCGGCGACGACCGCACCGCCCTCCGGCAGGCCCTGAACGCCCTCGCCGACGGCACCGACACCCCCGCCGCCGTCCACGGCGAACCCGGCGCGGGACGCACCGCCGTCCTGTTCACCGGCCAGGGAAGCCAGCGCCTCGGCATGGGCCGCGAACTGTACGACGCCCACCCCGTGTTCGCCGACGCCCTCGACGACGCCTGCTGGTACCTCGACGAGCAGCTCGAACACCCGCTGCTCGACGTCCTCTTCGCCGACGAGGACACCCCCGAGGCCGCCCTCCTCCACCGGACCGCCTACACCCAGCCCGCGCTGTTCGCCGTCGAGGTGGCCCTGTACCGGCTCGTCGAGTCCTGGGGCCTCCGCCCGGCCTTCGTCGCCGGCCACTCCGTCGGCGAGATCGCCGCCGCCCACGTGGCCGGAGTCCTCTCCCTCGAAGACGCGTGCGCGCTCGTCGCCGCCCGCGGCCGTCTGATGCAGGCCCTGCCCACCGGCGGGGCCATGATCGCGGTGCAGGCGTCGGAGGACGAGGTCCTGCCGCTGATCGGCGCCGGCAAGGGCGAGGGCACCGGCACCGGCGGGGGCGACCGGGTGAGCATCGCCGCCGTCAACGGCCCGCAGTCGGTCGTCGTCGCCGGCGACGAGGACGCGGTGCTCGCCATTGCCGCGGCCTTCGAGGCACAGGGCCGCAAGACCAAGCGGCTCACCGTCAGCCACGCCTTCCACTCGCCGCACATGGACGGGATGCTGGAGGACTTCCGCCGACTGGCCCAGGTCCTGAACTACCGCACCCCCACCCTGCCCGTCGTCTCCCTCCTCACCGGCACCACCGCCACCGCAGCCGAACTCACCGACCCCGAGCACTGGGTCCGGCACGTCCGCGATGCCGTCCGCTTCCTCGACGGCGTACGCACCCTCCACGCGCGCGGCGCCGACTCCTTCCTGGAACTCGGCCCCGACCCCGTCCTCACGGCCATGGCACAGGACTGCCTCGCCACCGCCACCGCCGCCGACCCGCAGGACACGGCGACCGCGACCCCGCCCCCCGCCTTCGCCGCCGCCCTGCGCGCCGGCCGCCCCGAGACCACCACCCTCCTCGACGCCGTCGCCCGCATGTTCGTCCGCGGCACGGACGTGGACTGGGCCGCCTGCTACGCCGGTACGGGCGCGGAGCGCGTGGAGCTGCCGACGTACCCGTTCCAGCGGCAGCGCTACTGGATGGACGCGCGCACCCCCGCCACCGCTGCGGCCACCGCCCCCGACCACGGGACGGCTCCGGCCGACAGCGCCTTCTGGGACGCGGTCGAACACCAGGACGTGGCCGCGCTCGCCGCCGCCCTCGAACTGGACGCGGACGGCGAACAGCCGCTGAGCGAGGTCGTCCCCGCCCTCTCGGCGTGGCGCCGCCGCATCCGGACCCAGTCCGAGGTGGACGGCTGGCGCTACCGCGTGTCCTGGAAGCCGCTGGCCGATGTCACCACCGGCGGTGTCCGGCTTTCGGGGACGTGGCTCGTCGTGACGCCCGGCGCGGACGTGGACGACGCGGCTGTGGCGGGTGCGCTGGCCGCGCGCGGTGCCCAGGTGCGCCGGGTCGTGGTCGCGGCGGGCACGGAGCGGGCCTTCCTGGCCGGGCTGCTGTCGGAGGCCGGCGCCGTGGCCGGTGTGGTGTCGCTCCTCGCGCTGGACGACGCCGTCGGTGTCGTTCCGACTGCTGTTCTCGTGCAGGCGCTCGGTGACGCGGGGGTGGAGGCGCCGCTGTGGTGCCTGACCCGGGGTGCGGTGAGCGTGGGCCGCTCGGACCGCCTCGTCTCGGCGGTGCAGGCCCAGGTGTGGGGTCTGGGCCGGGTGGCCGCGCTGGAGGTGCCTGCGCGTTGGGGCGGTCTGGTGGACCTGCCCGAGGTGTGCGACGAGCGGGCCGCGGGCCGGCTGGTCGGGGTTCTGGCCGGTGGTGCGGCCGGCGAGGACCAGGTCGCGGTCCGGTCCTCGGGTGTCTTCGGGCGTCGGCTGGTCCGGGCCGCAGCCGGGAAGGGCGACCAGCCGTGGTCGCCGTCGGGCACGGTCCTCGTGACCGGCGGTACCGGTGCTCTGGGCGGCCGGGTGGCGCGTTGGCTGGCCGGTGCGGGTGCCGGGCGGCTGGTGCTGACCAGCCGCCGGGGCGCTGACGCTCCGGGCGTGGACGGGCTGGTGGCCGAGCTGTCGGAGCTGGGTGTGGAGGTGTCGGTGGTGGCGTGCGACGCCGCCGACCGTGACGCCCTGCGGACCCTCCTCGCGGCCGAGGCCGAGAACCTGACGGCCGTCGTGCACACCGCGGGCGTCCTCGACGACGGCGTCCTGGACGCCCTGACCCCCGAGCGTTTCGAGAGCGTCCTGCGGGCGAAGGCAGCTTCGGCGCTCCACCTGCACGAGCTGACCGCCGAGCTCGGCATCGAGCTCTCCGCGTTCGTGCTGTTCTCCTCCATGACCGGCACCATCGGTGCGGCCGGGCAGGCCAACTACGCCGCCGCCAACGCCTGCCTCGATGCCCTGGCCGAGCAGCGGCGTGCCGTCGGGCTGGCCGCGACCTCTCTCGCATGGGGTCCGTGGGCGGAGAGCGGCATGGCCGCCGACGAGGCGATGGACGCCCGGATGCGGCGCGAAGGCGTGCCGCCCATGGCCCCCGATGCGGCCATCGCGGCGCTCGCGCAGGCCGTCGGAGCGGGCGAGGCCGCCCTCACCGTCGCGGACATCGCCTGGGACCGCTACTCCTCCGTCGTGGCAGCCGTCCGCCCCAACCCGTCGGTCGCCGAGTTCGTCACCGGAGCGCCGGCGGGCGACACCCCGGCCCCCGGCCACGGGACCGTCGTCACGGGCGCCGATGTCGCGGGCGCCGCCTTCGCGAAGCTGGCCGGGCTGCCCCGGGCCGAGCAGGAGCGGGAGCTGATCGGCCTCGTCCGCACGCACGTCGCCGCCGTCCTCGGACACGACGGCGCGGACGCGGTGGGCGCGGACCGTGCCTTCAAGGACCTCGGCTTCGACTCGCTGGCCGCCGTCGACCTGCGCAACCGCCTCGGCGCCGCCACCGCGCTGCGGCTCCCCACCACGCTCGTCTACGACCACCCGACCTCGGCCGCCCTCGCCGAGTACCTGCGCGGGGAACTGGTCGGCAGCGAGGAGTCCGCGGACACCGCCCTGCCGGTCGCCGTCGCGGCCGACGAGGACCCGATCGCCGTCGTCGCGATGAGCTGCCGCTTCCCCGGCGGGGTGCGTACCCCCGAGGAACTCTGGCGCCTGCTGGCCCAGGGCGCGGACGCGGTCGCCGCGTTCCCCGCCGACCGCGGCTGGGACCTGGACCGCCTCTACAGCGCCGACCCGGACCGGCCCGGAACCTCGTACACCCGCGAGGGCGGATTCCTCTACGACGTCGCGGACTTCGACGCCGACTTCTTCGGTATCTCGCCGCGCGAGGCCCTCGCCATGGACCCGCAGCAGCGTCTGCTGCTGGAGACCTCCTGGGAGGCGTTCGAGCGCGCCGGCATCGACCCGGCCGCGCTGAAGGGCAGCCGGGCCGGCGTGTTCGTCGGCACCAACGGCCAGGACTACCTCTCCCTCGTCACGGGCGACGCCGACGGCCTCGAAGGCCACGTCGCCACCGGCAACGCGGCGAGCGTCGTCTCCGGCCGCCTGTCGTACGTCTTCGGCCTCGAAGGCCCCGCGATCACCGTCGACACGGCCTGCTCGTCGTCGCTGGTCGCCCTGCACCTGGCCGTTCAGGCGCTGCGCCAGGGCGAGTGCACCATGGCCCTCGCCGGCGGCGTGACCGTGATGTCCACCCCCGACGCCTTCATCGACTTCAGCCGTCAGCGGGGGCTGGCGGAGGATGGCCGTATCAAGGCGTTCGCGGCTGCGGCGGACGGCACCGGGTGGGGTGAGGGTGTCGGCATGCTGCTCGTGGAGCGGCTGTCCGATGCCCGTCGGAACGGGCACCCGGTGTTGGCGGTGGTGCGTGGTTCGGCGATCAACCAGGACGGTGCGAGCAACGGTCTGACCGCCCCGAACGGTCCTTCGCAGCAGCGCGTCATCCGTCAGGCGCTGGCGAGTGCGGGTCTGTCGGCCGCTGACGTGGACGCGGTGGAGGCGCACGGTACGGGTACGCGGCTGGGTGACCCGATCGAGGCGCAGGCGCTGCTGGCCACGTACGGCCAGGAGCGGGCGGCCGACCGTCCGCTGCTGCTGGGCTCGGTGAAGTCGAACATCGGGCACACACAGGCCGCGGCCGGTGTGGCCGGTGTGATCAAGATGGTCCTCGCCATGCAGCACGGGCTGCTGCCCCGGACCCTGCACGTGGACGCGCCGACCCCGCACGTCGACTGGTCGGCCGGCGATGTGGAACTGCTGACCGAAGCCGTGGACTGGCCGCAGACCGGCCGCCCGCGCCGCGCCGGCGTCTCCTCGTTCGGCCTGAGCGGCACCAACGCCCACACGATCATCGAGCAGGCACCGGACACCGAGCCGCCCATCGACACCGGCGCGCACCCGGCGCACCGCCCCGGCGCCGCCCGTGTCCTCCCGTACCTCCTCTCCGGCAAGACCAAGGAAGCCCTCCAGGCGCAGGCGGCAGCCCTGGCCGCACACCTCGACGCCACCGCGGACGCGGTCGACGTGGCCCACTCCCTCGCCGCGAGCCGCGCCCACCTCGACCACCGCGCCGCCGCCGTCCTGACCGCCGGGAACGGCGAAGACCTGCAGGACGTCCTGGCCCGGCTCGCCGCAGGCGAGACCGCGCCCCGGACGGTGACGGGCTCGGCCGGTGACGGCCGCACCGCCTTCCTGTTCACCGGGCAGGGCAGCCAGCGCCTCGGCATGGGCCAGGAGCTCTACGACACCCACCCCGCGTTCGCGGACGCGCTGGACGCGGTCTGCGCCCACCTGGATGCCGTCCTCGACAGGCCGCTGAAGGACGTCCTGTTCGGTGCCGATGCGGCGGTGCTGGACCGGACGGAGTACACCCAGCCTGCCCTGTTCGCGGTCGAGGTGGCGCTGTTCCGGCTCGTCGAGTCGTGGGGTGTGCGGCCGGACTTCGTGGCCGGTCACTCCATCGGTGAGATCGCCGCCGCGCATGTGGCGGGTGTGCTGTCGCTGGACGACGCGTGTGCGCTGGTGGCGGCTCGTGGCCGGCTGATGCAGGCGCTCCCGGCCGGCGGCGTGATGATCGCGGTGCAGGCGTCGGAGGATGAGGTTCTGCCGCTGATCGGCGAGGGCGACCGGGTGAGCATCGCCGCGATCAACGGCCCGCAGTCGGTCGTCATCGCCGGTGACGAGGACGCGGCCGCCGCCATCGCCGAGACCGTCCAGGCCCAGGGCCGGAAGACCAAGCAGCTGACGGTCAGCCACGCGTTCCACTCGCCGCACATGGACGGCATGCTGGACGACTTCCGCGAGGTCGTGGCGGGGCTGGCGTTCGCGGCCCCCGCCATCCCGATCGTGTCGTGCCTGACGGGTGCCGTCGTCACCGACGAGATGAGCTCGGCCGAGTTCTGGGTCCGGCACGTCCGTGAGGCCGTGCGCTTCCTGGACGGCGTCCGCACGCTCGAAGCCGCCGGTGTGACCGCGTACATCGAGCTCGGCCCGGACGGGACCCTGTCCGCACTGGCCCAGGACTGCCTGACGGGCACGGCCGACGTCGCCTTCGCGCCCGCTCTCCGCGCGGCGCGGGCCGAGGCGGAGACCGCGGTCACCGCTGTGGCTCAGGCCTTCGTACGGGGTGCGGAGGTGGACTGGACAGCCCTCTTCGCCGGTACGCATGCCCGGCGGGTGGCGCTGCCGACGTACGCCTTCCAGCGGCAGCGGTTCTGGCCGGAGACGGCCCCGTCGGGCGACAGCACGGCCCCTGTCCGGGCCGCTGACGCGGTCGACGACCGGTTCTGGGACGCGGTCGAGCGCGGCGATCTGGCCGCCCTCCTGCCGGAGCTGGAGGTGGACGACGAGGCGAGCTTCGGCGCGTTCGTTCCCGCCCTGGCGGCCTGGCGCCGACAGAACCAGGAGCAGGCACAGGCCGACGGCTGGCGCTACCGGGTGCAGTGGAAGCCGCTGACGGCGGCCGTGTCGTCCGGGCTGCCGGGCGGCGAGTGGATCGTCGTCGTCCCCGAGGCCTGCGAGGGAGATGCCCTGATCGACTCCTTGGCGGGCGCACTGGCCGGGCGTGGCGCCGAGGTCCGCCGGGTCGTGGTCGCGGCGGGTACGGGCCGTGCTGCGCTGGCCGGGCTGCTGTCCGGTGCGGGGTCCGCTGCGGGTGTCGTTTCCCTGCTCGCCCTGGACGAGGCTGCGGGTGTGGTTCCGACTGCTGTTCTCGTGCAGGCGCTCGGTGACGCGGGGGTGGAGGCGCCGCTGTGGTGCCTGACCCGGGGTGCGGTGTCCGTCGGTCGTTCGGACCGCCTCGTCTCGGCGGTGCAGGCCCAGGTGTGGGGTCTGGGCCGGGTGGCCGCGCTGGAGGTGCCTGCGCGTTGGGGTGGTCTGGTGGACCTGCCCGAGGTGTGCGACGAGCGGGCCGCGGGCCGGCTGGTCGGGGTTCTGGCCGGTGGTTCGGCCGGTGAGGACCAGGTCGCGGTCCGGTCCTCGGGTGTCTTCGGGCGTCGGCTCGTCCGGGCGGCCCGCGGTGAGGGTGCCCCGTCCTGGTCGCCGTCCGGCACGGCTCTGGTGACCGGCGGTACCGGCGCGCTGGGCGGCCGGGTGGCGCGTTGGCTGGCCGGTGCGGGTGCCGGGCGGCTGGTGCTGACCAGCCGCCGGGGCGCTGACGCTCCGGGGGCCGCCGAGCTGGTGGCCGAGCTGTCGGAGCTGGGTGTGGAGGTGTCGGTGGTGGCGTGCGACGCCGCCGACCGTGACGCCCTGCGGACCCTCCTCGCGGCCGAGGCCGAGAACCTCACCGCTGTCGTGCACACCGCCGGCGTCCTCGACGACGGCGTGATCGACACCCTGACCCCCGAGCGCTTCGAAGGTGTCCTGCGGGCGAAGGCGGTGTCGGCGTCCAACCTGCACGAGCTGACCGCCGAACTCGGCGTCGAACTGTCGGCGTTCGTGCTGTTCTCCTCCATGACCGGCACCATCGGTGCGGCCGGGCAGGCCAACTACGCCGCCGCCAACGCCTACCTGGACGCGCTCGCCGAGCAGCGCCGGGCCGCGGGCCTGGCCGCGACGTCGATCGCGTGGGGCCCGTGGGCCGAGGGCGGCATGGCCGCCGACGAGGCCCTCGAAGCCCGGATGCGCCGGGACGGCGTGCCCCCGATGAAGGCGCAGTCGGCGATCCGCGCCCTCCGCCAGGCCGTCGGCATGGCCGACGACGCCGCCCTGACGGTGGCCGACATCGAATGGGACCGGTACCTCGCCGGCCACACCGCCGTACGCCGCACCGAACTGTTCAGCGAGCTCGGCGAGGCACGCGCGACCCGCGCGGAGACCGAAGCCCGCACCGGCCGGACCGCCGCGCACACCGACAGCCCGGCCACCCTCTCCGGACGGCTCGCCACGCTCGCGCCCGCCGAGCAGGAGCGGGAACTGCTGGACCTCGTCCGCACGCACGTCGCCGCCGTCCTCGGACACGGCACCGCGGACGCGGTGGGTGCCGAGCGCGCCTTCAAGGAGCTCGGGTTCGACTCGCTGACGGCCGTCGAGCTGCGCAACCGCCTCGGCGCCGCCACCGCACTGCGGCTCCCCGTCACCCTCATCTACGACTACCCGACGTCCGCCGCGCTGGCCGACCACCTCCGCGAGGAACTCGTCGGCAGCGTCCCCGTCTCCGGCACCCTCCTGCCCGCCGCCGCGGCCGTCGACGGCGACCCGATCGCCATCGTCGCGATGAGCTGCCGCTTCCCCGGCGGCGTCCGCACCCCCGAGGAGCTGTGGCAGCTGCTCACCGACGGCACGGACGCGGTCGCCGCGTTCCCCGCCGACCGCGGCTGGGACCTGGACCGCCTCTACAGCCCCGACCCGGACCGGCCCGGAACCTCGTACACCCGCGAGGGCGGCTTCGTCACCGGGGCAGGGGACTTCGACGCCGACTTCTTCGGGATCTCGCCGCGCGAGGCCCTCGCCATGGACCCGCAGCAGCGTCTGCTGCTGGAGACCTCCTGGGAGGCGTTCGAGCGGGCCGGCATCGACCCGACCAGCCTGCGCGGAAGCCGCGCCGGTGTGTTCGTCGGCACCAACGGCCAGGACTACCTCTCCCTCATCACCCGCGAGCAGGACGGCCTGGAAGGCCACATCGGCACCGGCAACGCCGGCAGCGTCATGTCCGGCCGCGTCTCGTACGTCTTCGGGCTGGAGGGCCCGGCGGTCACCGTCGACACGGCGTGCTCGTCGTCGCTGGTCGCCCTGCACTGGGCCATCCAGGCTCTGCGCAACGGCGAGTGCGAGATGGCCCTCGCCGGCGGTGTCACCGTCATGTCGACACCCGAGAACTTCATCGACTTCAGCCGTCAGCGGGGGCTGGCGGAGGATGGCCGGATCAAGGCGTTCGCGGCTGCGGCGGACGGCACCGGGTGGGGTGAGGGTGTCGGCATGCTGCTCGTGGAGCGGCTGTCCGATGCCCGTCGGAACGG
>NZ_JBIVXV010000011.1:74964-228318 GCF_044769385.1 Streptomyces sp. NPDC090445 | reverse complement strand
GAACACCCCGATCCCCAACGCGGAGATCACCTTTACCATCACCACAGCCACCGACCGAACACGACGATGGCGAACCTAAACTTCCCGGTATTGGGCCAAGACCGACGCCAAGGACGCAGCCGTGATCGCGGACGCCGCCCGCACCATGCCCACTGCGCTCGCTGGAACTGACCGACGAGACCACCGCCGAGCTCACCGTCCTGGTGGGCTTCGACCAGGACCTCGCCGCCGAGGCCACCCGCACCTCCAACCGGATACGCGGCCTGCTCACCTGTCCACGAACAACGCCGGGCCCTGGAAGCCCAGATCAACGAACTGCTGGTGGCCCCCTCTTCCCCAGGCTGCCCGGCATCGGCGTCAGGGCCGCCGCCGTCCTGCTGGTTACCGTCGGCGACGGCGCCAGCTTCCCCACCGCCGCCCACAGTCGTCTCCTACGCCGGCCTCGCCCCCGCCACCAGCCAGTCGGGGGCCTCCATCCACGGCGAACACGCGCCCAGAGGCGGAAACCGGCAGCTCAAATCCGCGATGTTCCTCTCCGCGTTCGCCGCCCTGCACGACCTGAACCACCCCCCGCATGACCGGATCGGGCTTGACGAAAGACTTGGAGGCACCCCCAACGGGAAACGGCAACTCAGCGCCTCATGGCGGTGGTTGACGCCATCAGGCGCCTCTGTGACCCTCGTTGCATGAACGGGGACGCGTTAGCGGTCGGGCTTGCTCGGAAGGCGGTCGCCGAGATCGCTCCGGACGAGCTGATCCTCTTCGAGGAGACCAGCACGGCCTTTCTCGCCTCGCGGCGTGCGGTGACCCAACGGCGGCGGGGGCGCGAGCCGTTGGGCATGGGTGTGGAGATCGTCGGTGAGCTCCTCACCGGTGTGGCCCTGGCCGTGGCGGTGGAGGTCGTCCGGCACGCCGCCGTGAGTGCGGCGGGCCTCGTGGGCGCGCGGGCCCGGCCGCGGCTGGCCCGCTGGTTTCGCCGCCGGAGCAGCCGCCGGGGCAGCGAACCGACGCCCCAGCCTGGTGGCGAAGCGGAGGCGGTGCCGGCCGTTGAGGGGGCCCACGTCGAGGCCGAGGCCGAGACCCGGGAGGTCGCGGCTCCGGAGGCATCGGACGCGGACGTGTCCACCGCCCTGCCGCCCCTCACCGCCGACCACCTCGCCCGGCTCCGGGGGATCGCCCTCGCTCGCGCCCTGGCGCTGGGGCTGCCCGACGACCGGGCGGGGCTCCTCGCGGACGCCATCGTGGGCGGCCTGGTCTCTTCGACGCCCGCCGCGTCCTCCGAATGACGGCGCCGGCCGTCCCTGATCCCGCCCCCGCGGCCCGCCCCGACCCGTTCGCGATGACCTCGGGGACGACGCTGCGCTTCTGGCTGCTCGCCCTGGCCATGTCGGCGGCCGCGACGACCGTCGGTACCGCCTACGTCGGCTGGTTGATCACCGGCGGCGACGGCGTCGACCCGCAGGCCTTCCGGGAGTGCCTCTTCGGCCTCCTCGCCGACATGGAGGCCGACCGCCCCACCCCGCCTTCGGATACCTGGTCGGCGTACTGCGGCGGCCCGTCCGGGCTGCGGTCCGCGCTGCTGGAGCTCGTTCCCCTGGCTCTGTTCTGGACGGCGTCGCTCATCCTGTACTGGGTCCGTCCCGCGGTACGCATCAAGCAGCGCGGCCTGTGCCCCTTCCCGGCGGACCGGCTCCCCGCCGTCGCCGCCGAACTCTGCGAGTTGCGTGTCCGGGCAGGGGTCCGTGAGGACGTCACGTACGTGGTGGACCTGCTGGATCCAGGGGTCACCGGTCTGGCGTTCGGTCGGCGCGGCAGGCGGTACATCATGCTCAGCCGCGGCCTGGTCCACCTTTACGACGCGGACCGTACGGCGTTCCGTGCGGTCGTCCTGCACGAGTTGGCCCACCTGCGCAACCGGGACGTGGACATCGCGTTCCTCACGGACTCCGCCTGGCGGATCTACCTGCCGATGCTGCTCGGACCCGGGATCCTCGCCGTGCCGCTGACGCCGCTGGTCAGCACGTCCGTTTCCGGGCCCGCGGTCCAGTACTTCGCCACCGCCCTGCAGTTGATGCTGCTCGGCGTGGTCATCCCGTTGGCCCGCAAGTCCGTACTGCGCAGCCGTGAACTGCACGCCGACGCGCGGGCCGCGCACGCCCCGCCGGCTCTTCTCGTTCTCGCCGGGCAGCGCCTTGGCCCTGGGTGTGGCGGCCACCCACGCCTACGAACCGGTGACGGGTCTCATCCGCGAGCTCACCGGCGTCAGCAGGTACGAGCCGTTCGCGCTGCTGCCCCTGGGTTTCGTACTGGGCGCCGGGCTCACCCTGGCGATCTGGCGGGCCGAACTGGCCGCTCACGTCACCGGCGGCCGCTGGGAGCACACGGACCGCGTCGGGAGATCCTTCGGTATGGGCCTGGCCCTGGGCGCCGTCGGCTCCCCGTCCTACGCGGCGTCCATCGGCTCGGCCCTCGAGGCGTCCCCGCTCACGATGGGCACCGCCTCGTTCGTGCTGGGCGCGGGGGGTTATCTCGCGGTGCGGTGGATCGCCGGCGCCGCCAGGGCGTGGGCGCCCGTCGTGGCTGCGGGCCGGCGTCGCGGGCTGGTCGTCCACGGCACGGTCCTGTGCACGGTCGTGCTGCTCACCACCTGGCTCGCCTTCCTGTTGCAACTGGCCCCCTGGTCCGTGACCCTGGCGTCGAGCAAGTACCTGGGCGGGCTGAGCGACCCGGTCCGGCTCGTCGTCGGCGGGGTCTACTACCTCATGGCTGTCCAGCCGTTCGTCCTGACGCTGCTCCTGCTGATGACGGCGCTGGTCCCGCTGCTGGGTGCGGTGGCGGCCCGGCGGACGGGCGTACGGGCCCCGGAGCACGGGCCGGGGACGGCGCTGCGGACCGCCTTGTGGACCTCCGGCGTCGCCGCGGCCCTGTGGTGGTCGGTTCACGTGTACAGCGCCCTCTTTGCGCCCGGCCTGCTGCCCCGGGATCCGTACGTCTACGGGCTCGTGGGCGCCTGCCTCGCCCAGGTCGTGGTGGCGCTGATCGCGGAACGCCGTACGCGAGCGGCCGCCCGGGAGCTGAGCCCGCTGCACGGTATCCTCGCCGCCGCGGTCGCCGGTGCGGTGCTGCACCCGACGCTGGTCCTGGCCCATGACCACTCCCGGTGCCTGCGCTTCGGGTTCGGCTCCGAGAACTGCCACGTCCTGCCGTGGGCCGCCGAATGGACACTCCTGGCCATGCCCTACAGCTGGGGGCTCATCGCGGCGAGCCTGGCGGTCCTGCTCCGGGTCGGTCTGATCCGCCGCAGCCGCCGGCCGAAGCACGCGGCGCCGGCGGCGTAGGCGGGAGGTGGGAAGCGGGGGGTGGGCGACGGCGGATGCTCCCCCGGTGCGTCGCCGCCCCCTCGAACACCTGCCGGAAGCGGAGCATCGGCTCAGTGCAGCAGGGCAGCGGTCGGTAGGCCACGGCGAAGGCGGTCGTAGAGAGCGAGCCCCCTACGGCCGGTTCGAGCTCGACATGGGCAACCGGATCGGCCTCCACCCCCTGTGACCATCCCAGGCCGGCGGGCGGACGAACCGCGGCCGACGCCCGCCGGCGAGAGCGCAGAGCAGTGGGAGTACAGGGTCTGGGTCGAAGCCCTCTGCCGTGGCTTCGGCCCAGACCCACTGGTCACGGCCGGGCGGTGTTGGAGGGCCGGGCCGCCTCCGCCATGGCCGCGTTCCCGGCGGGGTTCGTGGCGCGCTACCTGTCGACGGCGTCGGTCACATGCTGCCAGCTGTCCAGGTCGGCGATCCGTGCCTCCAGGGCGGGGCGCATGCCCGTCGCGCTGGAAGCGCCGAGGGCCAGGCGCAGCGGAGGGTTGGGGCTGTCGACCGCGGTCCGGATGCCTGTGGCGATCCGCGCAGCGGTGGAGAAAGCGGTCGGCGGCAGCTCCGCGATGCCCTTGTGGACCTCGCGGACGGTCTGGTCGTAGTCGTCCAGGGCGGCTGCGACGTCGAGGTTGGCGAGGAAGGGGGTCGCGGTCATCCCGGGCTGGATGATCGTGACCTTGATGCCGAGCGGTGCGGCCTCGGCCGCGAGCGCGTCCGACAGCCCCTCGACCGCGTACTTGGTGGCGGCCAGCAGACCGACGCCGGGATGGGCGGACTGCCCGTAGACGGACGAGCCCTGGAGGATGTGCCCGGACCGCTGGGCGCGGAGCACCGGCAGCGTGGCGCGGAGCACGTTGAGCACTCCGAAGACGTTGGTGTCGAACACGGCACGGACCTGCGTGTCGGAGGCCTCCTCAACTGCTCCGAACAGTCCGTATCCCGCGTTGTTGGCCACGACGTCGATACGGCCGAACCGTGCGAGCGTGTCTTCCACCGCGTCCCGGACGGCTCGCTCGTCACGTACGTCCGCCTGGATGAGAAGCAGGCGCTCGCCGTGCGCTTGCGCCAGTTCGTCCAGGGAGGAGGTGTCGCGGGCGAGGGCCGAGACGGTGTCGCCGTTCTCCAGTGCCTGGAGCGTCAGTTCGCGGCCGATGCCGGACGTCGCGCCGGTGATCAGCCATGTGCGGAGGGGGGTCTGGGGGTTGGACGCTTCGTTCATGTTGCGACCGTAAGCGGTTAGCTCGCAACGAGTCAACCTAGATCGACTGGACAGTTGCCCACTAGCCGGATTAGCGCCGCTCGCTCTGATGTACTGTAGGAGGATGATCACTGCGGCATCCGGATCCCCCGAACCCACCCCGCGCACCGTCACGCCAACGGTGGAGACCGTTCTCGCGTTCGTGAACACCCGCGCGGACGGATCGGGCCGCCGAGAGCTGTTCGGGGACGGGGACTCGTTCGCGGCGTGGCTGGCGGAGCGCGACGAGTTCGGTGGCGAAACCGTGGTGACCGACGCTGACGCCGCGGTCGCGCGCGAGCTGCGTGACGCCCTGGTGACCGTGCTGCTCGCGCACTCGGGCGATGAGGAAAGTCTGGGCGAGCCGCTGCTGCGTGCCGAGCGGCACCTGCGACGCGTGGGTTCGCTCTACCCGCTGGCGACGGTGGTCACGGCCGGCGGCGTAGAGCTGGCCTCGCCGCAGGCGGGGGTCCCGCGTGTGTTCGGAACCGTACTGGCTGCGGTGACGACGTTCGCGCAGAGCAGCGACTGGGGGCGCATCAAGGCGTGCCGGAACCCCCCGTGCCATTTCGGCTTCCTCGACCGCACCCGCAACGGGGGAGGGCTGTACTGCAGTACCGGCTGCGGCTCTCAGGTGTCCATGCGCAAACACCGCCAGCGACAGCGCCAGGGCAGTGGTACGCCGTCCGAGGCGTGAGACCGCCCTTCCGGCGAGGAAGGATGATCATCCCCGCCGGCAAGCGCAAGGGCCAGAACCCCGGCCCGGCCGGCATCCACCGGACACGCGCCGAGCACGAGAAGCGCCAGGTGCACCCCGAAGCCGTCGAAGCGGCCCACGCCGACATTGCCACCCTCTAGTACGCCGGCCGCACTTCGTGCTGGGGATGTCGAGGCGTCGTGGGTTGGGTGTGGGAGGGGAAGCCCGGATGTGGTGGGCGGGCTCCTACGGGTGCCGCTCGATAGGGTCGAGCCGTGCACCCTGATGAGAGCGGCCCTGTCGACTCGGCACCCTTCCTGAACCGGCAGGACGGCTCCACGCTGCGCTGGACCGATCGGCCGGAGGAGGTCGACGCCGCGTTCGGCCGGGGCGAGCCGCTCGTCGGGGTGGCTGTGATCGCGCTCGCTCTCAACCATGCGGACGCGGACGCGATTCTGCCCCGAGTCGTCAAGGCGCTGGAGTCGAAGGACCCGGAGGTCCACCGCCAAGGTGTCATCGCCCTGGCCCACGTCGCCCGTCTGCACCGGACCGTCGATCAACGATCTCTCGATCTCCTGCGCGGTTGCCCGCGCGGCAACGAAGCCGACGACGACCTGTGGTCCTTCATCGCCCACCGACGGCTTCCGTGGTGGCTCTGGCGGCACCACTTCACGGAGCGGTTGACCTGGTTGTTTCGGGACAGATGGCGGGACTGACACTCCAACGGCAGACGGAGGGAACCGGTGCGGCCACAGCGTGATCTTGGCGAGGTGCGTGGACCGCGGCCGCAGGACCGGCGTTTGATCAGTTTGATGCGTGTGACCTGCCCCTCGACTGTGCCGGAGCTCCATTGGAGTGTCAGGCCGTTGACGACGGCGTCCCAGTCGTTCTGGAGGAAGGCGGCAAAGCCCTGGACCGGTTGGGCCCTTGACCGAGGGCGCGGGTCATCCAGACGGTGAGGTCGTGACCTCGGCGTTCGCGGGCGATGGCACTGAACTCGTGGACGAGGTCGCGGGCGGTGGCCAGGTCGGGGCAGGCATCAGGCATTCGGTCGAGTTGTTCGCGCTGGCTGCTGGTCAGACTGTCGAGGTGGCGCATGATCCAGGTCGTGATGCGGCGTCCTGAGACGGGGTATGCGCGGAGAGGGGAAGGATGTCATCTGCGGCTCGCGCTTCCGGCTCGTCTCCCGCTGTCGCGTCCGGCACGGCCGGTCCTTCCAGCATGCGTACGACGGCTGCGTTCCCGGCGGTCCGCTGGAGAAGGCGGAGGCGGGCGACGATCTGTGGATCCGGTGGGTTCACGGCTGTCCGGGATCCGGTCGCGGAATCCATGTGATCAGCCACGCAGCCTCATGCTGATCGTCGCGCCCAGGAACGCGCCCGTGCCCGTCCAGCCTTCGTGCCACGTACGGCCCGACTCCTGGCCGTACATGCGGAAGTACCACAGTGGATCACCATTGCTTGTGGTGTCCATGCCATCCTCGGGCTGTTCGCGGTAGTAGTTTTCCATGGTGATGTAGTCGTTTCCGCTCCTGGCGACGACGCCCCCGAAATGGAACGGGGTGTGGTCCTTCGCGCGGTCGGCCTGACTGGCGTCGGGCTGCGCCATGACCGTCATTCCCTCGCCCACGTGCGGTGTGGGGGCGTGCTCGTTGACTTGCAGTTCCCTGAGTACTGCTTCAGCCTTTTCTGTGTCCTGCGTGACCAGCTGCTGGAAGCGCCCGCTCATGCTGTGCGTGATCTCGAAATAGCTCTTCTGGCCCTCGCCACCGCGCACGCCGAAGTTGATGGCCTCCTGGTACTTGCCCTTCCATCCGCCCTCCGGGTCCAGGCGCACAAGGAATTGCTCGACGACGCCCCAGTAGATTTTGTCGGCACCGCTGGCAATACCAGGCTTTCTGGTGACGAACCAGATCATCTCGTTGCAGCGCTGCGGCACCCGCACATCGAGACCCTTGATTTTCTCTTCGCCCTTGCGTTCGCGGTATTTGGGCTCGATCTCGTAAAGTGTGACCTTTTTCCCGGCTCCGTCGATGGTCAGGGTTCGGCCGGTCTTGGAGAGGGAGATGCCCATGCCCTTGTTCGCGCCGGGAAGCTGCTTGACGGAGGCACGGAACTGCCCGTCGGTGGCGAAGAAGTTCTTCGGTTCCTGCCCCCGGCCCGCGTGCTCCACGGCGAGATCGCACGCGTCCGATACGGCGAGATCCACCTGCCCGTGGTACACCAGGTGGGGCTTGGGCGGCGTATCGGGTGAGTACTCGTCGAACCAGCTTCCCTGTTCGTTCGTGTCCTGACCGACGAAGAAGTCCTCGGAATCAGGTTTCTTCGTGGGGTACTCCGCAGAGCCCGCCTTGATGACATGGAGCCGCTGGACAGCCTGGCCGTCGCCGGCGCAGCCATCTCCTCCGGCACAACCACCTCCCCCCGGGTGCCCGGAGGGGCTCTTGCGTACGGGATTTCCGCGGTGAGGCGCGCCGGACACACGCTGCACGCTCGCCGGTGCGCCCATGACCTCGTTGGCCCTCTGCTCGGCGTGACGCTCCCCCGAGTCGCCGGGGCTGGACATGCTCACTCCTGCTCCGT
The DNA here is from genome assembly GCF_044769385.1 of Streptomyces sp. NPDC090445. NCBI lineage: Bacteria > Bacillati > Actinomycetota > Actinomycetes > Kitasatosporales > Streptomycetaceae > Streptomyces > Streptomyces sp. NPDC090445. The sequence goes on along the minus strand of NZ_JBIVXV010000011.1, from coordinate 220,434 downwards.
TGTTCGTGCCCGGAACCGGACCCGACTGCTGATCCAGGTAGTGGGTCAACTCATGTGCCCATTCCTTTTTGGTCATCTCGCCGCCGGCGACGATGTGGGGGCCGCTGGCATAAGCCTTGGCGTCCAGAAGGGCAGCGGATTCACGCGCTTGCGGCCCCTTGTGCACGAGGACCCCGCTGAAGTCGGCTCCCTCGAAACGCTGCTCCATCTCCGCCCGCAGGCCGTGCTCCATCGGCTCGGCCGGGGAGGTGACGCCCAGCTCAAGAGCGGAGCGCTGTACCTGGGCATGGTCGACTTCTTGCTCGACGGCACCCACTCGGGCCGACGGTGCGGCCGCGCGCTGAATGTGCCGGATCCAGGCGCTGCTCAGCGGTGAGGCCGCCGACCTACCGGCGGACTTCCTCGCTTCCACGCCGTTCGGCCGGCTGTAACCGTGTTTCGAGGTCCGCACGCGTTGTCCTCTCCGCTGAACGACGTCACCTGAAACCACCATGCGTACCTCAGTGGGCACCCGGCGAACAGGTCCGCAAGGGCACGACCGAGGGCACCGGCAGGAGGCGTTTGATCGTTCCGGACGGGCTGGCAGCCGCCGACGCACCCCACGCCCCGGAACCGGCCCAGCACGCGCAACTCCTCGAATACAAAGCCGCACTGTTCTCACCCGTGAACACCGCGACGTCGCCGCTCAACCTGTCCTGATTTGGCGCTGCTTGCGTCTTCACCAGCCCCTATCTTCCATGCCCATGACACGACCTCGTGTACTGACAGCCCTCCTGTCCGCAGCCGCCTTGGCCTTCCTCGCGGCTTCTCCTTCGCAGTCAGCCCCGGTCGAAGTTGTGTACCGCCAACACATCTGGAACGCCAAGACAGGGAAGTGCCTGGACATCCCCGGTGTAGACCCTCCGACACAGGGCAGCGCGCTCACGCAGTACACCTGCCTGCCAGGTCCCGGAGACAACCAGGAATTCGACCTGGTCCAGGTAGCGGGGGCCAAGTTCGTGATCCGCAGCAGCAGGAACCCAAGCTTGTGCCTGGATCTTCCCGGCACAGAGGCGCCGGGCAACTCGAAGATCGGCTTCTACCCCTGCCAGTACACCACCGCCGACAACCAGGTCTGGTCGAAGGTCGGACGGTCCGGAGACTCCAACTTCATGATCATCAACGACAAGGCCTGGAACAACAACCGGCTCATGTGCCTTGACGTTGCCGGACTGGGATCGCCGGCCAACGACCTCCCTGTCGGGCTCTACGGCTGCGCACCCTTCGACACCAGGGACGACCACTGGTGGAACACCTGGTGAGCCCACCGCGCCACCAGACCGACCCGGCCGCCACCACTCCGAGGCCCCGGGACCCGGCAAGCGCGGAACACCCGCATCGGCCCGGCAGCGATGCGCTGCCGGGCCGGGCAGGCATGAAACAGCCCAGGAAAGTGCGAACGGATTCACCCCTGCGGGAACACGAAGCCGGGCACCGGCTCTGGAGGAACCAGTTCACCCGCGCGCAGCGGGCAGGAGGTTCCCCGGAAGGCCAGGGCGAGCCCTTCACCACCGGGGAACCGTCGCTCGTTCTGGTCGTCCCGCTCAGGGTCGGCAACGACGGGGACGATAGATCAGGCGGCCTTCGTGATACAGCTCGAACCCATAGGCCTTGCACCGGCGGCACACGCAGTCCTCGCCCGGCCGGGCGTACGGCACCCCGTGGCGGACCTCCGCCGCCGAGCCCTCCGCCGCGGCGCCCCGCAGACTGGCCGGCCAGGACAGCGTCACCCGCAGGCCGCCCGACCCCGGCCTGAACCGCTCCGCCACCCTGACGTCGCCCAGCACCGCCGGCGGCCGCGCGTCCGACGCGGTCAGCCGGCGCACCGACGCCCCCACTCCCCGTCGGCCAGGACGATCAGTGCCTCGGCGTCCGCAGCGGTGGACCAGCCACACAGCCGCCGCGGTGGTCTGGGCGGCCTCGGCCATCGACACGACGAACGGGTCCACAGCGGGCGAGACGGCGTCGGGGGTGGTCAACGTCGGGCTCCTCACGACGAGGTCAGCGGGACTTCCACATCGCTCTCCGCTTCGGCTCGAAGCCCGCCGCCGTCACCGGCAGCCGGAACGGCGTCCTGGCCGCCGAGCGGAAGGTCCGCGCATTCATCGGCCGATACGGCTGCCGACTCTGCGTCCGAATCAGAATGCAGGAAGACGGGCCCGACGGGGTACGCACCCTGCGGTCCTGGACGCGGGTGAGGCGCTGCCCACCATGCCGGGTGGGGTCGTGCGTCAGGGCAAGGACCTCGGACGGTCGGTCACCTCGGTCCGGCCCGGGTGGGACGAGCTTGCATCACCGGCTGTCCACTCACCCGTCTGGATCTCTCGGACTATCCACATGGTGCACCCGGCATGACGCTGGAAGCCAAGCCTGTGGGACGGCCGGAGAGGCAACCCCCGGTGCGCCAGGTCCACCCGTCGAGCCGAGGAGTGGCCGGGTTCCCGCGCCGCGCTTCACAGCTGCCGTGCATCTGCTGCGCCGGGCGTCCTCATCCTGGGGACGCCATGGCAGGGAGGTGCCTCCATGCTGCCCATCCTCCAGGAGCGTGATCATGGCCCGGAACCGCCGTCTGATCCTCAGCTCGCCGTCCGAAGTCTGGCACCTGCTGTCCGATGGCCACCGCTACGGGGAGTGGGTGACAGGAACCCAGCAAGTCCTCGCCGTGGACCCGCATTGGCCAGACGTTGGCGCCCGGCTGAAGGTCCGCGTCGGCACCGGTCCTCTCACCCTTGACGACACCTGTGTCGTCCGCATCTCCGAACCACACCACCGCCTGCAGCTGGAAGCGAAGGCAGGACCTTTCGGTGCAGCTCGCATCGCCATGAAGTTGATCCCCTGGGGCGAGCACACCCTCTTCACCCTCGAATGGCACCCCCTCCGGGGCCCCGGCACCCGAATGCACGGCCTCCCCGTGGACTACGTTGTTGCGGTCCGCAACGGCATGATGCTGACGAAGCTGGCTCGGATCGCGGTGCGCGAGCACACCGCGAGTGTCTGAATCACCCTGCAAACACCCGAGGCGGCTCCTCTCTCGCGGGCAACGACTCCCGCAGGCGCATCGCACCCTCGGCGTAGGCCAGGGCCGTGGCGGGATCGGGGTCCTGCGGCGGGTCGGGCCAACGCGGTGGTGACCTGCTTCGACACGATCAGAGGCCGGTCGGGTGGGCTGGGGCGGCGCCTCCCCAGGTGCTGCCCAGCCGGTCCTCCTCCATGAGCTGCTTCCACAGCCGTCTCTGACTGCCGGGGATGATGTGGCCGGTGCAGGCGGCGTCGCGTCCGGGCGGCATGTCCCAGCTCGTGTTGGATCCCGCCTCCGTGCTGAGCCTCAGGGGGAAGGACGTGAAGCCAGTCGGTGGTGTCACCTCCTCGGTCGGTGTTCCGAAGAACGATGACTGGAACGCGGCACGGTTGACCTTTGCGATGACGGCGGCACTGTCGGGAAGGACCGGGTTGGCCGCGGACAGCGTCCGGGCGACGGTCTGCCCGCCGAGCGAGTAGCCGAGCAGGGTGACCTTGCCGTCCGTCGGCTTCGCCCGGGCGATGGCACCGTCGATGACCTGGCGGACGTCGCGTACGAAGGTATCGGTGCGTGCGCAGCGGTACTTGCTGGAGTGTGATCGCCGCTGCCCGTCGAGCGGGTTGTTCAACAGCAGCGTCCCCTGCTGATCGAGGGGGAAGATCGGGAGGTGGCTGCGGTCGCAGCCCTCGGGGTGGGGGCAGCTGCCATCCGGGAGATAGGGGCGGAGGCTTGGGTTGCCGGGATCGTTGAGACCGTTGTCGAACCGTGTCGAGCGGCCGTAGCCGAGCAGACTGGGGGCGAAGGTGTCGATGCCGGCCCGGGCGAGTGCCTTCTGCGTGCTGAGCGTCCCGCCGCCGGGGGCGCGGTGTCGCAGGTCGAACACCGACGGGCCGGACGCGGTTGCGCCGTGGATCAGCACTGACGCCCATGCGGCGTCGCCCATGCCGCTCTGCTCTCCGGCGCACACACCCACCGACTGCGCGCTCTTGTCTCTCCGGGGTGATGTGCATGGCATCTCCCGACGGGGCCGCTGTGTATCGGTCCGGCACGGCGGCCCTTGGGCTGTGCCCGCCTGTCGTCTGGCAGCCGTCAGCAGCATCCTTCGGCGCGGTGAGGCCGCCTGCCAGGCAGACTCGGCTGAAGCCCACGTACGGGCCGGAAAAGGGGCGAACTCACAGGTCCGAGCCCCGTGGGCCGGGGCAGTCCGGGCTCCAAGATGCACGTCCTGCCGGACGCGGCCGGACTGCCCCTCCTCGTCGGCGTCTCGGCCGCCAACACCCACGACAGCCAGGCCCTGAAGCCCATGGTCCTCGGCCACCACACGAGACACGACCCCCATCGTGGCCGTCACTTCAGGCCCCGGAAACTGCACGCCGACAAGGCCTACGACGCACCTGAACTGCGGAAATGGCGCCGCGGCAAACGAATCGGCGTCCGCATCGCCCGCAAGGGCATCGAGTCAAGCGAACGGTTAGGGCGTCGGCGGTGGGTGATCGAGCGGACCATGTCCTGGCTGACCGGCTACCGCCGACTCAACCACCGATACGAACGCCACCCCCGCAACCACCTCGCCACCCTCGGCCCCGCCACAGCCATCTGCTGCTACAAACGACTCGCCCGCCTCACCACATAGGACACGGTCAGTTGCCCGTGTTGACGGCCGCCACGGTGGTGGCCGCGTACCCGGCCAGGCCGGCCGACACCGAGTCCACCAGCTGCTTCATGACCGGCTCGGACCAGTGGTTCTCGGACAGTTCGGCCATCCGGGTGCGGATCGGCTCCCGGTCAGGCCGGTCGGTGAACACCAGGCTCTCCAGGCCGCCGCCGTGCAGCAGCGCGATCAGGGCGGCCGTCCGGTCGTCCGGCTCCCCGCCCTCCAAGACCGCAGCCGCCAGCTTCGCGCGGACGCCTTCCTCGGCGGTGCCGTCGGCCTCCGGGTAGCGGTTCACCGGGAAGATGCCCCAGCGGCGGGTCCGCTCCTCGCGGATGATGCCCTTCTCCAGCAGCCCCTGCCGGGCGCCCTCCACGGCCTCCTTCTTCAGCCGGAAGATCCAGGCCTGGGCGTCCTCGGGCTGCTTCGCCGCGGCGATGGCCGCCAGCGTCGCGTCCAGAACCGGAATCCCCAGCGGGGCAGGGTCGTTGACGAGGATCCGGCCGTCCTCCAGGCGGATGCGGCCGGCCAGCGCGAGCTCCAGCACCGAGGCGCTGGAGATCATGAACTCGGACTGAGGCTGCAGCGCGGCGGCGCCGGTGGTGTCGTCGAGCGACAGGAGCATGATCTGCTCACCCAGTGTGGTTTCCATAAGAATGGTCCTCTCCACAGTTCTGACCTGCGAAACTTCCTGTGTCGCAGATCATGGCAAGGGGTGCGGGCGCCGCTCCACGGCGGGTTCGGTATCGGCCGGCAGCCGGGGGGCCCGGTGCGCGCCTCCGCTGTGCGCAGCCGTCCGGTGTTCCACCTGAAGGCGTGGTCCTCGGCCGGCCGCAGCGGTTGGTAGCCGACCGGGATCACCTTCGCGGCCGCTCAGCCCATCTCCCGCAACCCAAGCGGAAGTCGGTGGGTGAGGTCGTTGCGAGCGGGTCGGCGCCTTTGAGTCGCAGTCATCAGGGGACCGCACGTCGCCGAACGCATCCGGAGCCTCGAAGAGGCCGTCGCATTCGATGCCCTTCGCATTGATTCCCCGCCGCACCACACACACGGCACCGCCAACCCAATCGAGATCGAAAAACTCGGAAAGGGCGTGGAGTACCGGGTCGTCTACTCCAAATCCGCCGTCCAGAACGCGACTTACCACAGCATCAACATCCAGCCCTGCATAGCCGCGGGGGAACAGGCCCGGGTCCTGCCCACGGTCCCCGTGAAACTGACCGTCTACGACCAGCGCCCGGCCACCGTATCGATGTCGTTCGTCGAATCCGAGGTCAAGGACTACGGCATCGGGGCCGCGGCAGTTGGCGTCAGGCGGAACGGGCGTCCCCGAGGTGGCGCCGGCCTGTGTGGCGCTGTGCGAGCGCGAGCTGAGCGGCACTGCGTCGTTCTCTCCCGTACCGGGTGGTTCCCCGGCCACCTGGCCGCCACGTTCCGCGTGCCGGTCGTGGTCGCCGGCCCGACCTGCGGCAGCGTAGGTCGTCGCGGACGGCGAGCAGGTCGGGCGAGGGGCACCGCTGCCTTCAAGGGGCAGCGGCGTCCTCGCGGGGCGTCGGACTGTCGCGCCGGTCAGCTTGACGCGTGAACCCGCCCGCGTCCTGGACGCCGTACGGGCGTCGGCCGCCGCCTCGGTCCGAGGCCGTGCGGCCGGACGGACGCCGAGGTCAGCAGGAGGCGAGGCGCGTCGGACGGTCCGCCGCAGCAGCTCACTTCCGGCACTTGAGCGAGGTGGCCGCCTCGTCGACAGCGGTGTCGAGGGCCTGGATCTGCGGCTGGAGCTGGGTCAGGGCGTCCTTGCCCGTGGTGTCGCCTGGCAGGTCCTCGTATCCCTTCTTGAGGTTTTCCGCAGCCTGCTGGACGGCCTCCCGCTCGGCCGACTTCATCGTTCGGGTGCTCTCCTTGACGTTCTTCCAGTCCGTCTGGACGGCTTCGTAGGCCTTCTGCATCTGGTCCTTGGTGGCCGTCGCCGGGTTGAGCGCCTTGAGCGCGGCGTTGTCCGACTTCAGTTGGGTCAGGTTGGTACACAGCTCGGCGGCGGCCTTCGTGGCCTCTTCCTCCGGAGTCGTGTCGTTGCTGGAGCATGCCGAGGCGCCGACCGCCACGGCCGCGCAGAGCAGGACGGAGGCAACGAGCCGCTTCATGGGATCCTCCTTATTCGCCGACCCGGGCGGTCGGCGCGCAATTCGCCTTGGTGGGGGCGTGCCACATCACCCGGGACGGCATCCGGCCCCGAATCGGCAGGCACGGCCAACCTCGCACTGCGGTGTGCACCCCGCATCTCCGTACGGACAGCTCCGGCGCCCGTCGAGAGCACCGGTCGGCGTCCCGACCGCCCGCAGACGGTTGCGCGGCGGGCCCCGTGCCCTGCGGCACGTTCCGGCAGAGTCCCTCGGCCGGTACACCCGTGCGGGTGGGCAGGCCCGGCAGTCGCTCGCTCTCGCGACCCTCCTGCCCGGGTTCCGACAGGTGTACGGGCGCCCACGTCGTGAGTCACAGGATTCCATGTGCCGGAGGTCGGCCCCGAGCTGCACCACCCTGCGCCGACGGGCCTCTGACGGAGGAACGGAGGATTCGCCGCGGCGCGGCACGCCGCGGTTCGAGATCCGGGAAGCTGCGTCATCCTGGAGAATGCTCGGCACGCCGTCGCAGAGGCTGTCAGGGCCCCGTGCCATGGAGCCGGGTCGGCTGGTGCAGGACTGCTCTCAGAGGAGGGTCGAAGTTGGCTGTCATCGACGACATCGTTGACGGGGCGCTGAACCTGATTCACGAAATGGGGTTCCGTATCGCCGTCCAGGCGGAACTCCTCATCGAAAACGGCGATGATCAGGAGAGCCGACGGGAGAAGGTAGCCGCCGCGCACGCAGCGCTGAGCGACCTGGCCGATGAGTTCACCGGTCTCGGCAAGGAGTTCCATGCGGCAGGCACCGATGTGGTGCGGCAGACCGACGTGATGGACAGGGCGACGCAAGAACGTGCCCGCTTGCCCCAGCGCCTGAGTGACATCAAAGCTGTCGCCCTCGCCGCCTGACCCGGCCGTTTCAGTCGCAGCTGCTCACCGAGAGGCCCCAGCGGCCCAACCGATACGGGACGACCCCACGGGGCAGCCAGGGCACCACCCACGGGGCGGCCGCCGGGACAGCGGCGTGGACCACGTCGTGGCCCGGACATCCCCACGGCGTCCATCTGTGCAGCGCGGCCCCAACACATCTTCGACGTGATTCTGTTGAGGCCGGTCAGGACCAGCCGCGCGGTACTCCCCCGCCCGCCGGACGCGTGCGCGACCCGGTCGGACTGTTCGACGAACTCGCCCACCCGGGCTCTGCCCGCGTGGGCGCCCGGCCGTCGCGATCGCCGAGCTGCGCGGCCGGGCACGCGGAGCCGTCAGCGAGTTTCCCCTCGCCTGCGACATGCGCTTCACCTCCCGGGAGAACGCCGTTCTGGGCCGGCCCGAAGTCGGCATCGGCGCTCCGAATCGCCCGCCTGTACAACGTCACCCTCGCCGGCCGGCAGGAAACAAGCAGGTCACCCGACACACCAGAAATCATCTGCGGGACAAGCCTCACCGAGGGCGCGTTTCCACAGGTCAACACGGCTCTTTGCGTGGGGCCGGCTACGGACGCTGCCCCCTTCCGAAACAACGAAGAGACCACCCATCCGGCCGGGGTGGTCTCTTCGCTTCAGGGCCTGTCCGACGGGTCGCGTCACCGACCCCGCACCCGACAGCACCCGTCACCCGAATGGCGCAACATGCCCGCATGAGAGAGGATCAAGGTGACTAGTGCCCCAACCGAGGCAATCCGTGAAAGGAGAACCAAATGCGCATTCGACGCACCCTCGCCGCCGTCATCGCCACGGCAGCCCTCGCCGGACTCGGCCTCACAGGCGCCGCCACCGCCACCGCCACCGCCACCACCACCGCCACCGCCACCGCCGGCAGCGTCACCCCGGCCAGCGTCACCCCGGGTGAGTGCACGGACGGCGGCGGCACGATCGATCGGTCGACGCCCGTGCTCCCGACCTGCAGGGGCGGTACGTACGACGGGCAGACGGTCGACTAAACCCCACAAGGCGCCCCGCAGCCACGCGCCGCGGGGCGCTCCCGCGTGAGCGTAGCCGTGAGAGTGGCAGGGACTGTGCCGACCCGTCGGGCACGCCAGGTCCGAGTCGGCCCGGAAACACGCGGCGCCCGGTGGGAATTCCCGAACGCCGTCGCGCGCGAGCGCAGCGAGCTGCCAGGGTTTGCGCCGTCGTAGGCCGCACCTTCTCCGACCGGGAAACCACGCGACCCCAGAGCAGCAGGCCCGACCCGCCGGGCGGGACGCGGCCAAACCTCCCCGCCCAACGTGGTCATGGAGTGGGTCCGAGGCCTGTCTGCAGCCGTCGGCGGTCGGGCTGGGGCCGCGACGGCAGCGCCACGGAGCTTGCCGTCTGGGCCCCGCCGGCCGACAGCGTCCGCTTCGGTCAGCGGGTGCGGAACCTGCCAGTGTACATGTCCGTACGGTTCTGTGGTGCGTCGGAGTGGGTCTCGGTGAGCACCGCCCGCACTCCCATGCCGTCTGCCACCAGGCCTTGGTAGTCGCCGAGGAAGTAGCCCCCGGCGAACGGCGCCTGCAGCCAGTCGAAGACCCGCGAGATCCGTCGTTCGGTCCGGAGCTTCGGGTTTCCGTGCTTCAGCGTGGCCAGTTGGTAGGCGGTGGGCAGGGTGGTGGTGTTGCCGGGCTCGAGGAAGCGCAGGTCGTAGTAGGTGAGCGCGACCGTGCCCCGCTCGGTGACCGCGATCGACGGTGAGAACGCCGGAACGCCCTCGGGGCTGATCAGCTCCGGGGTCCCCCAGGTGCGTCCGCCGTCGGTGGACCGCACGAGCTGGACGGAGTCGAACTTTCCACCGGAGAAGTCCGAGCCCTCGTAGGCCATGTACAGCGTGCCTGTCTCGGGGTCAACGGCCGGGCTCGGCAGGGTGGCCGCGGCGCGCAGCAGTTTGGTGGGGTCGTTCGGGTCGACTTCCGGTACGGAGGTGTCCCGGGCCACGGTGACCGGGGCGCTCCAGGTCTCTCCGGCGTCGGTCGAGGTGACCACCTCGTAGCGGGCTTCGACGACGGTACCCAGGTCGTCGGAGTAGGTGATCCGGTCGAAGAAGTCGTACAGGGTGCCGGTGGACCGGTTGGCGACGATCAGATGGCCGATGGTCTGGGTGTTGGGCACGGTGCTGGTGTCGACGAACTGCCGGGCCTTGCTCCAGGTGCGGCCGCCGTCGCGGGTGAGGGAGATGTAGCCGGGGCCGTCGAGGGAGCTGGGGCCGGGTGGGTCGTTGTCGAGGCGGTTCCAGACCTGGTAGGCGGTGCCCTTGCGGATCGGGTCGGCGGTGAGTGAGGGCTTGTCGTTGAAGAACGGCTGCTCGTCGACGTGCGTGGTGGTGAGGTTCCGCCAAGTGCGGCCGCCGTCGCGGGACGTGACTGTCAGGAGGGCGCTGCGCGTGCTCTTCGTGAAGTCGATGCCCTCCCCGCTGGCGTAGACCGTGCCGTCCGGTCCGGTGCTCACCCAGGGGTCGGAGGCCCGTTCGTAGTCCGCGCCGCCGGGGGCGCACAGGCTGAACGGCAGCGTGCTCCGGTGGAAGGTGTGGCCGTCCGTGGTCCAGCCGGCCGCCAGGCCACGGGCGCCGCCGTCGTTCCAGCGGTCCTGCTGGAACACGGTGACCACGCGCTTGGGGTTGCGCGGATCGACGGACAGGTACGGCTCGACCTCGGTGGCCGGGTAGACGATGCTGTCGGGGGACCTCGCTCCGATGGTGCAGTTCGCGTACGGGTCGCCGTGGGACACCTTGACCAGTGGTGTGCCGTCGGGGTTCCGGTCTGCTGCGGCGGGAGTCGCGCCGGTGACCGTGACGAGCAGGAGCGCGGCGGTGGTGACGGCGGTCAGGGGCAGCAAGACGCGCATGCGGGATCTCCTCCGGGCCTGTCGGCCGGGATAGGGGACCGCCGTCAGCGGGGCGGCCTGGGGCGCGGAGGCGTACCGGAACGCGAGGGTGGGGCGACTCTGCTGGGTCCTTCTTCGGCATTGCAGCCGGTGCCCTTGATGGGCCGAACGACGGAGTCATCCCCGGGGGCGTCGAGGAGCACGGCGGAGCCGACCGGCGGGTGCACCGTGCCGGTCGGCTCCTTGGTCGTGCTGTTACGGCGCCGTCTCGTAGGTCCCCGGAGAGGGCCGTGGGCCGCGTGCCGGTCGGCGATGCCGGCGGGATCGGCCTTGACTCGGACGGGTTGGAGCGGGATGACCTGCTGGACCTCTTCGACGGTGGGGATGAGTCGGGGCATCGGCGAAGGGCCACCGCAATGCGGACAGCGGCGCGGTCATCGCCCGCGCGAGAAGGAAGACTCCATCACCGTCGGCACATCCAGGCTCTTCGAGGCCGGCGGGACTGCTCGGACAGTGCGGACCGGTCTCGAAGCGGTGACGGCCTTGGCTTCGAGGCGGTCGGCGTCCACCATCGCGAGTGCCGCGGTGTCGAGACGGGCGTGGGCGATCCACCCGACGGTGGACCGGGTGTCGTCACTCCATGCCCACCGCGCCGGGTGCACCGGCCGGACTGGTTGCCCAGCCGTGCGCCGACGGTCAAGTGATCGTCTGTGTGGTCCCGTCAGGGAGCGCGCAGACGTAGCCGGCGTAGGGTCGTGAAACGACCTGTCCGCCGGCGGCTGTGCAGTCGTCTCTGGAGATGTTCGGAGACGCGGAGGCCCCGGCGCTGACGGCGCCGACGGCGCTCACGCCGGAAAGGGTTGCCGCGGCCAGGGCGAGGCCCAGGATTCTTCGCATGCGCATGACTTCCTCCTCCTCGCAGGCGCCTTCGTTCGGCCTTCGGGAAGGACGAGTCTCAAGACGACGGCGCCCTCTCACTCAGCATGGGCGCTCCGCATTTGGCCCGCGAGGCGAGGCTGGGCGCCGTGCCCGGGCGGTGACTGCCCGGCCTCGGAGAGGCATGACGTCGCCGACCTCGACCGGCCGCATCGGTACGCCGTGTGCGCGTCGGTACGAGCGGGGCGACGTCGATGTCCTTGGCGTCGAGACGGCCCACCGGGCCGCGTTGTGTCCGGGCAAACCGGGGGTTGAAGGGGGGACGGCCCGTACCTGCCTCCGACAGGTGCCGGCGGGCGGCTGCCGCGCGCGGTCCTCTAACGCGGTTCGTGGGCCGCCGCCCGGCAGGCGCCGGTCGCGGCGCCGCCCGCCACCCCGGCCCCGGTCAGCCCGGTCACACAACTCTGCAGGTCTCCGACCACGCCACGGCTGCAGGCCGCTGTGACGGAGTCGGAAGCGGTGGCACCGGCCAGTTCGGCCATCTGTGAGCAGGCGGCGATGTCCGCCCGGACCGCGGGAGCGGCGAGGACCGCACCACCGAGGGTGAGGGTCAGGCCGGTGAGGGCACCGGCGATACGGATCGACGTGCGCATGGGACGCACCTGCCTTCCGGGTCGGTCGCGCGGTCCCCGTCCCGGCGGGCCGGATCCACGCGGTAAGGCCGCCTGGCGGCGCTCGGTGAGTGGTGCCCCCCGCCGGCGGGCTCACAGACTGACCGCACGATTCTGCGTCGCATCCATTGAGCCGCGCCGAAACACGGTGCCAGGCCGTAAGGGAGAGCCCCGGACCGGATGGGACGCGCTCGGGCCTCCACTCGCGGGCCCTTCACTCCAGCGTCGCATCCTCTCCCCCGCCCGTCCTGGGCACCCGGGGCGGGCGGCCGCGCTGAGTAACTGCGATTGCGCGAAGCGTGCAGCCGGCCCGTCCGGCCGACCAGGTGGATCGGACCGCCCAGCGTCCCGCCCGGACTGTCCCCTGCACACCGCCGGGCGCGGCTCGGCAGGGGAGGCGGCCGGTCTTCGCTGCCCCGCGAGGTGCTGGGCCGCCACTGCGGTGGCACGAATGCCACCGGCCGTCGGGGTGCACCTGCCGTGCCGCGTTCCTGACGGTGCTTCAGGGGCGTTGCTCGCCTGCCGCACAGGTTGACCTGAGTCGGCCCAGGCAAGACTGTCTGGGCCGACTGTCCCCTCCGGCCTCGCGGCTAGAGCTTCGCGATGTCCTTGTGCATCACGTCGGCGCCGGAGTGGTAAGCGGCCAGGCGCACCTTGAGCGGGTGGCCCGCCGGGGCCTTGATGACGACCTCACGCGGCTCCCCCATGCCGATGCCGTGACACGAGGGCTCGGGGGTGAGGGAGGTCCAGCCGTCCCCGCCGGCCTTCGGGTCGTTCCACTGAACCCGGGCGCAGTCACGCTCGCCGGAGGTGATCAGCACGTAGGTGACCTTGACGGAGTTCACCGCGCCGTCGATGCGCTCGTAGTCCACCCTCGCGATGTTGTGGTGGAGGTTGGCACCGGCCTCCAGCTCGACCGTGCTGAGGGCGGTCTCGGCGGCGGCCGGGACCGCACCTCCCGCGAGCGTCGCGGCCGTCAGGGCAAGGGCGGCGGGCAGGGCAGTGGATATGCGCATGTCCACTCTCCACAAAGGTAGTTGGGTCGATCGCGCACCCTATCCCGCGGGGCTGGCATCCCCCTTCCCCAACCTGTCAATTCAGGCCGCAGAAGGGGGAGTTGACGCGAATCAGCGCTTGAACCTGAAGGTGAAGTCGCCGGAGAGCCTGGCGCCCAACCGGACCGCCGAGACGAGACTCCCCTCCGCTATCAGGCGCTCGACCTCGGCCCGTGCGAGACCGCAACCCTCAGCGATGAGCCGTACCGGCCGGACCGGTATCCGGGCCGCGAAGCGGACCGAGACGTCGATCACCTCGCGGTCCAGGTGGTTCGAGCCGCCGGTGTCCAGGCGCCAGGCGCCGTCCCAGTCGAGGCCGATGCGGTTGCGACGCTGCAGGACCGGGTCCTGGAGCAACTCGGCGGTCAGACCGTGGTCGTTGTCGTGCAGCCGGTCCAACAGCTCCGGTCGTACGGAGCGGACGTTCGCCCGCTCGAAGATCGTGAGCTTCGCCGTGTCCCCGCACCCGGTGCAGAGGACGAGGAGCCAGGCGTCGAGCGCCTTGTGGTTTGCGTTGACGCGAAACTTGCCGCTCGCCCGAAAGCGGTCGGACGCGCACGCATGGCAACGACGGCGGACGAGGGGCAGGCAGGTGGGAGTGACCACCCAGGTGTTGAGCACAGGTGTACACCGGTTTCAGTGAGAAATCCGCAGCAGGAAGCAGCACGGCGCGCAGATGCGCGACGCACGACCGATCAGCTCTTCGGGGGTCTCACAGGGTGTACAAGGGCCTGCCTTCGGCTCGACGACGCGTTCGGGCAGCACGGTAAGCCCGCGCGGTGGCGCAGTTCCACCGGTTTTTCCGGGCACACGCGGGAACGGCTCGGCTTCCCGGGGCAGCGACTTGGCACCCGCCGCCCGGGACAGTCGGTCACTCGCCGGAGACCGCCGCGATGAAGGACTTCCGCACCGCCGGATCGCACCAGGCCTCCTCCAGCGCCCGCTTCTCCGCGTCCGCGTCCATGGTCGCGACGTTATCGGTCCCAGGCCTGCAGGCCAGCCGCGCAGAGCGAGTCCCGTCCGAGCCTCGGCCCGCGGGGGACGTCACGTCACCACGGTCCGTAGCCCCGACCGGGACCGGCCGCGCCGGCCGCGGGGTACGCGGGGTACGCGGGGTGCGCGGCAGTTCACAGGCACCGGAGGGGCGGGGGTGCAGTCCCCGCAAGCTGGTCCGGGGGCCGCTCTTCAGGTGGCTGCTGCCGGGCTCGTCGCTGATGGGGATTCAGTCGTCGACGGCGGTAAAGAAGTCGGGCTCGCGGTACTCGGCGGGGAGGATGAAACCGTGGGCCACCTGACGAGCGGCATCGAAGCCCGCTCTGGGCGGCTCGGAGAACAGGAGCCGAACAGGTCCCCTGCTGTCGTTGTTGGCAATGGCAGCGAGCCGCCGCCGGCAACTGAGGCACCTACGCGGCCGACGTACGCCGACGACTCTCACACCAGGGCTGACAACAAGAGGAAGGACACATCAATGGGCGTCTACGTGGCGATCCGAGGGTGGCTGGAATGCGACGAAGCACAACTCGCCGCCGTCCAGGAGATCGTCTCGTCCCTTGCGGACGATCACTATTCCCACGGATGGAGTACACCTCCGCAGCAGGTCAACTGGACCCACTACATCTTCTACGGCGCCGACATCCGCGAGTCGGCCCTGGACTGGTTCGTGAGCCAGCTCAGAGAGATCGCCCGGATCCCCGCCTCTGACGACTACGGGGACCTCTGGTTCTTCACCGAGAGGGACGACGTCGAGGAGGTCGCCCGCCTGATCGGTGAGGCGGAAACCGAGGTGTGGCTCCTGGGGACGACGTTGGGCATGCACATTCCGTTCCTGAAGGAGGCGATCGAGCTCTCGGTGGCCGACGGGGTGCAGTTCAAGGTCCTGCTGATCGAACGTGACGGTGCCGCCATGACGATGGCCCACCTGCGCGCCGGCCCCCGCGCCGACATCGAGGAGATGCGCGGGAGTCTCGACGCCAATCTGGCGATCCTGTCCCGTATCGCGCGCCAGGAAGCCGGGCGGATCGAGGTCAGGGTCATCGACCTTCTCGCGCCCTACACCGTCTACGCCTACGACCCCGACGGGCGGAGCGGGCGCATGGACCTGCGGCTCGGTTCCTTCCACGGCAAGCACACCCTGCGGCCGACCTTCACGGTCGAGGCCGGTCGTGACCGTGACTGGTTCGTCTACTTCTACAAGCAGTTCACCAGCATGTGGAGTGTGTCCCGCCCCGTGGCTCTCTGACTCGCGGCCCACCGCGGCTCCGCATTCAATCCTCCGTCAGCGCAGAGCCTGTGCCGGATCGGAGCTGGATGTCGTGAACCAGCCGCGGGTTCCCATGGCACGGCCCGCTTCGATGTCTGGTCGGTAGTGGGTGAAGTAGAGAACGTGGAGCAGTCGGCCGCGGCTGTTCGTCCCCGTCTTGTCGAAGACCTTCTTGAGATGGTCCCTGACGGTGTGCGTGGAGATTGTGAGCCGTTTGGCGATCTCGGTATCCGACATCCCGTAGATGACAAGCTGTGCCACTTGCTGTTCCCTCGGAGTGAGGTCGTAGGCCTCCATCATGATCCCGACGGTGTGTTCGGGATGGCTGGGCTGGATGATGACGGCGATGCGTCCGTGCTCGTCCAGGCGTGTGGCGACGAGGGACAGCCAGCGGCCGGACCGACCCCGAATCTGCACGTGCGCCTCTCCCGTCGTGCGTGCTCTCGCACACGCGTGCAGGAGAGGCTGTGGGATCCGGGCCGATGCCGTCGCCGCCCGCGTGCCGCACAGTTGGTCGAGCCACCACTGGCCGCCGGCTGTGATCCGGTTTATCCCGCCGTCGGGCTCGAAGGTCAGCAGGCCGCTCGTGCCAGGGGCCTCGGTGTCGGCGACGGTGACATCGTGCCGAAGGTACGCGCGCCGTAATCCCCGGGTGATGGAGGGGGCGAGGAGTGACACGGCAGTCGCCTCCTCGGCGGTGAAGGGTGGTCTGTCGCCACCGCGGTGCAGAATCAGCGCTCCCCACACCGCCCGGTGGTCGCGCAGGAGGACCCGTATCTCGTCGCCCATTCCGACCGGTTCGTAGACGTCGCGGTAGCGGGCACTGTGGTGGGGCCGGTCCCGGGTTGCCTGCCACAGTCCGGCCGTAGTCCGGCCGTACCTGACCAGCTCCGGAAAGTGGTTGACGTCTTTTTCTCCGTGCTCGATCTCCAGAAGCCGCGGCAGATGGGAGTGCGGGACGCCCTTCTCGTGGAAGCCTCCGGTGTGCAGCAGCGTGGCCGGGTCGAGCGTGAGGCCGCATACGCCGTCGACCGGGAACACGGCCGAGACGATGGCGTTCAGCCGAGCGAAGAGCGTCACGGAGTCGGGCAGTTCTCGGCACAGCCGCTCAATCCTTGCAAGGGCCCGGTCCAGGCTCGTGCCGTTCAGCATGTTCCGTTCAGAGGTTGTCATCCACGTGCACTACCTCATCCCATCCCCCGGCCAAACCCCCAAGATCGGGGATCCCCTACGGGTAAGGGCCCGCCTAGCGTCGTAGAGGCCGGCGACTGCCGGTCCGGGAAACGGAGGAACGACATGCAGAAGAAGAAGTTGGCCCGCATGGGCATGGTCGCCTCGACCATGGCTGCCGTGGCCGTCGGCATCGCCGCGTCGCCTGCGAGCGCGGCGAGTACCGGGTGCGACAGCGGGACGAACCTGTCCTGCACCAGCAGCAGCATCCCGGCCAACGGCAAGCACGAAGTCTGCTTCGGCGGGAAGCACAGCGCCCTGTCCTATTGGGGGCGCGCCGAGCTGTGGGACGCCGACAGCGGCGTGATAGTCGCGTCCATCGCGACCAACGGCTGGCGGTGGCAGGATAAGTGCCAGGGCGGACTGTACGGGCAGCACTACTACCTGCGCGGCACGGGCGCCCTCTTCCGGGGAGAAGCCTGGAATTGACACCCGGCGCCCGTCGGCCTCAGGCCGGCGGGCGCAGCCAGGACCGCCACAGCCCGACCGGACGCAATCGGAGCGAACTGATTCCGCAGTCTGCCGTGACCACGCCTGATTGTTGCAATGAGCATGCCAATGAACCAAGACACGGGGTGACGGTGCTGCAATGAATGCAGGGTGAGCGCAGCTGCAGGAACATGGGCCCCGACAGCGAGGGGGCCACCCGGGCCCGGAGGAAGACTGGCCCAGCAGGACCGCAGCCAGATCACCGCCGGCCTCGCCGAGGGACTCTCCTACACCGAGATCGCCAAACAGCTGCATCGCGCGACCCCGTCACCCGTGAGGTGACGCGCAACGGCGGCCCCACCGCGTCACCTCTGTCCTGCCCGGCGAGACACCTGCGGCCGAACTGGGCGTCGTCGGGGACTTCAATGACTGGCGCCCCGGCGTTCATGCCCTCACACCACGCAAGGACGGCAACCGGGCCGTCACTGTGAAGCCGCCCAAGAGTGACGACAACACGCCTTCAACCCCAGTAACCAGTGGCCGAAAGGCCAGGTGGCCGTCTCGCCTTTGTGGCGGGCGACTGCCTGGCCCAGCCGGAGCCGCAACCTTTCGCACATGGCAACGTCTACCAGAATCGCGAAACGTGAGGCTTTCGCCACAGCCATCAGGCAGCAGGACCGCTGTCGATCTGGAGTTCGTTCACCCATACCTGCGCCGCCGCGAGGTTCGGGGCCGCGCCGACGGGCTCGTACGCGAACCCGTTCCACTCCTCCAGGACGCGCGCTTCGTCAGGCCGAAGGTGTCCGGCGCCGCCTTGTACCGGCCGGTGGCGCCGGTGGACGTCCATCGGCGGCCGGCGCCTCTTGTCGTACGCGGCGAGCGGATCGCCGGTGTCGATCCGCGGGACGGCACGGGACGGCTGGTTCGGGGGGCCGGGTCGGCGGTGCTTGCCCATGTGCTCAATGCTCTCAGGCTGCGATGGTGGTCGGGCGTGTGGCGGCGGGTTCCCGCGCCTTCGCGCGTACGTCGTCGACTGCGGTGGTCTCGTACGGGCGGGCGGCATCCAGCAGTGTGTTGAGCCGGGAGGCCACGAGGGTGGAGTCGATGCGGGCGGGGTCGTCGAGGGCCTGGTGGGCTGCTGCGGCGCGCTGCTCGGCCTCGCCCTCCTCGAAGAGGGCGGCGGCCAGGCCAACGCGGTCCATGACGCGGACTCGGTCGGGAGCTCGTCGGCGTCGCCGGGGTGCCGGTCGATCTGGCGCTCGTCGCCGAGTGCAGCGTGTACGCGGCCGGCCGGTGAGGCGACCAGCGCCCTCGTGGCGGGCATCTTCGCCTTCGCATCGGCCACACTGAGGAGGCCAAGAGCGTCACTGGGGCGGCCTGGTAGATCATCTGATGGGACATGCGGGTGACGATCTCCACCCCGCGATCCGGCTGTCCGGCCTCGCCGGCCGCGTACACGCCGTAGCTCCAGTACCGCTGGGCCGCCCCGTACCGGCCGCAGTCGAGGCTGACCCACCCCGCGAGTGCAGGCTCTGGGGTACCCCGCCCTGGATACGGCGCGCTACTTTCGCGAGCTGGGCGACGATCGCCGACCGGTACAGGCCGCCGCCCTTGGAGGCGTCGGCCCTGGCGAAGAACGCGGTCACGTCCTCCAGGGCGGTGACGGGGCCCGTCTTGCAGCACACCGAGATGTGCCGGTACTTGAGCGGGGACAGGCGGGGCCACGTCTTCGTCCCGGATGTCGTGGCCCTCGCCGCGGAGCTGGGCGACGACGGCGTCCAGGCAGCGGGTTTCCAGGGCACGACGGCGTTGAGGACGAGGCGGAGGGCAGCGAGCTGGTCCTCCTGCCCCTCACGATAGGCCTGGCGGATCTGGCCGCGACCGCCATGGCAGACCGCGCGGACCAGGCGGTGACGGGCCTCCTGAACGATGAACTGTCGGTTCATCAGGCTCCGGTGGGATGTTGTCCATCGGGACGACCTGGGCAAGCAGGTGCACGGTCTTGTCGATCCGCCCGTACTCGGCGAACGCCGCCCCCCGGGGTCAGATGGCCACCCTCACGGCCTCACCGTCTGGAGAATGTCCACGTCAGCAACCTGGTTCGAGGCTCATTTCAACACCGGACCCTCCGCAGCGCCGACAGCCGGGGATGAGGCCGACCAGCAAACCGGCCGAGACCCTATGCACCCACCGCGCCTTGCACGAATCGTCGAAGATGCGCACACACTGCGTCGGGCTGCTCCAACCAGGGTTCGTGCCCAGCACCCTCGATCCGCGTCAGTGGAGGTCGAGCCGGAGCCCGAGTGACTCAAGTGCCGACAGAGGGCGCGGATCGTCTGCCCCACCGAGGAGCTCCGTTCGCTCGGGCAGACACGCGTGCAGCTTGGCAAGGTGCTCATCGAGCGGATCCGCGCGTCCGTCCCTGCCAAGCTCACCGTTCATGGTCCAGTTGACCGGGCGACGCCGCCGGGCACTCTGCGCGGCCCAGTGTCACCCGGGCTCGGGGTCAGCGTGGTCGGTGAACCAGGCCAGCGTGAGCAACTCGACTTCCTGCTCCTCCGTGCGGCGCGGCAACTTCTTCAATTCGCGAAACCGATCCTGCTGCGCTGCGGACATGCGGTGGTTGTACTCCGCTCGGTACTTGGTATGCCAGTCACCGACGAACGGTCCGCACATCAGCAGCATCCCGGCAACCCTGTCGGGGTGCTTCAGGCAGAACCGGCTTGCCAGCTCGGTGCCATAGGAGTGCCCCATCAGCACAGCCCTGGGCACGTTCCAAGCGTCGAGCAGCTCGGCGAGATCGTCGACATGCCGCGCGAGGGAATGGCGGCCGTCCCACGGGGATTGGCCTGTGCCACGCTGGTCGTACCGGTACACGGGCGCGAGGTCCGCAACCATGGGGGCGACATCGCCCAGGCCGGCCCTGCAACGGGCACTGTCAGTGCCGCTTGTTACAACTACAGGGCGTATCGGATGCGACAGGCGAGGAACGGCGGAACCCATGAGCTACCCGAGGCACCTGACGGCATCGTACGGACTGCCCGTCTTCGACTTCCCGCAGCTGGGGGAGGAAGTCAAGGACCCGCTGCCCGAGGCGGACGCCGTCGCCTGGCGGATCTCGGCCGACACCTGCCACGCCCCGGAGTACTGGCCCCAGGCCTTCGCCCGCTTCACCGAGACCGTCGACATCACCCGCGTCCGCTCCGTGATCGTCGGCGTCTGGCGTCACACCGTCGAGTGCGGCCCCGAGCACATCATCGCCACTCTGCTCGACGCACGTGACCGGCTCCCCGCCCTCCGTGCTCTGTTCCTCGGCGACATGCAGTTCAACGAGTGCGAGATCTCCCGGATATACCAGGACGACGTCGGCCCGCTCCTCGAAGGCTTCCCGGAGCTGGAGGAGTTCGGCGTCCGGGGCGGCAGCGCCCTGGTCTTCCCCGAGATCGCCCACCACAGCCTGCGCTCCCTGGTCATCGAGACCGGCGGCATGCCCGCCGAGGTCGTCCGCGGCATCGCCGGCAGCGACCTGCCCGCCCTGGAACACCTCGACCTGTGGCTCGGCACGGACGAGTACGGCGGGGACGCGGTCATCGCCGACGTGGCACCGATCCTCGACGGCTTCCGCCTGCCGCGCCTGCGCCACCTGGCCCTGCGCAACAGCGACATCCAGGACGACATCGCCGTCGCCATCGCCTCCGCGCCCGTGGTCACCCGGCTGGAGACCCTCAACCTGTCCTTGGGCGTCCTCACCGACGCGGGCGGCATCGCGCTGCTCACCGGCCAGCCACTCACCCACCTCAAGCGGCTCGACCTCCACCACAACTACCTCGGCGAGCAGCTGCGGGAGCGCCTGCGGGATGTCCTCTCCGCCGCCGGGGTCGACCTGGACGTCGACCCGGACGGTGCCTCCGAGTACGACTGGGGCGACGGCGAGATCTCGCGCTACGTCGCCGTCGGGGAGTAGCGGGACGACGATGGCAGAACACCCCCGCTCCGCTGGGCGGACGTCGGCAACCCGGAGAACCGCCGCGCCGACCTGTTTCACCAGGCCGTCCGCAACGCCGACCTGCCCGCGCCCCGCGTGGTGCCCTGGGCCGCCGTCCTGCGCGACGGCGGCGCCGAGTTCGCCCCCGACGGGCTCGTACGGCTCGACTCGCCCGGCGAGAACGCCGAGTTCGGCCCGTCATAGCTAGTCTTGCGATCATGGCCTTGCGACCCGATGAGTTCTACGACCATGCACGTGCGGCTGCTGATGATGAGCTTCGGCTTCCGCTGGCAAGAATGACCGGATGGGACATCAGCCCCTTCGAGGCGGATGGACTACGCGTCTCCGCGCTCCGCCCGCCCGTTCTGCCCGAGCCGCGGCAGCACGGACAAGACCCGGCAGACTGCGACGAATGCCGCTCCCGCAACGAAGGCATCTGGCTCAATGAGCGCTGGCGACTGGCCCGAATACCGGGCGCCGGTGTGCCACTGGTGCTGATGCTGTACCCACGCGACCACTACGACATGGCCGATCTGCCCGACGAGCTTGCCGCCGAGCTGGGCGTGCTCACCACTCACATCGTCCGCCACGTGCAGGCACTGCCGCACATCAGTCGAGCCCACGTTTACCGGATCGGGGACGGGGCCGCACACCTGCACGTGTGGTTCTTCGCCCGGCCCGAGGGGCAGACCCAGTTGTACGGGTCATGGCTGCCCGTCTGGGACGACCTTCTGCCCGAATACCCGGCGGATGTAGCCGATGCTGACGCAACCGCCGTTGCCGATGCCCTGATTGCCTCGTACGGAGGTCACCACTCAGACACCGACGGGCAAATGAACCCCTGACCCCCTCATTGACACCGGGCCGGCCGAGGCAGCACCGGCTCACCGGTGGGCGTGGGCTCTGAGGGAGCGTTGCCCTTTGTCCCTTCCGGTCGCTGGCGCTGTTCGTCAGCCGCCGCCACCTCGGCCACGCCGGTGGTCTGGGGAGTGCCGCCCAGCTCCCGGAGCTTGTCGGCCACGGCGTCGGCCTCCGGATCCCGGGCGAGCACACCGACCATGGCACGGCCTTCGTCGAGCTCGGCGTTGATGCGCGCAATGTCCTGGTCAGATATGTCGAGGCTTTCATGAAAGAGCCGGCCGTGATTTCGCCACCGATGCCGCGGCCGGTCACACCTGCCGCCGGCGACAGGCCGGTGGTCTCCCATGTCCGCCCCGCGCTGGGACACTGCCTCCTGCCCCCAGACCGCGACATCACCAGAGACGGACTCGTAGTCGACCTCCGCCTGTTCGTCCCACTCCCCCTCACCGGCATCAGGCCGGGCGTCCCAGACTCTGGCCGTCACCGCGGCCGTGTGCGTGTGACCTGCGCTGCCAAGGGCCCGGAACTCAACCCGACCCTCCAACCCCTGTTCCCCCAACAGAACAGCCACTTACCCCGCCTCCTCCCCTTGCCGGCACACAGTCCCCGACGACCGTAGAACACACACCCGCGACATCCAGCAAGGACAGGGCAGTGCCAGTCCCCGGGCAGGTTCCTCCATCCCGGCCGCCCCGCAGCGCGCCGGCACATAGGGCTGGGGCCTCCAATAGCTTCACGGCGATCGGTTCCCTGCCCTCGGTGGTGACCGAACCCTCGTATGCCTGTGCCCCGTATGCGATGACGTGCACGGCCGAGGGGGTTGCCGCAGAACGCAGAGCATCGTTCAGCAGGGCGTCAAACACCTCACCGTTCGCGGGATCACACGGCTCGACTGAGCCCGCCTTGTCGAAGCCTTGGCCGCAGGGCCGCGGTTGCGGCACTTTCGGTGATGGGCTGCGGGGAGTGTGGCGGGACCCCGCGGGCATGCTCATGCGGTGACTCGGCGGCCGCACGGTTCGATGGCTGAGCGGTGTCTGCTGCTGGCGCCAGACTTCCCGGGCGGGGTGGAGCACGACGACGATCAGGAAGCGGTGTCGGCGAGGATCGCACTCCGGGCGTCGATCGCGGCAGCGAGCAGGCGCTCGTCCAGCATCGTCTCGCCGTCCCGTGTGGAGTCGTTGACCGGTATACGGGTACGCCGGTCGATCAGTGCCGTCAGCGACGGCAGCGCGGGTATCGCGTGTCGGCCCATTCGTGCCAGGCCTTCCGAGTAGTACTCGCCCATCGCGTAGTCACCGAGGTGCGGTGTCATGAGCGCGAGAATGTGAGGCAGAGCTGTGGGGCCGGCGTGCCGCAGCCATAGTGGAGCGCATGCCGCTTGCATGCGTCCAGGCCGTTTGAAGGTGAGGTTGTAAAGCTGGGCAGCCTGCCGGAAAGACAGCGGACCCGCGTCCAGCAGGGCCCCGAAGATCTCAGGGGCATGGTGAAGTCGCCCGGTGTCCACGGGCTTGGTTTGAAGGACCGCGGCGGCGGTGGTGATGTCGTACGACGGCGTCTGACTGCCGGAAGGCTGACGGGCTTTGGGATACGGAGTGAAGGGGACCGCGGCGATCAATGCGCCGTGTGTGTGCATCGCAGCCTCCGAGATGGAGGCGGTGGTGAGGGCTTTGGCCATGGCGGGGCTGATTCCTCGTTCGCAGTGACGGACGAGCAGGGGCAGGAGTTCTACCGGGGCCGCCCGCCAGTCATGACAGGCCTCCCGGGCCAAGTCGGCGCCGATGTCCCGGGTGGCGGGATCGCCAAGGAGTCGCGCCGCCAGGGCGTAGACGTGACACTCGCGCCCCAGCCCGTACAGGACCCGACCCCAGCGCCACCCAACGCCGTCCAGGTGGCGCGCGGCCTCCCGGGCATCGGCGAGCAGCGCCTTGTCGAGCGGCGGCCACTGCCGCGGAGGGGCGGCGCTCAGGGTCGCCAGTCGGGCAAGGAAGCGGACGGAGGCCAAGGGGTCGTCTTGCAGGTGCTTGACAGAGCCCCGGAGGCAATCGGCGAGCGCAGTCCGCACCACGGGCTCGGTGAGTTCACC
Source organism: Streptomyces sp. NPDC090445 (assembly GCF_044769385.1). NCBI lineage: Bacteria > Bacillati > Actinomycetota > Actinomycetes > Kitasatosporales > Streptomycetaceae > Streptomyces > Streptomyces sp. NPDC090445. The sequence continues at coordinate 196,365 of NZ_JBIVXV010000011.1, read as the reverse complement.
GAGGGCCCTGAGCGCTACATCGCGGGTTCCGGCGTGCACGACGAGATACGCGGCCCCTCGCCGTACCTCTTCATCAGGGTCTGTGAGTCGAGCGAGCGCGGCCTCGGCGGCTTCAGGCCAAGGGCGCTTCTCCCCGGTGGATGACAGGAGGTCCATGACTTCACGACGTACGAACGCGTCGTCGGCGCGGGAGAGCTGAAGCAGCCGGACGGGAACGGGGCCGGTGCGGTCGGTGCGTATCGCGTCGAGGACCGCGATGCGGGCAGGGTGAGCGGCAGTCGTGGCGTGTCCCGCGGACACGGCCTCGTCCAGCCACTTCATCGGACGGGGCGGTGGCCGCCCTTCCGTGCGGAGAATTCGGTCATGGGCTGATCATGTCACGCGCAGCAACTGCTTGGCCACGACCTTTGACCTCTGAGGCAGGGGCACTCGCATGCTGCGCGTGGCCAAGCTTCCACCAACAACCTCTGTACCTCCCCCACCGCACCGAACCGAATCCACCAGACCGCCGCCCGTCACCTGCGCCCCTCCCAGACCGGTAGATGCGCCCGCTGCCACGCCGACTGCTGCCGTACGGGTCGGCGGGCACCCTTTCTGCGGCGATGGCTTCGCACGCGAGGCATCACACCCCGCATCGCGCGACGTGGCAAGGAGAGCCCACAACGTCTGGGGCGCCACCGCTGGGTCATCGAACGCACGATGTCCTGGCTCGGCGGCTGCCGTCGGCTCTACCGCCGCTACGAGCGCAAGCCCGAGCACTTCCCGGTCTTCACCGCCATCGCCACGACACTCATCAACTACCGACGTCCTGAGCTGGTGGTGGTGCCGGGAGCGGCGGCGTACCCGCCGCAGGCGCGGACGTCCACCTGCCAGGCCGAGTCTCCTCCCGAGTCTTCCTTCGCAGCCCGGGCTCGCGAGACGGTAGCGCGGTCCATCGACAGCGCGCGGTTGTCGAGGTTGAGGCGGTGGCGGTCTCGGCGATGCGCGCGGCGAGCTCGCCTTCGACCGTGCGCATCCGCAGCCCCGCGCCCCGCCTGATGCCGCCGGTGGGGCGCAGAGTGGGCAGGTGCCGCCGGGCCTCTCCCTGCCCGCGGTCCCGCCCCGCCTGAAAAGCCATCCCCAGCCAAACTGGAGAGTTAAGGGGATATATAAGACCGTTGCAGTACTAGCTGCCGGCTGCAATCACTGTGATCACAGTGACTGCAGCCATCGCCGCCTGCATGTCGCGGATGGCGGCGCGGACGCTCTCGGCCGCCCATTGCCCTGTGGCGACCTCCTCCATCCGCGAGGCAACCTGCTTGCGATGGCCGTCGGGGAAGGCCAGACGGTGCAGCTTGGCCGAGTGGATCAGCGCTATGAGGCCTGCTGTCCGTGTGTCCGGCTCGGCGCCGTCGAGCACCACGGCCCGGAGCCGCTCGCGCAGTTCCCGTTCCACCGCGCCGTCGGCCTCGGGGTAGCGGCGAATCGGGAACAAGCCGAGTGCCTTGTGTTTCTCCTCCACGACCACCCCCCGCTTGCACAGGCTGTCGAGAGCCGCAGCAACGGCCTTGGACTGGTCTTTCGTCAGCCACTCCGTCACCCGGCGCTTGCCGCGACCCCGCATCCAGGTCTCGATCAGCGCCGTCCGACTGTCGAGCAGCGAGTCTCCGGTCGGAGTCGTGTCCACCAGTTCGAGGTGCTTACCTGTGACTGAAACCCTCCCGGCCAGTACCAGTTCGAGCAGGATCCCACCCGACACCGCCCACCCGGCGGCTTGTCGCTGCTTTGCCGATCCGGACTCGTCGTCCAGGGACAGCAGCATGATCTCCTCGGCCAGTGTGATTGCCATAGTCGCTACCCCCATACACCCAGTGATCACTTCCCCACCGGTCAGACGCCCGACTTCCCGGAGAAGTTCCCGAAGGGCGATGTCTCCAGCGGATCGGCATGCTTCTTCTCTTCCTGCCTGGACCTGTGGCCCGAAGGAAGCGTCGTCGGAAACGATGGGCCACGTATCTTCTGGGAGACCCACGGCTGCACATCCGGCAGTTGGGTCAACGGAGGTGGCCCCATCAGTGAAGAGTGCGATGAGAAGGTGTATGCCGCCTACCGCGCTGCGCGCTCCGAGCACGGTGAGACACCCTGGCTTGGTCGTTCCAGGTGCCCCACCTACCCCGGCCGGGGCCTGCAGCCCGGCCGCACCCTGCGGACGCGCCTCTCCAGGTCGAACTCGATGTGCTCGATGTCGGTGAACTCCACCAGGAGGCCGCCGGCGCGGCGGCCGCGGCCCTTGAAATGGATCTCCTGCAAGCCCTCGCAGCGATGTCGCGCCGCTGCTGCGCGCCGGCCCCGGCGTCCTGGGCATCGAAGAGACAGCGGCGAACTCGGGTGGCAGCGCCACGCTGAGGTGGCGAAGCCGGCCGTCGTCGGCGGTGCCGGGGGCGGCGGTGTAGGGGTGCCGGTATGAACTCTGTCATCGGCCGCAAAGGACGGGCGTGAACAGGTCACCTGACGCGATCTCTGGCGTCCTCATGTTGTTCAGGGCAACCGCGGCGCCGCGACGGCCCGGTACCGCCTCCCCCAACACGGCTGCCGGGGGCGCGGCGACCGGACGGCCGGTGGAGGACCGGCGCACGCGCAGGGGTCGGGGCCGGGGCAGGGCGCGAATCCGGGCCTCGGGTCATGACCCGCAGCCACCCCCGTTCCCCGCACGCCCCGGAATCGCGAAGCCAGCAGCCCCGCCCGGCCGCGAGGAAGCCTCGGGCGGGACGGGACCGGCGCTCGTGGCGCAAGGGCGCGCCGGGGCGCGCAGGAGGCGCAGGGCGCTGCGCAGAGACTCGAAGGCGGCGGCTCTGCACTCGGGATCCGGTGTCGACGCGCACGGTCTCCACCCAGGCCGGAGGCTGCGGCTCGCCCTCCCCGACCAGCACGGCGATCAGCCGGCAGGACGGGGTCTCCTCCGCCACGGCGGGGACCCGTCGGTCAGGACGACGACGATGTTCGGCCGGTCCGGCATCGCCAGCGCCGCACGGATTCCGACCCCGCATGTCGGTGCCGCCCCCGCCACCCAGGGCCACCTGCTCGGTGCTGGTCACCCGGGCCACCGCGTGCACGTCCGCGTCGCAGGCCAGGACGGCGACCCGGTTGCCGCGCACCCCACCTCCCGCAGGACGCCGGTGACTTCGCCGAGCGCGGCGGCGAAGTCGCCCTCGCCAGGTGGAGTGCTCAGTCAGTTCGTGTGACTGAGCGAGATAGGTGGCCCTTCAGCACACTGGCACGGGCCGGCGCCGGCGGGCGGGCCGGGAACCGCGGGGCAGGGGTCCTGCGTCCTGGACTTTCATGATCGTTTTTCTTGCGCTGGTGCTGCTGGTAGGGCTCGGCTGCCTGGTGGCGCTCGCTGTGCACACCGCAGCCGCCGTGCGGCTGCGCTCGGCCGAGCCCCTCCTGCATGCCTGGGTGTTCGTCCAGGTCGCCGTTACCGCGCTGTTCTGCGGGGGTCTCGCGTTTCTGTCCGGGCACATGACCGGCTTCGACCCCACCGATCCCTGGTCGGTCTGCAACGGCCGGGTGAGCCGGATGTTCCAGGACCCGTCGGTGCCCGAGAGCCGACTCGTCACCCGGTCGGTGCTCCCGGTGTCGGTGGTGTGCGAGAAGCACCCGGGGGACCCGAACGCCACCGAGCAGGTGCCGGGCTGGGTCAACCCCGTCATCTTCGCCGGCGGCGGCCTCGCGCTGGGGGCCGCGGGCCTGGCCCCGTTCGCCGGCGTGCTGCGTCGACGGCTGTGCCGGCCGGAGCCGGGGCCGGCCTGACCGGGCGGACGGAACGGCCGGGGGCCGGACCGCCAGGCGCCGCCAGCCCGGCGCGATCCGAAAGACACTTCCGAGCCGGAAACCTGGGCAAGCCTTCCTCGAAGGGCTTGACCAGGGTCCCCGAAGGGCTGTGGCTCCGATCTCCTGCGGTGATCTCCGGTAGGGATTCACTCTGCTGGGATGGGGCGGGGTGATCTGACGAATGCGGAGTGGCGGCGGCTTGAGCCGATGTTGCCTGCGACGGGTCTGCGCGGAGGCCGATGGGCTGATCACCGTCGGATGGTCAGCAGAGTGTTGTACCGGGTGCGGACCGGGATCCAGTGGAGAGGGCTCCCCGAACGGTACGGTCCGTGGCTGACTATCCATAAACGACATCGCCGCTGATCAGCGGACGGTGCCTGGCAGCAGCTCCTCACCCGGCTGCAGGCCGAGGAAGACGCCGCAAGCCGCGTGGTCTGAAACGTGGCCGTCGACTCCACCTCGATCCGCGCCCACCAGCACACAGCCGGCGCCCGGCATGCCCCGCATCCGGCACACCATTCCAGAACGCCGAGCACTACAAGACCCGCCACGCCGTCGAACGAGCAGTGAACGGGCTCAAGCAGTTCAGCGCCGTCGCCACCGGATACGAGAAGAGGGCCTACGTCTACCTCGGCACCGTCACCCTCGCGTTGCCATACTCGTCCGGCTCCGCACATGGTCCAAGAAACAGCCTTCAGGGCTCCAAAGGGCGATTTGCCTCCTTTGAACGCCCCCTCAGAGGCCGAGTACTTCCGGATACTCGGCCAGTTCTCGGAGGTGGGCGCCCGGGTCCGGCACCAGGCCGCGGCGGGCGAGGTCGAGCAGGCCGATGACGCCGGTCACCTCACAGGCCAGGGTGCCGTCCGCGCGGCGGATGTCCTGGCGCAGCCGGAAGGTCTTGCCCTCGCCCCACTCGAAAACGCAGGAGACGTCGACCTCGTCCCCGCCCTGGAGTTCGCGCCGGAACCTGAGCGTGCACTCCAGCTGGGCCGGGCCCACTCCCCCCGCCAGCAGCTTGTCGCCCGGGATACCGGCCGCCCGCAGGACCTCCCACAGGGCGTGCTCGCAGTACTGGAGGTAGACCGCCTGGTTGAGGTGGCCGCGGGTGTCGAGTTCGTACTCGCGGACCGTGACACGGACGGTGAAGGGCGAAGAGGAGGGGGAAGGTGCGGCAGGGTCGTGGGGCGGCACGGCCGGGTCCCTTTCGTCGTCGGCTGTCAGCTGGTCGTGGTGCTGTGGTACGGGCTGTACGGGGACCAGCACCATTGGCGCCAGTACCCCTCCGAGACCCCCAGCCAGGTGCGCAGGTCCTCGGCGCTGTCCAGGAAGTCGTGCATGCTCATCAAGAGCCAACTGTGCACTGCCTGGCTGTCCCGGCAGTCCCCGCAGTGGCCGGAAGTGCAGCAGAACTGCACGGTCTCCAGGTCGGCGCCCCACGCGTTGAAGCCGGGCAGCACCGGGTTGCCGTTGCCCATGCGCTCCGCGTGGGCCTTGTGGTCGACGCTGATGCTCGGGCAGACGTCGTAACCGAAGCTCTTGCCGTGCGAGCGGCCCGTGATCAGGGTCTCGATGTAGTGCGGGTCGTTGACGACGGCCTGCGGGAACAGGTCCTTGACGCGCAGGGCCTCGTCCAGGAGCCGACGGCCCTCCAGGGCGCCGAGGGGGTGGTCGGAGCCGTACTCGCTGTAGAAGTTGAAGCTGACCAGGTTGCCGTTGTCGGCCATCTTGCGGACGGTGTCCTCGATGTAGCGGATGCCGGGCTCGGTCAGCGCGAACACGAAGGTGGCCCGCGGGTCGCCCCGGTAGTTGTCCAGGGCGGTATCGATCAGGCCCGAGAAGCGGCGGCCGTTGGGGTGGATGGCGCGGAGCTGGTCGTCGAGGGGGCCGCCGCCGAAAACGGAAATGGCCACCGCCACGTCCTCGAAGCCGTCTTTGGGCAGGGCGAGGAGCCCGTTGGTGGAGATGGTGACGTAGTCGAGCAGCTCCACGAACGGGCGGATCTTGTCGGGGACGAGGGTGGGCTCACCGCCGATGAGCAGGGCCGAGGTGACCCCGTCGGTCTTGAGGCGTTCGACGAAGTTCCGCACTTTGGCGAGATCCCGTTGGTCGGTGACGGCCGAGTCGAAGTCGTGGGCGAAGAACCAGCATCCGTCGCAGCGGATGTTGCAGGCGCCGGTGAGGTGCACCTCGGTGTTGCGGACGGTGCGCCCGAAGCGGCGTAACGCGTCCAACCGGGCGCCCAGTTCCGGTTCCACCGAGATCAGCTCGGTGACTCGCGCACGGATCTCCTCCCGGGTACGTGGGCGGCGTGGGCTCAGGGTGAGGTCGATCGGCTGGGCTGGCATGCTGCTTCGGCTCCTGACGTGGGTGGGGAGGTGCTCAGGTGTCGATCGGTCGCCCGGGCGGTGTCAGGAGGGGAGGGCGAGGCCCATCTTCCTGACCTTCGCGCCGCCGCGAACCTCCCAGTCGTGCCGCGCCTGTTCGTTCGTACGGGTCCGCAGGCCCCAGCCGACGGCGATCTCGGCCTTCTTCGAGCCCGGGCTGCCGAAGACGTCCAGGGAGTGCGGCCACAGACGGTCCACCGCCGCCTGGACCTGCTTCTTGCCGTCGCGGTCCTTGACCAGGCCGCGCACGATCCGCGCGCCGTGCGCGATATGCACCCGCTCGTCCTGGATGACGGTTCGGAAGGAGTCGGCCCACGGCCGGTAGCTGCTGACCGACATCTCCTTCAGCAGTTCCATCACCGCGTCCTCGATGAGCCAGGACACCACGCCGCGCTCGGCCCACGTCGTGCTGTTGTGGAAGTCGGCCGTCAGGAACAGCTTGCGGCGCTCTTCCAGGGACTGCCGGGACATCTGCATGGTGTCCACGCCGAGGTCGTTCAGGACGGCGCTGGCCACCTTGAAGTGGTTGATCTCCTCGGCCGCGCGCTCGCAGCAGACCTGCCGCTCCTCGGCGTCGGGCGCGAGCGGGTAGAAGACCCGGATGTAGTCGTCGGCTCCGGACAGCTCGCCCTCGGCGTGTATGAGCATCTGGCGGGTGGCCATGGACTGGTATTCCTCGGGCATGTCGTGGAATTCCTCGGGAGTGCGGACCACGATCACTTCGTCCTCTGCCGGCACCTTGGCGACCTCTTTTCGTGGGGCGTGTACGGGGCACAGGCGTGCGCGCGGCAACGCGCACGGGGTTTACCGGCAGACATGGCCGCCGGGCGGCTTCACCCTGTCATCGCCGTGCACGGCCCGTCTTGCAGAAAACGGCCACAGCCAAGCGGTACCTCTCCTGCCGCTTGGGCAGGCAGGAGAACGCTGGTCACCTCGCCGGGGACCCGGTCCACCCGGCCGCCTCCGGCGAGCGTCGCGGTGGCCGCACGGTGGCTGAGGAACGCGGCCGGGGTCAGCCCGGTCATGGCTTTGAACTCCCGCTGGAAATGCGGCTGGTCGTGGAATCCGCAGGCAAGCGCGGTCGCGCTGGCAGGGTGCCCCCGGGTCAGCAGCGCCAGGCCGTGGCGCAGGCGGGCCACCCGGGCGACGGCCTTGGGCGACAGGCCGATCTGCTCCCGGAACCGGCGCCGTAGCTGGCGTTCGCTCCATCCGACCTCGGCGGCGACGCTGCCCACGGGCACGGGGCGCGGCCCGGCCGCGAGCAGCTCCCAGGCCCGCAGCACCTGCGGGTTCGGCTCCGGGCCGGTCACGCGGCCGCCGATCAGGCGGGAGGGGCCGACGGGCAGGGAGGTCAGCAGGGAGTCCAGGAGGGCGAATCGCTCGGCCCATCCGGGGGCGGTGGCGAGGGCGTCGGCCAGGTTCCGGGCAGGCGGGCTGCCGAGTACGACGTCCAGGTCGGCCACCGAGTCGGTGAAGTCGCCCATGTCGACGGCCAGCAGCCGGTGGGCGGCCCAGGGAGCGAGGAAGACCTGCACCCCGTACGCGCGCCCGTCGTGCTCGCCGAGTACGGCGCGGGTGTGCGGGCCCGCGAACAGGGAGGTGAAAGAGCGCGGTGTCCGGCCGTCAGCGCCCGCGGGATCGCTGACGCGCACCGGGGGGCCGAACCCCACGAGCAGGGTCACCAGCCCACCGGGCAGCTCCAGCCTGCGGTGGGTCCGGCCCAGGTCGACGCGGTAGCCCCGGTAGCCCCGCACCCCCGGGCGCAGTCGCTCGTGCGGCCGTCCCCGGGCGATCTCCCAGCGGCCCGACGGACACGCCCACACCCGCATGCCGCCCCGGTCCGCCACGTCGGCACCCCCGGCACAATCCAAGCGTGACCAACCGGACGCGACCAGCACGGAACCGGCCAGTCCGGGCGGGATGGGGGTAAACCGCCGGTCAGCCGCCGTCGGTGAAGCGGTGGTGCCGGGCGGCCGTACGGTAGTTGCGCAACGCGCTCACGGCACCGGCGGTCCAGGCCGTCTTCTTCGGATCACCTCGCCGACCAGACGAGGATGGCGGCGAGGTGGAGTCCGGCGAGGCAGACGGTGGCGGTCTTGTCGTGTCGGGTGGCCAGGCCGCGCCACTGCTTGAGTTGGTTGATGCACCGTTCGACGGTGTTCCGCTGTTTGCAGGCGTCGCGGTCGAAGGCGGGTGGGCGACCACCGGGCCGGCCGAGCCGGCGGCAGGTGGCGGCAGGTGGCGGCAGGCGCACCCGTCGCAGTGAGGGAGCTGGAGGAACCAGACATGTGACAGACGAGCGCGTTCGCAGGCGAGCACGACGGCCGGCCCGTGGCCGTCCCCGACGACGGCGGCGAACCCAAGCCCCTCATCCACGGCGTAGGCAGCGGAACGCCGTGTGAGCCGTGTCCTCGTCAAGCTCGATGCCCGGGAACAGGCCCAGCGCGTGGTGATCGCGTACGAGAGCGGCCTGGTACGACCAGGTCAGGCAAGTGCCTGACCCAGAGAGCGCCCAGGCCCGCGGCCGGCCCGGAGGCCGGACTCCCGTCCGTGGCTGTTACGGCCAGCCCTGCTTCACCTTGGCGGGGGCGGTGTTCCAGCTCTTCGGAATGAACGTGATCACGTAGGCTCCGCGGTCAAAGTCTGCGTACCCGGCGGACCAGTTCGGGAAGGTGCTCTCGTACACCTTCATCGGACCCATGCCACCATCGGGCGAGTGATAGTGGTTGGCGTGGGTCCATACCGTCTTCTTGGGATCCGCTTCCGTCTGATCGCCGAACCAGCCGTAGTCGAAGTTGACGTATCCTTCGCCCGGGTTGGCCGGACTGCGCGACACGTTCCTGTCCCCCGACATGTCGACCAGGCCTGTTCCCTGGTCCGGGCGGAAGGCGTCCGGGTCGCCGTACTTGCGCTTGTCGGAGGAGCTCCTCGGATCCTGCCCGCTCCAGAAGTGCTTCGAGTAGACGACCGCCTTCATCCTGGACGGGTCGAAGTTCCCCCCGTCACGGTCCTTGAAGGACGGCGTGCTGCTGAGAGCCGAGTAGAAGGTCGAACGGCCGTCCTCGTGAAGCAGCGGGTCGTTGCTCTTGGCGAGCTCCGCCTTGAGATTGTTCACGTAGGCCGCCACGTCGTGCGAATTTTCCAGGGCCTTGTTCATGGTGGATGCCACATCACGAGCTCGTGTGAAGCCCTTCGTTTCGTCGAAGCTTCCCTTCGCGATGCGCCCTTCGAATTCGGCCCGCGTCTCGCCGGGCCGGGGGCTGTTGTTCCTCAGGCCACTGTTGTACTTGTTCTCGTCGAACGAAGCGAACGCCAATTTGTTCGTCGGGTAGGGCCCCGAGTTGACCCAGGTGATTCCGACACAACCGTAGGACAGCTGTTCTCGCTGCGCTTCGGTCATCTGCCGCGCCTTGCCGTCGCGGTGGCTGTAGGCCTGCTGCCACTTGCGTATGTAGTTGCTGACGTCTGTAGTGGCCCTGCCTCCGCGGGCCCGGTACGCGTCAGGCATCCTGTCCAGGGGCTCGGCCGGAGGGGTCACCCGGTCGTCGGCCGAGGCGGGAGGCCTGAGGGACTCGACGGCGTCCGGCGGTAATCCGAGCGGGGGCTTGCCGGGCTGACCCAGGTCCAAGGCCCGCTCGTTCAGTGCGTTGATCTGCCTGACGTCGTCCACCGTCAGGTCGTGCGTCTCGGCGTAGGAATCCTCCGTCCCCCCACCGTCGCGGCCGACGGCCAGACTGACCGATGGCATGAACGCGGTGGTGCACATGACCACGCCCACAGTGGTGAGGGCGAGAAATACCCGATGTTTATGCATGAACTCACAACTCCCCTGCGGTGAAACCGCGATGGCGGCACGGTCGCCCGCCGGCCAAAACGAGAATCGGCCACCCCTTCGCACGTCATGGAAGGGATCGGCACATCACATGTCGACTCCCGAATCAGGATCGGCTTGCACAAAAAGCGATCATGTCTCTGTGCCAACTCCCCGGCAACATCGTGACTTCAGAATCGGCCACGCCGTCAGACAGGCGGTATCCCGTCATGCGTCCGGGCCTGCCCATCGTTGGAATGCGTAGCGGCAGCGTCCTCTGTTTCTGCTTCCGGGCCCTGCTGGAAGCAGCCCGCCGACCGCCGGGCAGACCGCACGATCCGCGCCACTCGCCTCTGCGGACGCTCACCGGTTCGTCACCGCCGCCGGGGCCGTCACCGCTCCCGCCCTCTACAGAACGGCTGGTAAGACTCTCTGGGCACAGCTTCCCCGCCGGTTTGTGGTTCGTTGTCCCCGCCGGGGGCGCCGGTTCGCCAGCCGACGGTGGCGAGCAGGCATCTCCACTCCCCGGGCCGAGACCTCCTGCACCACGGCATCACTGCCGAGCACTCGGCCGGCGCGCCGGCCTTGATGCTGCGTCTCCCGGTACGCGCAACGAAGAACGTGCCGCCGAAGCGGGAGAAGCCGCGCGTCGACCCCTTGCGCGACGACGCACCTGGGGAGTCCCGCAGCTCCGGTGCGACCCGACGTGGCATCGCTCCAGCCGCAGGACCTACCTCGGCCGAGCGGATCCGAGCCCCCTCATCCTGTGGACCACCTACACCCGATCCAGCTCGATCACCGCCGTCGGGTCGGCCCGCGGCAACTGGCGTTCGCATGAGGTACTCGAGTGGCGCTCGCCACCCTGACACGCCCTGCTCAGGGCTTCGTGCCGTCCGAGAACCTCTGGGTGCAGCGTTCGATGTGCTCCTTCATGCCGTCGGCGGCAGAGTGATGCCCGGGCAGGGTCGTGCTGGTCGTAACGGTCGCCGTGAGCAGCTGCTCAGCCTCCACGATGGTGATGCCCGTGCCGTCGTCGTCTATCAGCCTTGCACCCGAGAGATCGGCCCCCTTGAGGTTCGCCGCGCCCAGGTGTGCACCTTGCAAGGACGCATCCGTAAGCAGCGCGTCACGAAGGTCGGCCCCAGTGAGGTCGGCACGCTTGAGGTTGGCTTCGGACAACTGGGCGCAGCTGAGATCTGCGTTGTCGGCGTGGACACGAGCAAGTGATGCCTGGTAAAAGCTACTTCCCCGCAGTCGCGCGCCGACCAGCGTGGCCCCGTCCAAGCAGCTGCCGACGAACAGCACACCCTCAAGACGCGCTTGGTGGAGGTTAACCTTCAAGAGCGCCGTGTGACTCAGGTCAATCTCGTGTTCGTCTTCCCGGTCGGGACGGCGGCCGAGCACGGATAGAGCCGCACGCACGTCCTCACCAGGTGGGCGAACGCCGCTGTCAGACGCAACAGGCGCATGCTCGCGAATGAAGGCGGCCAGCAGTTGAACGATGGCGTCGTGATCCCGCGCTGAGTCGCCCATGACACGTTCCAGGGCGTACACGCCGCCAAGGCGTTCCGCCAGCGTCTCGGACCCAAGCAGCTTCACCGCAGCCACGAAGCGATCAGTCACCTGCCCTTCGCGGGTCAGCTCCGCTTGCTCTCGGTCCTTGTCGCGGGTGTGCGTCAACGTCTGCTGCGCCACCCGCAGCGTCTGGGCTGTGAAGAAAAGACCGAGACCGGCGCCAAAGGCGACGAACAGCCCCACGATCGCGGTCCGGAATCCAGAGACCGCAACGGCTTTGGGCGCGCTGTCATGCAGACGGGCAAGTTCCGCGTGATCCAGTAGCCACGGGCCACGCCACAGCACAAGGAAGGCCGCGACGAAGGCAACAGCCGCCCACGGCAAAGGGTGGGCCGAGGGCCGCCAGCGGCCTATCCAGCCAGTGAACTTCTTCAACGGAGCTCCGGCGAAGGAACGAGCCCGGCGCCATGCCGGTGCCCGCATTCGACCATGCTGAAGCGGTCCGAGTCCTGCAGGTACCCAGGGGCGGCAGCTCCACTACGGGACCATGGAGGGCGGGTGCGGGGCCCGGAGAGGCGTTCATGGGGCGCCCCACCCGGGTCATACGAGCCGCCATCACCCAGCGGCGTGCCGGCGCCATCGACCTCAAGCACGTCGGCGTCGACTGGCTGACGATCGACCGGAAACTCCCGCAGACCCGACGATCAACTCGGACGGGATCGCCTACCCGCAGGGGCACGGCATTGGCAGCTCCGCCGTGCGCTCGGAATGGGCAGCGGTGCCATGGGGTGACCCGCCCATGGCCGGCCAAACCACGGGCGACGGCGGCCACGGGCTCGACAGGCACGGTAGTTGTCACCAGATCAGCGCGCTGCTCGGCACCACCGGCCTCGGCGGCATGGCTCTCGGCCGTCGGCTACCTCATGCGCCCCGAGCGCGGCGGCACGGGCATCGCCTCGGCCGGTGCATCGTCAACGGCGGCGCGAGTGCGACAGCCAGCGCACCGGCCGGCCGGACGGGCAACCGGCGATCGCCAGCCGAGGGCTCACCAGTAGGCGCGGTCGTCCCAGGACCGGAAGTCCGCGAACTCGACGGGGTCGTCGTCCTCGTCCAGGGCGGCGAACCCATGCGTGGCCAGCGTGCCGCGCTGCCAGTCGAGGAGGGTGTCGATCAGGCCGCCCTCCAGCGGCGGCCCCTGGTTCGCGTGGCGGGGCCAGACGATCAGCGGCCATGTGTCGGGATCCCCGCCCTCGGTGAGCCAGCCGAGGTAGTCGCCGTCGATGGAGTTGGCGAAGGGGAGGAAGCCGCCGGGTTCGGGCCAGATGGCCAGCGGGTACGGCCCCGCGTGGCCGTCCTTGAGCTGCCGGTAGGCGTCCACGGTGTCCTCGACGTGCGTGAGGAAACGCCGCTCGCCGGTCCGGAGCGGGGTGCGGAAACGCAGCCACCCGCTCCAGATGCCGGCACCGTACCCGTCCATCAGCCGCACGTACTCCCCGGGCAGCGGTGTGCCCAGCTCGGCGAACGGCCCCTCCCAGGAGCCGTCGCCGAGGTACGGCCGCTCGGGTGGCGGCGACAGCAGCCGTGGCCCGTCCAGCCCGGTGCCGGTCTCCAGCGCGATTCGGCGCTCGGCCTCGGTGAGCCGAGGCGGGACCGGCGCGGGCGGGGTCCACGCCTCGGCGTCGGGAAGGAAGGCGGTCCGCGACGGTGCCCGGCAGCGGGCCCAGCAGCGGGCCGGGAGGAGAAGGGAGCTCCCAGGTGTCGCGGACGGTGTGCCGCAGATAGTCGGTGAGCGTCAGGTCGTACCGGTGCCACGGGAGCAGGCCACTGCCCGGCACCGCCCCCGAGTGCTGCACCACCACGGTCCACTTGTCGGGGTCGACGGAGGCCGAGGTGTCCCAGAACAGTACGTCGCTGCCCCGCGTGCAGCCCCAGGCCAACAGGCCGCCGGGCTCGGGGTGGAGCACGGGCCGTTCGGCCTCGGGCAGCTCCCGCGCCTCGATCCGCGCCTCCCGGTGCGTCGCGCGCAGCCACTCGCCGTAGTCGAAGCGGTCCCGCTGGACGCACGGCACGTGGATCCACACGTACTCACCGAAGTCCAGCGGCCCGTACCGGTCGGCGAGCCGCTTGTAGTCTGCCGGCAGCCGCAGTCCGAGCCAGTCCTCGACGGCCGCCCAGTCGATGGGTACAGAGGAGGAGGGGGAGGGCGGGCGCTCCGCGGGCCGGGCGGAAATCGGGCGGGGGCGGATGTGCCCGCGCGGGTCGGACTGGCGTGCCTGGAGGACGAGATGGCCCGCAGGGTGGCCGAACTGGATGCGGAGTCGACCGAGGTGGCCGGGGAAGCCCAGCACGCGCTGATCGCCCTGCGGCCGTGGGTGCTGGAGCCGCTGAACGCGGCGGCCCCGGCGCTGAACCCGTTCGAGCAGAGTGGGCGCCGTCGCAGGAGAGCACGCCGTTCACGCTCGGTCATCCCGCCCCGGATTACGAGTTCGTCGAGCGAGACGCCTTCGCAGCCCAAGACACAGGCCAACGCCACCATGGCTGCGCGGGCGTTGCCGTCCTCGAACTTGTCCCACCGCGAGTCGGCGGGGATCATGACCGCGTGCAACACCGACAGGAACTCCACGAGCTGCTCACATGCGCCGGACTCACGGTCGTCGGGGACATGCGCCCGGGCAGCCTGTTCCCGCCGGAGGCCGGCTGGCCCATCGCGCGGGGGATCGCGGCGCCGGACGGCGCGGTCCGGGAAGCGCTCGACGCCGCGTGGTGGCGCCGCCTCGCAGATGCCGACGGCGAGTTCCTGGTGGCCGTCCTCGGACATCGGATCGGCGGCAACGACTCCTGGTGGACCCGGGTCCGCTACGCCGGCAGCGGTGTGCCGGGGCTGACCGGCGACCCCGGGTTCGTGGCGCTCTCCCTTGACGGGCAGGTGCTGCTGGCGGAGGTGCCCGGCGCGGACGGGCCCCGAGTGACGGCCCTCGACCGACTGCCGGAGCGGCTGGAGGAGGCCGCCGGGGCCGCCGGGCGCGAGACGGAGGCCGAGCGAGCCGAGGTGTGGGCAGCGGTGCCCGGCCCACATGCGTGGCCCCTGCACTGGGCGGAGGGGATCGGATCCAATCCGGCCGCGCCGGACGAGCTGCTGATCCGGCTGCTGGATGTGGCGGAGGGCTTCCTGCACGGCTGCGACCGGCCCACCGTACTCGACGCCGCCGTGGCGCACCCCGATCCACGGGTGCGGTCGACGCCCGCCGACACCTTCCGGCCCAAGCTCACGTCCGATCAATGGGTACGCCTGGTCCGTGCCGAACCGTCGCCGAGTCGGCGCGCGCTCTGGGCCGACCATGCCTGCAATCGGGGCGTCGAACTCCCAGGCGACCTGTACGACGACCTCCTCGCCGGCCCGTCCCGCGCTCAGGCCGCCGAACTCCCAGGGCTCCCCGCACACCACCTCCCCGGCCTCGCGGCCGACGCCGATCCCCGGGTGCGGGCGGCTGCCTGCGCCCGGTGGGAGGACCTCGCCGCGCCGCTGCGGGAGCGGCTGCTGGTCGACACTGACGACGCGGTGCGTACGGCGGCGTTGCTCGCCCACCACACCGGCGCCCCCATGCCTCGCGAGGTCTTTGCCGCGCTGCCCGCGCCCCGGCGCGCGCTCGAACTGTGCCGTCTCTCCCGCGGGCTGGAGGCCGACCTGGTCCGGGACGGGGACGCGGAGGTACGCCGAGCGCTGGCCGCCAACCCGCGGCTCAGCGCACCCAGCGTCGCCGTTCTGGCGGAGGACCCGCACGACGACGTCCGCTCGGCGGTGGCACTGCGGCCCGACCTCAGCGAGGAGCAGCGTGCCGCGGTGCGCTGCGACTTCGACCCGACGTTGATGTCGCGCACTCTGCCGTGGGTCGAGGACCTGCACGGTGACGCCGATGCGATGCGCCGCCTCTCCGTATCGTCCCATCCGCTCATCCGCCGAAGCGTGGCCCGTGCCCGGCATCTTCCGCCGGACGTCGTGGAACGTCTGGCGCGGGACGAGGACCGGACGGTCCGCCTGTTCCTCGCCGAATCGTGCGACGACGCGCCAGCCGAGATGCTGCTGGAGGTCTGGCGCTGGTGGGACGGCAGCTTCACTCACCCCGACCGCCCCCGCAGCCACCCCCACTTCCCCCGTGCGGGCCTGCTGCGCTACGCCGGCGACCCCAGTGGGCGGATGCGCCGCCTGGCCCTGGACGATCCGGAGTCCACGCCTGCCGACGTCGCACGTCTCGCCCGCGACCCGGAAGCCGAGGTGCGCCGCCGCGCGGCCGAGGACCCCCGGCTGTCACCGGCCGACGCGGTGCGGCTGCTGAACGACCCGGCGGCCGACGTCCGCGGGACCGCGATGCGCAATCTGCGGCTGCCGGCCCGCGTCCTTGCCGGGCTGCTGCACGACCGCGACACGGCATGCGCGGCGGTCACCAATCCGGCGATCCCGGTCCCCGTCCTGCACCGCCTCCTGGCCGCGGCCGCCGAAGCCGTGGCAGCCCGGCGCTGAACACCGCCACCCCGCAGGGCGGCCCGGACCGTCCCACCCTGAACTCCGGCACACCCCGGCCGGGCGGCCCCACCAAGGCTTGTGTGCTGTCGTGATCAGTTGCTGCGTTCTGCCCTCTTCGCGGGGTGGAACCCGGTAGGACTGGTCGTGCCGCGCAGGCAACTCACCGAGCTGCAGAAGACGTCACCGCCGGACCGAGCGAACACGGCGCACGGCTGTCATGGGGCCGTGGCAGACGGCGCATTCATGGACAACCCCGCCGGAGGACCCCATGAGCCGCACCGGCGCGACATCGACCACGCCATCGCCTACCCCGAGCCACCCACATCCCCGGTCCGGCACCGCCACTGGAGCGTTTGACCATCGCGCGGGAGACGGTGGCCGAGGTCCTGAACGGCCCGGCCGTTCCAGCCCAGGGGGCCGCACTGAAGGACGCGGATGCGGTTCCGGCCGGGGTGACGGTGGCGCCCCGCCGTCGTGAGAGCCGCTCGGCTTGTCTGCTGCCCCAGGAGTATCAGCAGGTCAGGGCCGCACTGGAGCACCGAGTCGGCATCGCGCTGGGACGGGTGACACCGCGGGCCACCGAAACGGGCCTGCTCGACAGCGATGGGTGTGTCCTCGTGATGGGACCGCACCGCCTCCGTATCGGCGGGGCGTCACTGGGCGGGAGATCGCCGGCTTCCTTCGCTCCTCGCCGTCCCGCCCACCCGGCCGATCTCTTCCTGGCCAGACGCGTCGTGCGACGTCCGCGACGAGCGGGAAGACGTCCGTGTCTCCTCCCTTCCCTGGTAGCGCGTGATGGCGTTGGGGTGGAGATCGCGACTGGATTTGGGGAAGCAGCGGCCTGCCGTCGGCGTCACCAGTGCGGCACCGGCTATAACCGGAAGGCGACCTGGTCCGATATGTCTTGTTTTCTGGATTATCCGAGGAAAGATGGCGTCCTCGAACGCCTGATGGATCGGGCACCGCGTTGCGCCGCCCGTGTCGCGGCATGACCGGACCCCTTTTGCCCCGGCGCATTCGCCGTTCCTCGTTACGAGCCCGTCCCAGAGCAAGGAGTGCAGCATGGTCACGGCCCCGACCCGCCCCACGATCGCCCCGGAGGCAGAGCGGCTTCCCGCACCGCCGCTGCGGATGTCCCGAGAGATCCAGGGCAACATCCTGGCAGCGTTCAACAAGGACCACATGACCTTCCGCCATCTGCGGTTCCCGGACCCGGCCCGCGGCCGCGGCTGGCTCTCGGTGATGCTGAACACCGTGGCGGTCACCGCTGAAGTGGAGGACTTCAACGAGGAGTTCTCGGTCACCCGCCGCGCCTACGGCCGCGACCCGGCCAAGGCCGCGACCTGGGTGGGGCTGTCCCTCACGTACCAGGGTCTGCTGGAGGTAGCGGCCCAACCCGACCAGATCACGAAGGACCTACGTGCCT
This sequence comes from Streptomyces sp. NPDC090445, assembly GCF_044769385.1. NCBI lineage: Bacteria > Bacillati > Actinomycetota > Actinomycetes > Kitasatosporales > Streptomycetaceae > Streptomyces > Streptomyces sp. NPDC090445. The sequence continues at coordinate 178,897 of NZ_JBIVXV010000011.1, read as the reverse complement.
TCGAGGCGCTGCGGGCGGGCGCCGACGGGCGCGCCGCGATCGTCGGCGACGACCCGTCGGAGTGGCTGTTCGGAACGGGTGACACCACTGTGCACGCGATCCTGCTGATCGCCGCGGACTCCAAGGCCGATCTGGACGAGAAGCTCCTGAAGATCGCCGCGGCCGAGAAGGCCCACGGCATGATTCTGGTCCGTCAGGACCAGGGCGAGACCCTGCCGGGCGAACTGCGCGGGCGCGAGCACTTCGGTTTCAAGGACGGTGTCTCCCAGCCCGGGGTCAGCCAGTTCCACCGCGAGGACCCCCGCAAGCCCGGGTTTCGCGAGAACCGGCTCGGGTCCGAACTCATCGCCCCCGGGGAGTTCGTCTTCGGATACCGGTGCGAGAAGGGCAGCAAGAACCGCCAGGGGCCGGAGTGGATGAAGGACGGCTCGTTCCAGGTGGTGCGCCGCCTGCACCAGGATGTGGCGGGCTGGCGCAATGCCGTGGCCGGGGAGGCGAAGAAGTTCACTCCCCCGCTGGACTACGACCGGCTCGCCGCCTGTCTGGTCGGCCGTAGACCCGACGGCAGCCCGCTGGCCAGACCGTCCGACCCGGTGGTCGGTATCGGCACCGACCAGAACAACTTCGACTACCACAACGACCCCCGCGGCCGAGACACGCCCTGCGCGTCGCACATCCGCAAGACCAACCCGCGCAACGCCGACCGGACCAGCAACCCGCGCAGCCACCGCATGCTGCGACGCGGCACCACATACGGCGCGCCCCTGGAACCGGGCAAGCCCGACGACGGCCAGGAGCGCGGTCTGCTGTTCGTCTGCTACGGCACCTCGTTCGACGAGCAGTTCGAGCATGTCCAGGCCAGATGGGCCAACGCCGGGGACTTCACCCCCGGCGAGGAGGGATCACCCACCGGTGTGGACAACGTCTGCGGAGCTGCGGGCAAAGCGACGTTCGAGCTGGGCGAGAACGGCCCGAAGGGCACGGTGAACATGCGGCCCTTCCTCCGGACCACGGGCATGGTGTACGCCTTCACCCCGTCGATGTCCACCCTGCGCATGCTCGCCGAGGGCACACCGCTGCCCGGGTAGCCCGCGCCACCTGGGCACGTACAGGCGCTGCTCCGTCCTCGGCTCCTCGACTCCTCGGCATGAGAGCCGGCAGGACTTCCGCTGCGGCCCGGCCCCCTCAGAAGGGCTCGGCGGCCCGCAGGAGATCCTGCGGAAGACAAGGGGACTCGACGCGGATGGTCCAGCCGCGGCGGCGGGCGTGGCAGGCCAGGCCGAGGATGTCGAGGTCGACGGCGGCGTCCGGGTCGTCGGCGCGGTCCGCGACCCGGTAGTAGTCGCGGTGGGCTTCGAGTGCGTCGGCCAGGGCCAGGTTGAAGCTCTCCTCGTCACCGTCCGCGAGCTGCGACGGCAACACGGCCGGCGGCATGGCGAAGCCCCAGTCCTCGGCGTTCTCGGCCTGCTCCAGCGCCCGCTGCGCGGCCGGTTCGGGGTCGGCGCCCTTGAGGTAGGCGTGGAGGGCTTCGCGGTACGCGCTGAAGGCGGAGCCGTCCGGGCGGGCGAAGGCGGGGCCGGTGAGGACGAGCGGGGCGAGGTCCTCGCGTGCGCCGGTGATGAGGGCGAAGGCGGTGGCCGTCTGCCAGGTGCCGGCGCCGGCCTCCTCGCCCCGCTCGGCCGGGTAGCTCAGCGTGCGGCCGTCGATGGTCACCTCGGCCTCGGTGCCCGGCTCCGCGAGGGCGACACGGAAGAGGGCGGCCCCCATCTGGGAGGCCAGCCGGAGGTTCGCGAGCTGGGCGTCCTTGACGTCGCCGGAGTCCCCTGCGCGCCACTTGAAGAGGCGCTCCTGATCGCCCATGACGCTGCCGAGCCGCCGGACGGCAAGCGGTTCGCCGTCGGCCGCGGTGAAGGCTTTCCGGACGCCCTCGTCGTACATGGCCTCGATCTGCGGGTTCACCGTCCGCTCGCAGGCGGGCCGATCCACCACCAGCGGGCCCGCAGCGAGCGCGGCGACCGCGTCCGGGCGCCGGTCCCGGCCGAACCCGCCGACCCGGGGGCCTCGGGTCTCGAACCCGGTGACCAGCGCGTGCGGAAGGTAGTCGGTGCGCACGGCCGGCGACCAGCCCAGCGTCCGGTACGCGAGAGCGGCGAGGGCGATGGGGACGAGCGGGAGCAGGCTGCTCGGGGAGGCCGCAGGGCCGTACAGGGGGGTCTCTCTGGCCAGGAGGTCGGCCAGCGCGGCGCCGAAGGCGGCCCGGGCCTCGGCGGCCAGGGCGCGCAGTGCGTGCAGTGCCACGCTGTCCGGCCGGTCCAGGAGGGGCTCGCCGGTCTCCTCGGCGCGGGTCCGTATGCGGTCCAGCGCCGCGTCGACGGCGGCGAGCTTGGCCTGCGCGCTCGGCGGGTAGTCCTCGTCGTCGCCGGTGTCGTCCAGGACCACGGCCGTCAATCCTGTGGCGAGCTCGCCGCCGGGTGTCCCCTGCGCCTCCGCGGCGAACTTCTTGCGGGCGAAGTGGAAGGCCTCACCGTGCCACGTGGCCCGGTCCGTAAGCAGCGTCAGGCAAAGGGCGTCGGTCCACTCCCAGGGCGTGACGCTCGCTTCGGGCTCATCGTCACCCGGGTCGTAGCTCATGCCGAAGTTCACGTACGACAGGTAGACACCGAAGCTGCAGTGAGGGTGGTAGGCAGCGTAGGCGACGGCGCCGGCCGCGGCTTCCGCGGCGTCCTTGAGGACGGCCTTGGCCTCCGGGGTGTCGAGGTCGGGTGTCGTGACCGAGAGGGCGGCGAGGTAGTCGAGGAACTCGTCGGCGATCGACTGCCATTCGTAGGTGGTCATCCGGCCGGCCCTCGACATGGACCGCACCTGCCCCCCGATGCGGTTCGTGAAGTCCTCGCGTGCTGCCGACACGACGGCCCCGCCCACCTGGTGACGCTCTATTCGCACTGCCCTGCTCCTTGATCGATCTCTGCGCCGCCAGCGCGTCGTCGACTTCGGGGGCCGGGGTCGCGGTCCTGACGGCACAGTCACCGGCCCACCGCCGCCCCTCCTCAAGGTGCTTGGAGGCCTGGTCCACGGCCCGTTCCCAGTTCTTCCTCTCCGCCCAAGAGGCCCCCTCGGGCAGCGGCTTGTTACGGGCCGGCCTCGTTCACGCCTCCACCATCGGCAATACCCGGGCGGCGTGAACGCCGTCCACTGCACCGCGATGGCATCGGTCGCCTACCCATCCGAAGCCTCGCCCGTGGCGGCCTACTACCATCGCCTGGAAGTGGCCGCGCTCCGCCTGAGTCACCACAGGCCCCGCCCTGTTCCTGTCCCAGCGTGGAGAGATGCCGTTCGCCAACGTCCCGAATGCCTCCGTCCGCGGACGGGCATCGCGCGCCGTCGATCACCCGGAAGAGGCCGCCACGGCACCGCGGCGCCGGCCCACGTGACCTGCGAGACGTTGGGGAATCTCGCCGCCCAGGACCAGCCCGTCACGGGAGTCCGTGCAGACACGGCCAAGACCCCGATGATGCCCATGCTCGACCGGGGCACTGGTCTTGGCCCGTGCCCGGCAGGCCGGAAACCATCAGACCGCGGCAAGCGCTGGCCGCGGCTCCCCCGTACGGAGGGGGTACCCTCCGCCGCGTCCGGTATGCACGGCGTGTGCCGATGTGCCGTGTGACGGGTGAGGCCCGGGGTCGTCCTGCCACGGCGGCGACCGCCACAGACGGTCCGGCAGGGCAACGCGCGGTGCGCTTCCCAACTAGGACATGTTCTGGCCTGGTTGCGCCGTATGGTCGTGCCCACTGCGCGGGAAGGCCGCAGGGAGCCACAGAAGGGAAGACCGATGAAGCACACCGCGCCCGAGGGGTACACCTCCGTGGCACCGTGGGTGGTCACCGACGACACGGGAGCACTGCTCGACTTCGTCGCCGCTGCCTTCGGCGGTGAGGAACTGGCCCGGGTGCCCGTGGAGGACGGCAGCATCGGACACGGGGAGATCAAGGTCGGCGACACGGTCGTCCTGGCCTTCGACCGTCGCCCCGACTGGCCCGTGATGCCCTCGCTGCTGCGGGTCTACGTCCCCGACGCGGACGCGGCCGTGGCGGCTGCCGTGGCGCACGGGGCGCAGGTGATCACCGAGGTCTGCGACAGTGCATGGGGGGACCGCGGCGGCCGGGTCCGCGATCCGTTCGGCAACATCTGGTGGGTGATGAGCCACGTCGAGGACGTCGACCCGGACACGGCGTGGCAGCGTATGTCCGAGCCGAAGTACGCCGAGTTGATGCGCGTGGCGCAGCAGACGCTGGACACCGCGCTCAGCGGGCGCAAGTCCGGGATTTCCAGTGCCCCGCTGCGGCCGGCCGACTGACACCTCGTACCGCGCCGGTGGCGCTTCCTTGTCACGGCCGCCCGCTGGCCCCACCGCATCCCGCGGTGGGGCGAGTCAGCCGGTCGCCGCGTGATCGAGCACCTCGGGGACCCGAATGCGGCGCTGATCGTGGACGACACCGGATTCCTGGAGAAGGGGTTCCGCCCGGCCGGGGTGCAGCGGCAGCACTCCGGGACGGCCGGGCGGACGGATAATTGCCAGATCGGCGTCTTCCTCGCCTATGCCACCGCCCGTGGCCGCACGCTGATCGACCGGGGCCTGTGTGTGCCCGAGTCCTGGACCGAGGACCGGGTAAAAATCCCACCACCCCGTTCACGCCGCTGTGCGGAGTGGCACCACCGACGCGGGGTGGAGCAGCCGGTGGCTCGCCGGGCTCATGACCCAGAGGTCCCTCAGCCGATACCGCGAGGGGGAACACTGGTCTGGGGCATGACCGGCCACGGGTTCGCCAGGGCCGGCAATGCACGTCCTTCGCTCCGCGCGGTCCCGGCACGGGTTCGTCCACGGTCAGGGGGACCCGAGCAGCCCGACAGCCCGGCCGCGGAGCAGCTTCTTGTCCGGCTTCCCCGCGTCGGTCAGGGGCAGCGCGTCGACGAAGGCGATGCTCGCGGGCTCGTACATGGCGCCCTTCCTGTCCCGCACCATGGCGCGCAGCTCCTTCTCACCGACGTCGCCGCCTGGTGTGCGGACGACGACCGCGTGGACCCGCTCCATGAGGTTGGCGTCGGGGACTCCGAGCACTGCGCTCTGCAGGACCTGTGGATGGGAGTTCAGCACATCCTCCAGTTCCACCGTGTACACGTGGCCTCCCACCACCACGATCATGTCTTTCAGCCGGTCCACGATGGTGACGTAGCCGTCCGAGTCGACGAACCCGATGTCACCGGTGTGCAGCCAGCCGTCCCGCAGTACCTCCGCGGTGAGCTCGGGCTGCTTCCAGTAGCCCTTCATCACGTGCGGGGAACGTACGCATATCTCGCCGTGCCCGCCGGCGGGCAGGTGCCGTCCGTCGGCATCACGGACGGCGACCTCGACGCCTTCCAAGATCTTCCCGGCGGTTCGCAGCAGCTCCGGGCGCAGCGGATCGTGGTCCTGGGGGGAGAGCATGCTGATCCCGCCCGCTTCGTTCTGACCGTAGAACTGGTTCAGTACGGGGCCGAAGCGACGGACCGCCGCCGCGAGGCGGGTCGGGGAGGAGGCACAGCCCCCGTAGGTGAGCATGCGCAGGCTGGAAGTGTCGGTGTGGTCGACCGCGGGGTGGTCCATCAACCGGTAGAGGAGCGGCGGCAGCAGGAACATGTGGGAGATGCGTTCGCGCTCGATGGCGGCGAGCACGGCACCGGCTTCGAACTCGTCCAACAGGACGACGGTGCCGCCGCGGTGCAGCGTGACGTCCGCCATGAGGCCCGCCGCATGCGCGAGTGTGGTGCACACCAGAGCCCTGACCTGCCCCACCTCGGACCAGTCCGGTCCGATCGACACGCACTGCTCGAAGGTCGTGCAGATGGCCTTGGGATGACCGGTGGTGCCACCGGTATGACGGATGGTGCAGATGTCCTGCGGATGCGCCGAGCCCGGTAATGCCTCGGTGGACTCCTCGGCGGCGAGTTGCACCAGGTCCAGGCCCGCGCCGCGGCCTCCCCCGAGGACCAGTACCCGCTCCAGCGGCAACCGCTGGGCCAGGTCGGCGGCGCGCTCGTGGTAGGCGGGGTCGACGATCAGCGCCCGGGTCTCAACGTCCCGGAGGATGTCGGCGTGCACATCGGCAGAGAGGCCGGCGTAGAGGTGGTTCACGGCGCAGCCGAGCAGCCCGGCGGCGTAGCGGGCGGCGATCGCCTCGGGAAGGTTGCCGGAGAGGAGGGTGACCGTCTGACCGCGCCCCACCCCCTGGGACCGCAGCGCGCGGGCCATGCCGTAGACGAGGCCGCGCAGTTCACCCGCGCTCACGAGCCGGTCCCGGTGTACCAGGGCCTCACGACCCGGTTCCTTTCCCAGGGCGGCAAGAATCTCTTCCACGTGGCTGTGGAAGTGTTCGGTGGTGTCGTCCATACCGATCCCCATTGGTTGACTTGAGCAACTGGTTGGAGGTTAACGGTCAGTGATCCACAAGCCCAAGCCGGACGCCGACATCCAGCCAATACCCGCTCCCTCATCCACGCCCGGGGCAGGCACACAGTGCCTTTCACCAAACCAAGCGGACCCCTGGGCAGGGACGGCAGGGACGGCAGGGCGTGCGCGGTCAGCGGCGATGGCGGCCCCAGGACTCGGCGTAAACCCATGGCCGTGCTCGTCGCGCAAGATCGCGGCGTCGGCAGAATGAGCTGTCCAGGGGGCCTCGACGTGTTGCTCAGCGCCTTGAGGAGGCTTGCCTGCAAGCCTTGTCGCGTCTACCCGCCAGAACTGCGAAGGGCCATCACCGGTGATTCGACGAGCCAGTGCATTCGCATCCGTCGCCGTGGCTGCGGCATTGACGGTAGCCACGGCCGGGCAGGCCGTTGCGACCACAGGCACCGACCCGGCGCCGGCGCCTGCACCGACCGTCGTCTTCAACAACGGCAACGGGAACGTCTTCAACAGCGGCAACGAGAACATCAACAGCGCCGCAGGCGGCAACAGCCAGGTAACGACGGGACACGCTTCCGGAGGCAGCACACAAACCCCGCAGCCGGTGGGAGCACAGCTGAGCACCTCGGTCGTCCAGGCCACCCGGAACGTGGTGAGCACCGCCGGGCAGGTGGAAACCCTCAACGTTTCATGTCCTCAGGGATGGCAGGCCGTCTCCGGGACCATCACGTTCACACCGCCCACACCGCAGCCCAGCCACCCCGAGTACCTGGTGGGAAGCTTCCAGTTGAATCCAGGCACGTGGCAATTCAACTACCGCATCCCTGCCGACGCGCCGCTTCCCGTGTTCGTGGCCGCATCAGTCGTGTGTGCCCAGGTAGCGGCACCGTAGCGGGCGAGCGAACGCCGGCGTCCGGCACCACGGATGAGGGCCTGCGGCCGCGCCGCCTGGCAGCGCCGATCGGCCGGTCGCCCAGCGTGTGGGTAATGAGTTCCGTGTCGACGTCTGTGCGGGTGGTCTCATTGATCTCCTCGGCGGCCGGCAGGAGGGCGGCGAGCGTGGCCGGCGCGGCAGGTTCCCGGCTGGCCTGCGGCTCGGCCCGGAGGTGGTGGAGACCGCCCAGGTGCCGGCCGGAGCGGTCGGAGCGGTCACGCCCTCGGGCGCGGCCGCGGAGGTGATCACCCCGTAGAGTCCTGCCGCCGACTCGGCCTCGACCCACGCGTGGACATCGACGCCGGCTCCCCGGTCGCCCCGCTCCGCCTCGCCGAGCACGGCGCGGGCACCGCCGTCCTCAGCGCCTCCTCAGCACAGGGCACCAGACTGCGGGCCGTCCCGCTCACCGACGCCGCCACACACGCCCGGCTCGGCCTCATCACCCGCCACGACCAGCGCTCACCAGCCGTACGGCTCCTGCGAGCCAAGCTCCTCACCGCCCTGCAGCCGCCTGGAACACCCTGAGGCGTCCGCACCGCTGCCGAAATCCGCCCCGCCCGGGGTGCGCCCGGCAGCCAGGGCGCCAGCCATCGCTCCTTCGGATGGCTCCACAAACCGTCGGGCCACCCGGCCGCATGGGGCTGGTCCTCCCCTGGAAGAGTTCGGTGCGATGGAGGAGGACCCGGATTCGGTCGTCGTCGCCGGGACGTCCATCTCCTATCGGGTGAGGAAGCGGGTCGCACCGACGTAGACGCGGCCGGTGGAGCCGATGGGTTCCTCCTTGACGACGTCACCGGTCCGAGGCGAGTTGATCATCATCGGTTCACCGTTCCTCGTACCCGTGTAAATACCGACGTGGGTGACGTCCCCACCGGTGGCGGGGCGGAAGGCCACGATGTCGCCGGGCCTGAGATCCTCCGTCCCGTTGATCCGCACGCCTACGGCCGAACCGGCGGGCGCCTGCCCGCCGCCCGCGTCGAACTGCGGCTGTGCGTCACGCGGGATCGTCACACCGAGCGCGGAATACACCTGTCCGGTAAGACCAGAGCAGTCGTAGCCGAACCCGGAAGTGCCCGACCACAGGTAAGGCAGGCCCAGGAACGCGCGTGCGGCGGCGACCACGTCCGCGCCGCTCGGCGCGGCCGGAACCGCTGCAAGGTCACCGGCGCGGAAGAAGATCCGGCCGCCGCTGTTGCCGTAGGCCGTGACGACACCGGGCAGCGGGCCGGCCTGCACCGGGAACGAAGTGTTGTACGAGTACTCGGTCGCCCGCCCCGGAGCGGCACCCTCGAGCGCGGCTGCGGCGGAGGTGAAGCCCCGGACCGTGGGCCGCGCGACGCGCTCCTCGTGAGTGCCCCGGGGCGGCTTCCGACGGTCCGATGTCAACTGCCGGTCAGGAATCCAGCCGGGGTACGCGCCCCGTCCGGCCGGGTCCCTGGGCGTGGGCTGGCCGCGTACCCATACGTGGTCCCACAGCAGTCCCCCGTGCCGCTGCGTACCGTCGACCATCACCTCGGTCCCGTGCAGCGCCTGCGTTTCACCCGCGACGTCGCGCCGCTCGTCCAGTGACATGTCCCTCAACCAGCCGCGGATGTCCGCGGGATTGGCCGTCGCCGGGGCGTCAACGCCTCGAACCTGCTCGGGACTCACCCAGACCTGGGCCACCGCCACATCGACGTAGCAGGTCGGGGCACCGTCGCAGGGGCGCGCCGCAACGGGCGCGGCGGCGTCGGCGGAAGTGCCGATGGCCGGTGCGGCGAGGGAGAGGAGCACTGCGGCTGCCGTCAGAGCTGTCTTCACCAAGGACATGGGGCCATTCTGTCCAAGGTGCCGAGCCTGCGAACCTTGCGGACTCCACACAGCGCATCGAGTGTCAACGGCACCCTTGTCCCCCGTGCAGTCGAAAAACCACCAGCGCTCGACGCAACCACCGGTTCCTCATCGACGCCGATGCCCGACTCGTCGCCGCAGTCGCCGTCGCTGCCGGCTGGCTGGCTGGCAGGCCGGCCAGCCAGCCAGCCGATCACGGAAAACCTCCCACCGCGAGGTCCGGGCGCACGTCGAGCGGCGCCCACACGGCGACCAGCGGGGGCGCTGTCGGGCTCGTCTTCGTCGGCCGAAGGCGTCATCGCGCCCGTGATGGCGTCCTCCAGGGCGTTCGTCAGGCGCTGGATGTGCTCCGGCAGGATCCGCGACGTGGCGGCCTCGGTGTGATGACGCCACTGTCGGCGCAGCAGGTCGTCCGTCTTCTGCGGGGTGTCCCAGGTCGGGCGCTGCCGCCCACTTGCCCAGCCGCACTGGCAGACCACGAGGACGCCCGTGGCCCGCGGGTGTGCGTGGGCGCCATCGTGCCTCAGGCTCCAGGCCGACTCCCTGCCCTTCCAGAGCTCCTGGCCGTCGGCGGTGTCGCGGGTCCCGCCTGTTCCGTCGGGGCGGACGGAGAAGTCGAACCCGATGTCGGTCAGCTCCAGTGAAAAGGGCGTACTTCCAGCCCAGTCATGAGCGCACCGCAGAGGGCCTGCCGGTCGGTCAGGCCCTCTGCGAACTGAAACACCGACGCCAGCGCCAGCCGGGCCAGCGACACCACGTCACGCACCCGCATCGCCAGACACACCTTCGGGAACAGTGCGCGAGCCACCCGCGCAGTCTCCTCCGAGATCTCCGCCAGATCCACCTCATGCAACGACACGAACCCACTCCGAGTACGCGACGACGGCCTGCACAACCCCAACGGGGTCACGCAGGGCCCGGATTCGCCAACAGCGTCCGGATGATTCCGGGCGGAGCCTTCCGGTGTCCGGGCGGCCGCCCGGACAGGAACGGGTGGTTTCTACCGATACGTCCGGTCGCAGCGGTCCGGGTCATTCAGGATGTTCGCGAGGAACAACCCCATGTCGAAGTCCTCCGGTTCCGCGAACGCCGTCGGATCGTCCTCGTCCAGCTCTTCGACCGGCCGGGGATAGGCGATCCGGAGGGTACCGACGGTGAGGTTGTTGATGCTCTCGCCGCGTTCGTGACGCGCTGCGAGGTCTCCCGTGAGGACCATGTCCCGGTCGCCCAGGCGCAGCCGGAGCACTCCGTCGACCCGGTAGAGAACGGCAAGGATCTCGCCGAGCCGGCCGAAGCAGCCACGGCTCCCCGAGGACACGTCCGGCCCGGCGGCGCGGCGAATCGGCCCCAGGACCGCGGAGTCCGTGTCGAACGAGGCCTGGTCACCCCACCGCTCGAACGATGAAATGGTGATCTGCATCGTCTCTTCGCCAATCCGAGGTCGGCGCCACCGGAACGCGGCGTGCCTTCTGCGACCTGCTCCCAGGATTTCCCCTGCACGCGAAGGTACTCGATGGAGGGACCAAGTTTGGTCCTGGTACCGCTTCTGGTTGCCTGCGTAGATCTCTTCCGGCTTGGCCGACGGTGTCACATGCTTGTACTTGACACCACCGGCCCGGGCCCTGTCGCCTACCTTCCAGTCCCGCCCGGCGCGACCGCCAAAGCCTTCGCCGGAGAGTTCGACCGATACCTCGGCATCCCCGTCTCCCCTCGCATGACCCAGACACAGATCGCCACAGCCGTATGCCGCACCTGCAACACTGTCGGCGTCCGCCTGGTCCTCATCGACGAGATCCACCGCCTCAACCCCCGCACCACCACCAGAGCCGAAGCCGCCGACTTCCTCAAAGACCTCACCGAACCCAGCGCCGCGACCTTCGTGTAAACGCCCTCGACCAGTCCTCGCCCGCGCCCGAGTGCAGCACCGAGGGCCCCACCACTCCCTCGCACGTGCAGCGGTGCCCCACAGGGCGGCGGGGCCAGGCCAACTCCAGCCACAGCCCGCCCGCCCCGGCCGCTCCCGCCCCGCGACCCCAGCGAACCCTGGACCGCCAACGGCCGCACCCCGGCATGGTCAGCCGCTCCACACCCACGGTCATACTCCCGTCGAGCGCTCGGCGAGCGCATCGGCGTCCTCCGGCGTGGACCAGCCGGACACCCGGTCTTCCCCGCCCGCGTCCTCGGCCAGGACCAGCGCCGGGTCCGCCAACCGGACCGCCCCGGACCGCACCCCGGGTCCGCGTACCACCAGCAGCCCCGACGGCAGAGCAGCAGGGACGGCCGGCTTCCCGACCACGCGCAGCCAGGCCACCACCACGCCCCTGAATACGGGCGTCGAGCCCGCCTGGTCACCACGGCTGCGGACATCGGAGGGGATGGGCGAACCCGAGACCGAAACGAGTCCGGTACTTTGCCGCAGCGTTCGCTTATCGTGACCCCGACCAGGGATGATCACGCTTTGTGCTCACGAACATCATCTCCGCTGTCGGCCTGGTCGTCCTCCTCTGGGCGGGCGTCCACACCACCCGCCTCGCCGTTCGCAACCGAAAGGCTCGGCACTTCGACGCCTCCGCCTACGGCCTCATCCCCCGCGAGCAGCTCGACACCCGGCGTTCCGGCCCGCCCCGTGACGAGCCCGCGCTGCGCCTCGCCGTCGAAGCTGCCCTGAACGGCGAGTGGGAACCCGCGGCCGCAATCCTCGCAGACAGCGCGGAACGCCAGGACTGGGCGGAGCGCTGGCGGCTCGTCGAGGTGTTCGCGGATCTGGCCGTGGAGGACGAGCGCTGGCTGCGGATCTGGCGCGCCAGGCAGCCGCAGAACGCGGACGCCGTCGTCGTACACGCCCATGCCCTGCTGCTCCGCGCCTGGGCTGCGCGCGGCGAGAAGGACATCAAGCAGACTTCCGACGAGCAGGTAGCGCTGTTCGGCGAGCTGCTGCCGACCGCCATGTACGCCGCCCAGGAGGCGGCGAGGCTGGCACCGAGCGATCCGTCACCGTGGGTCACGATGGTCGCCGCCGCGCGTGGACTCGGCCTCTCTCACGACGAGTTCCGCCGCCTGTGGAGCGAGGTCACGGACCGTGCGCCGCAGCACTACGACGCGCACTGGCATGCCCTGCAGTACTGGTGCGCGAAGTGGCACGGCTCCCACCAGCTGATGTTCAAATTCGCCAAGCAGGCGGCGGGGTCCGCTCCGGCCGGGAGCCTGATCTCGGGCATCTACCTGCATGCCGTGTACGAAGCCGCCCTCCAGGACGGCGAGGCGGCCTACCGCACATGGGTCACCAGGCCCGTGCTCGCCCGCGTTCAGGCCGACCTGGCCCAGGCCGATCCGGAAGACCGTCGGCTTCCCGCGATACGGCACCTGTACGCCGCCGTACTCGTGAAGACGGGTCGGTACGCGGAGGCCCTGGCACAGTTCCGGCTCATCGGCGGATGGTGCGGAGCGGCGCCCTGGACCGACAGACAGGATGCCGCAGCAGCGTTCGACCACGCCCGCGGCCTGGCGGCCCTCCACTCAGGCCGCCCCTAACAGTCCGCGGTGACCGCGTCGGGCAAGCGGTGCCGGTTCTCTCGCCTCCGGCTCCGACCCACAGGCCCAAGGCGTCATTGCGGCCGTCCACGTCCACGCCGACGGCCAGGTGGACCGGATTCGAGGTCACCGAGCCCGAGCGGATCTTCACCCGCAAGGCGTCGATGCAAATGATCGGCCAGACGGCATCGAGAGTCCGGTTCTGCCAGGTCACGAGCTCTTCCACAGCAGCATCAGTGACCTTGCCGATCAGATCGGGGCTGATCTCTACCCCGTAGATCTGGGCCAGGTGGGAGCGGAAGTCGTGCACGCTGATCCCGCGGGCGTAGGGGGAAAGAATCCGGTCGTTGAACCCCTCGAGCCGACGGGCGTTGATCGGAACCAGACGCGGCTCGAAGTCGCCGTTGCGGTCCCGCGGTACCCGCCAGCGTGACCGCGCCGGCATCGGTCAGGACCGTATCGGAGGAGGCCCGTTGCGGGAGTTCCCCGACCCGTGCCCCGCCGGATCTCCGCGTTCGTAGCCGAGGCGTTCACTCGTCTCGGCTTCCAGAGCCTGCTCCAGAACGGCCTGGTGGTCTCCGTCAGCAGCCCGCCCTCACCCAGCAGCGCCGCCCCCGAAGCATCACCTTGTCGAGCAGCTGCTCGACAACCAGACACGCTCGCGGTGAAGTCTCTTGGGGATTGTGATGTTCTTCGCCTTGCTCGTCGCTGTCAGCGGTTGGCTGCCAGGAGAGCACGGGCGCGGCGGATGAGTGCTTGGCGTACCTCGTCGGGGGATAGCACGGTGAGGGGGATGGCCAGGCTGAGGAGGTAGGCGGCGAGTTGGTCGGTGCTGTTGCCACCGATTCGAACCACGGTGGCTTCGGGGCCATCAGGGCTGTGTGTGCCGATGGTGGGTGGGACTTTCTGCAGGGCGCGGTCCAGGGGAAGCGGAAGGCGGATCGTCGTGCATACGGGGTAGACGACGCTCGCGATCCCCTGGGAGACCAGTGCTGCGGCGTCGGGTGGATCGGTCAGGTCGGCCGGTTCGGTGGTGGGGCGTACGCTCACCACTCGGTCGGCACGGAATGTGCGCCATTCCTGTTTGGTGACGTCCCGGGCGACCAGGTACCAGCGCAGGCCGGTATGGACGAGGCGGTACGGGTCGACGGCTCGCACAGAGGCCCGGTCGGCGTGGTCCCGGTAGGAGAGGGTGGCGCGCAGTGTGCTGTGGCAGGCTCGCGCCAGTTCCAGCAGCAGAAGCGTGTCGATCTGCGGTTCGCTGGAGCGGGGGGTGTGTTCGAGGGTCCCGTCCAGTGTGTTCAGCTGCTCCGCGAGGTGTGTGGGCAGGCTCTGGCGGAGTTTGAGCAGCGCGGAGAGGGCGGCTTGCCCGGTGCCGAGGGCTCCGCTGAGCGCGGCTTCGCGCAGGGCGACGGCGACGGCCAGGGCCTCCTCGTCGTCCAGCACCAGCGGTGGCATTCGGGCGCCGGGGCTGAGCCTGTAGCCGCCCCAGGGGCCGGGTGCGGATTCGACTCCGTAGCCCAGGTCCCGAAGCCGGGCGATGTCCCGGCGGACTGTGCGGTCGGTGACCGCTTCGACTTCGGCTGTCCTGACCCGGCTGAGCTGGCCCGCTTCTACGGTGATGCCCTGGGCCTTCCCGTGCTGTACCGGAGTGACGACTTTGTCCTGCTGGGACGGGAGGGAGCCCCGGGGCTGGATTCGTCCGCCAGGCCGGCTACAAGGCTCCGGCCTGGCCTGATCCCGCCCACGGCAAGCAGGCCCACCTCGAACTGGGCGTCGACGACCTGGACGCCGCGCAGGAGCGGATGCTCGCCCTGGGTGCCGTCCTGCCTTCCTTCCAGCCGCGGCCCGACGTGTGGCGGGTGCTCCTGGACCCGGCGGGTCATCCCTTCTGCCTGTCGACGCACGGAATCTGAGCCCTTCCCGCACCGCCTTCGGCTCTCCGGCAGATCCTGCTCCACCAGGGCTCTGACCGCAGTTCCCTGATGGTCAACGTTCAGGGTCGAGGGCGCTGGATGGGCCGAGGAGGCCTCAGACTCCATGGCATCGGAGTGGGGATCTTCCAGCCATGCATCAGGGCCAGGGCGATGCATCTCGCGTCGCGACGGCTGTATCCCGTCGCCTTGCGAATCTCGCTGATCGCTTCGTCCAAGTGTCGCTGCTCAACAAGGTGGCGGGCTCGGTCCAGAGCGGTTCGCGGGACGGGCATCGCAAGTCCGCAGATGATGTCGGGATCCCACTTCTGTCTGCGGGCACGACGGATCCGCATCCATGTTGCCAGTGACACTGCCACTGCACCCCCGACACCAATCGCTCCGCCAGCTCCTCGAGGAGAAGGCACAGCCCGCACGGGAGCACTCCGACTTCGCCGACGACTGATTCCCCCGAGTCTAAGCTTGCCGTTTAACATGCGCACTGCTGCTTCGGTCGAGTAGGTGCTTTGGAGCGGGACCTGACAAGCTTCGCGGCATGGAGTCCAGCAAGAGTCCCGAGAACAACCTTTTGCGCTTGGCGGATGTCTGTCCTGATCTCGTCGGCGAGATAGTTGCCCTGCTACGGGACTCGCATCCGGTAGACCCGATAGTGGACTCGATCTCGAGCCTGCCCTTTCACGGGATCCGCCGCAACTACGTGTTGACTGCTCCGGAGGGGACGCCATCGCCGTGGGTCATCGCACTGGAACGTGGAGAGGAGACGGTGTTCCTGCTGGGTGTTGATCCGTCCCAGTCTGCAGTCACATGGGTTGATGTACTGGACGGACGAGATCTGCCTTCCGCATTGTTGCGTCAGTCGTGACGCGTCTGGGCTTCGTTCCCCTTTGATGGTGGGCTGGGCGACGGTATGCCTCGCCGGTGGCGAGGACGCGTCCGACGTCGTAGCGGGTGGCGGGCCGTCCGTTCTTCGAGCCGAGCGGTCCGCCGGGGCCCGGGCGGGTCGGTTTGGGTGCACGGGCCGGCGTGCCCGTCTTCGCGCGGCAGGTTCCGGACCCCCCGGCGAACCCGGGCGGGGGTTGGTCTGTTCGGCTCCGCCGGCCGCTCCCACGGTCGACGGCGATCGGCCGTGAGAGGGCGGGCGAGGCGGAGCTGCGCGTGGGCGGCCAGGACGAGTCAGGTCCAGCGGTCGCCGCGGCTGAGTCGCGGAGCTTGGGCCGGGTCCAGCCGAGGGTCTGCTTGAGCAGCCGGAACGTGCGCTCAACGTCGAACCTGCGCAGGAAGGCCTGCCAGCACCGGTCGACGTCCTTGGCCGCGGCGCCGGTGCCCGACCACCACAACCAGACCGGTTTGTTCACCCCGCCGCTGGGCAACTTCGCCACCGTCAACCGGATCATTGTGCCCTCGATGATGTGAGACCGGGAGCCACTCCGGTCGGTTTCGGTTTCGGAGCCACTGATCGGGTGACCTGTCCGGTCGGCACTTGGTGTCCAGGGATGTCACGGCGGTGGCGCCGCTAGCTCGGGCGTGCGGGCTCCGGGAGCCGCCTCCCTGACAAGTCGCGGCCGGGGGCCGGCCCCTGTGCGGTTCCGGGCGGCGAGGCTGACAACTGAGCGGCAGTCCGAAGTCGACTGGCACCTCGGCCACTCACGCCAGGAGCGACGCGCTTGACCCTCACGTGGCGTCATGCCGCATTGTCGGTGACGTGGAAGAGCACCTGACTGTGGGACGTGTGGCCGAGCTGGCCGGTGTGAGCGTACGCACGCTGCATCACTATGACGAGATCGGCCTCGTGCGGCCGTCCGCTCGGACCGGGGCCGGGTACCGGGCCTACTCGGCGGGCGACGTGGAGCGGCTGCGGGAGGTGCTCGGCTACCGGCGGCTGGGTTTTGGACTGCGCGCGATCGCGGATCTGGTGGACGACCCGGCCACTGACGCGGCCGCGCACCTGCGCCGGCTGCGTGGCCTCCTGCTGGAACAGCGCGACCGCGCTGCTGCCATGGTGACGGCCATCGACAAGGAACTGGAGGCACGGGCTATGGGGATCAGGGCGACCCCGGAGGAACAACTGAAAGTGTTCGGAGCGCAGTTGTATGAATCCATCGGGTCCGCGTACCCGGCGACGCGGACCACCGAGCCGCGGATCGCCGCGAGGATCTGGGAAGCACTCGGGGACGCGCGGACCGTACTGAACGTCGGGGCTGGCACCGGCTCCTACGAACCCACCGACCGCGACGTCACGGCGGTGGAACCGTCGGCGGTCATGCGGGCACAGCGTCCCGCGGGCGCGGCGCCGTGCGTGGCCGCCGGTGCGGAGAGCCTCCCGTTTGCGGATCAGTCCTTTGACGCCGCGATGGCGGTCAGCACTGTTCACCACTGGCCGGATCCGATCGCCGGGCTGCGCGAGATGCGGCGCGTGGCCCGCCGCGTGGTGGTGTTCACGTACGACGCCAGTACGACCGGCTGGCTTCAGCGGTTCTGGCTCACCCGCGACTACCTGCCTGAATTCGCTGACCTTCTCGTCGGCTGGCCTTCACTGGCCGACATGACCCGTGCGATCGGGGGCCGTGCGGAGCCGTTGCTCATCCCGTGGGACTGCGCTGACGGCTTCTTCGAGGCCCACTGGCGCCGGCCCGAGGCGTACCTGGACGAACATGTGCGCCGCGCGGTGTCGGTATGGACCAGAGTCGGTCCGGAGGCCGAGCAGCGGGCCGTGAACAGCCTCCGCGACGACCTTTCCTCAGGCAGGTGGGCCGAGCGCAACCGCGATCTGGTCGCCCTCGACGCGGCAGAGCTCGGCCTCCGCCTGCTCGTAGCCTCGTGACTGTCCTCGTCCGAACCGTGGTCGCCGACGAGACGAGTCCGCCCATTCGATGGGAGCGTGAGCACAGGCACCTGGCCCAGCTGGACCGGCCCATCGAGGACCACGAGCGCGAACGCATCGGAGGGGACGCGCGGTGAAGGCCGAGCAGGAGCTGCCGCAGGAGTTGTGCGTCAAGCTGCGGCCGGCCGCCGACCGGCAGTCGGCCGGCACCCCGCTGCATTCCGCGGGCATCTCACCATCCTCGACCTGGCAGAGGAAGCCCAGATCAAGCGGTGATTGCTGACGCACAAGTATCCGCATCTCCTTATGGCCAAGTATCAGGCGGAGTTCAAGGCCGCCCAACACCGGAGCGAACCGGTCAGGAAGGCCGAGGCCGAGATCGACAAGCTCCGCGAGGACCCTGGTCAGGGCCAGGAAGGAGAAGCGGCAGCTGGCGGACCTTCTGGGCACCTACACGGTCGTGATCGGGCAGCTGGCTCGTGAGAGAGCCGAGGCGATCGCCGAACGCCGAACGCCGAACGCGACGAGGCTCTGGCTGCCCGAGACACCGCGCTGGGTGTCACCGCCCCGAATCCGCCACCGCAGCGGACCGCCCCACCGGCAGGGCACACCGCACGCTTCCGCGCGGTCGGCGGTGACCTCGGGACCGGATTCCGCACATCATCCGTTCGAAGCCGGCATGCGACACGTGAATGCAATTCGGGACCTCGGGGTCGCCGAGGACGGTGCCTACGCGGCATCGCCGAGCCCGCAGCCGCGATCCGGCGGCGGTTCCGACGCCTCTGGGTCGACCGGCTCCGGACAGGCGCTCACACTCTGCGCAGATTCACTGAGCCAACGCAGCCACCAACCCGCGCGGCCAACCTGCACAGCTCCAGGTCAGGAGCGTGACGACTGCTCGGTTTCACCGACCGACGACCACCGGTGCCGGCCTCCTGGGTGTTCAGGGGAGGAACGTCACTGCCGGGAAGGCCGGGGACGGCCCATCGAGTAGGTGCCCCCGACGGTGGCGCAGGTGCTCGTCGAAGAACGCGAGCGGGTACGCCTGCTGGATCTTCACCGCCTGGTCGGGATCGAGAGTGCCGATCACGTCCTGGAGCTGCTGCCCGCTCCATCCGAGCAGCTTCGCCACCTGTGGGAACAGCGCCTCATTGTCACCGTAGGAGACGTGGGCGGCGCCCTGGGCCTGAATGTTCAGCCGCCAGCCGCGCAGGTGCGACCAGAATGCGGCGGCCTCGGGATTCGTGGCCCGGGTGAACACGGCGGACATCATCATGAAGGGCCGGTCCAAGTCGCCGGCCAGTGGCGGGTTCATCTGCATCGGGCCGTCGAGGCTGAGCCCGGCCCGGATGCGCTCGTCCGCGAGCGTGGCGCAGGCGGTGGCCGTCCCGCCCTTCGACCAGCCGAACGCGCCCATACGCCGGGGGTCGAGGGAGCCGAGCAGCCCGGCCGGCAGCTCCCGGTGGTCGACGTCGGGATTGCACCCGGCGGCGAGCTGCTCGACGCAGTCGAGGACGAATCGCAGGTCAGAGGCGAAGTCTCCGGGCAGCGTCGGCGCCTGCCTGTCACGCAGCGGGACGCCGATCCGGCCGTCGGGGAACTCCGTGTATGTGTCGTACTGGTGAGCTACCGTCACAGCCGCGTATCCGTGGCTGGCGAGCTCTTGGACTGTGACGGTGTGGTCGCCCTGGTGGCTGTGCGCGCCGTGGGCGAACACGACGACGGGCAGCCGTCGGCCCGTTCGCCGCACCGGAGCACCCATGTGGCCGACAGTGAGCGGCCCCAGGGGGGCCAGATCGCTGAGCCCGACGTCGGCGAGGAACGCCCGAAATACGACGGCTGGCATCCAGGGCGCCACCGGGTACCGCTCGACGTCACGGGCGGGGTACCAGACGGCGGCCATCAGCTCGCGGAAGTGCCCTGGGCCCGCGATGTCGTCCGGACGTGACCGGTCGACGAGGTGCAGATGAACCGTGCCCACCGGATACGGCCCGGTCGGCACGGGCAGCATGAGCCGGGCCGCGGCGGGGGTGGGGGCGGCCGGGTCGGCCCACGCGGGGCCGGCAACGGCGGCAAGCGGCACGGCAGCCCCCGCGGCCAGCGCGGCTCCCAGCACGCTCCGGCGCGTCATGCCCTCCCGGCTGATGAACGGCGTGGCAATCAAGAACCCTCCCCGAGTGACGGATCGTCAACCATGCCGCAACGGCTGGTCCGTGGGCACAGGGGAACCCTGTCACGTGCCCCTCCCCCGCAGCATCGGCCCACAGGCTTACGCCCCGGGGCCGATGCGGTCGGCGATTCGTCCGGCGGCAAGGCCGTCCCGATCACCGCGGGCTCGCGGTCCCAGCAGGTTCGATGCACATCACCCCTCATACGCCCCGACCACCGACCACCGCCCACCGCCAGGCGCAGTCGCTGGGGGCCTCCCTGCCACAGCAGGAAGACTCCTTCAGCGATTCGTGCAGCCACGCGACTGACACACCAGGGCCCACTGTCTCTCACACCACTGTCACCAAACCGAGAGCTCGCAGACCGACACCGAGCGTCTCCGCGGAAGTACTGACCACCACGGCATCCGCCTGCCACGACCGGGAGCGGCTGCGCCTTCGACTGCCTGGACCACGCCGGAACCCCCAGCCGGCGCACCGTGGTGCAGGCCCTCGCCCTCCGCCTGGGCCTGCTGAACGTCGACTTCAAAGTCACCGAACCTGCGGAACTGGTCGCCCATCTCAACCACACCAGCGTCTACCGGCGGCGGGGCAGCAGCGAAGCGCTCCGGGCCGACGTGGTCGTCACCGGGCTCGAACGCGACTGGGGAACGCACGCAGCACTTCGGACGCCGCAGCCACGCCATCGAGCGCATCCGCGAGCGGGCCGCTGCCCGCGGTGAGACCCCGCCGCCCCTCGACCAGATCCTCGTACTCCTCGTGGACCGCCTGCTCGACGGCACAGTGCCGTCGCCGGCCGCCGATGCTTCGTGATCATGTCACCGGTCTGCGACAGCGGTGTCCTGGAACGAAGACGCCGGGATCCCCCCGGCTCGCGGTTCGCTCATAGTGATCGGACAAGCGCCGAGGAGCCTGAACCGCTTCGGCCTCGATCACAGACCACAGACCACACACCACAGACCACCAAGGGGCTCTTCCATGTCCGGCAACCGCCGCAAGGCCTTCCTCGTCTCCGCAGTCCTCATCAGCGGGGCCCTGCTGATGACGGCCTGCCAGAACTCGGACACCGGCGCCGCGCAGGACTCTTCCTCCACCGCTCCGGCCGGCAAGACGGGCACCCCGGCCGGCTCGTCGACGGCGGACAACAGCCAGGGCGGCAACAGCAAGGACACCGGCGCGACGGGCAAGGGAACCGCGGAGGGGGCCGGCTCCGGCAACGGCAACGGCAAGCCGGTCGGGCAGAAGTGCGGCGCCAACGACATCGCCTGGAGCACCAAGTCCGAAAGCCAGGCGGGCGGATACATCCTGATCACCGCGAAGGCGAAGCCCGGGATCACCTGCTACCTGCCCGCCGCACTGCCCACCGTGGCCTTCGGGTCCGACGGCACCGCGGCGGGCCCCGCGGAGCAGGCCGTCGGCCAGCAGATCAAGTTGAGCGGGAACACCGCTGCCTACGCCGGGGTGAACCCGAAGACCACCAAGGAGAACGGCGGCAAGGAACTGGAGAGCATCATCGTCGCCGTCGGCAACGACGACCCCAACCCCGTGTCCCTGCCGGTCGGCACCATCACGGTCGACCGCCCGATCGTCACCAACTGGCACACCTCCCCGAAGGACGCCGTCCCCGTCAAGTGAACGGATCCGCCCTCCGTGGCCCGCGGTTCACCAGCCCACGCCCTCGCCTCGCGCGGGCCGGTGAACCGCGGTTTCGTGGTTCCAGGCGCGTACGTCGTGCCACGGCCGCGGCGAACCCTCGAACCCCAGCTCAACCACTTCGGCGTCTCCTACGGCTCTTTCACTGGCCAGAGTGAGAACCAACAGCGCCTGACTCACAGGCAACGGCAATCCGGGACGAGCACGGAAACTCAACGACCCGCGACCACCCTCAACAGCCTCCCGGACTGCAGAGCCGCCCTCCCACGGCGACCGGCACGGCGGTGTCGTCATTGCCATGTCGGCGAGCGGATGTTGCCCACTCGGCACACGGGGTTCGCTGCGGCGTGGATTCCAGCGGGGGTTCGGGAACCTCTGCCTGCGCCTTCTCCTCTCCCTGCGCGAGGAGGGATTTCGTGACCATGACAGAAATCTCGCGAGCGGGACGGCGTGCGACGGCCGCCGCCGTACTGCTGTGCGCATGCGCCATGCTGGCAGCAGGATGCGGTACGCGGCCGGCGAACGGTGCGGCAGCGGCCGTACCGTCCGGCGTGCCGGCCACCGGGTTGTGCGAGCCGCTCGACCTCACGTCGGACGTGGCCGGCCCCGTCTACCCGCCCACCGACGAGGAAACGGGCCAGCCCCAGCCCCAGCCCCCGACGGAGCAGGAGACGGGCCCGCCGCAGCCTACGACCGAGGAACAGACCGGGCCCCCACAGCCTCCCACCGACGATCGGACGGGGGTTCCCGAGCCGCCCACGGACGGTGACGCGACGCCCGGAGCGGTCCCGTGCGGCAACGCGGGCTGGTACGACATGACCCGCGAGTTCAAGGCGTACCAGACCGGTCACCGCACCGCGGACGACCCTTCCGTCGTCGTCGGACAGGTCCGCGTCCGGAGAGTGCGCGACACTGGCGAGGCCCTCGTCGTCTTCGCCACCGACTCCGTCGGCAAGGGCCGGGGCGATGACGCCCGCGCCCTCGCTCAGGTCTTCGCCGCCTGGCGCCGGCAGGTGTACGGGGACCAGGGCACCGTGCAACTCAGAACAGCCGACGGCGGGTTCGCGGCCAACGTGGCCTGGTAGGCGGCACCCCCGGTACGTCGCCGACGGGCGCCGCAGTATCCGTTGCCGGCCCGGTTCACGACGCGGCCGGGAAGGCAGAGCCGCGTCCAGCCAGCAGTCAGGAGGAGTGTGAGCTCGCCGTCCTCGCTGTCGCCCGCTCGTTCTGGTGCGCTTGTGGTGCGCTTGTGGTGCGCTCCGGCTGCGGTCGACCTCCAGCCCTATCTCGACGCCCACGGCAACCGGGGTGCCTTGGGCGCCCTGGGCGCCGGGATCCGCGCCTACCCGCGCGTCCGCTCCACATGGCGCCCAGGGAATCCGCAGCGCCGGCGACTCTGCTGCCTTCGACGCCGCCGGACACGGGCATCGCCCGGAACCGCCATTCGGCGGGTCCCGGTGCGGTGCCCCTGACCTGACAAAGCACTGCCGGGTCCTGTCCGGGCGGTCCTCGCGGCCCGTGAAGATGGCCGGACAGGACCCAGGCCTGGGCTCCGCATGCATTTCTGCCGCTCATGACCGAAGCGATGTAGAGGTTCCGGTAATGAAAAGACGAGTCCTCCTGCGTGCCGCCGCGATAGCCGCCTCGGCCGCAGGCATCGGCGGTGCGCTGCCCAGCCAGGCCGCCCAGGCCGCCCAGGCCGCGACCGGCGTACAGCCCGGCCCGAGTCCCTACGGCGAACTCCTCGCCCCGAACGCGAACGGCCTGCGCCTGCCGGCCGGTTTCACCAGCAGGGTCGTCGCCCGCTCGGGCCAGGCCGTCGCCGGCACGGCGTACACCTGGCACGCGGCCCCCGGCTCCGGCGGCGTCGTACCCGACGGCACCGGCTGGATCTACGTGTCGCACTCCGAGGACGGCGGCGCAAGCGCGATCCGTTTCTCCTCCAACGGCACGATCACCGGCGCCCACCGCGTGGACACCGGCAGCACCGCCCCCACCGTCGGCACCGCGATGCCGGGCGGCGGCTGGCTCGTCGGTGAGCGCGTCACCGGCGGATACGGATACGAGGCCGACCCGCGCGGCGTCAAGGCGGCCGTACGCCGCCCCGAACAAGGGCGGTTCAAGCGCGGCGGACTCGCCTACGACGGCGCCGGCTCCCTCTTCATGACGGAGGATGAAGCCGACGGCGGCGTCTACCGCATGTTCAACACCACCCTCTACGCGTGGACCGCGGCCACCGGCACCGGCCAGGTCGTGCACAAGCAGGTACCGGACCCCTCGGCCGCGACCACGCCCGTCCGCCACCAGTTGCCCGACCAGATCAGGTTCAACCGGCCCGGCGGTCTGGCCGCCGCGAACTCCGTGTCCTACTACGTCCCCACCCAGGGCGACAGCCGCATCTACAGGGTCGACGCGTTCGGTCCGCTGCTCCGCGTCTACTACGACGCCGCCCAGACCGGCGGGGGACCGCTGACCAGCCCGCGGGACATGGCCTTCCCGCTCGGGAAGTCGGCGGCAGAGGAGCTGTTCGTGACGGAGGGCGCCGGCGGCAACGCCGAAGTCTGCGCCATCACCGGCAGCAACGTCATCGCACCGTTCCTGCGCCTTGAGGGCGGCACGGCCCTGGCGGGGCTGGACTTCGCCCCGGACGGCAAGCGCATGTACTTCGCGACCACCAGCGGCATCGTCCACGAAGTGTCGGGCCCGTTCCACGGCTGAGGCCGACTGCCCGAGCCATCGCCGCCATCGCCGCCATCGCCGCCATCGCCGCCATCGCCGCCAGCATGGCCCCAGGGCGGCCCGGCGGCCCGCACCACCGCGTTCGCAGGAGCGACCCGATCGCGTTGGCCGTCCCGGAGGTCCGCCGCCTCCCCACCGTCGCCCTCCAACCCACCAGCCGTGTCAGCGGCCAGGCTGTTGCACTGGTCCAACCGGCGCAGACGCCACCAGGCAACAGCCCGCCGCAGCCACGACCGACGACGGTCAACTGACGAACCCACCGCATGGATCACGAAACCGCACTGGAGTACCGGCCCGGCCGAGACCTGCATCACCCGTCTCCAACCTCCCGGGCCGGTACACCCAGCGGACCTCGTTCCCGCGGCCGTGGACGTGGACGACCGCCGGGGCGGCCGTTTCAGCTCTGCAGGACCATGTCGTCGTACGACTCCAGTTGCTTCCAGCGTTCCGCGGGCGCACGGGTGACGGGCATGAGGTCCGCGGCCGGGAGCGGGCCGAAGTTCAGGCTGGTGAGCTGGACGATGTCGCTGATCGGCACCTGGAAGGTGCGGAACGGGCCGAGCGGCGGCGGGTCGCCGGGCTTGGCGCCCGCCATCGCCCGCTCGAAGGCGCGGGTGAGGTCGGGGCTCTGGTCCAGGACGTACCCGGTGGAGGCGAGCTGTCCGCCTTGGATGAAGGCGGCGACCTTCCAGAAGCGCAGTGGCACCTGGATGCCCCGGTAGGGCGGGTCGGAGTCGTGGAGCACCGGGCCGGTCATGACGGTGAGCTTGCGGTCGAACTGGGCTGCATGGTCGAGCAGATGGTTCTCCAGCCCCAGCCACAGCTTTTTGCCCTGGTTGAAGATGTCCTGTTGCGGGGCCGCGTTGGTGAAGTGGAAGGTGTCGCTGTTCGCGCGGTTGGCTTCGGCCGTGGAGCCCCAGACCGGGTCGAGCCGGCGGACCAGGTGACCGCGGTCCAGGGGGTTGTTGCGGTAGATGTCGTTGCCGGCCTGCTGGGACTCGGGCAACCGGGGGTCGAATTCCCAGGCGTCGTCGCGGCGCACGTCCTCCAGGAGGTTCGCGCCGTCGATACAGACGGCGGTGGCAGCGGCCAGCCTGCGGTCGGGGCGGTGGACGACGGTGAAGTGCGTGTACGGCAGGACGACCGTCTCGACCGCGGGGTCGGAGGGCATCGGAAGCGGTACCACCGGTCCGAGGAACGATTCGTCGTACCCGGCGCGGTCTGACAGGGAGCCGGCGCGCGCCGCCAGGTCCGGCGGCGTCTCGATTGCGTTCATGTGATGGAAATACCGCGCAGGGGAGATCCTTCACCGTGCGGTGCGCCGGGCCACCCGAACAGCGGCCACCCCCGCGCGCATCCCGGAAGGCCCGATCGAGCGACGTTTCGTGT
This sequence comes from Streptomyces sp. NPDC090445, assembly GCF_044769385.1. Lineage (NCBI taxonomy): Bacteria > Bacillati > Actinomycetota > Actinomycetes > Kitasatosporales > Streptomycetaceae > Streptomyces > Streptomyces sp. NPDC090445. The sequence goes on along the minus strand of NZ_JBIVXV010000011.1, from coordinate 153,459 downwards.
TCACGTCGGATCCGGTGAAGTCGCGGCAGATCAGGTCCGGGGCCTTCGCCGCGGCCGGGTCCGAGACCGTGGTGCGGTGCCTGCGACGCAGCCGCAGCCCCGCGAGCCCGATACTCCGCACCACGCGCGCGATCCGCTTGTGGTTGACGCGCTCGCCGTCCTCGCGGAGCTCGGCGGTGATGCGGAACCTCCCCCGCCGCTCGAATCGACCCGTGGCTCCGCTCTGCCCGAGCGCTCGGATCAGCTCGGGCAACGCAGGTCCGACGGGGCCTTGGAGGTCATGTACTTCTGCCAGACGGCGGGCGCGAGCTCCCGGCCGACCGAGGCGCAGGCGGAGCGGACCCAGGTGCCCGGATCGAGCCTCCACACGATGAGGGTGCCCTTGGTGCCGGGGTTGCCGATCCAGCCCGATTCGGTCGCGGTGACCAGTGCGGTCCCGTCCGCCGTCAGGGCCAGGCCGGTGGACACCCCCTTGGGGCCGGGCGGGAGCGGTATCGTCCCGAGGGCGTGTCCGGACTGGACGTCGATGAGGCGGATCGTGTCGGCGGCCGACTTCCCGGCAACGACGTTCCCGTCGGCGACGGGGCCGACCGCCAGGTCGGGTATGCCCTCCACGGTGTCGAGGTGCCGGTCCCCCGACGCCGTCCAGACGTCCAGCCGGCCGCTCTTGTGCTGGACCAGCAGGCGGTCTCCCACGAAGGCGAGGCCGACGGCATCCGGTGTCGGAAGCTGCCGCGACCGGCCCGAGGCCGTGTCGGTCACGACGACCTCGTACTCCCTGGAGGAGCTCGGGCCGAAGCGGTCGATCCAGGCCACGTGAGCGGCCTCCCGGTCGACGGCGACCTGTCCCGGCCTGAGTTGCCAGGGCAAGTCCTTGCCTCCGGAGCGGTCCGTGCGACCGGCGACCTGGCGGAGCACCTCGCCGGTCGCCGCGTCCCGGAAGCGGATCGCGCCGGCATCGTCGACCTCGGCCACCCGCCGGCCGTCCGGCAGGAACTGGAGCAGCACGGGCGGGTGTGAGCCCTCGCGCTGCGTCATGACCGCGGGCCAGGTGCCCGTCACCCGGTAGTCCTGCGCCGGCGAAACGATCTTGGCACTGCCGTCCGCGGCCTCCACGACGAGTCCGCTGCCGTCCCTCTGCCATGCTGCCGCCGCGAACCCCCAGTCCCCCATGAGCAGGTCGTCGGATGTGAAGTACCTCCGGCCGGCACCCGGCGGGTCCAGGCCCACCACCTCGATCCCCGCGGTGTTGCCGTCGAGGACCGCTGCGGAGCGGCCGTCCGGGGACAGCACGACGACCGGCGCGCGGCAGCCGTTGCAGGACACGGGGACGGTCGCCTCGATCTGCGTCGAGATCCTGGTGCGCCGGCCGGGGTCCCACAGGCTCAGCACGTCGCCCGAGACCGAGAGCAGCCGGTTCCCGTGGCCGAGGAACGCGAGCATGCCGGGACTGACCAACCCCGCCCCGGAAAGGGTCTCCGGGGCGGAGGGCCGCTGACCCCGGACGGTGATCTGTGACACGTGGATGTCGGTGCCGACGGCCTCCGCCGCCCACGTGCCGCCGCTGCTGAGCGCCAGGGCCGTCGCCGGATGACCGGCCCTGGTCTGTGCCAGGCGGGCCGGATCGTCGATGTCGGGTTCGCCGTCGGACGGCCATACGGGGAGGGTCTCGGCACCGTTGGTGTAGCTGAAGTGGCTGCCGTCCGGGGCGAGTGCGGATGCCTGGTTGTGGACGCCGAAGCCGACCGTGCTGCCGGCGGTGCGGGCGAGCGACGGGACCGAGATCCGCTCCCAGCTGCCGTATCCGCTCTCGAGGGCGACCAGGCTCGCGTCGTCGGAGAAGGCGAGGGCCGACGGCGTCAAGGCCATCGTTGCCAGGGTGAGCCGGCCTGTGTTTCCCGTGGTGCGGTCCAGTAACGACAGCGTGGCTTTGGAATCGAAGACCCCGTCGGTCGTCGCGGCGGCGACAAAGCGGCCGGAGGGGGACACGGCCACGGCTTTGGGCTTCTGCCCCTCAGGGGTTCGGGGTGCCTCGGCCGGCCGGCCGGCAGCCCAGACGGCCACCGAGGTGCCGTCGGTCGCGGCGACCGTGGTGCCGCCGGCGTCGGCCGCGACCGCCGTGACGGGGCCGGGCAGCCGGCCCAGGGTCCGGGCGGGCCCGAACGCCGCTCCCGCTCTCGTGCCCGGTCCCTTTCCTCCGCCCGTCCCTGATCCCGTTCCCGTTCCTGTTCCCGCGACGGTCCACTGTTGTACGACTCCCTGGCGGGTGCCGGCCAGTACGGTGCTCTCGTCGCCCGAGCTCGACACCGCGGAGACGGGCCCGCTCGCCTGCGCGCTGCCGGCCAAGAGCGGGGCGGCTGTGACCGCCTGGAACAGCGCGGTACGGGTGAGCGAATCGGCATGGTGCCGGTAGGCCTGTACCGCGAACAGTTCGGCCAGTCCCACGTCGCTCTCGATCAGGCTCTGCGAGACCTCGGCCAGCCGGTGCGCGGTCGTCAGCCGCTGGAGGGCGGCGGCGTCCTGGCGTGTCACGAGCACTCCGGTGGTGGTGGCGGTGACGACCAGGGCCAGGGCGACGGCCAGGCGGCCGGTCCGGAACCTGCGGGCGTGGCGGTCTGCCTGCCGCAGGTCCGCGGCGAACCGCACCTCGCCGGGTTCGGGGGCGTGGGCGATGTCGAGCCGGTTCGGCTCCGGGGCGACCAGCCGCAGCCCCTTGCGGCGTGCGGCCAGCAGCTTGGCGTCCATGTCGGTGACCCGGAGCAGGCGTTCGCCGCCGTCGAGCGCGCCGGTCACCGCGGTGCGCGGCCGCAGCCCGTAGAACACGTCCCGCAGCCGTGCCGCGCTGGGGCGCCGGGTCGGCGGCCGGCGCAGGAGCTCGCGCAGTCCCAGGGCGAACGCCGCCCCGAGGGACGGCCCCTCGATCCGGGCGAGGGGTGCGGGCTCGTCGGACAGCACCAGGCGCCACAGGACGCAGCGTCCCGTGCGCCGGGGTCCCGCCGCGTTCCACGCGTGGCCCAGCGAGACGGCGAACTGCCCGTTCGGACTGACCACCCCCGCCATCGCCCGCGGATCCGGGTACAGGCCGGCGGGCCCGGAGGGCAGTTCGCTCAGCTCCAGCACGCCGGTGGCGCCGTCCTCGCCGGGCTGCAGCCCGGCCGGGCCGGCGGAGCGGCCGAACACTACCGGCACGCTGACGGTACGGCGCCCGGGCCGGGCACCGGCCATCAGCAGCGCCGCGACGACGACCACGCCGCAGACGGCGGTGGACGTCGCGTGGTGGTGGTGGTGGTCGTCGTGCTCCCTGTCGGCGCTGCCCTCGTCGCGGGCGCCGGCGTCACGGGCGCCGGGGTGGTCCCGCCGGTCTCCGTCCTCGGCCGCGCCGTGGGCCTGCCACTCCCGCAGCTGCCCGACGACGTCCCGCAGCCCTCTCGCGACGCCCGCCGACAGCCCGTCGAGCTGCCTGCCGGACGGTTCCGCGGGGCCGGGAGCGGCCCGTGACGAGAGCAGTCGGCTGCGCTGCCACGCCCGCGCCGACGGCGTCAGCGCCTCGACGTGTGCACCGGCCGGGTCCTGCGCTGCGGCCAGGGCGCGGCCCACCAGCCACGCATGGCCGGCCGGGGTGAGGGTGTCGGCCGCCCCGCCGTCCGGTGCCGTCGCCTCGATCCAGGCGCGCAGCTCTTCGGTCCGCCGGTCGAACAGCCACGAGGGGTCCGCGCGTACGGCCTCGCTGACACACTTCCACCACAACTGCCGTTCGCCGAGCAGCTCCTGTACGAGGGCTTGCGGGCTGGCGCCGCTGCTCAGCAGGGCGTCGAGTGCCGCCCGTTCCGTGAGCGGGGCGGAGGAGGCGGTGGCCGCCGTCACGTCAGTTCCCCGTCGATGGCCCGGCGGAGGTCGTCGCCGACGTGTGCGCGGACCTGGCGCCAGGCCTCGCGGGTGGCCTCGTTGAGCGCCGCCCGGACGGATGCGGCGACGGTGTCGGCGTCCCAGTGAGGATCCGGGTCGGCCAGCGGGGCGGGGGTGCGGGCCGACCAACCCGTCGACGAGGCCTCGCCGGTGAACCCCGGGAGGTGCACGTACGAGGCCGCGGCCCCGAACCCCGCCCGCGCCACCGGCACGAGCACCACCCGCTCGGCGCCGTCCGCTCCGCTGTACTTGATCGTGGAGACGAGCGGCCACTGCCACTCGGGATCGGCGCTGCGCACGACCAGTTCCAGGCTGTACTCGGACCGGCCGGATCCGCGGCGGCGCACGAGGAAGGCGGTCGCGCCGTCGGGGGACACCGTTTCGAGTACCACCGCGTCTCCTCCGGCGGCGGTCACTCCGCCGACCGACAGCAGCGGGGGGAGGGTGAACCAGCGCGGGACCGGCCGGTCGCCGGGCCGCCCGCTCCGGGGGCCGGGCCCGAGGCGGTACGGGGTCGCCTGCGCGGCCGAAGGCACCGTACCGGCGGAGGGGCGGGGGTGGGCGGGGGGCAGGACGGTGCCGGTGAAGGACGCCCACACGCGCCGGCGCAGGGTGTACCCCTCGCGCCCGCGCTCCGCCGTCCGCGGGAGGGGGGCCGGCCGGCCGCCGGTGAACGAGTTCCAGCAGCGCCGGGCGAACGGGGCCGACCTCACGGCGTCTGCTCCCCGTGCACCGGCAGCCGGTCCGAGGGCCCCGGACCGGGCACCGTTCCGCCCGGCTCGCCGCCCTCCGCGGGGCGCGGGGCTGCCGCCACGGCTCCGGCCGCGGTGGTGGCCCGGCCGAACTGGGCGAGGAGCGCGGGTGCGGAGGCCCCCACGGTCACCGCGGCGTACACGCCGGTGACCTCGCCGTGCAGCAGCCATCCCGCCGCGGCCCCCAGGGCGAGGCGGAAGAGGGCGGCAAGGGAGTCCGCGAGCGGGTCGACGAACACGTCGAGCGCAGGCAGGGCATCACCCGTCGCGCCCGCCGCTCTGGCCGCGTGGCGGGCCTGCTGCCAGGCGTTCAGACGGCCGAAGGTGACGATGGCCTCGGCTATCAGGCCGCCACCGGCGCCGCAGGCCGTGGCCTCGATCCATGTGAGCATCAACCCGCCCGTCCGTCATCGGGCACCACCGGGCCCGTCGGATTTCCGGCAGCGATGCGCCGATGCCGGCCTTGCCCCCGCTGCCGCACGCTCATCATGCCGCCCCGCCCGGTAGCTGTCTGCGGTTTGCACGAAAGGCGATCCGATCGTGGCCCCTGCCGCTGCGAAGGCGGCAACTCGATCTTTTCCACGTTCAGTTGCGGTGAGGAGGCCGACTCTTGCGCGTCAGGCCGGACTGAGCCCGGCGGCCCGGAGCAGCAAGTCGCGTTCGTCCGGGCTGAGCGGCTCGCCGTCCGGGAGTTGGTCGTCGGCCAGCAGTCGGCGCACCCATACCGCGTCGGCTTCGAAGGCCGTTCGACACAGGGCTCGCTCGGGGTGTTCTTCTTCGGGGCCGTTGATGGCCAGATCCCGCGGGTTACCGGGGTCGACCGGCTCCGACAGGGCCGCGGCCACCAGTACGAGATCGAAGTGCTTGCCCCGATGGGGCACTTCGGGGTCGGCCGCAAGACGGAGCAGGTACGGCACGATCGCCGGCATCGCGGCGCTGATGTGCATCGGTCCTGCCATCACCAGCCGGCTCAGCGTCCGTCCCGCAACCTCGGCGGCCTCGGGGTCGACCAGGCCGTACAACAGTGCCGGGACCCCGTCCGGACAACCGGGCAGCTCCGACCAGACGACCTCCTCACACCCTGCCAGTGCGGGATGCGGGGAGGGATCCACCGCCAGGTGTGGATACGCCGCCGTCAGATCCGCGATCGCGGCCTCCACCGCCGCCCGGCTGACTGTGCACACGCCACTGCCTCCGTCCGCTCCCCCACCCGTGGCCGTTGAGCCCGGCCACACGACCGCGCACGCACGTGTCCGGGGCGGGTTACGGGCCACTTTGCGCATGATCATGCCATGTTCCCCGGGTCCGGGATATGCGCTGCGTCCGCAAGACCCCGTCGGCGCCCCGGCCCGCAGCGCGCTCAGGCGTGGTGCCGGCCCACGGATGTTATCGGCGCTGGTCGCGGCCCTCTGCGGAATCATCGGTGCCATCGCGCTCGGTACGACCCCGGCAGCAGCGGCCGATCAGCGACACCCGGTCTACGCCATCGCCCACCGCGTCGACACCCTGGGCGGCGTGGACGCCGCGCTCAAACGGGTTCTACGAGTACCACGGGACCGTGACGCCGGACAGCTCGCGGCCACACTGTCCTGGACGACCACCTACAACGATCCGCGGTACGTCGACAAGCTGCTCGGCGACGGCCGTGTGGACGGCATCATCGCGGGCTACGGGGCCTTCACCAGGAGTGCGCGAGTACGACAGCAGCTGGCAGTGCGCCAACGCCATCAGCCTCGTCCGCGACTGGGTGAACCGGCACGGCGGCACCCATCGCATGGCCGCCCCCGGGGACCGTCTGTTCAGGTTGAAGACGGGCAACGCCGAACGCACCGGTGCGCGTTGCGTGCACCGGGTGACGTACACCGGGTGCGATCGGCGCGGGACGCGCTCCTCCCTTGGCCGCGTCCCCTCCGGGGTGCCGGAAGCCGGGCGGGGACCGGTCTCAGTCGGCGGCGGAGCCCGGGTCGTCGAGTTCGTGCAGCCCTGCCGGGTCCTCGTCGGTCAGCACCTCCCCGGTCGCGGTGACGAACCGCTGGGCGTGGCCCCGGTGGACGCACAGGAGTTGGTCGCGGGTGCCGGTCCGGCTCCGGTGCACGGCCAGCGCCGGACCGTACTTGCTGCTGTGCCCCGGCATCTCGGTGTCCGTGCTCCATGCGGCGCCGTCGAAGGCGGACCACCACAGCTGCTGGCGGGTGGGGTCGCGGTGGACGCACATCAGCTTGCCGTCGAAGACGGCGAGGCCGATGTTGCTCCGGGTGCGGTGTCCGGGCAGGGCACCCTCGGAGGTCCAGGTGGTGCCGCGCAGCCGGCTCCAGTGGATCGCCCCGTCCTTGGGGTTGCCGTGCAGCAGGTGCAGGGCGCCGTCGTACACCGCGAGCGCCGGGGACCTCGTGGTGGCGCAGCCGGGGACGGGTTCGGGGGCCGTCCAGCTGCGGCCGTCCCGGCTGGAGGTGACCATGATCCGTTGGGCGGCGTCGGCGTAGGCGAGGTGGAGTGCGTCGTGGAAGACGGCCAGCGCCGGGCCGTAGACGCTCTCGGCGTTCGGGACCGGCCGGTCCGGCCTCCAGGTGCCACCGTCGTACGAGGTCAGCGCGATGCTCCAGTCGCCCGAGCCGCCGCGGTGCGCGCAGTACAGGCTGTCCTGGAACACGGCCAGGGCCGGGCTGCCCAGGGTGTGGTGGGCGGGGAACGGCTGGTCCTCGGACCGGCTGCCGTCCGCGCGGAGCGCGGTCCACCACAGGTCGGGGTCGTCGCCCCGGCCCTGGTAGACGCAGTACAGGTCGTCGTGGAAGACGGCCAGGGCAGGGGTTTCGGAGGCGTGGCGGGCCGTGAACGGCAGGTCGGACCCCCAGCCGGCGCCCGCTTCGAACACGCTGAACCACAGGCCGGTCTCGCGCGGCGGCGCGTCGAGGGCCATGGGGGCGAGGAGGGTGGGCGCGGCCCACGGCGAGAGCAGCTCGCACCCGGCGCCCCGGGCGGCCGACCGGATCTGTTCGGCGTGTCCGGCAAGCTCCGCTCCGACGGCTTCGGCCATGGCCTCGGGCAGGGATCCGGCGAGCACCTCCGACACCAGGCTGCGGAAGCCGCCGGCGGGCCCGGTGCCGGCCGAGGGGGCGAGGCGTTCAGCGGCCGCCTGGTCGAGGCGGAGGGCGAAGCCCCATCCCAGCAGACGGACAGAGACGGCCGCGCCCTCCGCGGCCAGCTCCTCGCCCGCCCGTACCGCGCACTCCACGGCTTTGGCTGACGGGGTATCGGGGCCGGGCTCCGGTGCCGTGCTGCTCGCCCGCCCGGGGGCGGTGCTTTCGATCGCCATGCTGTCTTCCTGCCTGCAGGGCCGCGGGCCGGACAGCCCGGCCTCCGCGCGCGGCGCGCGGCGCGCGGGCGAGCTGTCCGGGCCTGCGGACATGGACGTTTGCGGCCCGGTCCCGGCAGGTGTGCGCCGGGCTGCGGGCTCCCGCTCCCCCACGATTCACGGGGAGCGCCATTGCGGACAAGCAGCCGTTCGGCCGCCTGCGGTCGGCGAACGCGCCACTGGGTCGGGGGCGCGCGGGTCCGCGGATCGGTGACGGCCGGGTGGCAGTCCGGGCACGTCGACGGCGGGCACGGGTGCCGGCCTCAAGGAAGATCGGCCCGAACGGGTGGCAGGGGTGGCCGCGCGTCGTGCGGCAGCGGGAGGATCCGGTCGCCCACCCGGATCGTCCCGCCGCGGACCACCTCGGCCCGCAGCCCGCCGCGGTGCAGCAGGCCGCGGATCAGGCCGGGGCGGACCAGTTGTTCGAGGCGGGTGCAGGGCTCGCCGAGTTTGAGTCCGCGCAGTGTCACCGTGCCGATCCGGAAGTCCCGGTCCACCAGTGGGTTGAGCCGGATGTCCCGGCAGACGAGGTTGCGGCGGCATTCGGCGGGGGTGAGCGTGATGCCGTGTTCGCGAGCCAGGGCTTCGAGGGCCTCCGCCTCGATGAGGGTGACGTCGCAGACCCCCGATGCCCGGCCGGTCCCCCGGCGCCGGGGCCGGGGACCCTCGCCCGCCCAGTAGTTGCGGTCCCCCACCAGGCCGCGGCCGGTCACCGCTCGGGCCTGCGCGACGCCGAAGGTGGGCCCGCCGGTGCGCGCGGCGAGGTGCAGGGAGGTGACCCGGCCGGGTCCGGGCGGCGGCGGAGCCTGCGCCATGGGCTGCTCACCCCTTCAGGAAGTGGTCCGTGAGGGAGCGCAGCGTACGGAACTGGTTCACGTCGATCTGGTCGAGCTGCAGTTCCCGGCCGATCAGGTCCTCCAGCAGCAGGATGAACTCCATGAAGCCGAGCGAGTCGATCAGCCGGTTCTCGATCAGGTCGAGGTCCTCCGGGATCTCCTCGACGGTGGGGTTGCGTTCACGCAGCCAGTCCACGACCGGTTTGATGGCGTCGTCCATGGTCACCTCTCCTGGATCCCGTGCAGTCCTTCGGTCCTGCTCGTGCGCGCGGTGGTGGCGTCCGGGGGGCTTGGGCCGGTGCGCCGCGCGCTCTCGTACTCCCGGCGGACCCGGGCGACGGTCGCGGCGGCCGGGTGCAGGGCGGTGACGCGGGTGCAGGACCTGCCGCAGTACAGGGCCATCTCCTCGATGCGGCCGGTGGTGCCGTCGCCCGGGGCCGCCGCGCTGTAGCGGGGTACCGGGTACTCCCGCCCGTCCACCCGGGTGGTGGCGATGAAGGTGGCCGGGGCGCGGTCCGCGGTGTCGGTGAGGGGGTTGCGCAGGACGCGGTGCAGGCGGTGCGGCCAGCCGATGTCGAACAGGGAGGTGACGAGGGTGTCCTCGGCGACGGCTTCGACCACCCATCGTTTGAACTCCGGGTGCGCGGTGGATTCTGCGGCCGGAACGAACAGGGTTCCGGCCATGGCCCCGTCCGCGCCGCGGGCCACGGCGTCCGCGAGGTCCCTCCCCGTCGCGATCCCGCCGGCGACGGCCAGGACGGCGTGCGGGTAGCGGGACCGGACGCCGGACAGCAGGGTGTCCACGGGCAGCCGGCCGAGCAGGTGGCCGCCGGCTTCGGTGCCCTGGAGGACCAGGACGGCCGCGCCCAGTCCGAGGGCGGTGTCGGCGTCCTCGGGGGTGCCGACCTGGACCACCAGCGGGTGTCCGGCGCCCAGCACGGCGCGGGCCGCGTCGGCGTCGGGCAGCCCGAAGGTGGTGACGAAGCCGCCCCGGGGCAGTTCGGGCAGGACGGCCCGGAGCTGGTTCAGGCACGCGGCCGGGCCGGTGACCTCGGGAACCACGTTCACCCCGAACGGGCGGGAGGTGGCGGCCGCCACCTCCCGGACCAGCCGGGCGGCCCGCGCGGGCGGTTCCTTGAACAGCGCGAGGGTGCCGCCCGCCCCGGCCCGGGACACCTCGGCACACAGCGCGGGCCCGGCCACTGCACCCATTCCTGCCTGGAGCAGTGGCAGTTCGAGGCCCAGCCGGGCGGCCAGCCGGGTCACGCGCCCTCCCCGGCCTGCCGTACCGCGCGGTGCGCAGCGGCCAGGTCCCCCTCGAAGCGGTCGCCGAGGGCGTGCACCCAGCGCTCCAGGCCGAAGGCCACGCAGCCGGTGAAGGCCGGGCGGCCCGCGTGGCGGATGCTGCGGCGTTCGCCGAAGAAGTTGCGGTGGTTGTTGGTGGAGGCGACGGCGGTGCCGTCGGTGTGCAGGTACTCGTCCTTGACCGGGGCGAGCAGTTGCATGACGGTGCGGGCGCCGTCCTTCTCGTAGAAGGGGTCGGTGGCGGGCTGCCGGTCCAGGGTGAGGCCGAGGGCCGCGCCGAAGGCGGTGATCCGCTGCCGGTGCCGGTCGAGGTGGGCCCGTACGGCTTCGGCGGAGCCGACGCACACGATCTCCCGCATGGTGAACCCCCAGAGCCTGCGGAGCCCGTCGTGGTGGTCCTCGTTACGGAAGCACCGGGCGGCGGTGCTGATCAGGACCGGGGTGTCGGCGCTGCTGCCGGTGAGGTGCAGGAAGCATCCGTAGCAGGCCGCGGAGGGCAGCAGGTGGGTGGCGTCGGCCAGGTCGGCGGCGGGCAGCGCGGTGGCTCCGGGCGGGTCCGCGGCGAGGGAGGCCAGTCGGTCGGGGCGGATCCGGGTGACCGGGCTGCCCAGGTGCGGGAAGTTGCGGAAGTAGTCGAAGGTGCGCAGGTCCTCGGCCCTGAGCAGGGGCGGGTAGCTCTGCTGCCGGGCTCCGGCCTCGGCGCCCCAGCGGGTGAACACCGCGTCGAGTGCGTCCATCAGCAGGACGGCGGGTTCGTCGAGGGTGGCCAGTCCGTCCCGGACCGACCAGGCGGCCGCGGTGTCCCCCGTGGCCGTGGGGTCAGTGACGGGCATCGAACACCCCGATCCGGTGGAGGAAGCCGGTGGTCTTGTGCAGGACCTTGGCGTGGGCGGCCTGCCGGGCGGGGTGGGCGAGCAGGCGCCGGCGCAGGGCGAAGCCGTCCGCGAGGCCCGCGTCCCGGTAGACGGCCGGGTTGTAGAGGGACTCCATGCTGGTGGTGAGGTAGCGATCGAGGTAGCTGCGCAGTTCGAGCCGGGCCGCTTCGTCCAGGCCGCTGTCGAGGAGCCGCTCCCACAGCAGTTGCACCAGGCGGCGGCCGAAGGCGATGTGGCGGGACTCGTCCTGGTGGTGCAGCCGGTTGATGTGCCGGATGGTCGGGTGCAGGCGGCTGTCGGCGGCCAGGTGGACGTTGTAGTGGTCCACGATCTGCTCGAAGATCAGGATCCGGGCGAACACCAGGAAGTTCTCGATGTCCGGGTCGCGCGGAGCCTCGGGCAGCTTGACCGACTTGTCGGGGTAGATCTTGCCGGCGTACTTGAGGCAGAAGGTCGCGAAGAACCACATGTGGTCGTTCTCCTCACCGATGAAGTGGTGGAAGAACTCGGAGGGAAGCTCGAAGCCGGGCGTGTGGATGCGCCGGGTGACCTCGATGAGCAGTTCGCGTATGCCGTGCACGTTGAGGCTGTAGAAGTTGACGCTCTCCCACCGGCTCAGGGCCTGGATCCGGGCCGGGCTCATTTCGTCGATCAGCTCGGTGCCGTGGACGGAGAGCAGTTCGGGGGACATCCAGAGTCCGTCGGTGGGGATCGCGGGCGGCCAGTCGAAGGTGGTGAACGGGTTGTAGTAGTCCGCGGTGGCCTTGTCGGAGAGCCGGTCGAGCAGGGCCCGGAACTCGGTGTCGTCCGCTGTCGCGGTGCCGGCCGGCCTGGTGGGCCGGGTGTTCTGGGGGCGCATGGTCGTCACTCCTTCCACCGGACGGCCGACAGCAGGGCCCGGTGGAGTTCGGGGGTGGATGCGGCCACGCAGGACCGCTGGTTGCCGATGGTCAGATCGGTCAGGACCGTCTCGCCGAGCGGCTGTCCGTAGCCGTCGGTGATGACCGCCCCGGCCCGCTCGGCGAGGAAGACGGCCGCGGCGATGTCGTACGGGAACAGGTGCAGGACCCGGCCGTTGCCGACTCGTTCGAACTCGGGCAGCAGTGCCGGGTCGTCGCGCAGCAGCCGGTTGCCGATGTCCACGTAGGCGTCGAGCTGGCCGGTGAGCAGCCGGGAGATGGACCAGGTGGCGCTGTTGAAGACGAAGACCCCGCCGGTGTTGGCCGAGCGGTCGATGAGGTGGCCGTAGGCCTCGGTCATGAGGCGGGCCGGGTGGCCGTTGAACTCCAGCGACCAGAACATCCGCGCGGGGTCGGTGGTGCGGGTGAGCGCCGGGACGGGGTGGTCGTAGCCGTGGGCGGTGATGCCGGGCGTCGCCAGGTCCCCGTAGAGGTAGGCGCCCGTGCGCAGTTCCATCAGCAGCGCGTGCTCGACGTCGGCGATGCGCGGGCGGTGCGACATGCGGGCGACGGCCACCGAGACGGTGGCCGACTCCAGGCCGGCGACGGCGGGCCGGGTGCCGTCGATCGGGTCGACGACCAGCAGGTGGGCCGGGTCCGTGCCGTGGTGTTTCAGGCCCCGGTCCTCGGAGTAGACGGCGACGGGCAGGTCGTGGCCGACGACGTACTGCCAGACGGCCGCCTCCGCGACCTCGTCGAGGCCGAACTGGGCGTCCCCGCCCGGTGAATGGCCTCGGACCAGGCGGCTGCCGGCCCGGTGCCGGGCCGCCAGAACGGCGTCGCGGACGGCACGGGCGAGGCCGGTCACGTAGTGCCGTACGGCCGCGGCCTGTGGGGTTCCTCCGTGCTCGGGGCCGGTCATGACGCCGCCTCGGCGGCGAAGAGGGCTTCGAGCCGGTCGCAGAGCACATCGGCCTCCGCGCGGGTGAGGATCAGCGGTGGGCGGATCTTGATCACGTTGCCCCGTCCGTAGCGGGAGGTGCGGAGGATCAGGCCGTGGTCCATGCCGCGCCGGGTGAGGGCCTGGGCCCGTTCGCTGTGCGGGCGGCCCTCGTCGTCGCCGATCTCGATCCCGATCATCAGGCCGAGGCCGCGCACCTCCACGACGGCGGGGTGCAGGGCGGCCAGCGCGCGCAGCCGTTCCATGACGTGGGCGCCCACCTCCCGGACGTTCTCCAGGAAGCCGGGGCGGCCGATCACGTCGAGGGTGGTGGCCGCGGCGGCGGCAGCGAGGACGTTGCCGCCGTAGGTGAAGGAGTGGTGGTCGCTGCTGAGCCCGGACATCCGCTCGTCTGCGACGATGGCCGCGATCTGGGCGCCGGATCCGCCGAGGCCCTTGGCGGTCGTCAGGATGTCGGGCCGGACCCCGTAGTGCTCTGCGGCGAACATCCGGCCGACCCGGCCTATACCGGTCTGGATCTCGTCGAAGACGAGGGCGATGCCCCGTTCGTCGCACAGGGCGCGCAGCGCGGGCAGGTAGCCGTCGGGGGGCACGATGTTGCCGCCGCTGCCGGAGACCGGTTCGACGACCACGCAGGCGACGCTGCCGGAACTGGCGTGGTCGAGGAAGTCGTTGATGCGTTCGACGCACAGCATGCCGCAGCTGTCGGGTCCCGCCTGCCGGTAGAAGCAGCGCAGGCAGTAGGGGTCGGGTACCTGGAGCACGCCTGGCATCAGGTGCGGGAAGGGCGCCTTGCGGAACGCCTCGCCCGACATGGTGGTCGTCATCATGGTCTGGCCGTGGTGGCTGCGGAACAGGGTGATGACGTCGCGGCGGCCGGTGGCGAGCTGTGCCATCTTGACCGCGCCCTCGTTGGCGGTGGAGCCGCCCGACACCTTGAGGTGCACCTTGGTCAGGTTCGGCGGGGTGACCTCGACCAGCCGCCGGACCAGCTCGTTGACGGGGGCGGTCTGGAAGGTCGAGGTGGTGTGCACCAGCCGTTCGGCCTGGTCGCGCATGGCCTTGACCACTTCGGGGTGCCCGTAGCCGAGGCTCAGGTTGAAGGTGCCGGACGCGCAGTCGAGGTACTCGTTGCCGTCGGTGTCGTACAGGTGGACGCCCTCGCCGTGGTCCATCTCGTAGGCGCTGACCGGGTAGTACAGATGGTTCTGGGCGTAGCTCAGGGCATCACCGCGGACGTCGCTCCGGGCACCGCTTTGCGCGTCGCGCCGGGCACCGTTTCGCGCGTGGCTCCGGGCGTCGCTCTTCGTGTCGCGCTGGTCGCGCATGAGGTCGGCCATGAATCTCCTGTCGACTTCCGTCCCCCGGACACGATGGACGGCGGATATCGCTCCCGCTGCCGGTTATCCCGGGGAGCCTTTTATTCCGATGCTCGGAGAGTTCACACGTCCAGAATGAACGTGAACGCCGCGTCCCACCCCTCGGGGGTCTCACGGACATCCATCAGGCATTCTGGCCGGAAATACTTGTCAAGGTGGTTTCGGCGTTCGCCGGGGAAATACAGCATCGTGGTCAGCACGGATCCGCCGGGCGGCTGCACCTTCACGTGCACATGCCGGGTCCGCCCCGGGTAGAGGGCGGGCAGCACCGTCTCCAGCCGCCACTGCCCCTCGGCGTCCGCGAACTGGTGGCCGCGCAGCCGAAAACCGCTGTCGTCGTAGACCCCGGCGTCCCCGACCTGCCAGAAGTCGAGCAGGGTGCCTGCTATGGGCTTGCCCTCGACGGTGCGCACGGCGCCGTGCAGCAGCAGCGGGACGCCGCCTTCCACATCGTCCCGGAAGCTGGTCCTGAAAGGGGTGTCGGGTTTGTAGTACGGCCCTTCGCGCAGGGCGGGCGTGGGAGGCGTCCCGTTGCAGCGAACGGTCGGCGTGAGCACCTTCAGGACATTCTTCGGACTTCCGTTCTCCACGGCGGAATTCTCCCTCGGTGAAGGATCTTTCGCTTCGGTCCAGGCAGACTAACCGGCGTTCTCGATGGTGAGAAGAAGGCCGTGCGCCACCTCTCCGCCATTTATTCGAAATTTTCGCCAGGACTTCCGCGATCCGCACGGACAGCAGTTGTCTCCTGAGAATTGGGCGACGCACGGGCCGGATGGGAAGGTGGCGACCGGTGGCATGCGCTCGTCCGGTCACGGTCAGCAGTGGGTGGTGGACCGGCGCAGTACGGCACGGGCGCGGGCGAAGTAGGCCGGGTCGGGCGGCGCGGTGAGGATGTCCGCGAGCGCGAAGAGGTCAAGCGTCCGGCTGAGCCCCAGCCAGTCCCCGGGCAGTCGGCCGTTCCCGCCCCTGAAGCCGTCGAGGAAGCCCTCGGCGAAGGCGGGCGGGTACTCGTGGGCGAAGCGCAGCATGTTTCCGACATCGAAGAGCGGCGAGCCGCTGAACGCCAACTCCCAGTCGAGCACGGCGGCCACCGCCCACTGCCCGGCGCGTCGTCGGACCAAGACGTTCTTCGGGTTGAAGTCGCAGTGCACCAGGCTGCGTTCACCCGCCACGGCAGCGAGTGCCCGGGGTCCTCGGCGGGCCAGGGCGCGCAGTACGGTCGCGTCCGTCCCGCTCAGCGGACCGTCCGCGGCCGCGGTGGCCAGACAGCGCTCGACGAAGCCGGGCAGGTCGCCCAGCAGGGCTGCGCCGTCCGCGGCCGGGACCAGCGAAGAGTCGCCGAAGACGCCCGGGCGGGGCAGCCTGACCCGGCCGATCCGCGCCAGCACCGCACCGACGGCCCGGCCCAGGTCCCGCGCCTCGCCGCTCACCAGGCCGTCCGCGAGCACCTGGCTGAGCGGGGTGCCGTCCACGAACCGGTACAGCAGGGTGGGGCGGCCGGTGGCCCGGCCGTGTGGATCGGCCGCGACCACCGCGGTCACCGGGACGGTACGGGCCGCCGCCCGACCGAGGACGGCGACCTCCACCGCACAGGTGTTGCGCGGGACCCGGCTGCCGCTGGGCCGGTAGCGGCGCAGCACGTAGCGCTCCGCGTCCGGCGCGTCGGCGGGCCGGGCCGTGAGCAGGGCCATGTCATTGGTGAACCCGCCGGGCAGCGGGTCCACCTCGTGCAGCCGGGCGCCGGGCAGGGCGTGCCGGGTCAGCCAGGCACGGGTGGCCGGGTCCAGGAGGCCCGCCGGATCGGGGCGCGTCACACCGGCCAGCCTGCCCGGCCCGGGGCCGTCCTCATACGTCCGGTCCCCCCGATGGCTCAGCGCCGGACCGGCCGCGGCCGTCGGCGGCGGCCGCCGCGGCCGTCGGCGGCGGCCGCCGCGGCCGCCAGGACCAGTCCGCCGGCCGGTCCGGCGAGCCGGCCGAGCCGTGCCGGGACCACGAAGCCCTCGGCTGCGTGCTCGGGCAGCCCGGGGTATCCGCCCAGTGCCGCGGCCAGTTCGGCGCGGAGCAGCGGGAACAGCCCGGGGAGTTCCGCGACGCCGCCGCCGATCACGATCCGCTGGGGCGCGGTCGTGTAGACGATGTTGCGCAGCCCCGCGGCCAGGTAGGACGCCTCCAGCCGCAGCGCCTCGCGCAGTGCGTCGCCGGCCAGTTCTTCGGCCGGGGTCCCCCAGCGGGCGCCCATCGCCTCGCCGCCCGCCAGCCCCTCCCAGCAGTCGCCGTGGAAGGGGCAGGAACCGGGGAAGTCGTCGCCCGCGACCCGGGGCACCGCGAGATGGCCCATCTCGGTGTGGACCAGCCCGCTGACCACCCTGCCGCCGATCACCGCGCCGCCGCCGATGCCGGTGCCGACGGTGAGGTAGACGTAGGTGTCCAGGCCCCGTGCCGCGCCCCAGCGGCCCTCGGCGAGGGCCGCGCCGTTGACGTCGGTGTCGATGCCCACCGGCACGCCGAGCGCGGCGGCGACCGGGCCGGCGACGTCCACCCCGGACCAGCCGGGTTTGGGGGTGGCGGCGAGACGGCCGAACCCGGCATGGCCCGGGCGCAGTTCGAGCGGCCCGAAGGAGGCGATGCCGATCGCGTCCAACGGGCCGGTCTCGGCGGCCGTCTCCCGGAAGAAGGCGATGGCCCGGGCCAGGGTGGGGCCCGGCTCGCCGGTCGGGAACCGGGTCTCGGCCTCGATCCGGTCGGGGGCCGAGCCGACCAGGCAGACGAACTTGGTCCCGCCCGACTCGATCGACCCGAGGCGCGGCGCGCTCACGCGCCCACCGGCCAGCCGTCGGGGCCGACCGGGCCGGAGTGCGAGCGGATGACGACCTTGAGCGCGTCGTAGCGGGGTGGCCGCCCGGTGCCGCCGCCCCCGTCGCCCCCGTCGCCCCCGGTGAGCCCGCCGAGCGCGGTGAAGGCTTCTGCGTACCGTTCGAGCGGGAACTCGTGCGTGACCAGCCGCGCCAGGTCCGGTCCGGTGCCGGAGCCGGGTCGTTGGAGACCGCCGAGTTCGGCGGCCAGGTCCACGGCGACCGGGAAGATGTCGGCCCGGTAGTCTCCGGCGCCGATCAGCCGGATGCCCCGGTTGGTGAGCCGGAGCGGGCGCAGCGGCACGGTGTAGGCGTCGTCGAAGCCCATCACCACGACCCGGCCGCCGTCGTCGATCAGGCGTAGCGCCGTGTCCAGGCCGGTGCCCGTGGTGTCGAAGACGACGGAGGGACGCTCGCCGCCCGTGGCCTTCACCACGGCTTCGGCCGGTTCCGTTCCTGCCACGTCCACCACGTGCGTGCACTGTTCGCGGGCCCGCTCCAGCCGGTAGCCGTCCGGTTCTGCGACGGTGACCCGGCGCGCCTGGCGGGCGGCGACGAGTGCGGTCAGCATCCCGATCGGGCCTGCGCCGAGCACCACCACGGTGTCGTCGAAGGTCACGGACGCGGCCCCGACGTTGTTCAGTACGCAGGCGAGTGGCTCGATCAGGACCGCGCTGCGGAAAGGCAGCCCGGCGGGAACCCGTTCGACGAAACGTTCCGGCAGAGTCACGGACTCCGCGTACGTGCCATCCCGGTCGACGCCGACCTCGGTGCCGGCCTTGTGACGGCAGAAGTTGGTCGCCCCCCGGCGGCACGGGACGCACCAGCCGCAGTACAGCGTGGGGTTGACCACCACCCGGTCCCCCACCCCCACCGAACGCACCTGCGGCCCCGTCTCTCGCACCACACCCACCGACTCGTGTCCGAGCACCACGCCCGGCCGGGCGGGGAACCGCCCGAGCAGGATCTTGCGGTCCGTTCCGCAGACCCCCGTACCCACGATCTCCACCACGACGTCATCACGGTTCACGAGCTGCGCGGCGGGCCGGTCCTGCAGTTCGGCGGAGCTTGGACCCAGATAGACGAGAGCGCGCACGAGACCTCCCCATCGGTTGTCTGCGGGCGACGCTAGCGCAGCCGGACGCAGCCGGACACGACGCCTCTGAGCCACTCCGCGGCCTCGGCCCGCGCCGGCAGCGAAACCCTGTGCGGCGGCGCCGGAATCGACCGGCTCACCGGCGGCGCGGGCGGCGACCTCCTGGAACGACAGGACGGCGGGCGCCGGCCCGAGCATGTGCGTCCTCCCGCGTGCCGGACACAGGACACCCTGGCCACAGGAACAAGGACTCGGCAGTGCTCAGGGGAACTCGCGGGATGTCGCACGGTCGACGTGCCCGACCCCTCGTTGTCGGCCCTCGCAGGGGGAGGGGAAGAGGCGGCGCATGGGGGCTCCGCCCGAGGGGAATCACGGCCGGGTGAAGACAACGGGGTACGGGCGGGGTTGGTACCGCGGTCGGCTGCCCGTCTGGTTACGGGGACTTGTCGTCCTCGCAGCCGGATGGGGAGTCCTTCTCTGCGGTCAGCAGGTCGCCGAAGGGTACGGGGCGACCATGGCGTACCGCGACGCGCCGGTCTGCGACGTCGGGAGCCGGACGGGGAACGGGGGCGACGGTGAGGCGTGCGTGCGGCGCGAGGCGGGCACGGTACTCGACCGCCGGACGGGCGAGCGCTGCACCCACAACGGCACGAGCGGCGGCACGATCGGTGGCCCGAGCGGGGGCGTCACGACGATCGGCGGAGGCGGCATGGCCAGCGCCGGCGGCATCACGGGCGGCACGGTGACCGGCGGGGTGACCGCCGGGGGCGGCGGGGGCGGCACCACGTGCACGACGTACCACGACGTCAAGGTCGAGTGGCCCGAGCGCACCGCCTGGTTGGCGGTGGGGCCGGAGACGTACGACGAGGTCAGGACGGGTGACCGCGCCGAAGTCCGGCTGTGGCGGGGCGAGGTCGTGGGGCTGGGGGTGCGCGGCCGCACCCACTCCTACGCACCCTCCTCGCAGAGCGGAGTCCTGCCGTGGCTCGCGCGCTGAGCTGCCTGATCCTGGCGGCGGGCGCGTGGGGAGCGGTGAGCGGGCGGCTTTCGGACCTCCTCGCCTTCCCCAACTTCGGCTGGCCGTTCGTGGCCGTCGGGGTCGGATGGCTCGGCAGCATGGCGCTGTTCGGCGGACACCCCGTGATCTGGGGCTTCGCCATCCTGTGGACGGGGTTCGCGGTCTTCTGGATCGTGAGCACCTGGCGGACCGGGTGACTGCCCCGCCAGGGGCCGCCGGTCAGCGCCCGGCTCCCAGACGTCGGCCGGCGAGTGAGCGACGTCGGCGGACAGGGTGTGACCGACGTCTTCGAGGTCGGGACGGGTGGCGGCGACGGCACGCAGGATCCGCAGGAGGGACCGTGTACCCCGAAGCCGTCACCGCGGCCCACACGATTTCACTGCCTGCCAGGCCGCCGGGGGCCTTCCCCGGCAGACGCCGGGAAACACGAAGGAGTCGGCCGGCCTCTCCGGGCCGTCTCAGCACCGCACCGGTGAGCGCCGGCGGCTGACGCACCGCCCCGCACGGCGGCCCGGTGCTGAGGCATCAGCGTTCCCAGTCCCGCTACCGTGCGTTTCTCACCCCTGACGGCATGTCCCCACCCATCACCCGGTGCGGGAGCGCCGCGCCGGAGCCGAGGGGGACCAAGCCGCCGGGCACCCTTGCTGCCGTCGCTCCTGCCTCCGCCCCAGCGGTTCGAGGCAGGAGGGTTCCCCGGCGCTACCTCTCCGCCGAAGGCATGGGGCCCGTGGAACGGGCCGTACCCGCCGTGCTCGACATGCAGCCGCTGCCGGCGGTGTCCTCGTCGAGCCGGTCGACGAGGATCATCGCCACGTCGTCCGTCAAGCGGCCTCCGGTATGGCGGATCAACGCCTGGTGCAGTTCCTCCAGGAACTCCCGCGGGGTGGCGCTCGCCCGTATCCCCTCCATGGTCTCCGGCAGGGGGAAGAAGACGTTGTCCCGATTGCGGGCTTCGATCACGCCGTCGGTGTACAGGAGCAGACGGTCGCCGCGTACGAACGGATAGCTCTCGGCCTTGGCGGTGAGGTCGTCCACGAGGTCTCCCAGACCCAGCGGCGGCAGTGGCGTGTCGGGCATCAGCGCCTGAACGACGCCCCGGTGCAGCACCAGCGGGGGCGGATGGCCACGGTTGGCCACGAGCACTACCTGTTCGTCCGGCACCTGGGCCATGAGAGCGGTGGTGAATCCCTCCATCAGAACTTCCGGAGCGTACGCACCGGGCACGGCTGCCTCCCGTAGCAGCGCGGCCTCGCAGCAGTTCATGACCTCCGTCAGCTCGTCCTCGTAGTGAACGGACACCCGGAACGCACCCAGGGTCACCGCGACCGCGCGCATCGCAGTCAGCCCCTTGCCCCTCACGTCCCCCACGATCAGCCGGACGCCGTACGGCGTCTGCACGGCCTCGTACAGGTCACCGCCGACCAGCGCCCCTGTCCCCGCCGCGAGGCACAGGCTGGCGGCCCGCACCGGGCCCAGCCTCTCGGGGACGGGCCGCAGGACGACCTCCTGCGCCGCCACAGCGATCCGGCGGACCTGGTCTAGCTCGCCCTGCCTGCGCGTACGCATGGCACTACTCAGGATGACACTGGCCACGGACACCACGAACAGCCCCAGGAAGTTCCCGATGATCAGCGGGGTCAGCGTTCCCCACGACTGGTTGTAGGTCGCGGAGGCCGCGTTCACACCCGCGGCGAGGACTGCCGTGGCCAGCGTGCCCATCGGCCCCATCGTCAGCGCGGCCAGCGCCGGCGTCGTGGTGAGCACGGGGCCGGTGACCAGATCGTGCGCCGGCGAGAGCTCGATGCTCAGCACGGCCAGCGCGATCACGAAGGGAACACACTGCCCCAGCCTGAACGGAACCCCGCCGTGACCGCCCACTCCTGGTCGAGTGGACGCTCCAGGCCGCAGAGGGCGGAGGCGGAAACGCATAGGTACAGCCTGCCTCGCCGGAAGGGAGCGCTCCACCCCTCGGCCCGTGCCGGGCTCCCGGATCAGCGGACCGGACCGGGAGACCGGTGAACGCGTCCCGCGCTCGCCGCACCGTCCCAGCCGCCCCTGGGCCCGCCCAGCCGTCGAGCGCGGCGACCGTCGAGGCCACGTCCACCGTGCGGGCCGGGGCGGGGCGTCACTCACCGTCCGCATCCGTACGACGAAGACCCCGGGATGGGGAGGGTAGCCGGGTGGCCCGTGGTTCCCGGAATCGAATGCGAGAACACGCTCGGGTCCGAGAATCGATGGCCGGGGCGGTATGTACGCAGCGATCCAGCGCGACTATCACGGATGGCGGTGGGTGACTCAGGCCGGCCTCGCCGGCATGCGAAGGAGTCCTGGTTCGCCGTCCAGGGATGACAGCGCTTTCCCGAGAGCCGTACCGGCTGCACGCCCGTGGTCCGATACCCGCATCGCGCAGCCGTCAGTGGATGAAGTGGTGAGTAGATCACCAGGAGAGATTGCCCCGCACCGGGGGTCGCCCTCCCCCACCTGCGGCGACCCGCACCCCGTCCCCGGGTGTCCGCGACCGACCTCGGCGAGGCGCTCACCAACCTGCCGGGACGCCTCCGGGCGCAGGAAGACGAGCTCTGAGCACGACACCTGGCTTGCACAGCATCGGCTGGCCCGCCCGGCGCGAACCGGGTCACCACCGGGCGCGCAGCATGCCGTCGCTGTCAGGCAGGACGGCAACGAACATCGGGTGGCGTTCGTCGGAGTACATGGACAGGGCGCAGGCCGCCCGTGCGTCGGCCACCAGGGCGGCGAGCTCCTGGTACTCGGTGTCGTCGACGACCGCGTGGCGGATCGTTCCGTCCTGCGCCTCCCACACGAACTCCACGGAGTCCTCCGGGGGTAGCGCGGCGAGGACCGCGCCGACATCGGGGGTCAGGTCGGGCCAGACGGTCAGCAGGGCCCGCGGGCCGAGACCAGCGCGCACCGCGTCGAGGTTCTCCGTCGTGAGGCGGTGCCAGCGTGCGGCGTTGCGGACGTAGGTCTCCTCCAGGAGCGCCGTCTGCCGTGAGGCCAGCTCCGTG
Source organism: Streptomyces sp. NPDC090445 (assembly GCF_044769385.1). Taxonomy (NCBI): domain Bacteria; kingdom Bacillati; phylum Actinomycetota; class Actinomycetes; order Kitasatosporales; family Streptomycetaceae; genus Streptomyces; species Streptomyces sp. NPDC090445. Next base: position 131,202 of record NZ_JBIVXV010000011.1, on the reverse strand, counting down.
CGCAGGCGCGACCAGAAGTCCTCGTCGGCTGGCTCCGTCGCTTCCTGTTCGTCGAATTCCGCCGCGTAGGGGGAGGCCGTCAGCGGTTCCGGGAAAAGCCCGAGTTCCCTTGTACGGGCCACAGCGTCCAGGCAGGGCCGGTCGCTGCCCACGTACACGTACTGGTCCCACCCGACGTGCACGGTGAACAGGTCCCCCGCCTCCAGCCGGCACCACGCGCCCTGGCCGCGGAGCATGGCCCGGACCAGCTCCAGAGCGACCGGAAGGGGAACTTCGGCCCCGTCGTGGTAGCCGGTGAGGTCGGGCGGGAAGAGCCCGCTGAGGCCGTGTCCCCCGACCGGCGGCTCCACGCCGAAGTGGACCAAGCCGGTGACCGCGGGCTCACGGATCTCCAGCCGGTCGATACCCGAGGCCTCCGCGAAGGCGGCGATCGCCGCCAGGTACGCCGCTTCGACCGGCCCGTGGTCACTGTCCGTGTCCTCGGCGCCGGTGTAGTGGCCGCGCTCGTCGCGGTCGGCAGGGTCGTACTTGGTGATCCGGTGGACGAAGGCCGGCGGCACGGTACTCCTTGGGCGGGGCGAAAGGAGTACAAGCGTAGTTTCCGACCCCGAGCCGGTATGCCGCGGGTAGCGCCCTCGGTCGTAGCGGAAGGGGAACGGGGATCGAAGGGCCGTAGGCCTGTCGGCCCCGAGGGTCAAACCCAAGGCCGACGGCGTGGTCCGTGGGGCCATAGTCGATCTTCCAGTCGGCATGGACGCCGGCGAATCCGCCCTTGATACACCGCAAGCCAAGGGTCACCCATCGGACGGATCCATCGCTGCCGAGCGAGAACGCGACCGCGGCCTCGAACTCCTCACTCCCGCACAAGCAGCCGGCCGCACCAGGCTCGTCGTCCTCCCAGGACTCCTCGTTCCCGTACTCCTCGCCATCCGCGATGAATGCACGGCTTCCGCAGCCCGAACACTCCCGTTCCGCTCCGGACGCGTTGACCAGCACGTAGAACACCCGCACTCTGCGGGAACACTGCGAGCTCCGCGGGGACACCCTCGCCAACCTGATGCTCGGTGGTGCAGACAGGTTCGGCAAGCGGCAGGAGGCGGTTGCGTGAAACGCCTCCCGGGGGCCCGTACCGTGCGTTTCCGGCTCTCAGCTGAGGATGTCCAGGAAGTCCGTCCAGGAGCCGTCGGCGGCGGAGCGGGACCGCATCGGGCGCGGCTCCGGGTAGGTTGCCGTTGCGGCCCTCGCGCGGACGATCTCCGGCCCGCCGCACGCCGCGACCGCGAAGGCGCCGAAAACCTTGGCGAACGCGGCCGGGTCCTGAAACTCCACGCCGAACGCCCGGCCGTCCCGCAGCGGCACCCACACCACCCGTTCGACCCGTTGCCATTCCGGCACCGGCTGGTCGTCCGCGGTCGACCGCCCCTCCAGCCACAGCCGCGCCACGTGCAGCAGGTTCACCTCCTCCATCGGCAGCTGCTTGCGGCGCACACGCAGTTCACGTGTCGTCAGCACGACCCGCTGGTCCTTCTTCGGATACCAGACGACGCCGATCCCGAACGGCACCCACAACAGGATCCCGATCATCGGCAACACCACTGCGTCGCCCCACGAGCGGAGCAGCCCGCCGTCCAACAGGTACAGGGCCCCGAAGACCAGGACCCACTTCGCCGTCATCCGCCAGAACCCGGTGCCCTGCCGGTACAGGACCCGCCGCTTGCTCGTCATCGTCATGCCCACACGCTATCGGCCGCCCCACCGCGAGCTCCGCCGCGTCGAGGGCGGCCACGGGGCACCGGCTGTGGTCGGGTGGCGCGCTCATCCGGAGCGTGGCTCCGTCCTTCCCGGTCACGCCTCGGACCTGCGCGCAAGCTCGTGCCGCCGCGGCGGGTATGGCCGCGCATGGACGGGAAGCTCCTGACCAAGGAAACGCAGGCCGAACGCCTGCGGACGCTGCCGACCGGCGTTCCCGGCATCTCCTACGGTCTCGGCATCCTCGACACCGCCGGCTGGCTCGGCCGCAACGGCGACCTGCCCGGGTACGAGGCGGTAGCCGTCCGGCACCCCGCCGACAAGGCCGTGCTCGTCGTCCTCGTCAATTCCAACGTCAACTACCAGGACAAGAACCTGTCCTCCCTCGTCGCGAACACCGTCACTTCCATCGTGACCCCCGACCGCCCCTGGCCCGCCCCGACACCCGCCAAACCGGAGTGAGCCTCGGCCGGTGGGGCTCCGGCAAGTCCGCGGACGGCAAGTGATCCAGACCTTCGACGGCGGCAGGACTTGGTCGCCCGACGAGCGGGTGCTGCCGAACCTGAGGGAGCGCGACTGGAAGTGGCTCTCGATCGGCCCCGGGAAGGCGGTGAAGCTGCCGTCGGGTCCGTTCGTGGTCTCGGGTGAGTACCGCCGGGAGGTCGTGACGAACGGTGTCGCCCAGTCCTACAGCGGTGCCGTCTTCTCCTACAGCGACAACGGTCTGGACTGGAAGATCGGCGCCCGTTGTACTCCGCGCCGACCCGTCAGGGCGCCGAGTCCAACGACCGCTTCAAGCTCGCCGTGCGCACCGCTCCCGTTCCCGGCAGCACGGCGAAGCCGATCCGGCCCACGCCCGGCGCCGTGCCACGGCCAAGTCCGGCAGGACCATGCTCTTCGACGGTGCCGACGACGTGGTCCGCGTGTCCTGCGACGACTCGCTGCGACTCGGCAAGGACGACTTCACGGTCGCCGGCTGGGTCAAGTACAGCGCGTCCACGATCGAGCGTCCGATGGTCGTCGGCTACGAGCAGGACGGCGCCGCTTCGTCCTTCAAGCTCACTGCACGTCCCGACGGATCGATCAAGGGGTCGATCAAGGGCCGGATCATCGTGGACAACGTGGACGCGGACGGCAAGCCCGCCAAGGCACTCCGGGACGTCGTGCAGGAGGTGACCACGGCCACCGGGCTGGACAACGACCGCTGGCACCACGTGGTGCTCCAGCGCCAAGGCGCCGCGCTCATGCTGTCCGTGGACGGCGGGGCGAAGACCACGACGACCGCCGGAACCCTGCTGCCCGGGAAGGAAGGAGAGACGCCGAAGCCGGTCTCCGGCCTGCTGCTCGACCTCCGGGTCTCCCCACCCACCGGGCCCGCCCTCAGTTGACTGCCTGCTTCACGAGTGCGGCGATCCGGGCCTCCACCTCGGGCGTCACCTCGGTCAGGGCGAAGCCGGCCGCCCACATCGGGCCGTCGTCCAGCTGCGCCAGGTCGCTGAACCCGAGCGTCGCGTAGCGCGCCTTGAACTTCTCCGCGCTCTGGAAGAAGCAGACGACCTTGCCGTCCAGTGCGTAGGCGGGCATCCCGTACCAGAGCTTCGGCGCGAGGACCGGGGCGGTGGCGGTGATGACGGCGTGGACGCGCTCGGCCATGGTCCGGTCCGAGTCCTGCATCTCGGCGATCTTCGCGAGTACGTCCTGTTCCTCCTGCGCCGCCTTGTCCGCCTTCGAGCTGCGGCGCGCCGCCTTCTTGAGTTCCAGGGCGTGGTCCTTCATCGCGGCCCGCTCCTCGGCCGTGAATCCCGCGTGCGCGCTGCTGTCGGTGCTGCTCATGGTGGATCTCCCTCTTGAGGATCTTTGAGGATCTGGATGTGTGGATCTCGAGAAGGGGCCTCACGGCCCCCTGTTCGGGTCGTGCCATCGGCCCGTGAAGGCTTGGACCCCTCGGCCGTACGGCGGGATCGGGCGGGGCGTCAGGCCAGCCAGCGACCGTCGCGCATCAGCTCGCGGCCAGCCAGCTCGTTCTCCTCTCGCCAGGCCTGGATGCGGTGGGGAGTGATACGGAACCAGCGGTACGGAGTGGTCAGGGCGCGCGGGTCGAAGCCGGTGCGTGTGGCGAATCGGTCACCCCGTTGCGGCGGCAGTGCGTCGATGTCGAGGACCTCGACTCCGCCCTCGATCATGGCGACGTCGCGGGTGTGGCCGAGCGCGAGCCGAGCGGTCCGGGTGGCGGCCAGGTTCCGGCCGGTGGGGCTTTCTGCCGGGGTGGCCGCCAAGAGCGCCTCGCCGTCCCAGTCGAAGGACAGCGGTACCAGATGGGGGGCGCCGTCCGCCGAGGCACTGGCCACCCAGACGTCGATGTCGTGGGTGAGCCGGTGCTCGGTGTCGCGGCGGCGCTGTGCGCGGGAGCGGGGTGGGGTGCTCATCGGTCCTGCAGGAGCCCGAGGAGGTTGCCGTCGGGGTCGATGACGGTGGCCACCAGGCGGCCGCCGCCGACGTCGTGGGCGGGCTCCTTGACGGTGGCGCCCGCGGCGGTCACTTCGGCGAGCTTCGCCTCGATGTCCGGCACGTGCCAGTAGGCCAGTGACGAGGTCAGGCCCTGCGGTCCGCCGCCCGGGAGGAGGCCGATGTGCTGGCCGGCGACCTCGAAGCCGACGTAGTAGGGCCCGTCGGTCTGCGGTGCGACACCGAGCAGCGCGGCGTACACCGCCTTGGCCTGGGCGAGGTCGGACACGGGATGCAGCATGGTCTTCATCCCCTGGGTGGAAGAGCTGGTCACGGTCACTCCTGTCGTCGTGGGTTCCGATCGGCCCGGTGTGCGTTCCCGGGCTCGTTCCCTGTGATCACAGCTTCCCCCGGCCGGGGTACGGGGCGCCTCCGTGCTGACCACGGAAAGCACCACGGATAATGACCCGGTGTCCACTCCAGTGATATCGGCTCGGGAAGCCGACGTGCTCGCGCTGCTCGGGGAGCACCTGAGCAACGCGGAGATAGCCGCGCGGCTGTTCATCTCCGTACGGACGGTCGAGTCGCACGTCTCCTCGCTGCTGCGGAAGCTGGAGGTGCCGGACCGGCGGGCGCTGTCCCGGCGCGCGCCCGAACCGGCGCGTGCCGAGCGGGCGCGCCCTGCACCCGCGCTTCCGGCACCGCTGACGGCGTTCGTCGGCCGGACGCGGGAACGCGGGGAGCTGGCCGCGGCGGTGACGGAGCGCCGGCTGGTGGCCGCCGTCGGTCTGGGCGGGGTGGGCAAGACGCGGCTCGCGCTGGCGGTGGCGGCTCAGGTGGCCGGCGACTTCGCCGACGGGGTGTGCTTCGTCGACCTGGTCCCGGTCACCGATCCGGGGCGGGTGGGCGCGGCGGTCGCGGCGGCCATGGGCGTGGGCGAGCAGCCGGGGCGCAGCATCGACGACACGCTGGTGGCCGCGCTGGCTGACCGTCAGGCGCTGCTGGTACTGGACAACTGCGAGCAGGTGCGCGACGGGGTGGCGCCGTTCCTGGAGCGGCTGCTCGTGGCGTGCCCGGGGATACGGGTGCTCGCGACGAGCCGGGCCCGGCTGATGGTGCCGTTCGAGTGGGTCTTCCCGGTTCCGCCGCTGTCGCGGGTCGGCGGCGGCGAGTCGGAGGCGGTCGCCCTGTTCCTGGAGCGGGCGGCGGCGGGCGGCAGGGCCCCGGCTCCGGCGGAACACGAACGGATCGCGGCCCTGTGCGAACGGCTCGACGGCATGGCGCTGGCCATCGAACTGGCGGCGGCGCGGTGGTCCACGCTCGGACTGGACGGCCTGACGGCCGGCCTCTCCGACCAGCTGCGGATCCTCGCCGGCGGCCCCCGTGCCGACGGCAGGCACCGGTCGGTGCGGGCCGTCCTCGACTGGAGCCACGACCTGCTCGAACCGCAAGACCGGGCGCTGCTGCGGCGGGTGTCGGCGTTCGTCGCTCCGTTCACCGCCGAGGCGGCCGCCGAGGTGGCCGGGTTCGCCCCGCTGGAGGCGGCCGCGGTCGCCGACGGGCTCGGCAGGCTCGCCGAGCAGAGCCTGCTCGCCGTGACACCGTCCGAGACCGGCACCCGCTACCAGGCGCTGGAGACCCTTCGCCAGTACGGAACGGAGCGGCTCGCCGACGCCGGTGAGCTCACCGACGTCCGATCACGACACCTGGCATGGTGCCTGGTCGGTGCGGCCGGCCTCAAGGAAGGCGGCGGCCCGGACTGGCGAGCCCGGTTCGACGCGGTCGCGGAGGACCTGCGGGCCGCCTTGGCCTGGGCCGCAGCCCTGCCGGAGCAGCGCGCGGACGCGTGCCGTCTCGCCCTGTCCATGGCCGAGCTGGCCTTCACCCGCAACCTGCTGGGCGAGGCCCAGCAGCGGTACGAGCAGGCGGCCTTGCTCGCTGCCGGAGCCGACGCCGCCGACGCATTGCGGCGGGCCGCCGGAGTGGCCGGGTGCCGCAGGCTCGGCGACGACATGTACCGCCTGCACCGGGCCGCCGCCGAAGCCGCCCGCCGGGCCGGGGACACCGCCGCGGCCGCCCGCGACCTGGCGGCCGCCGCCACCGCCGCGTACCGCTTCTCCAGCACGTTCAGCCGGATTCCGCCCGTGGACGAGGTGACCGGCCTGCTCGCGGCGGCGCGCGAGCAGGCCGGTGACGACGACCCGGCCGCCGAGGCGGCCGTCGCGCTGGCCGAGGCGGCGGTGGTCGCGGACGCGTTCGGCGCGGTCCAGGGGGCCCCGGACAACTCCGCGCCGGACACCGTCGCGTGCGCCGAGCAGGCCGTCGAACTCGCCCGGATCGCGGGCGACCCGGTGGCACGGTCCGCCGCCCTCGACGCGCTCTCCGGCGCCCGGAGCTGGGCCGGTGAGACCTTCGCCGCCGCGGCCGCCGCCCGGGCCCGGCTCGACATCCTGGCCTCGGCACCGAGCGCCCCTGCCCGCACGCACGAGCTGATCGACGCCCTCGCCATGGCCGCCGCGACCGCCGTCGGCGCGGGCGAGCTGTCGGCGGCCCGCCGGTGGGGCAGCCGGCTCGCAGGCCAGCCGCAGCTGGCCGAGGTGGGCGACCACGCCACGTCCTGGCTGCTGGTCGCGGACGCGTTCGCGGGCCGTGCCGACGAGGTGCTCACCGGCAGCGTGCGCTTCCTCGACGCCTGGGAGCAGGCCGGGCGGCAACGGTCGTTCTCACTCGGACCGGCCGCCGCCTCCGTCGCGATGATCCACGGCTTGCGAGGCGACCACGAAGCCCGGGCGACCTGGCTCACGATCACCGACCGGGCCGGCAGCAAGGAGGACCACCAGCACGGCCACGGCGCCGTCTTCGACACCATGGTCCTGCTCCATCACGGGGACGCGGACACGGCCCTGGAGCGCATCGCGCCCGAGCCGGAGCACGTGTGGAAGTGGGTCTGCTGGGTCTGGCTGCACTGGTACACGGCGCTCCGGGCGGAGGCAGCGGTCCTCGCCGGGCACCCGGACGCCCGGGGCCGGATCGCCGCCGCCCGGGACGTGGTCACCGGGAACCCGGTCGCCACCGCCCTGGTGGACCGGGCGGAGGCACTGCTCGGCGGCGATCTGCCGCGGCTGCTCGCCACCGCGGCGGCGTTCGACGCGGCCGGCTGCCGCTACCAGTGGGCGCGCACGCTGCTGCTCGCCGGGGGCGAGCACACCGCGGCCGGCGCGTCCGCACTGGACGACCTCGGACTCACGCCCATGGCCGTGCGGGAGCCGCACCACTGGCGCCCCTGAACAGCGCGTCGCCCTCTCGGCCTCGACGCAGCACCCGCTGCCGGGTGCGTCCCAGTCGTGGATTTCCGGCCTTGCACAGCACGCGGCGCACGCGCCAGGCGCCGCGTGCCGTACCCATACCTGTACCCGTACCCGTACCCGTAGCCGTAGCCCGGCCGCTGCTCGTCGATCCGGTTGAGCAGCCGGCTCAGCAGACGCCGCAGCGACAGGAGGTGGCTCCGGGCCCGCATTAGGGTGCACTGCCATGGACGCTGCTGATCTCGACCGCCAGGCCCGGACCCTGTCCGGCTGCATACCTCCGCTCCTCGTCTCCCGGCTTCTCGAACTCGGCTACGGGGAGGAGGTGGCGTGCCAGGCCGGCCGTGGGGACTGGTTCTGCGCCCGTGAGTGGACGCGGCTGCTCGGTGACCAGGGGCGGCAGGCAGAGGCGTTGGAGGTGCTCGCTCCGTATGTCGCCACGGGCTGGTGGCCGGCCGCCCGGGCCCAGGCGGAACTGCTGGAGAGCTGGGGCCGGGCAGAGGAGGCGATCGTGCTGGCCCGGCCGTACGCAAGAACCGGAGGGCTACCGCTGGAGTTCCTCGCACGACTGCTGGCCCGGCACGGACGCAAGGACGAGGCGGTCACGCTGCTGAGCAACGGAATCGAGGACCAGCTCCTGGCCGCCGCTCTGGTCGACATCACCGAGGGGACGGACCGGGACGAGGAGATCGCCGCGCTGCTGGCCGCCCGGATCCCCGACCGGCACCGGTGCGACAGCCCGTGGTGCTGCCGTGGGCTCGACCCCGACACGGCCATCGGGCTGCTCGCGGTGATCCGTGAACGCCAGGGCCGCGTCGACGAAGCGATCGCCCTCCTGCACACCCGACACATCACCTCCGTCAACAACCACGACCAGCTGGCCGACCTGCTCGCGAGGCACGACCGGATCGACGAACTGCGCGCGTACGCCGCATCCGCACACCACGGGCACGCCGCGCGACGCCTCGCCGAGGTGCTGGAGGGGCGCGGTGACGTGGAAGGAGCGATCGCCGTGTACCGGCAGCCGGACCACTCACCGGCCCCGCAGCGCCACGATGCGGTGCAACTGGCGCAGCTCCTGGCCCGGCACGGCCGGGGCGACGAGGCGATCGAGGTGATGCGAACGCTCGTGGACTCTCCCGGCGGCGCGGACGACTGGATCGTCGACACGGCATGCACCCTGTACGCCGACCACGGCCGCGCCCAGGACGGCCTGGCCCACCTCGACGCCCTCAAGGCGCGCCGCGACGGCGAGGAGGAAGGGGACTTCTTCAGGATGCGACTTCGGCTCATGGCCGACTGCGGTCTGCTCGACGAAGCAGTCGAGCAGGCGCGGGCCCACCCCGAGGGCGACACCTCGTACGCTGCCTGGACCATCTCCGACATGCTCGCCGAGGCCGGACGGGCAGAGGAGGCCGTCGCGGTCCTCGAACCGCACGCCCCCGCCCACAGCAGTGCTCTGGCCGGCCACCTCATCGACCTCGGCCGGGTCAAGGACGCCGTGGCCCTCCTGCAGCCGCGCGAACCCGAGCCGGCCACTCCCGTCTGGACGGGCACGTTCTCCACCGAGTCCCCGTCCTGACGCCGCCCTCTCCGAGCCGCTGGGGATCCGCTGCGCCGGCGGGCGTCGCGCCTGCCGGGCGCGCCGGGTTCCCGGTCGGGCTTGGCGGATAAAGTCGATGACGTTCATGTGATCACCGCGAAGCCCTGGTTCGGGGCACCGAGGAGCCGTCCCGATGCACCACTCCGACTCCCCGTACGCCGCGCGGCTCGCCGCCTACGGGACCGTGGCCACCAGCTTGTCCCTGCTGAGCGACCGGCGACTCGGTGACATCGTGGCGTCCGCCCCTCCGGTCGGGTCCGGCATCGGCGGCAGGTCCGCGGAACTGGACGTCGACGGGACACGGGTCTTCGTCAAGAGGGTGCCGTTGACGGACGTCGAGACCCGGCCGGAGAACGTCCGGTCCACGGCGAACCTCTTCGGCCTGCCGATGTTCTACCAGTACGGAGTCGGCTCGGCCGGATTCGGTGCCTGGCGGGAGCTGGCCGTCCACACCATGACCACCAACTGGGTCCTGGGGAGGGAGTACGAGGGCTTCCCCCTGATGTACCACTGGCGGGTGCTGCCCGACTCCCCTCCCGAGGGCTTCGTGGACGGGTTCGGGGGCATCGACGGAGCCGTCGCCCACTGGGACGGCTCCCCGGCCGTACGCGAGCGGCTGGAGGCCGTCGGCCGGTCCTCCCACAGCCTAGTGCTCTTCCTGGAGCACGTGCCGCAGACGCTCGGTACGTGGCTGTTCGAGCACCGCTTCGAGCACGGCTTCGAGCACCGCGAGGACCCGGCGCCTGCCGGTGAGGACTCTCCCTACGCGTGGGCGGAGGACGCCTTGGCGCGGGGTGCCGCGTTCATGAGCTCTCGTGGGCTCGTGCACTTCGACGCCCACTTCCGCAACCTCCTGACCGACGGCCGGCTGATCTACTTCGCGGACTTCGGACTGGCCCTGAGCTCGGGCTTCGAGCTCTCGGCGGCCGAGGAGCGGTTCCTCTCGGACCATCTCGCGTACGACCGCCACTACACCGCGAGCCATCTGCTCCGCTACCACCTCGTCGACCGCGTTCGGGGCGGTACGGAAGCGGACGTGTTCCTGCAGGAGTGGATCGCAGGACGAAGGCCCGACGGAGTCCAGCCGGAGATCGCGGCGATCATCGGACGGCATGCCCGGGCCGCCGTCGTCCTGGACGGCTTCCACCGCCGGCTGCTCACGGAGAGCAAGCGGACGCCCTTCCCGGCCGCCGAGCTGGACCGCGCCGCGGCCGCCTCGGCCGTTGAGGCGGCACACGGTTGAGGAAGCGCATCTCCCCCGCCTCGCTTCTCCGGGCCGAGCCCGGTGAAGGACCGTACGCCTCGGTGCAGGCTCGCCGCACCTCCGGGGCTCTGCGCAGACCCAGGCGGTAGTCGCCGTCCAGCAGGACGAGGAGCCTGCCCGGCACCCGGGCACGGTGGCTGCGGGCACGACGGGGCTCAGAGAGGTGGCGTCCGCGGCTCGCACAGTCCTCTCTGCGCAGGCAGGCCAGTTCACACGTTTCCGTCTCCGGGCAAGTGCGGCGCATGGTGTGCGGGAGGGCGGCACGGACGACGGGGTCACGGCGTGACGGAGAGTACGATCTTTCCGGTGGTGCGGCCGGCCTCGCCCAGCGCGTGGGCAGCGGCGGCGTCCTCGAGCGGGAAGACCGCGTCGGCGATCACCCGCAGGCGGCCGTCCTCGACCAGCCTGGTGATCTCGCGCAGGCCCTGCCGGTCGGGCTCGACGAGCATGAACGCCGCCCGCACCCCGGCCGCCTCGGCCTCCTCGTGGGGGAAGGTGTCGTCCAGCGGCAGTATCGAGACCAGCCTTCCGCCCGGGCGCAGGGTGCGCAGGGAGCGGGCCCAGTTGGCGCCGCCGATGGCGTCGAGGACAACGTCGACGTCGCGGACGGTCTCGGCGAAGTTCCGGGTCCGGTAGTCGATCAGTTCGTCGGCGCCAAGGGAGCGCAGCAGGTCGTGCTTGGCTGCGCTGGCGGTGCCGATCACATGGGCGCCGCGGGCCTTCGCGATCTGGACGGCCAGGTGGCCGACGCCGCCCGCGGCGGCATGGATGAGGACGCGCTGGCCGGGCCGGACGTCGGCGGTGTCGACCAGGGCCTGCCAGGCGGTGAGCGAGGCCAGCGGCAGGGCACCCGACTCGATGTGGGTCAGGCCCCGGGGGCGGGGGGCGAAATGGCGGGCCGGGGCCGTGACGTACTCGGCGTAGGCGCCGGCCGGGTGCGGGAAGCGGGGCATTCCGAAGACCTCGTCGCCCGGCTGAAAGAGGGTCACACCGTCGCCGCACTCCTCGACCACCCCGGAGACGTCGAATCCCAGGGTGAAGGGAAGCTGCGTCCCGTCGGCGAACACCCCTCGCTCCCGGGTCTTCCAGTCGGCCGGATTCACACCCGCCGCGTGGACGCGGACGAGGATTTCGCCCCGGCCCGGCTCCGGGCGCCGGGTCTCGATGACCTTGAGGACGTGAGGCGCTCCGGGGGCGTCTTGGGAGACGGCGCGCATGGTGGGGGCGGTGGCGGTGGCGGTCCAGGACATGTGACGTTCTCTCTCCAGGATGCTTCTCTGCTGTACGTGCCCGTTCTCTTCTCCCGGGCACGTACAGCAGCCTGCCGGGCCCCGACGGCCCCCAGTAGCGGCGTGACGGCCACGGCCTGAAAGGATCTGGCCATGCACCACGTTGGCGTTCTGGCACTGGACGGTGTCGTCCCCTTCGAGCTCGGCATCCCCGCCCGCATCTTCGGCGCCGCCCGCGACCGGGCGGGCAACCCGCTGTACACCGTGACCACGTGCAGCCTCGACGGTGGCCCCGTACGGGCCGAGGCCGACTACGGCCTCACCGTCACCCACGACGCCTCCTTGCTGGCCGTCGTCGACACCGTCGTCATCCCGCCCTCCCACGCACTCGGCCCCATCCGCGAAGAGGGCCGCCTGCCCGCCGTGCTGCGCGACGCCCTGGCTGCCATCCGCCCCGGCACCCGGATCGTGGGCATCTGCACCGCCACGTACGTCCTGGCCGCCGCAGGGCTCCTCGACCACCGCCCCGCCACCACCCACTGGCGCGAAGCGGAGCGCCTGCAGCGGATGTTCACCACCACCCGCATCGACCCCGACGTGCTGTTCGTCGACGACGGCGACGTCCTCACCTCCGCCGGCGTCGCCGCCGGGATCGACCTCTGCCTACACCTCGTCCGCCGCGACCACGGCAGCCGGACAGCCAACGACGTCGCCCGCTCGTGCGTGGTGCCACCCTGGCGCGACGGCGGACAGGCCCAATACATCCAGCGCCCCGTCCCCGACCCGGCGGCCGCCGGCACCGCCCCCACCCAGGCATGGGCGATGGAACGCCTCGCCGACCCCCTCACCCTTTCCGACCTGGCCGCCCACGCGAACATGAGCGTGCGCACCTTCACGCGCCGCTTCCGCGACGAGACCGGCACCACCCCCCGCCAATGGCTGATCCGCCAGCGCGTCGACCTGGCACGCCACTACCTGGAGACCACCGACTGGCCCGTCGACCTCGTCGCCCACCGCGCCGGCTTCGGCACCGGCGTCTCCCTGCGCCAACACCTCCACGCCGCCATCGCCGTCACCCCCCAGGCATACCGCCGTACCTTCCGCCCCACCACCACGGACGCAGCTCCTGCCGCAGCCGCAGCCGGGGCCGCCTGAACGGCCCGGCCACCCAGACTGCGACGCCGCGTACGGCCCGCCCGCTCACCCGACCACCCCAAGGCCCGCTCGACGATCGCCGTCGGCCGCGGGGCCAGGGCGCCGCGAGGCTCTCCTCCCGGGCGTGGGTGTACGGCGGTCCGGACGCGCTCATCGCCCACGGCCGCGGCCGGGGCGCCGGCTTCGCGCTGGTGATCCACGGCCGGACCCGCGAAGCGCTGCTCCAGGTCGTCGACACGCTGGGGATCGCCTGCACCGACGAGGACGTCAATCCGCCCGGCGAGGTCCCCGAACCCCTGGAGGAGCTCGGCCCGTTCGCGCTCGCCGACGGCGACACCGACGACCGCTGGCGCTGGCGCTGGCGCTGGCGCTGGCGGGTGGAATCCACCGGCAGCTCCCCGGCCGCCGCCACCGTCCCCGCCTCGCTCCGCGCCCTGCCGGACCGCACCGCCGCCGCCCTCGACGAGGACGCCACCGTGGCCGCCGCGGGCGACGCCGAAGGCCGCGTCCACGTAGGGGAGTCCACCGCCGAGGCGGTCGCCGACGGGCCCTCCACGGCCGTCAGCAAGCCGCTGCACCGTGCCCCGCTCTGGCCTGCGGCCTGGGCGGACGGACTGGTCCGCATCTGGGACCTGGGCTCCCGCGCAGTGGCCCGGCTGCACCTCGGCACCGGCATCACGGACCTGGCCCTGGAGAGCGACGGCACGCTGTACGTCACCGGACCGTCCGGCCGCCCGGTGGCGCTGCGCCTCGATACGGAAAGGCTCTGGCCTCACCGCGCACTCCAGCTGCGTCTGGACGACGTCGGCTGGGGTTCGTACTGGTCCGGACGCGGTCCCGCGCACGCGGTGCCCGGTCTGATCCGCAAGGCGACGACCTCTACCGGCTGCTGGTCTCCAAGCACTCGGGGCTGACCGCGGCGGCACCCGCGGTGCCGTTCCTGGCGGAGCTGATGACCGACCCCGACAACCGGGCCCGTCCCACCCTGCTGCTGCTCATCGCGGACATCCCCGACTGCGACAGCGCAGAGAACCGGGCCGCGGTGCGGGCGGTACTGCCCTCCCTGCGCCATCTGCACGACGATCCGCTGCCGTCGATCCGGTGGGCGGCAGCGGAGCTGGAGAAGCACTGTGCACCGCGGCCGGAGGAGGAGTAGGCGAGCCCGGTTCCGGGTGAGGCGACCGCCGGACCCGCCGGCATCCGGCCGCGGCAACGCCCGCCGATGGGCATACGGCGTCGGAACCGGCCGGGCGGGCGCCGCTCGGGAGCCCCGTCGGCTGGCCGGCTCACCCCAGCGGAGGGGAACGCGCTGCGGCGAGCCGGCCAGCCGACGAGGCGTGAACGGGTCAGAGCGTCGAGGAACTCGTCGACCGACAGCAGCTACGCAACACAGCGTGCGCAACCTGCTGGTGGACTACCTTCGCCACCGCCGCCGACCTGGACCACTCCTCGCTGCGGCAGCTGGCCCGGGTTCTGCCCGGCACGTTCTGGAGCAACGTCGAGAAGGCGAACCCCGACGAGGCCGACCTGCGGCTGAGCGGGGAAACGGTTCACCGCCGCCGGCGCACAGTGGCAGCGCACCGCCAGCGAGTACGACCTCAAGCGCGCCCGGACGGAGAAGTCCTTCCCCGTCCGGGCGGTCAACCGGGACACCGGCGAGCCGGTCGCCGTCACCCGGGACGAGATCGCAGCCTTTCACGTCATCGCTCAGGTCATCCGCCGGCACCGCGGCACCTACGGCACGGTGCCGATCGCGAGCCGGTACGACGTCCACGAGAAGGTGTGGTGCCCGCCCCTGCCCAACCTGTTCCAGACCCAGACCGGCCTGGAGCGACAGGCAATGGGCACCAGCACGATCTGGCGCCGCCTGCGCAAGTGCTGCACCGAGCTGGCCAAGACCCACCCCGAGTTCTTCGGGACGACCTTCTCCGCCCACGACTTCCGCAGAATCTTCGCCACCGACCTGGTCAACTCCGGGCTGCCCATCCACATCGGCACGCCTGCATCCGATGCCCGATGCTCTCGGTCAACCCAACGATGCTGCCCCGGCTGGACGAGCCGGAGGACGACCTGGTCGCCCGCCGTCAGCATGCGATCGCCCAGGGCTGGCCGGGGCGAGGTTGAAGGCTTCGAGCTGACCTTGACGTTCCTGCGCTCCAAGCGGGCCAAGGTCCACCGAACACAGCAGCTGCCCCGTTGAACCTGGGCAGCACCCCCAGCAACAACAGCGGTGGTGCAGAGGGGCTGGCCTTCTGCAGATCAGGGATTGCTCCGAGCTGCGATAGTTGGCACCGAGCCGGGCGAATAGCTGCGCGAATCACAGGGGGAGACAGTGGAGCGGATCACCGAGGACCAGGTCGCCCGGCTGGTCCGCTTCGTGTTCGCGCGAATCCCCGACCCAGCCTCGTGCCAAGGCGAAGCCCGTCGCGCTGCCACCGCGCTGCGACTGGCTGCAAACAAGCAGATCGCGGCGGTACGCTTCCATCGGTCCTCCCTGCCTGAGCAAGCGGCGGGGACCGAGCTACACGCAACCGCCTCATGGAACCTTCTGGTTGCCTTCGCTGAAATCTGGCACGACCACCCGGAGTTTCCTGCCGACGCCGCCATGGAGACTTTCGAGTTCGACTCCGAGTCGCCCCTCTCGCCGACTACGAACCACGACCCGCGGTGTGAGCGATAGGCCCTGCCGGACTTGGTGCAGAGAAGGGTGAGGTTCTGGGCGACGGTGCGGCAGCCCCGGACACCCGTCGACCGCCACCGGGCGCCGGGCGGGACCGATGAGTACGTCCCCTGCCTCAACCGTCTGTCCATGCCTGCCCACAGGCCGACCGCCCGATGGACGCACCCGGTGTCTGCCGGAAGGGATCCGGGGCGACGCCGACCGGAACCGGTGCGGGGTCGTAGTGGTCGGACACCGCGCTGACCGCGGTCCGCGGCTGCTGGCACAACTCCGACAGGCGCGGCAGAACAGCCCCGGACCGGAATCGCAGGACCGCCGGATAGCCCTCTTCGCCCCGTTGGAGCGACACCGAGAGCACCACGGCGTGCGGGCCGGCACGGATTCTTTTGCAGCCGGTCCACCACCAGGCCCCTGGCGTACGGGGCGTTGCCGGCGACCACGCTCAGCAGTCGCTTGGGCATGTGGCGTCCCGTCAGTCGGTGCGGGTGGAGTGGTGCGTGGGGCCGCACCCCGTCGGAGATGTGGGCCCACGCACGCTCGCTGCGGGTACTACCAGGACGACTTGGTGACTCCGGGCAGGAATCCGGCGTGCGCCTGTTCGCGCACCCGGACGCGCGAGAGCCCGAACCTGCGCAGGTGCCCGCGGGGCCGGCCGTCCACGCTGTCCCGGTTGCGCACCCGGGTGGCGCTGGCGTTGCGGGGCTGCTTGCGCAGCTCCACCAGCGCCGCGCCCCGCTCGGCCGCCGTCGAGGACGGCCGCCGGAGGACCTCCTTCAGCTCGGCACGCCTCGCGGCGTACCGCTCGACGGTCGCCTTGCGCTTCTCGTTCTGCGCGATCTTGCTCTTCTTGGCCATCAGACCTTCACCCCCCGAGCGCGGATCCGGGCCACCGCGGCCTCGATGCCGATGGCGTCGACGGTCTTGATCGCCTTCGCGCTCAGGCTCAGGCGGACATGGCGCCCCTCGCTCGGCAGCCAGTAGCGCTTGCGCTGGATGTTGGGGTCGAAACGGCGGGAGGTACGCCGGTGCGAGTGGGAGATGTTGTTGCCGAAGCCCGGCTGGGCGCCGGTCAGCTGGCAGTGCGCGGACAAGGTGCTACCTGCCCCTCTCTGAACGGAAGCAGTTATTGGAAATGATTTCCATTCCCGTATAGTAGCGGCATGGCACGCAACGAAGTACGCCCGGTCATCAAGCTCCGCTCCACGGCCGGCACCGGCTACACGTACGTCACGCGCAAGAACCGGCGGAATAACCCGGACCGCATGGTGCTGCGCAAGTTCGACCCGGTGGTCCGCCGGCACGTCGACTTCCGCGAAGAGCGCTGACGCCCGCCCCCCTGCCTGAAGGACACCGTCATGAAGCCCGGAATCCATCCCCCCTACGGCCCCGTCGTCTTCCGCGACAAGGCGGCCGGCTTCGCCTTCCTCACCCGCTCGACCGCCGCCGGCCGTGTCGAGCGCTTCCGGCGCCGGTACGGGAGCAAGGCGTGACCCTGCCCGTCGTCATCGTCGGCGGGCTCCACTCCGACGCCCGCAGGGAGGTCGTGGAGCGCCTGCTGCACGCCGTACCCGGCAGCACCGCCCTCCACCACGACCTGTCCACGGCTGTACAGGGAACCGTGCAGCGCGTGGTGCGCGACGCCTCGGGCGAGACGTCCCGTGGCGAGACACCCCTGGTCAACGACTGCGCCTGCTGCGCGCTCCGCGAGGACCTGGTCCCCGAGCTGGAGCGCCTGGCCGGCAGCGGCCTGACCCGGCTGGCCGTCGTCGAGCTGTGGGACTCCGTCGAGCCCAAGGCGATGGCCGAGGTGATCGCCGCACACGGCGCCGACGTACTCGACCTCACCGGCGTGATCACCGCGGTCGACCCCGCGCTCGCCCTGCCCTACCTCGTCAACGGCGACGACCTGGCCGACGCGGGCCTCGCGGCGGCCGCCACGGATCGGCGCACCATCGGAGACACGTGGGCGCGGCAGCTCGAATACGCGCCCGTACTCGCCCTCGTCGACAGCGGGGAGGCCGACGACGAGGACCGCGCCCTGCTCGCCCAGCTCCACCCGACCGCTCGACGGGTGGATGCCGAGTCCGGCGAGCTGGCTGAGCTGGCCATCGCCGGGTTCGACGTGGAAGCGGCGGCCGCCGCCCAGCACCCCGCCTGTGCCCTGCTCCCCCAGGAGGCCGACGAGGCGGGCGTCACCACCTTCGTCTGGCACCGCCGCCGCCCCTTCCATCCCCAGCGCCTCTACGAGGCCCTGGAAAACCTCTGCTGTGCCGCCGCCCGCAGCCGTGGCCGGTTCTGGCTCGCCGACCGCCCCGACACCCTGCTGGCCTGGGACTGCGCGGGCGGCGCCCTGTGCGTGGAGAACGCCGGCCCGTGGCTGGCGTCCCTGCCTGACGCCGCCTGGGAGCTGGTCCCGCCGATGCGCCGGGCCGCCGCCTCACTCGACTGGCATCCCCGACACGGCGACTGCTGTCAGCACCTCGTCTTCACCTCCCCCGGCCTCGACCGCCACGGGCTGGCACAACTCCTCGAATCCTGCCTGCTCACCGACGCCGAATACGCGGCGGGCCCCGAGGCGTGGAGATCCCTTCCAGCCGCCTTCGACACCCTCCTCGACCCCGTCTCCTGACACCCCGACGACCTCAAGGAACACGCATGGCGCGCCACCAGAACCCCCACAAGCCGCTCAAGGCCCGCCCCAACCCGCTGGACGCAGCAGGGATCACCTCCATCGACTACAAGGACACCGACCTGCTGCGGAAGTTCATCTCCGACCGCGGCAAGATCCGCAGCCGCCGCGTCACGCGCGTCACCGCGCAGCAGCAGCGACAGCTCGCCGCCGCTATCAAGAACGCCCGCGAGATGGCCCTGCTCCCCTACGGCACCCGGTAGACCTCGGCGAAAACCGCCGGCGGCACCACCGATTCCCTGCCGCCGCGCCCAGGGGAAGGCCACCGCGCCGCAGCTCGTCCCGACTGCCCGCGACCGTCCTGCCCGGGTTCCTCGGCGCGGGAATGCCACCCTGCTCACTCACGTTCCCCTCCGACCGGCCCTTCCACCCCGGCCGCCTGTGGGCCTTCGTCGCCAAGGGCCTCGACAGCGGCGCGGCCCGGGACTCCGGGCCGGGCGGTGGTCGCAGCCACGGCACCGCCCAGCCCGGCTCCTGCAGGAAGCGCACGAGACGCTGCCCCACTGCGACCAGGGGTGACACGCTCAGCGCTCGTAGGTCCCGACCAGGGTGCCGGAGGCCAGCTCCCTGCCCTTCAGGGCACGGTGTACGTCTTCGACGCCCGGGCGGTCGTGCAGCGGCAGCGGCTCGGACAGGGCGTACAGGTGGAAGAAGTACCGGTGCGGCCCGTGCCCCGGTGGAGGCATGGGCCCTCCCCAGCCCATGCGTCCGAAGCCGTTGGGCCACGGCAGGCCGCCGTGGGGCTTCTGGTCCTCGGCCACCCCGGTCGTCCCCGGATCGATGCCCGTCACCAGCCAGTGCAGGAAGGTCGGCCCGGGCGCGTCGGGATCCTCGCACAGGAGCACCAGCTCCGTGGCCTCGTCGGGCACCCCCGACCAGGCCAGGGGCGGTGAGATGTTCTCCCCCTCCCCGCTGTACCGGCGGGGGATCACCGTCTTGTCGTCGAACGCGGTGCTGCTGAGTTCAATTCCGCTCATGCGCGGCGCCATACCCGCGGACGGCGGCGCAGGCACCGGTCCGCACGCCAAAACCCCCGTACGGCCGAACCCACGCGGCCCGTCGCCGGGGTGGGGGTGAGGATGGCACTGTGCCGACAAGGATCCTGCTCGAAGGCCGCCCCGGCTCGGGCAAGACGACCGCCCTCCGCCGGCTGGCCGCGCTGCTGCCCGCCCGCGCAGCCACCGGCTTCACCACGCAGGAGATCCGGCAGTCCGGCCACCGAGTCGGCTTCGCCCTGGAAACCCTGGCAGGCCGACGGGAGGTGCTCGCCCACGTCGACCTCCCCGGTCCCCCGCGCGTGGGGAAGTACGGCGTCGACCTGAACGTGATGGAACGACTGGCACTGCCGTCGCTACGACCTGCAGCAACCGGGGAGGCGACAGGGCAGCTGGTGCTCATCGACGAACTGGGTCGGATGGAACTGGCATGCACCGCCTTCCGGGACGCCGTCACCACGCTGTTCACCGCAGACATCGACGTCGTCGCCACGGTCCACGCACACCGCGATCCGTTCACCGACGCCCTCAAGCAGCGCACCGACATCGAGGTCATCCACCTCACCCCGGCAAACCGCGACGCCCTGCCCATGGAGCTCGCGGCCCGACTGTAGGGGCCCCGGACCCGCGAAAGGCCGCCTCCCCCTTCCTGAACTGGTCGATCTCGGCGATCGCCCGGCATCCGGGGCACGACCGCACGACGATCCGCGCCCCTCCGAACGGCGAGGGAGTCGCCTGATATCGCCGCCGGGCATCGGACGCGGCCGGTCAGACCGTCCGGGACGCCGGCCACGTCATCGCCCTCGAACGAGCCGCCGGCACATGCTTCTCCCGGCAGAACGCCCCTTCGCCGGCCCGGCCCACGCGCAGGACTGACGCCTCATCGGTCAGTTCAAAGGCTGCATCGGACTCCTGTCGCGTCACCGTCTGCGCCGCCGAGGGGTCCACGTCGTGGCGTCTCAGCAGGCCGACAAAGACAGGCTCAATGGTGGCGGCGGTGGAGCTTCAGCGCGATGACGACCGCGACGCCGAGGGTGATGTGCATGAGGGACAGGGCTGCGACGGTGCCGCCGTCCGCGCCGGACGACAGCGGGCCGGCAACCGACAACAGTGCCAGCCCACCGCCCACGTACTGCGCGATCCGCAGGAAGACCGGCTTCCACAGGGCCATCAAGAGGGCAGCGCCCGTCCCGACGACCAACGGGACAACGGAGGCGCCGATGACGCCCCCGACCGTGATCGGGTGCTCTTCCCCGCCGTCGACGATGATGAGCGAGGCACCGGCCAGCTTGGCGACGGCAAGAACGATCAGATTGACCACGGCCGCGCCGACCGCGCTGGCGGCCAGCACCTTCCACCAGGTGAGGCCGGAACGGCGGACCGAGGGTGCGACGGGCACCGCGGGGCCGGAGTTGGGAACGGCACTGCTCGACATGAGGCTTCCTCCAACGTGTGAAGTGCTGGCTGCGCTGCCCTACGGCCAGCGGCATACGAAGAAGCCTCCAACCTGAACCTCGCTTGAGGTCAAGCCCTGTCCCGGCCCTGCGAGGTCAGACCACGAGGAACGAGTTCAGGGGTCGTTCTCCTCTGCATTGCCTGCGCATAGGCCGATTCTTGAAGTACAGGATGGTGACGCGGCGGAGGTAGTGGGGGCGGCTGGCTCCGCGGGTCGGAGTGGCCCGACCCGCGGAGCGGCGGCAGGCCGGCCACCGCAAACGCGGCGGGTGGTGGCTGCCCGTCGAGCCGGCCCCAATGTGCGGTGGGAATCGGGGGTGCTGCGGCGTGGGCGGCCGCGGGACGCGGAGCCGTCGGCCTGCGTGATCGACGCCCGGGTGCGGTGCACCCAGGAAGAGCCCGTTCTGGTCGGCAGTCTTCGGCCCGCCCAGACTCGGTCGGGCAGGACACCACCGCACCCATGGACGAGGAGCCCACCATGACAGGGAACACACCCGCCGATGCCGCCGAGGGCGTCGCGATCACCGGCGCGAGCAGCGGCATCCCGGAGGCGACCGCGCGCGGGCTTGCCGCTGACGGCCACCGGCAGCCGCATACCGCCGCCACGGACCGCAACGGCCTGGGGCACAGGCTGCAGGTCCTGGAGGACAAGGAAGCCCTGCGCACTCTTCTGTTCCGAGGCTGGCGTGCGTTGGACCGCAAGGACTGGCAGGCCTGGATCGCGTGCTGGGCCGAGGACGCGATGCTGGAGTTCGGACCGTGGGGCGCGATCCGCGGAAGGGACGCGATTCGGGCCAAGGTCGAGGAAGCGGAATCGCCGTACCCGCACATGCAGCACCACATCCTCAACCTCCACGTCGAGGTGGACGGCGACCGGGCGGCCGGCATCGGCTACATGTGGTTCGTCGCCGTCACGGAGCCCGGGAGGACCTCCTCGCCCTATTCCATGGGCGGCCCGTACGACTGGGAGTTCCACCGGCATCCGGACGGCTGGCGCCTCGTGCGCCAGAGGCTCGGCGTGTGGTGGACCGACGGCGGGGAGGCTCCGGCCGCGTTCGAGCCGGAGGCCTGAAGCCCTGCCACCTAGCGACCGGGCAACCGGGCAACCGGGCAACCGGGCGGAACGCGACGGGGTCCTCGTCCCGGGTGAGCGCGGCGGAAGAGCCGGGCCGGCTCGCCGGGGCTTCGTCCCCTGCTTGTGGTGTGCGGGTCCGGTGCAGGACTCGCCGGTGGCGAGGACGCGTCCCACGTCGTAGCGGTGGCGGGCCGCTGGTTCTTCGAGCCGAGCGGGCGGCCGGGGCCGGGGCGGGTGGGTTTCGGTGCACCGGCCGGCGTGCCCGTCTTCGTGCGCAGGTTCCGGGCACCGGCCGGACCGGAGACCTGGCGCGCGCTGTTCCACGCGCTGCGGTGGCGGCACGGGTCAGTACGGCCGCGCCCGCTTCGCGAAGGCCGGCGACAGCTCGTGCTGCAAGGCGCTCGGGAAGGCGACGGTGTTCGGGTCCCCGTCCGAGACGTACCGGCTCTTTCCGGCAGCGAGCTTGTCCAGCCAGCGCGACGAACCGAACTCGGCGTCCTCGTCGTTGTGTCCCGCCGAGCGGATCCGGGGGATCTCGCCGGGTGTGAAAGCCTTCGCGAACGGCGAGACCGACGGGTTGGCTCCCACGAGGTACACCCCGTCGTATCGGTAGCCCGTTCCGCGCGTGGCGAGCCCGGCCGGCTGGGGCATGGCGCCGAAGGGCAGGGCGAGCGAGGTGACCTGCGTCCCGGGCGCGGCCTTCTCGATCGCCTCCTGGCCGCCTGAGATCGCCCTCGCTACGCCCGCCTCGTCCAGGGAGCGCAGGTTCTCGTGGCGGCCGGTGTGGTTGGCGACCTCGTGCCCGTGCTCCTTCAGCCAGGCCAGGGCCTTGGCGGTGCCTGTCGCCGAGAAGGCGTCCGCGTTGACGAAGAAGGTCGCCACCGGCTTGAAGGCGGGGTGCTTCTTCGCGGTTTCCGCCAGAATGGCGACTGCGGTGTCCGGCGCCGGGGTGCCGTCCGGGCCGAGGCGCACCTGACTGTTGGTCGAGTCGTCGAACGTCAGGACCACAGGGTGTGTGCCTGCCGGGATGTCGATGCGGCCCGTCTGGAAGTCCCGTGCCGTCACCGGTACGTAGTTCTCCCGGGCAAGGCGCTCCAACTCGGCCCGGAAATCGGCCGGGGTGCGGTCGTAGACGCCGGCCGGGTTCCCGGTGAGCTGGTGGTACATCAGCACCGGGACCTGGCCGAGTTCGTTGGCGCCGACTTCCGCCGGGCCCTTCGCGACGACGGGGCCGGCCGCCGCCGGTGACGCGGCGGCATGGCCTCGCCCCGCGGCCGGTGACGGCCCCGTGGAACAGCCGGTGACGAGCAGGGCGGCGCCCGCCAGGGCGCCAAGCGGGATGAGCGGGATGAGCGGGTGGCGCATCAGAAGCCTCTCCAAGGCAATGTGTCGCGCCATGACTACCTGCGACGGGAGCCCCCATACCGCACTGTCCCCTGCATGGCGTAGCCGCCGCGCCGGAACCGATCGCGGCCGTTCGTGTGAAATCTGAGCCGAGCAAGGCGACCGGCACACGGAGCGGCAATGAATGGAGGCACATCCGGCCCACCCCACGGCACGAAGGACCTCACGATGTTCCCCACACGCATGTCGCATGCCGGCTCCTCCCTCCGTCCCCGGCGCTCGGCCCGTCGGCGCGCCCTCATAGCGACGACCGGAGCGGTCGCGCTGGCCGGAGCGGGCGTCGGAGCCTGGACGTTCCTCGCGCCGGGTCCCGGCATCCAGGGGGTGAGCGACGGCGTGGTCCTCGACGGTCGCGCGGCCGCACGGGTCAGTGCCCACCTCGCCGCCGACGCGGCCGGCGGCAGGAACAAGCTGCGCGTCACCCTGGACGGTGCGGCGGTCCCCGTGACAGCCGATGGCGCCCGCCTGAAACTCGTCCTTCCGCGCCTCAAGGAAGGCCGGCACACCCTGGTGGTGACCGGCGACAGCAGCCTCCCCTTCGCCTCGTACCGCAAGGTCGTGGGCTTCTCCGTCGATGCCACTGCTCCCGAGCTGAAGGTGGCCGACCCCGAGATCAAGAACGCCGCCCCCGTGACCATTGCCGGCAGCGCCTCCACCGACGCCCAGGTGCGCGTCAACGGCAAAAAGGTCCCCGTCGACAAGGCCGGGGCCTTCAAGGCCACGGTGCCGAAGGGCACCCCCTTGGTCACGGTCACCGCGGTGGACCGCGCCGGAAACACCACCACCAAGGACGTGTCCGCCCGGGGACGCCGCCCCATGATCCGGGCCGCGCACATCACGGCCATCGGCTGGGGCGACGACACGCTGCGCGGCGACATCCTCGCTCTGGTCCGCAGCGGCAAGCTCAACGCCGTCCAGCTGGACGTGAAGGACGAGGACGGCGAGGTCGGGTACGCGTCCCAGGTGCCGCTGGCCCGCCAGATCGGCGCGGCCAAGGGCTACTACGACGCCCGCAAGGCGATCGCCGAGATCCACGCCGCCGGCGCCCAGGCCATCGGCCGCATCGTGGCCTTCCGCGACCCCAAGCTCGCCTCGGCCTCCTGGAAGTCCGGCAAGCAGGACCGGCTCGTGCAGACCCCGGACGGAGAGCCCTACGACGGCGGGCACTACGGAGCCCTGTCCTTCACGAACTTCGCCAACCCCACGGTCCGCAAGTACAACCAGGACCTCGCCGTCGAAGCGGCTCGGCTCGGCTTCGACGACATCCTCTACGACTACGTGCGCCGACCGGACGGCCCGCTGACGGACATGCGCTTCCCGGGCATCGGTACCGCCACGCCCGAGCAGTCCGTCACCTCGTTCGTCGCGGACACCCGGACCGCGCTGCGTCCCCACCCCGCGTACCTCGGCGTCTCGGTCTTCGGTATCGCCGCGACCCGCCCCACCGAGATCGCACAGGACATCGGTTCCCTGGCCAAGGTCACCGACTACATCGCACCGATGGTCTACCCGTCCCACTGGGGGCCGGGAGAGTACGGCGTCGCACAGCCGGACACCGCCCCGTACGCGATCGTGCAGCGTTCGCTCGCCGACTTCGCCCGCCAGTCGAAGGGCACGCAGAGCGAGATCATCCCGTGGCTGCAGGATTTCTCGATGGGCAGCACCTACGGGCCGGCTGAGGTGGCCGAACAGATCAAGGCTGCGGCAGCAAACAAAATGAACTCCTTCATCCTCTGGAACGCCGGCGCCCGCTACCAGGGCGCGGCACTCTCGAAGATCGCCACGCGCTGACGGGGCGGCCGCGCCGTACCCGGGACGTGTGGGTGAGTGAAGACGTGTGGGTGGGTGAAGGGGTGCCGGGTGGGGTCTTGGCCGGGCACCCCTTCGACGCGTGCCGCAGCCGTTGCCAGTGGCAGTGGCGGGCGGTGGCCTGACGCCTCCGGCGCGGGCGAGGCGCCTCCTCAGGAGGGGGTGACGACGATCTCGCGCTTGAGGATCTTCCCTGTGGGGCCCTTGGGGAGTTCCGCCGCGAAGGTGACGATCCGCGGGTACTTGTACGCCGCCACGCGCTCCTTGACGTAGGCGCGGATCTCCTCGGCCGTGGCGTCGGCGCCCTCGCGCAGGGCGACCACCGCCGCGACCTCCTCGCCGTGCACGGCGTGCGGCACGCCGACCACTGCGGCCTCGGCCACGGCGGGGTGCTCGTACAGGACCTCCTCGACCTCCCGCGGATACACGTTGTAGCCGCCGCGGATGATCAGGTCCTTCTTGCGGTCGACGACGAAGTAGAACCCGTCCTCGTCGACGCGGGCCAGATCGCCGGTGTGGAACCATCCGCCGCGTACCGCCTCCGCGGTCGCCTCAGGGCGGTTGAAGTAGCCCTTCATCACGTTCTCGCCGCGGATCACGATCTCGCCGACCTCGCCCGGGCCCACCTCGCAGCCGTCCCCGGCGACGAGCTTCATCTCGACCCCGCGGATCGGCATCCCGATGGAGCCGGCCTTGCGCGGGCGGTCCGGGTGGTTGAAGGAGGCCACCGGTGACGTCTCGGAGAGGCCGTAGCCCTCCAGCACCGTGGCGTCGAAGCGCCGCTCGAACCCGTGCAGGACCTCGACGGGTATCGCGGCACCGCCGGAGACGGCCACGCGCAGCCGGGAGGCGTCGAAGCCGTCGGGGAGTTCGGCATGGAGCAGGGCCGAGTACATCGTCGGTACGCCCAGGAACACGGTGACCCCGTCACGGCACATGACCTCCAGTGCCCGCTGCGGATCGAACCGCGGCAGCAGGGTCAGCGTCGCCCCCGCAGCGACGGACGTGTTGAGCGCACAGGTCTGCCCGAACGCGTGGAACAGCGGCAGGCCGCCGAACAGGACGTCGTCGGGGCCTGCCTGCAGCAGGGTCTCGGCGGCGGTGGCCGTGTTCGAGACCAGGTTGCCGTGCGTCAGCTCGGCTCCTTTGGGCGTGCCGGTGGTGCCCGAGGTGTAGAGGATCAGCGCGGGGTCCCCGTCCTCCCGGTCGACGACGCCGGACAGCGGTTCGGCGGCCGTGAGCAGGTCCTGGATCGCGGAGGGCTCCGTCACCAGGCACTCGGCCCCCACCTCGGCGGCGGCGCGCGCGACCTCCTCCGCGAACAGCGGGAACGCCACGGCGACGCGGGCCCCGCAGTCGCGCAGGACGTACGCCACCTCGCGGGCCTTGAGCAGGGGGTTCATCGGCACGACCACTCCCCCGGCCCGCAGGATCCCGTAGTAGACGACCGGGAACAGCGGCACGTTCGGCATGCTCATGGCCACGCGGTCGCCCGGCCGCATGCCGCGATCCTGCAGCACCGCGGCGAACCCGGCACTCGCGTCGTCCAGCTCGGCATAGGTCAGAGCGGTGTCGTCGTGTCGTACGGCGACCTGATGGCCGCGGGCCACCGCGGAGTTCACCAGAATCACGGCGAGGTTGGTCATGGGCGGCAGTCTCCTTCTGTTCGTCCCGGTCGTCTTCTGTTCGTCCCGGTCGTCGGCACGGTGCGGGCGGCGTGGTTGAGGGGATGGTAGGGCGGTCGCGGTCCCGATGCTTGACGTGCCGGGACGGGAAACTTAACTTCTGGGGACCGAACACCTGGAGCGCGCCGATGAGGCCCCTTGTCCGCACCGCAGCGCTGAGCGGCTACGTCGAGCTGGGCCGCTCCCTCGGCATCGACCCGAGCGCGCTGATGAGGCGCGTGGGTCTGGACACTGCGGACCTCGCCGTTCAGGACCGGTGGATCTCCGGGCCCGCCGCCGTCCACCTCCTGGAGCTCTCCGCGGACGTCTCGCACCACGACGACTTCGGCCTGCGCATGGCCGAGCTGCGCCGCTTCTCCAATCTCGGCCCCATCAGCCTGGTCGTCCGCGAGGAGCCCGACGTACGCAGTGCGCTGGCAGTGCTGCTGCGCCACGAGCACATGTACAACGAGCTCCTGCACACGCGCCTGTCCGAACGGAACGGCCTGGCCACCGTCAAGGTGGACCTCCGGCTCGGTGAGACGGCGCCGGCCCGGCAGGCCACGGAACTGGCCGTGGGTGCCTTCGCCCGCATTCTGCAGGGGTTCCTCGACCCGCGGTGGCAGCCCCTCTCGGTGTGGTTCACCCACGGTGCTCCGGCGGACACGGGCAGACACCGCCGCCTGTTCGGCCCGGGGCTCGAGTTCGACCGCGAGTTCAACGGCATCGTCTTCTACGCCGACGACCTCGACGCCCCCAACGCCATGGCGGACCCGCAGCTGCGGAACTACGCCCGGCAGTACTTCGACGCCATCGCCGCCACTCCCAGGGACACCTCGGTGGCGGACCGGGTACGCGAACTCATCGAGGCCCTGCTGCCCACCGGCCGGTGCTCCATCGAGCAGGTCGCCCGCAGCCTCGGCGTCGACCGCCGCACCGTCCACCGCCATCTGGCCCGGTCGGGAGAGACGTTCTCGTCGCTGCTGAACGCCACACGGATGCGGCTCGCGGAGCAGTTCGTGCCCCATCCCCGCCACTCGCTGACGGAGATCTCCGACCTCCTGGGCTTCTCGTCGCTGAGCGCGTTCTCCCGGTGGTTCCACGAACAGTTCGGGTGCAGTCCGAGGCAGTGGCGCAAGGAAAAGGGCCAGGCACGGCATCCGGGCCGGGGCTGACGGACACGGCCGTACGCCCTGCGGACGGCACCTCGGTCTCCGGTCGCCCGTGTCCCCAAATGACAAGTCGCCTGTCACCACGGGTCAAGCAGCCGTCCTCACCCGGCCCTACCTTGGCTGCACCGCTCACGGCGGTCGACCGCCGGAGGTGAGACGGGTCGTTCCCCTACGGCCCGCTCCCCTCCGGCACCGGTCGACCGCTCCCGGGCCCACGCGCCCGATGTTCTCCCCGTCCCGATCGCGCCGGCCCCTGCCGTCCGGACACTGCGACTCCGCAGGTGCCGACCGGCACGGCCGGTGATCACCCGCACGCAAAGGAGAAGGACCGTGCATTTCCACGACGACTCGCTCTTCCCCGAGAACCAGGAGAAGCTCGTCATCCAGGCCGCCCCGTACGGGCCGGAGTGGCTGCCCGGCGACGCCGACGACCTGCCGCTGACCATGGACGAGCACGTCCGGGCGGCCGTCGACTGCCACAACGCCGGTGCCACGGTGCTCCACATCCACGTGCGCGAGCTCGACGGCAAGGGCTCCAAGCGGATGTCCATGTTCAACGAACTGCTGGGTCGGCTGCGCGAGGCAGTGCCGGACATGGTCCTGCAGATCGGCGGCTCGATCTCCTTCGCCCCCGAGGGCGAGGGCGGCGACGCCAAGTGGCTCGCGTACGACACCCGTCACCTCCTGGCCGACCTCACGCCGGCACCGGACCAGGTGACCATCGCGATCAACACGAACCAGATGAACATCGTCGAGATCATGACCGACGACGACCTGGAGGGCACCTCGATCGCGAAGCCGGACTACTACCGGGCCTACCGCGACATGGTCGTCGAGGCCGGCCCCGAGTTCTACCTGGAGCACCTGAAGCGCCTGCACGCGAGCGGGGTCCAGCCGCACTTCCAGCTCGCCACCATCGCCCAGCTCGAAACCGTCGAGCGGCTCATCCGCGCCGGCATCCACACCGGCCCCCTGGTCCTCAACTACGTCGCGATCGGCGGCGGTTTCGCCGGGCGGCACCCCTCCGACCTGATCGAGTTCATCCGCCGCGTGCCGGACGGTGCGGTCCTCACCATCGAGAGCTCCATGCGCGCCGTGGCCCCGATGAACGCGATCGCGATCGCCCTCGGCGTGCACGTCCGCGTGGGCAATGAGGACAACCTGTGGCGGCGCAAGGGCGAGCGGATGTCCTCTGTCGAGCAGGTCGAGCAGATGGTCCGGCTCGCGGACACCCTCGGACGCGACATCGCGACCGGCCCCGAGGCCAGGGAAATCTACAAGATCGGCGAGTACTACCCCGACGCCGACGAGACCCTCGACCGTCTGGGCATGGTCCCGAACCGCCGACCCGGGCAGCGCGGCTTCATGCTGCGCGCCCTCAAGAGCTGACCCGGCCATCCGGCCGTCCTGGACAAGCCCCCCACACGCACGAGCGATCGGAGCAACCCCGTGGCCCACGCCGTCCGCTTCCACGAAACCGGTGGACCCGAGGTCCTGACCTGGGAGGAGGTCACCGTCGGTGACCCGGGTCCGGGCGAAGTGCGCATCCGGCACGTCGCCGTCGGCCTCAACTTCGCCGACACGTACTTCCGCACGGGCCTCTACCCGGTCCGGCTGCCCGACGGAATCGGCGTCGAGGCCTCCGGAGTGGTCGACGCCGTCGGTGAGGGCGTCACCCACGTAGCCGAAGGCGACCGTGTCACCTACACCGGCAGCCCGTTGGGGGCGTACAGCACGGAGCGGATCATGCCCGCCTCGCACCTGATCAAGCTGCCGGACGGGATCGGCTTCGAGACCGCCGCCGCCATGACCATGCGCGGCCTCACCTCCGCGTACCTGCTCCGCCGGATCCACGCGTTGAAGGCCGGTGACACCGTGCTGCTCCACGCGGCGGCGGGCGGTGTCGGTCTGATCCTCAGCCAGTGGGCCAGGCTCCTCGGCGTCACCGTGATCGGAACGGTGTCCACCGAGGAGAAAGCGGAGCTCGCACGCGCCCACGGCTGCGAGCACGTGATCCGCTACCGGCGCGAGGACGTGGCCGGGCGGGTGCGCGAACTGACCGACGGCGCCGGAGTGCCGGTCGTCTTCGACAGTGTCGGCAAGGACACCTTCGCCGGTTCGCTGGCCTCGCTGTCACGCCGCGGACTGCTGGTCTGCTTCGGCACGGCCTCCGGTCCGGTGCCACCGATCGACGCCATGCAACTCGCCGTGAAGGGTTCGCTCTTCGTGACCCGTCCGGCACTGGCCGACTACATCGCCGAACCGGCGGAGCGGGACGCCCTGGCCGGCGAACTGTTCGACCACGTCGCCTCCGGACGCATCACGATCGAGATCAACCAGCGCTACTCCCTCGATGACGCCGAACAGGCACATCGCGATCTGGAAGCCGGACGGACCACGGGGTCCTCCGTCTTCACCCTCTGAGGACGCCCCTGCCACACCCCACCCCAGGAGTGAGCACCATGCACGAAACCCTCCGACCGCAGGACCGCGCTCCGGCCCGGGGGCTTGCCCTGGTCCGCCCGAGCGTGCTCCGCACCTCCATCCGTGTCGAGCCGCTGACCTGTTCCCTCGGCGCCGAGCTCGCCGGCGTGAACCTCGCCGACGCCGCCCGTGACGACGACCTGTTCGCCGAGATCAAGATCCTGCTGCTCGAGCACAAGGTGCTGTTCCTGCGCGACCAGGACATCACGCGCGCCGACCACGTCGCCTTCGCCGAACGCTTCGGACCGCTGGAGGACCACCCGGTGGCCGGCAGCGACCCGGACCACCCGGGCCTGGTCCGCATCTACAAGGACCTGGACAGCGCGCCCGAGCACTACGAGAACGCGCTCCACACCGACGGCACGTGGCGCGAGAACCCGTCGATGGGCGCCGTACTCCGCTGTGTCGAGTCGCCCCCCGTGGGCGGCGACACGATCTGGGTCAACATGGTCGAGGCCCACCGCCGCCTCCCGGAGCACATCAAGACGCAGATCCAGGACCTGCGCGCCCGGCACAGCATCGAGGCGACCTTCGGCGCGGTCATGCCCGGGGAGCAGCGTCAGGCGCTGGCGGCCCGGTTCCCGGACGCGGAGCACCCGGTGGTGCGCACCCACCCGGAGACCGGTGAGGAGATCCTCTTCGTCAACGCCTTCACGACCCATTTCGTCAACTACCACACGCCCGGGAACGTCCGCTTCGGCCAGGACTACGCGCCGGGCGCCGGCCAGCTGCTGAACTACCTGATCAGCCAGGCCGCGGTGCCCGAGTACCAGGTCCGCTGGCGCTGGCGGAAGAACAGCGTGGCCATCTGGGACAACCGCTCCACCCAGCACTACGCCGTCCAGGACTACTGGCCCGCCGTCCGCAAGATGGAGCGCGCCGGAATCGTCGGCGACAGACCCTTCTGACCCTGCTTTTTCCGTCAACAGCAGTTGAGGTGATGACAATGGGGTTTCTCACCACTGCGGCACCCGCCCCGGAGAGAACCGGGACCCGCACCGGCACCGCCACCGACTCCTCGGAATGGCCCGTGTCCCGGCGCTACGCGTGGGTGGTCTTCGCACTGAGTTTCGCACTCCTGCTCTCGGACTACATGTCCCGGCAGGTGCTCAACGCCGTCTTCCCGATGCTGAAGGCCGACTGGCTGCTCTCGGACGCCCGACTGGGCTCCCTCAGCGGCATCGTTGCCCTGATGGTCGGTCTGCTCACCTTCCCCCTCTCGCTGCTGGCCGACCGGTGGGGCAGGGTGAGGTCCCTCGTCATCGCGGCGACGATGTGGAGTCTGGCGACCCTGGGCTGCGCGGTGGCGGCGGGCTACGGCCAGATGTTCATCGGCCGGCTCTTCGTCGGCATCGGTGAGGCCGCGTACGGCAGCGTGGGTATCGCCGTGGTCCTCAGCGTCTTCCCGCGCACCCTGCGGGCGACGCTCTCGGGGGCCTTCATCGCCGGCGGCGCGTTCGGCTCGGTCCTGGGCATTTCCATCGGTGGCGCTGTGGCTCAGGCATACGGCTGGCGCTGGGCGTTCGGCGTGATGGGCGTCCTCGGCCTGGTACTCGCCGGCGTCTACGCCGTCGTGGTCACGGAGAAGCGGCTGGCCCCCCGGTCGGACCCGTCCAGGGACAGGGCGGCCGGCACCGACACGCACGACCGGCTCCGCGTGCTCCTGCCGCGACTGTTCTCCTCCGTCTCGGTGGTGAGCGCCTACGTCGGCAGCGGCTTGCAGCTGTTCATCGCGGGCGCCCTGATCGCCTGGCTGCCCAGTTACTTCAACCGCTACTACGAGATGCCGACCGCGAAGGCCGGTGCGACCGCGGGTCTCTTCGCCCTGATGATCGGAATCGGCATGGTCGCCGGAGGGATCGCCTCGGACCGGTTCAGCCGGCGCGACCCGATCCGCACGTGGTCCGTCGCCATCTGCTGCAGCGTGGGCTCCCTCGTGCTGCTGATGACCGCGTTCCGCCTGCCCGCCGGCCCGGTGCAGCTGCTGGTGCTGGCGCTGGGAGCCCTGCTGTGCGCCGGTACGGCCGGTCCCGGAGCCGCGATGGTGGCGAATCTGACCCCCGCGGCCATCGCCGCGACGGCCTTCGCCACGCTCACGCTGGCCCAGAGCCTGCTCGGGCTGGCCCCCGGCCCCGCCGTCACGGGCATGCTCGCGGACCGGTTCGGTCTGCTCGGCGCGCTCGGGCTCGTCCCGCTCGTGGCGATCGCGGCCACCGCGGCCTTCTTGATCGGCCGCCGACGGTACGCACGGGATCTCCACCGCCTCGCCGCGCCCGCCGCAACGGCGCAGACCCAGGGACCGGAGGCGTCGTCATGACAGGGACCACCGTGCCGACGATCGTGATCGTTCCCGGCATGCGGGAACACGTCGAGGACCACTGGCAGACCGTTCTGGCCGAGCGGCTCGGCGATGGGGGCCGCACCGTCCACGTCGTTCCCCCACTGGTGCGCAACCGGCTCAGCCGCGACGCCCACGTCGCCAACCTGGTCGAGGTGATGGTGCGGATCAGCGGGCCCGTGACCATCGTCGCGCACAGTGCGGGGGTCATGACCACGGTGCAGTGGGCCCAGTGGCACGAGGCGGACGTCCGGGGCGCCCTGCTGGCCGCGCCCCCGGATTTCGGGACACCGCTGCCGGACGGCTACCCCACCCCCGACGAGCTGGCGACGCACGGCTGGACACCGGTGCCCCGCAAGCCGCTGCCCTTCCCCAGCATCGTCGCGGCCAGTTCGAACGATCCGCTGGGATCCCCCGGGCGCGTGGCCGAACTCGCGCGGGAGTGGGGGAGCCGCCTGGTGGAAGTCGGCCCCGTCGGACACCTCAACCCCGCCTCCGGACACGGTCCGTGGCCGCGGGCCGAGGAATTCGTCGAGGCGCTCGAACACGGCAGGTACCGCAGGGCGCCATCGCCCGCCTCATAGCCAGCCCGCGTCGCCCTCCGCGCCCCAGGCCGTCGGCAGCCGCCTGCGCTCACCCCCTGCGGGCCGGCAGAGCCCTGCGGGGCCGGTCGGCCTCAGGACGGTTCCCGGGCGCCGGCGGTCGGGGGGCGGGTACGGGACAGGGCGGCGGGCAGTTCCGACCTCCGGCGTACGCCCAGTTTCCGGTAGGTGTTCGTCAAATGGGTCTCCACGGTGCGGCGGGCCACGTGCAGGAGGTCCGCGATCTCGGTGTTCGTCCGCCCCGCCGCGGCCAGTTCGGCGATGCGGCGCTCGCTGCCGGTCAGGGCCCCCGAGCCGGTCCGCGCCGCGGCCGGGACCCGGACGCCACCCTCCCGGAGGGCCTCCTCGGCCAGTGTGAGCAGCCGCAGGCCGCCCTTGCGTTCGGCCAGGTCTGCCGCCTCGCGCAGCCGGTCGCGGGCGTGTCCCCGTTCACCGGCGGCGAGGAGCTGGCGGCCCTGGGCGATCAGGGCCTCCACCAGTTCCATGCCGACGTCTGCGGGAGCGGTCCTGAGGATCTCGACCGCCTCCTCGGCGAGGTGCAGTCCGCGGCGGCCGCCGGTCGCGGTGCCGAGGACGCGCAGCGCGCGCCCCACGGTGCGCGGGGTGTTCCACACCCGGGCCAGCCGCAGCTCCTCGGTGGCCAGGACCAGGGCCTCCTGGCCGCCGCCGAGCGCGAGGCGGCACTGGGCGACCGCCGTCCGCCACGGGGTGACGACCGGGCTGAGCACCTCGCGGGCGGTCTGGCGGCGGCCGCACTCCAGGAAGTCGTGGAGCGCGCCCGCCGGATCGCCGGCGGCCAGGCGCTGCACTCCCCGCGCGTAGAGGAACCGGTTCAGCTCCCATGATTCCGGGGCCCGGCTCAGGTCGAAGGCGTCGGCGAGCCGTGCGGCCTCCTCGAAGCGCCCCGTGTGGACGAGGGCCATCAGCACGTGGGCGTCCCGGTTGGAGGGTCCGCCGTGGGCGCGTGCGGCGACGGCCGCGCCGTCGTCGCGCACGGCGATCAGCCGGGCGACGTCACCGCGCGCCGCGGCGATGTCGGCGCGGGTGTTGAGCAGCGCGTCCTCCATGGGGTGGAGCAGGGCCGGGTGCTGGCCGACCAGGCCGCGGTCCACGAGCCGTTCGGCCTCGTCGAGTTCGCCCGCCCACTCCGCGACCGCCGCCGCGGTACCCAGCAGGAACGGCTCGGCCAGCGGATCGGAGGGCTGTGCCAGCAGGGCCCGTACGCGCGTCATGGCTTCGCCGGCCGAGATCAGCCCGGCCGTCGCCTCGTACCGCACCAGCAGGGCCAGGCCGGCGGTGCCGACGAGTTCCGGGGCCTGCCCGCCGCTCTCGGAGAGCCTGCGGTAGGTCTCCTGGCGGGTCGCCGGGTCGGAGTCGGACAGCAGCGCGGTGGCGGTCTGCACGGTGCGGGTGAGTCCGGGATGTCCGCCGAGGCTGCCCTCGGTGCGCCGCAGCACCTCCAGCGCCGTGGTGACCTCGCCACGGCCGACCAGGGCCGTGCCGAGGGCGACGGCCGCGCGCACCCGGTCGCGAGGTGCGGCCGGCAGGTGCTGTGCCTCCGCCAGACGTGCGATGGCCACCGTGTCGTAGGCCGAGGCGTACTCCAGCGAGCCCAGCTCGGTCAGCAGTTGCTGGCGCCGGTCGTCGGAGAGCGGTTCGTCCAGGGCGCGGCTCAGATAGCCCGCGGCGTCGCCGGGGCGGGCGTCGTGCACCGCGGCCGTCGCCGCGTCGCGCAGCACGCGCAGTGACCAGGGCGGTCCGACGCCCCGTGTGCGCACCAGGTGGGCGGCGACCGCCTCGGCACGCTCGCCGCGTCGCAGCATCGTCTCCGCCGCGACCCGGTGCGCCGCCTCTCGTCGTGACGTCGGCCAGCCGGTCAGCACGGCGTCCCGCAGCAGCCGGTGGGCGAAGCGGGGCAGGCCGGCGGGGTCCGGGCGCAGGAGTCCGATGCGGGTCATCGCGGTGAGCCAGCCGGCGACCCGTGCGGGATCCGCTTCGGCCGCTTCGGCCAGTACCCCGGCCACGTCCGTGCCCGCCGGACCGCCCGCGCCGCCGCCGGTCCGGCGTTCCTGGGTCTTTTGGGGATGCTGGGGCTCCTGGGGCTGCTGCTGCGGGGGCGGCCAGGCTTCCTCCAGTGCCGCCAGGCAGCGGGCCACCTCGGCCGTCGCCGCACCCGCGCTGTTCAGCCACCACGAGACGGCCGCCGGATAGCTCCCGGGATACAGCGCCGCGCAGGTGTCCGGCAGCGGCGGGACCGCCTCCGCCGCGGACCCGGGCGCCCGCGGGCCGCCGAGGTCGTCGAGCAGGGCGTGGAGCAGCATCGGGCTGCCGGCGCCCGCCCGTACGCACTCGGCCGTCCAGTGGGGTCCGGCTGTCGGGAAGGCGGCCTGGACGAGCTCCGTGGCGGCCGCGTCGCCGAGCGGCTCGATCGTGTGGGTGCGGACGAGGGACGGAGGCAGGGACTGGGCGAGGCTGGGGGGTCGGGTGTCGATGTCGTACTGACTGCGTTCGCTCGCCACGAGCAGCACCGGTAATCGGTCGATGCGGCGGACCGCCTCCCGCAGCCAGCGGCGTGACGCGGGGTCGGCGAGATGGACGTCGTCGACCGCCACCAGGAGCGGGCCCTCGGCTGCATGGGCACGCAGCAGCCGCCACAACCGGGCCGCGCTCCCCCGGTCGTCGCCGTCGGGTGCGAGGTCGGTGAAGTCCGGTTCCGAGCCCAGGAGTTGCAGCACCGTGGCGAAGGGCGCCCCGGTGTCCTCCGGCGAGCAGCGGGCCCACAGCACTCGCAGGCCCAGGGCCTCGGCGTCCCGGACGGCGGTCTCCAGCACGGAGGTGCGGCCGGTGCCGGCGGCTCCCCGGAGCAGCACCAGGCGGCCGGAACCGGAGCGGGTCCGCTCCGCCTCGGCCACGAGCAGCGCCCGGGGCACGTCGCGTTCGAGGAGCGGTCCGGTCATCAGTGCCTCCTGTGGTGGAAGGTGTGCTTTCCCGCCGGGTGAGACGGCGGAATCCGTGTCGGGGTGGGGTGAAGTGGCGTACCTCACTGCGGTCCCCCCGGAGCTGCCCCGATGCTGTCGGATCCGCTGTGAGCTGCGGTGGCGTGCGCGGGGGCAGCCGATCTCGTGGTGGCCGCCGGCACGGTCTCGTGGTACCGCTCGTGGTGCTCCACGATTGCGGTCCCTGCGGCGGCCGCAGAAGGGTTGAAGGTGCTCATCCGCCACCGGCCCGCACTCCGCGGCGGGCCGCTGAACAGGGGAATCGGTTGCTCAGCTCACCCAGCACCACGACCACGTCCTCTCCCGGTGCGCCCTCTCCCGCCACGGGCCGGAACATCACGGGCCGGACCGTCGGCCCCGTGGGCCGGCGCGTTCCCGTGACGGTGTCCGCCACCGACCCCATCAGCCGTGAGGGCGCGGTCAGCCAGTTGCGCAGACACCCGGAGATCGAGCTGTGCGAGGAGTCCGGCCCGGGCACGGTGGCGCTGCTCGTCGAGGACGCGCTCGACGAGGCGGCTCTGGCCCGGCTGCGCCGGATCGTGCGCAGCGAGGGGGCTCGTGCCGTGCTCGTGGTGGGCGCGATGCGGGAGAGCGAGCTGCTGGACGTGGTGGAGTGCGGTGTCGGTGCGATCGTCTGGCGCCACGAGGCCACTGCCGAGCGGCTGGTGCAAGCGGTACTGGCCGCGTCCCGCGGTGACGGTGACCTGCCCGCCGATCTGCTCGGCCGGCTCATCCAGCAGGTGGCCACGCTGCACCGGGGCGCGATGGGCCGGACCGACATGCCGGCCTTCGGGCTGACGTCGCGTGAGGTGGACGTCCTGCGCCTGGTCTCCGAGGGCTTCGACACCGGCGAGATCGCGGGCAAGCTGTCCTACTCCGAACGGACCGTCAAGAACGTCGTGCATGGCCTCACCACGCGGCTTCACCTGCGCAATCGGGCGCACGCCGTGGCTTTTGCCCTTCGGGAAGGCTACATCTGACCGTCCGGGCAGACGACAGGGGCGGGGCGTGTCCGCGGGGGCAGGGAGGACTGCCCGGCGGCCGTCCCCCGTGGCCCTGCGGCCCGCACGGCCGCCCGGGGACGATCGACGGCGGACGACGGGCCGGGCGGGAACGGCCGTGCGGGCAGAGCGGGAGCGCAGGCGTGATCCACGAGGTGGACGAGGTACTCAAGGGCCTGCTCGGCAGCGGGGCGTTGACGGGTTCGGGCATCGAGGTGTCCTTCGAGGCACCGACCCGCGACTGGGCGGCCCGGCGCAACGCCCCCGTGGTCAACACCTACCTGTACGACATCCGGGAGGACGTGGCCCGGCGTCAGCGCGGCCACGTGGCGGTGCGGGACGAGCGCGACGTGGTCGTGCGGCGGAGTCAGCCGCCGCGCTGGTTCCGGCTGTCGTACCTGGTGACGGCGTGGACGAAGACCCCGCAGGACGAGCACCGGCTGCTGTCCGCCGTACTCGCGACGCTGCTGCCCCGTGAGGTGCTGCCGCCGGACGAACTGC
The DNA here is from genome assembly GCF_044769385.1 of Streptomyces sp. NPDC090445. NCBI lineage: Bacteria > Bacillati > Actinomycetota > Actinomycetes > Kitasatosporales > Streptomycetaceae > Streptomyces > Streptomyces sp. NPDC090445. The sequence goes on along the minus strand of NZ_JBIVXV010000011.1, from coordinate 93,587 downwards.
CCGGTTCCCTGCGGGCGCTGAACCTTTCCGTACCGCTGACGGTGGCCGGCATCCAGACGGAGTCGCGGTCGCTCGCCGAGATCTGGTCCGCGCTCGGCGGCGAGCTGAAGCCGTCCCTCGACCTGGTGGTGACCGCGCCCTTCCCGGCCTTCCCGGAGTACGACGCGGGGCCGCCCGTCACCGAGGGCGCGATGGTCCGCGTGAGCGGTGTGGACGGCGGCCCGGCGGCGTCCGAGGGCCGTTCGCACCGTCCCCGCCAGGTGGCGGCCGCCCGGGCGGCACGGGCCGCCCGCAAGGACGCGGCCTCCTGCCCGGAGGTTCCCCGCCGCCCGGACGCGCCGTGAGCGCCCCGTACGCCGTCCCGGCGCCGGGTCCGCAGGCGGCGGGCACCGGGGCAGCGCCGGATGCCGTCGACGACCCCGCCCGCGTGCTGCTCGCCCGTCTCGGCGGGCTGCGCGCGCGGGTGTCCGAGCTCGTCGAACGACGGGCCGCCGGAGATCCCACGGCCGACGACCCCCTGCGCGGGCTGTACCTGTCCGACGAGGCGGTGCGCCACCTCCTGCGCAGCCGGCCGGCGGTGGCGGACGACGGAACGGAATCCGTCACCGCCGCCGCCATCAGCACCACCCGGGCCGGCACCGGCACCGGCACCGACGGCCCGACCGGCGATGCCGACCGGCTGGCGCGGCTGGCCGCGCGGACGGGCCTCACCGAACTCGACACCGCCATCGTGCTCGCCGCCCTCGCCCCCGACGTCGACCGGACCTTCGAGCCGCTCTACGGCTACCTCAACGACGACGTGAGCAGGCGCCGGGCCACCGTCGGCCTCGCCCTCGACCTGTACGGGGTGCCCGCACAGTCCGCCGCGGCCCGGGCCCGGCTGCACGCCTCCGCGCCCCTTGCGGCTCTCGGTCTGCTGGAGGTCGAAGAGCCCGAACGCCCCTTTCTGACCCGTTCACTGCGCGTGCCCGACCGACTCGTCGGGCACCTCCTCGGCGACGACACGCCGGACATCGCGCTGCTCGGCCTGCTGCGCCCGATGCCGAAACCGCTGCCCTCCGACGCGGCCGCCGAGCAGTTCACCCACCGGCTCGCGACCCTCCTGGAGTCCGGCCCCGCCACCGTCTACCTGCGGGAACAGCGTGAGGGCGACGGCCTGGCCGCGTACGCCGCCGCCCTGCGCGCCGCGGGCCTGCACGCGCTGTGCTGCGCCGTGCCCGGTGAGCACGCGGCCGAGTTGCTGCGCGAGGCGCGCCTCACCGGCCGGGCCCTCGTCGTCCCGGCACTGCCCGAGCGGCCCGGCCCGCTGGTGCGGGCGCTCGCCGCGGCGCCGGACGTGACCGTGCTGCTGGCCGATCCCCGCCCCTACGACCCGCACTGGTGCCCCGAGGACCCCCTGGTCCTGGACGCGCCGGGCCGCCGGGACGGTGGGACGGCCGCCTGGCGGGCGGCGCTGGGCGCGGACGGCGCCGGCTTCGACCTGGCCGCGACGGTGGCCCCGTACCGGCTCGGCGGGGACCGCGTGCGGCGGGCCGCGCAGGCCGCACGCGCACTGGCCGCCTTCGACGGCGGTCCGGTCACCGCCGCCCATGTGCGGCACGCCGCGCGCCGCCAGTCGGCCTCGGGGCTGGAGAGCCGCACCCGCCGCATCCGGCCGGCCGTGGACTGGGGGGACCTGGTCCTGCCCGAAGGGCCCCTCGGGCAGCTGCGTGAACTGGCCCTGCGTGCCCGCCACCGCGACCGTGTGCTCGGCGACTGGCGGCTCAGCGCGGGCGGCGGGCGCGGGCGGGGCGTCCTCGGCCTGTTCGCCGGGGAGTCGGGCACCGGCAAGACGCTGTCGGCGGAGGTCGTCGCGGCCGACCTCGGGCTCGATCTGTACGTGGTCCAGCTGTCCGCGGTCGTGGACAAGTACGTCGGCGAGACCGAGAAGAACCTGGAGGGGATCTTCACGGAGGCGGACCGCACCGACGCGGTGCTGCTCTTCGACGAGGCCGACGCCGTCTTCGGCAAGCGCTCCGAGGTCAAGGGCGCGCACGACCGCTACGCCAATCTGGAGAGCGCCTATCTGCTCCAGCGGCTGGAGTCGTTCGACGGCATCGCGCTGCTGACCACCAACCTGCGCGCGAACATCGACGAGGCGTTCACGCGGCGGCTGGACCTGGTGGTCGACTTCCCCTTCCCGGACGCCGGGCAGCGCCTCGCGCTGTGGCGGCACGGGCTGGCGCACGTACCGTCCGCCGACGGCATCGACGCGGCCCCGCTCGCCCGGGACTTCGAGCTGGCGGGCGGTTCCATCCGCAGCGCGGTGGTCACCGCCGCCTATCGCGCCGCCGGGCGCGGCGGCGAAGTGACGGCGGAGGACCTCCTGGAGGGCGCCCGACGGGAGTACCGCAAGGCGGGGCGGCTGGTACCGGGCGAGGGCGGCTGGTGACCCGGTGGCCGAGCCCGGAGACGGGGCCCGGTCGCCCGGGCCCGGTGACCGGGCCGGGCCGGGCCGCCGCGGGCGTCAGTCGGTCTTGGGGTGGACGATCTTCCACTCCTGGTTGCCGGTGTTGCTGCAGTCGGAGATGTTCAGCCGGTCCCCGACGGCGGCCCCGCCGTTCACGTTGAGGCACTTGCTGTTGCTGGCGTAGTTGCGGATCCAGTAGTCGCCGCTGTCCTGCCGGTCGATCCACCACAGCTGGTTGTCCGCGGTGGTGCCGTCGCAGTGGAACTCGCCGATGCCGGTGCCCACGGGCCGGGCGCCGTACTCGCCGAGGTCCATGCAGAACCGGTCCTTGACGTTGCGGATCTGGAAGAGCGGCTTGCCGCCGGGACCGAGCTCGGGGTACTTCACCTCCAGGTTCCAGAGCTGGTTGTCCCCGTCGGTGCCGTCGCAGTCGCTCTGCTGGACCGCCATGTTGATCCGGCCCTTGTCGCGGCCGGGCAGTTCGGCGCACATCCGGGTGGCGGCGTTGCGCAGCAGCACCCGTTCGGCGGGCACCACGGGCGGCGGTCCCGCGGGCTCCTGCGGCTGTTCTCCCCCGCCGCCCTCCTCCTCGGGCTTCTCGGACTTCGCCGGTTCGGGTTCGGCCTTGGGCGACGGCGGCGGGGGCGGTGCGGAGAGCGCCGGAGGGGTCGGCAGGACGGCGCCCGCCTGCTCGGTGGCCTCGGTGGCCTCGCTGCGGACCTGCGGCTTGTACGCGATCCAGATCATCACGGAGGCGATGGCCATGGCCAGGAAGAGCCCGAAGAACGTGGCCAGCCAGCGGGGGAGGAAGCCGCGCTGGACGTACGTCCCCTCGACCTCCAGGGGTTCGGTGCCGGAGCGGCGCACCGCGAGGGTGTAGGGCCGGTCCTCCTTCGAGCCGAACCAGATGATCTGCCGGGACCGCAGGGTCGTGTCGACGAAGGCCGCACGCCCCGGCTCGATCTGTACGTTCCCGGGGCGGATCTCGTACGTGAGGTGGTCCCCGTTGTCGCTGCCCGTGACCGATGCCGTCACCTTGGTGTTGCCGAGGTTGTCGACCGCCAGTTTCGGGCGTCCGCGGAAGCGGCCCTTGACGGTCGGCGGCACGAGTTCCGCGCGCACCTCGCCGAACGGGGTGATCGTCAGGTTCCCTTCCGGCACCGTCACGGCGTCGGGATGCTCGGTCGGCGTGATCCGGACCGCGTACGGGTTGGGCCCGGCCGTGGCATCGGGGGTCCGGGGCGGCGCGAACGTCAGCTCGACCGTCCCGGTGGTGCCCGGGTACAGCCGCAAGGTCGCCGGTTCCACCGTCGTCCAGGGCGCCACGTCGCCGACGGGTTCAAAACGGTATTCGTCCACCACGTCACCGGTGTTGCGCACGCGCAGGCGCACGCGGGCACTGCTGCCGGGATCCACGGTGACGGAGGCGGGTTCCAGGGAAGTCCAGAGGCTCACCCCCGGCACGCTAACCGCGCCGTCGCCGACGGTCAGGAGTCGCGGGGGCAGACCTGGTTGCCCCGACGTACCCGCCCCGCGTCCGCCCCGCACACCGACCGCGACCGCGGGCGCGCTGGGCGGTCGGCTCCGCGTGTCGGCAGCCCGGGCCGTGCCGGTGCCGCTGCTCCTCGACGGCGCGGGCCACCGCCGCGTTCCCCGCCGCCCGATGGAGGTTCGGCAGCCGCAGGACCGGGGTGCTCGGCGGCACCGAACGGCGCGGGGCGGCCCGTTCGGCCGACGACCGGTTCGGCTCACCGTGCGCGCGCATGACGCTCCCTCTCGACTGTCCCGGCGGCTGGCCGTCCAGCCTTGTCCGAGCCCCCGCCCGCCCACAGGTCCGCGGGGGCAGACTTCGGGGCAGTCGGACCGGCCCGCGCGGCCGGGCCCGTCGCCGGGTACCGCGGCGCCTGCCCCTCCGGGCAGCGGCGGGGGCAGCGGCGGTGCCCCCACCCGGGTACCGGGGGGCGTTCCGGCGGGCGCGACGGGCGCGCCACAGTGTGGGTGTCCTGTCTCGTAGCGGAGGAGAGCAGAGCATGCCGTCCTACCTGTCGCCCGGCGTCTACGTCGAGGAGGTGGCCAGCGGTTCGCGCCCCATCGAGGGGGTCGGCACGTCGGTGGCCGCCTTCGTCGGTCTGGCGTCGACCGGCCCGCTGAACGAGCCGACGCTGGTGACCAACTGGACCCAGTACGTCGCGGCCTTCGGCGACTTCACCGACGGCTACCACCTCGCGCACTCCGTCTACGGGTTCTTCAACAACGGGGGTTCGGCGGCGTACGTCGTGCGCGTCGGCGGCTCCGCCGAGGACTCCGGCCGGGGGCAGGCCTCCGCGCCCGCCGCGGTCACCGGTGCCGCCGCCCCGGCCGCGCTGCCCGCCTCCGAGCCCCAACGGCTCGGTGGCTTCGCCGTCACCGCCACCGCGGAGGGCCGCAGCGGCCCGCTGTCCGTCGAGGTCGCCGACGCCGAGGGCGAGGGGCCCGCCGAGCGCTTCAAGCTGATCGTCAAGGACGGCGACGAGCCGGTCGAGACCTTCGACGTGACCGCGAAGAAGGGCGGCCGTGCCTATGTCGTCACGCAGGTCAGGGAGCGTTCCAAGCTCATCGCCGTGACCGAGGCCTCGCCGGCCGCGCCGCCGGCCCGCCCGGAGAACCAGACCGTGGTCCTGCCGGCGCCGCCGCCCGCGCCGCCCGCGCCGCCCGCGCCGCCCTCGGCGCCGGGCGCCCCGGCCGGCCGTACCGAGGGCGCTCACCCCGGTCCGGCGCAGTACCTGGGCGATTCCGCCGACCGCACGGGCTTCGGCGGCCTGGAGGCCGTCGACGAGATCTCCATGGTCGCCGTGCCCGACCTGATGGCCGCGTACCAGCACGGTGCGATCGACCTGGAGGCCGTCAAGGCGGTCCAGCTCGGGCTGATCGCGCACTGCGAGCTGATGGGCGACCGGGTCGCGATCATCGACCCGCCGCCCGGCCTGAACGCCCGCGACATCCGGGTCTGGCGCCAGGAGACGGCCAACTACGACTCCAAGTACGCGGCGCTGTACTACCCCTGGATCAAGGCCTTCGACCCGGCGACCGGGCAGTCGCGCCTGGTGCCGCCGAGCGGTCACGTCGCCGGCATATGGGCCCGCAACGACTCCGAGCGCGGTGTGCACAAGGCCCCTGCCAACGAGGTCGTCCGCGGTGCCGTCGACCTCGAACTCCAGATCACCCGCGGCGAGCAGGACCTGCTCAACCCGATCGGTGTGAACTGCATCCGGGCCTTCCCCGGCCGCGGCATCCGCATCTGGGGCGCCCGCACCCTCTCCTCCGACCCCGCATGGCGCTACCTGAACATCCGCCGGTACTTCAACTACCTGGAGGAGTCGATCCTGATCGGCACCCAGTGGGTGGTGTTCGAGCCGAACGACCACAACCTCTGGGCGCGCATCCGCCGCAACGTCTCCGCGTTCCTGGTCAACGAGTGGCGCAGCGGCGCCCTGTTCGGGCAGAGCCCCGAGCAGGCGTACTACGTCAAGTGCGACGAGGAGACGAACCCGCCGGAGTCGGTCGACCTCGGCCGGGTCATCTGCGAGATCGGCATCGCGCCGGTCAAGCCCGCCGAGTTCGTGGTCTTCCGGCTGGCCCAGTTCTCCAGCGGCAACGGCGAGTTGGAGGAGTAGCCGGGCGCGGAGCCCGCCTCCGCCCCCGGTGCCTCCCCCTGCCCCTCCCCCCTCCAGAAGGACAGCGAACAGATGAGTCTCCAGCCGGGTGACGCCCTCACGTCACACAACTTCGGGCTCCAGATCGACGGAGTGATGGTCGAGTACCTCGCCGAGGTCAGCGGCCTCACCCTCGAACAGGACGTCATCACCTACCAGCAGAACAGCGCGCAGGGCCGCGCAGAGGTGGCACTGCTGCCGGGCGTGAAGAAGAACGGCCAGTGCACGGTCGTGCGCGGCATGACCCAGTCGACGTCGTTCACGCAGTGGATCAACGACTCGATCCGCGGCCAGATGAGCACGGCCCGCAAGAACGCCTCCATCATCGTGATGGACTACCAGGACAACCCGGTGAAGCGCTACAACCTGCGCAACGCCTGGTGCAGCAAGATCGACACGAGCACGGTGAAGGCCGGCGAGGCGGCGGCGCTGACCGAGACCGTCACCATCGTGTTCGAAGAACTGGTCATCGAATAATGCGGCGTTCGGCTGCCAAGGCTCCGGGTTCCGCGGTGCCCCAGACCGCGGCGGCGGGGGCGGGTCTCCCCCACCCGACCCCGGCCGCCGCACCGGACCGTGCACCCGCCGGCCCTCCGGCCGACCCGGTACCGCGGCAGTCGCTGCGCACCGAGTTCCCCTTCGAGCTGCCGCGCGGCTACGTCGACGACGCGGGCACCGTACACCGTGACGGTGTCATGCGGCTGTCCACGGCGCGCGACGAGCTGGTCCCGCTGCGGGACGTGCGCGTGCAGGAGAACCCGGCGTACCTGTCGGTGGTACTGCTCGGTCGGGTCATCACCCGGCTGGGCACGCTCCCGATGGTGCACGACGGGATCGTGGAGAACATGTTCGCGTCCGACCTGGCGTTCCTCCAGGACTTCTACCGCCAGATCAACGCGGAGGGCCACACCCGCGCGGTCGTGCAGTGCCCGCACTGCTCGGAGCCCTTCGAGGTGGAACTCGGCGGGAGCCGCCTGGGGGAATCGTGACGTACGCGACCGACCGGCTGCACGAGGAGATCGCGTACGTCGCCTACCACTTCCACTGGGGCCTGGACGCGATCCTGGACCTGGAGCACCAGGACCGGCGCCGGTACACCGAGCAGATCGCGTCCCTCGTGACGCGCGGCGCGACGGAGGGCTGAGCAGGTGGCATTCCTGGACCGGCTGCGGGGGCGGCGCGGCGACGCCGGCGTTGCGGCGTCCAACGGCTCCACGGCTGCGGGCACCGAACCCGTGGACACGGCGCCCGCCGAGGCCGGCGGAAGCACGGCTCCCGCGCCGCCCGCGCCCCCGGCGGCCGTCGCCGCCTGGGCCGGCCTGCCGCCGCTGCGGCGTACGACGGGCGACGGCGCGAGGGGCGTCGCGGAAGCCGGTTTCGGCGGGCGACTGGCGACCTGGCAGAACCCGTCGTTCACGCGGGCGCCCTCCCCCGCGGTCCTGGACCCTTCAGTGGGCGGCAGTCTGCTGTCGGGGGCGGGTGCGCCGACCGCGGCCGCCCGCCCGGTCTCGGGGCTCGAACGGCCCGCCCCGGGCCTGCCGTCGGGCCCCCGGGCCGGCGTACCCGCCGTGCAGCGCATGCCGGTGGCGCCGCTCCGGAGGGTGCCGACGGATACGGAGTTCCCGGCCGCGCACGGGACGCCCCCGGTACCCGCGGGGACCCGACCCGCCGGTACCGGGCCGACGGTACCCGTAGTCGCGGCGGCTCCGGTGCCGCCGGTGGCGCTGGTGCCGCCGGTGCTGCCGCACCCGCTCGCCGACCGGCCGGCTCCGCTGCGGACGGCGAACCGTGGTGTCACGGTGACACCCGTACCCTCGGCTCCGCCGCGGATGCGGCAACCCCTGACCAAGGCGCCGGCCGCCCCCGCGGCGGACCGGCGGGCCCTGCCCGCGACGCGCCGGACCGCTCTTGCGGTGCCGGAGGTGACACCGGCTGGGGCGGCGCCGAGCCCGGCGTCCGCACCGGCCGGTGCGGACCGCGGCGGCCTCGGCGCGTCCGTCGCCGCATCAGGCTCCGCGTCCCCGGCGCAGCGGGCGGTGGCTCCCCGCCCCGACAGGCCGCCCGCCTCCGGGGACGCTCCGTCCCCGGAGGCGTCCACGGTCCGTTCGTCGCCCCCGGACGGCCTCGCCGTTCCGCCTGCGTCCTCGGGCATGCCGCCGGTCACCCGTCCCGCGCAGGGCGGTCCGGTACGGGACATCCCGCCCCGGTCACCGTCCGTGGAGCGCCCGGGTCCGGCCGCCGGGCGTACGGGACTCGGCGCACCGGTACAGCGGGAGGCAGTGCGCCGTCCCGGGGATTCCGCGCCGCGCACCGACGTGCCCGGCGGGTCCGGCACGCCCGTGTCCGAGGCGGTGGCGGCCGCGAAGGCGCCGCGTACGGACACGCCCGCCGTCGCTCCCGCTCGGGTGCCCTCTCCCATGGCGTCCGCACCACGGACACCCGGGCACGACGGGACGACCGATGCCTCCGGACCCGCGCCGAAGACCGTGCACGCGTCCCCGGCACCGGCATCCGCCCCGACCGGGGGTACGACGGCACCGACGTCCGGGACCGCCGCGCCCGTCCGGCGAGCGGTGCCCCGGGAGGGGACGCCGCCCGCAGCGAAGGCGCCGCGTACGGACACGTCCGGATCCCGGAGGGCGTGGCGCGACGGGGCGGCCGACTCCCGAGCGGGGGGCACGAACCCGTCCGGCGCGGGCACGCGTCCGTCGGACCCGGAGACGAAGCCTTCCGGCGCCGGGGCGAAGCCGTCCACGGTCGATCCCTCCGGCCCGGCTGGGGTGGCACCGTCGCCCCGAACCGGTGCGCCCGTACAGCGAGCGGTATCCGCGCCGGGAGCGATACCGCCGGCTCCGGCCGATGTGCGCCGCTCCTCCACCGTGCCCGCGGACCCGCCCGCCGGTCCCTCCCCCGAGTCGGCCGTCCGACCCCACACGCCCCCGCCCGCTGTGACGGGTGTTCCGGCGGGCGGCCCCGACGCCCCGGCCCCGCGGGACGCCGCCGCGCAGGCGCGCCCCACCGCCAGCGCCGTCCCCACCGCCCGCACCGAGCGGCCGACGGCCCCGACAGCCCCGACAGCCCCGACAGCCCCGACAGCCCCGACAGGCAGCGTCCCGCGGACCGGCGCCCCGGCGACACCGTGGCCCGCCCCGCAGGCCCACACCGCTCCCCGGGCCGAAGCGTCCCCGCCGACGCGCAGCCCCGGACGTACGCCCGTCCAACGCGCCGTGTCCGCGGCCGGGCCCGTTGCCTCGGCCGCGCCCGCCGACACGCCCACCGGCCCTTCCCTCCCGCGCGGGGAGGTCGGCTCGGAAGGGACACAGGCCGTGCAGGCGTCCTCTGCTGCCCCGGCCGCCCGTCCGGGCACGGCAACGCCTGCGGTGCAGCGCTCCACGCCCCGCCCGCCGGCCGCGCCTGCCGACGCAGCGGAGTCCGCCGTCCGCCGCGACCCCGCGGCCGTACCCCCGTCGGCCCCCGGCCGCACCGAGTCCCGGCACGGCACCGCTGCACCGGGCCCCGGCCCGGAGCGCCCGACCCGTACCGCCGCCGGCTCGGCGCTCGCGGGCCAGCTACGGCCCGGTGTCGCGCCTCCCCCTGCGGGGCTGGGTGCGCCCCTGCCGTCCCCGGCGCATCCAGGGCACCCGGGGCATCCGGCGCCCGCGGCGGCGTCGGCCCCGACGCCGGCTGCCGCCCACGGCACGGCCCCGGGGCACGCGAGCGCGCGTACTCCCGGCTCCCCGCACCACCCCTCCGCTTCCACACCGTCCACCGCGCGGCGACGCTCCTCGCTCGGCGCCCCGATCGCTGCTGTGCCGGGCCGGACAGCGCCGATCGCCGCACCGGCGCACAGCGGTTCCCGTGCCGCCGCTTCCGCTGCTCCGCCGGTCCAACGGGCTTCGGCACCACCCGCGCCGTTCGCCACGCCCCCAGCGAGCCGGCTGTCCTCGGCCCTCCCGGCGACGCCGCCCACGCCCGGTGCCGCGCGGCCCGCGCCGGCCCCTCCCCGTACGGCCGTGGCCGACGCTCCAGCCGTCCGCCGGGCGGTCCCCGCCCGGGGCGTTCCCCTGCGCAGCACCTCCCTGCCCGGCGTGCACCCGGCGGCGCGCGGTCCGCTCGCCGTGGCACCGCTGAGTCCGCCGCCCGCGGCCGCTGCCCCGGCGTTGCCCGCGGTGTCGGCGGCCGGGGCACCGTCCGGGCCGGCGGTCCAGCGCTTTCCGTCCTTCGTCTCCGGGTCCCGCTCCGGCCGGTCCAACGGTGCGCTCGCGGCCACCGCGGCCGCCTCGACGCCGGGGCATCCGCGGCCGTCGTCGCAGCAGGCGCCGCCGCCCGCACCCTCCCCGCCGCCCGGACCGCCGCCCGAACCGCCGCCGTCATCGTCGTCGTACCGGCCGTTCACGGCGCACGGCGCGCCTGCGCCCGGCGGCCGCCCGGCTCCCGGGGCGGCGTTCGCGCAGGAGGACCCGCCGCCCGGGTACACCGCGGTCCCCGCCGGCCGCTTCGATCCCCGCGAACTGACCGAGTTCCAACTGGACGAGCTGGTGCACCGGATCATCGGCCGGGTCACCCGCCTCGTCCGTACCGAACTGCGCATGGACCGCGAACGGATCGGCAGACTCCGCGATCCGCGCGCCTGACGGACGCCCCGCGGTCCTCCCCACCGCGGGCCCATCGCGCGCCCACCACAGGACGACAGAAAGGCCCACCTCGGATGCCTCGTCAGGACCCCGGGTCCACCATCTGGTTCACCCTCACCATCGACGGCGAGAGCCTCGGCTTCTTCAACGGATGCGAAGGCCTGTCGTCCCAGGTGGAGATCGAGCACCGCCAGGAAGGCGGCAACAACGGTTTCGTGTGGCACCTGCCCACCCGGGTCACCTTCCCCACCATCCGGCTCACCCGGCCGCTCACTCCGGACACCTCGAAGGTCGCCCGGTGGATCTCGTCGGTCCAGACGGGGATCAAGCGGCCCACCGCCCAGATCACGGCGCTGCGGGCCGACGGGTCGCTGGTGGCCCGCTGGGGGCTCATCGACGTGCTGCCCGTGAGCTGGCAGGGCCCCACCCTCGACCCCGCGAGCCCCTCGGTGGCCACCGAGGTCCTGGAGATCGCCCACCACGGGTTCACGGACTGACGGCGCCAACGGAGCGGAGAAGAGGGACACCCATGGCCACGAGCAGCAGGGGCGCCGGCAAGAGCCTGGTGCGCGCGACGCTGGCGATCCACGAGCCGCCGGTCGGGACGAGCACGACGCCCGGGGCGCTGATGCGGACGTTCGGCTTCGAGTTCAATCCGGCGCAGCTGTCCCTGAGCCAGCGCGCGCAGTGGAAGGCCACGCCGACGATGGCCGTGCGCGACGGCTCCAAGCCGGAGTTCATGGGCGCCGAGCCGCGCGAGATGACCCTGGAGATCTTCCTGGACTCGTCGGCCGCGCCGACCGGCAACACGGTGCTCAAGAAGGTCGAGTCGCTGCTGGGCTGCTGCGAGGTGACGGCGAAGAGCATCGCCGCCGACCAGCCGTCGCCGCCGTGGGTGGTGTTCGAGTGGGGGTCGTTCTCCACGGCCCGCTTCGTCGCGTACGTGGCCTCCGTCGAGGCGTCGTACAGCCTCTTCGGCACCACGGGCGTACCCATCCGTGCCACCTGTCAGGTGCACCTGGTGGAGATCCCGGGAAAGACCAAGGGCCAGAACCCGACCTCCGGCGCGCTCACCGCCCAGCGCGTGCACCGGGTCGTGGCGGGCGACTCCCTGCAGTCGCTGGCCTGGCGGGAGTACGGCACGGCCACCGTGTGGCGGGCGATCGCCGAGGTCAACGGCATCGACGACCCGTCCCGGCTGCCGACGGGCACCGAACTGGTGCTTCCCGCACCCGAGGAGGTGTCGCGCTGATGGTGCAGCCCGCGTTCTCCAGCATCATGCACGTGCGGATCGGCTCCGCGAAACTCCCCGACGACATCGCCCCGCTGCTCGTCGAGGGCTGGGTCGACCAGGGCGTCGGCGTGCCCGCCGCGTTCCGGCTGACCTTCCGCGACCCGTACCGGCTGGTCCTCGGCAAGCTCGGCGTCACCTTCGGCACGAGGGTGGTCCTGACGCCGATCGCCGACGGCCAGGGCGGCGGCAAGCCCCTGCTGACCGGCGAGGTCACCGCGCTGGAGGCCGACTACGACGGCACGGGAAGCTTCACCGTGATCCGCGGCTACGACTTCGGGCACCGGATGATGCGCCGGCGCCGCGTCGCCGCCTACCGCAACCAGAAGGCCTCCGACATCGCCCGCAAGCTCGCCGCCCTGGACGGCGTGCCGATCGGCCGGATCCAGGCGACGAAGGGCGCGTACGGGTTCATCAGCCAGCCCAACGTCACCGACTGGGACTTCCTCTCCCGGCTCGCCGACGAGAACGGCATGGTGATGTCCCTGGACGCCAAGGGGAAGTTCCGGTTCGTCACGCCGACCCCGTCGGCCGGCGCGCCGTCCCCGCAGACCGACGGCGACAGGAGCCCGTTCGTGCTCCAGGCCGGCCACGACGTCCTCCGGCTGCGGGCGGCGGTCACCGCCGCGGACCAGGTCGGCACGGTCGAGTCGCGCGGCTGGAACGTGACGACCAAGAAGAAGATCGTCGAGACGGCCCCGGCCACCACCGACCCGGGCATCTCGATCGGCCTCACTCCCGGCCGGGCGGCCGGGGCGTTCCCCTCGGCGCACCTCGTCGAGACCGGCACGCCGTACGACCGGCAGGACGAGGTGCAGCAGGCCGCGAAGGCCCTCGCCGCCGACGTCACCTCGTCGTTCGCGGAACTGGAGGTGGCGGTGTACGGCAATCCCGAGCTGCGGCCCGGTGTGCCCGTCGCCCTCGCCGACGTGGGCAGGCCCTTCGAGGGCAAGTACACCGTCACCTCCGTGCGGCACGTCTTCGGCGACGGCAGGCACTACGAGTCGTGGATCACGGTGAGCGGACGCCAGTGGCGCTCCCTGTACGGGCTGGCGTCGGGCGGAGGCGGCGCGGACGCCGCGGGCGCCGCCCGGCTGCCCGGCGTCGCGAACGCCATCGTCACCGACGTGCAGGACCCGTTGAAGCAGGGCCGGGTCAAGCTCCGGTTCCCGTGGCTGGACGACACGTACGTCAGCGACTGGGCGCGCAGCGTGCAGTCCGGGGGCGTGGGCGGCGGCGGCGTGTTCCCCATGGACGTCGGCGACGAGGTGCTGGTCGCCTTCGACCGGGGCGCGCTGGACCACCCGTTCGTGATCGGCGGTCTCTACAACGGCCGTGACCTGCCCACCCGGGTCGACGACGTGCCCCTGCACGACGGGCTCAAGCGCAAGGCAGCCCGGCACACCCTGTCCGACCGGCAGGCCAACCGCGTCGACCTGCTCAGTCAGCGGACCGGCGGGCGCAAGCAGGGCGTGCGCATCGCCAGCGGTGACGACCGGCTGACGATCAACCTCGACCGCACCAGGACGGAGATCACCGTCGACAGCAAGGGGTCGGTGACCATCAAGGGCGGCCGCTCGGTGTCCGTCGAGGCCGGCACCGACCTGACGCTCAGCGCCCGGCGCCGACTCACCATCAAGAGCGGCGGCCCCCTCGACATCCAGGGCCGCGGCATCGTCAACATCACGTCGCTCGCGGGCGCCGTCAGCGTCGACGCGATGGGCGCGCTCAGCCTGAAGGCCGTGGGCGCCACCATGATCACCTCCGGCGGCACGGTCCAGGTCAACTCCATCGCCAACGTCGGCATCCGCGCCATCAAGGTCGATCTCATGGGGCTCGTCTACGTCAACACCGTGAAGTACCCCCTCCCCGCATGACCGGACGACCGCACCGGCGCGCCCGTGCCGCCGGCAGAAGGAAAGAGCAGGTGGCCCCTGATGGCCGAACAGTTCGTCGGTTCCGGCTGGGCGTTCCCGATGCGCATCGGACCCACCGGGGGCATCGCCCTGGTCAGTGGTGAGCGCGAGGTCGAAGAGGCCATCCGGCTCGTCCTGGCCACCGCCCCGGGCGAGCGGCCGATGCGCCCGGAGTTCGGCTGCGCCATACACGACCTCGTCTTCGCCCCGGTCAACGAGCAGACCGCGGGACGCATCCAGCACGAGGTGCACGTCAGCCTGGACCGCTGGGAACCCCGGATCGAGGTCCACGACGTGGAGGTCTCCACCGGCACCGACCGGAGCGTCCTGTTCATCGACGTCCGGTACTCCATCCGCGGGACGAACAACCCGCGCAGCCTCGTCTTCCCCTTCTACGTCATCCCCTCCCACGACGAGCCGGGCGCGCCGGGCTCCTCGGAAAGCGACCGCTGATGTCCCTGCCCTCCCCCAATCTCGACGACCGGCGCTTCCAGCAGTTCGTCGACGACGCCAAGCGCTACATCCAGCAGCGCGCCCCGGAGTGGACCGACCACAACGTCTCCGACCCCGGCGTCACGCTCGTCGAAACGGTCGCGCACATGGCGGACCAGATCGTGTACCGGCTCAACCGCGTCCCCGAGAAGAACCACCTCGCCTTCCTCGACCTGGTGGGCATCACCCTCTTCCCGCCCTCCGCGTCGCGCACGGACGTCACCTTCTGGCTGTCCGCGCCCCAGGAGGACGTGGTCCTGGTCCCGGCCGGTGCCGAGGTCGCCACGCTGCGCACCGAGCGGGAGGAGGCCGTCGTCTTCGCCACCGAACGCGACCTGGCCGTCGTCCCGTGCGCGATGTCCCACGTGGTGGTGCAGCACCGCGGGCAGCCGGTCGCGGACCGCACCGCGGACCTCGTCGAGGACAAGGACGTGCTGTGCTTCGCCGAGGCCCCGAACCCCGGCGACTGCATGCTCATCGGTCTGACCGCGGCCGCTCCGCACTGCGCGCTCGCCCTGGAGCTCGACAGCCGCGTCGACGGCGTCGGTGTCGATCCGCGCCAGCCGCCCCTGCTGTGGGAGGCGTGGACCGAGGACGGCTGGCAGCCCTGCGAGGTGGACCGGGACGGCACCGGCGGTCTCAACCGCCCCGGCGACGTCGTCCTGCACCTGCCCGGCGGCCATGCGCTCTCGCGCAACGGCGGGCGGGAGGCCGGCTGGGTCCGCTGCCGCGTCACCGATCCGCTGCCCGGCCAGCCCTTCTACACCACCTCGCCGAGCATCCGCTCCGTCGACGCGTACACCATCGGTGGCACCACCCGCGCGGTGCACGCCGAGACCGTCCACGACGAGGCCCTCGGCGAAGCCACCGGACTGCCCGGCCAGCGGCTGCGGCTCGCCCACGCCCCGGTCGTCGCCGACGACCCGCCGCTGCTCCTGCAGACCGCCGACGGTGACGGCGGCGGCGACGACGGCTGGCAGGACTGGCAGGTGGTCCCGCACTTCGCCGCGTCCCGGCCCGGCGACCGCCACGTCACCCTGGACGGCGCCACCGGCGAGATCGCGTTCGGCCCGGCCGTCCGCGAACCGGACGGGACGCTGCGCCAGTACGGGGCGGTCGCCCCCAAGGGTTCCGTGGTCCGCGCCCACCGCTACCGCACCGGCGGCGGACGCGGCGGCAACGTGGCCCGCGGCGCCGTCCAGGTGCTGCGCACCTCCATCCCGTACGTGGCCGAGGTCGTCAACCGCGAGGCGGCGCGCGGCGGCGTCGACGGCGAGACGGTGGAGGAGGCCAAGCTGCGGGCGCCGATCACGCTCCGCGCCCAGGACCGCGCCGTCACCCTGCGCGACTACGAGGAGCTCGCCCGGCGCGCCGCGCCCGAGACCGCGCGCATCACCTGTCTGGAGGGCGAGGGGGGCGAGCACGGCGCCTACGCGGTCCGCGTCCTCGTCGTCCCCCAGGCCGTCGCCGATCCGGGCGGGCGGCTGCGCTTCGAGCAGCTCGTGCCCGGCGACGACCTGCTGCGCCGGATCACCCGCCACCTCGACGAGCGCCGCCTCATCGGCACCCGGCTGGCCGTCGGCCCGCCCTACTACCAGGGCGTCACCGTCGTCGCCACGGTGCACGCCTTCCGCGGCGTCGACACCGACCGGGTGCGCCGCCGGGCGAACGACGCGCTCTACCGCCACCTCGACCCGCTGACCGGCGGCGCGGACGGGCAGGGCTGGGCCTTCGGCAGGCCCGTCCAGGCGGGCGAGGTGTTCGCGGTACTGCAGCGGGTCGCCGGGGTGGAACTCGTCGACCAGGTCGTCCTGCACCCCGCCGATCCCCTCACCGGCAAGCGCGGCGACCCGACCGACCGCATCGACCTGGAGCGGCCCTCGCTGGTCTTCTCCTTCGACCACCGCGTCCGGGTGATCGGGGACGACGGATGACGGCCATTCCCTATCGGGGCTCCGTCGACGGCCTGGGCTCCCCGCTCCCGCTGGGCGCGATGCTCCCCGCCGTCTTCGCCGACGACGACCTGGCACAGCGGTTCGTCGGCGGCCTGGACGAGGTCCTCGCGCCCATCCTCAACGTCCTGGACTGCCTGGACGGCTATTTCGACCCGGCGCTGGCCCCGGCCGACTTCGCACGGTGGCTCGGCACCTGGGTGGGTGCCGAGACCGACGGCGGCGAGCCCGAGCCCAGGCTGCGGGCCGCCGTCGCGGCCGCCGTCGCGCTGCACCGGGTCCGCGGCACCCCGCGCGGCCTCACGGAGGCCGTACGACTCGCCTTCGGCGTCGCACCCGAGATCACCGAGAGCGGCGGCGCCGACTGGAACGCCCGCCCGCTCGGCCCCTTCCCCGGCGCCCCGCGCCCCCGTCTGCACGTCACCCTCCGGCTGCCCGAGCCGACTCCGGCCGACACCCACCGACTGGACTCCCTCGTCGCCGCCGCCCGCCCCGCCCACATGCCGTACACGGTCGAGGTGACCGCCACCGAAAGGACTCCCGAAACATGACCACGCAGAACTGCCCCGAGTGCGGAACGCGCGCAGAACCGGGCCAGTCCTTCTGCGACGCGTGCGGTGCCGTGCTCGGCTGGGACCAGGGCGCCGCCCGCGCCGCGCGGCCCGCCGACCCGCCGTCGCACCCGCACGGATCCGCCGCCGACGCTGCGAGGCCGCCGCACGAGGCCGCACGGCCGGCCGGAGCCGCGCCCGATGCCCGGACGACGGGCGGCTCCGACACCGGTACGCCCGCGCACGCCGGCACGACCGCAGGCCCGGCGGAAGCCGCCCGTCCGGGCGGGGCGGCGCCGGGCTCCGGCGGTTCGCGGGGACCGGCGTCGGTTCCCCAGGGGACGGCAGGCCCGGGAACCGGCGCGAGTTCGGAAGGCCCGGGAACGGTCGGCGCGCCGGGGCGCGCCGAGTCGGCGGGCGCGGGGTTGGCGGGCGCGGGGTTGGCGGGCGCGGGGTTGGCGGGTCCGGCGCGCCGGGACGTCCCGTCGCCGGCGGACGGCGCGTCACCGGAGCACGGCGCGTCACCGGAGGACGCCTCGCCAAGCGGGCCCGCGCCCACCGGACACGTGCCCGCCGCACCCGCTCCGCACGCGCTGAGCGACACCATGTCCGACCGGGCCCGATCCCTCCTCGTGCCCGTGGCGGACGCGGACGCGCCGCGCCCCGCTCCGGCCGCCGCCGCGCCCGTCCTGCCCGGCCGACCGGACACCGACCGGCCCGCCGTACGAGCCCCCGGACAGCAGCCCGGCGTCGAGGGCGGTCCGCCGTGCCGGTGGTGCTCGACACCCAACCGTGCCGACCGCCACTACTGCGTGCGCTGCGCGATGCCGCTGGCGGAGACCGGCGAGGCCGCCGCACCCGGACGGGCGCCGTGGTGGCGCCGCCTGTTCGACGGGCGGCACCGCGAGACGCCGTGGGCGGGCGACCGCCCCCGGCTGCGCCGTGTCTTCGACCGCATCGGCACCTGGATCACCCTCGCCGTCCTCGTCGCCCTGGCGGTCCTCGGCGTCGTGTACCTGCCCGCCGGCATCCAGGCCGCCCGGGACCACTTCGCCAAGCGGGCCCCGGTCGCTCCGGACCGGATCGCGGCCTCCCGCTCGTATCCCGGCCACCAGCCGGAGCTCGTCTTCGACAAGCGCAGCAACACCTGGTGGGGGCCCGGCGTCTCGGAGTCCGGCCGAGGCGAGTGGATCGAGGCCACCTTCAGCGAGCCGACCCGACTGCTGGACCTGGTCATCACCCCGGGCGTCTCCGCGCGGGCGGACAAGACCGGCGAGTCCGCCCTTCCGCACCGCGTCACGGCGACGATCACCGGGAAGGACGGCAAGGTCACCACGCGCCGGCTGACCCTGGACCAGGGGGCGGGCGGCCAGCGGCGCCCGTTCCCCGTCGGCGAGGTCACGAAGGTCCGCTTCACCGTCGAGTCGTCGCACACGACCTCCGCCGACAAGCAGGTCGCCATCGCGGAGATCGAGTTCTTCGGCCCGTCGAACGCCAACCGCTCCTGACCGCGCACACAGGGGCCGTGGGGGGGGCCGCGGGCCCCCCCCCACCCCGGCGGGGGACCGGGGGAGCGGGGGGGGGCGCCCCCGCGCCGCGGCCGGGGGGGCGCGCGCCCGCCCCGCCGGGGGGGGGCCCGGGCGGGG